>NZ_JCAUAS010000014.1:0-192329 GCF_059692075.1 Paenibacillus sp. J31P190 | reverse complement strand
CTTGATCAATATATCCACTATTACAACCATAAACGAATAAAGGCAAAACTAAAAGGCATGAGCCCGGTACAGTACCGAACTCATGCGCTAAAGGCAGTCTAACTATATACTATCTAACTTTTGGGGGTCACTTCAGTGTGGCAGTTCCTCTTTCTTTTGGTTTTGGGTCTAGCTTGCCCGTTGCACAAAAGCAGCACAATATGAGATATATCTGTGATTTCGAATATGGTGATCACCTCAACACTCTGATAAGATACTACTAAACAGTTGAGGCGAAAGGGTGGAAGATATGCCATTTTTATCATTAACGAGTTGGAGCTTACATCGGAATCTGGGGCCTTTGCGGTGGACCCGCTGGGATGATAAAACGCGTTCTCAAATAACGGTTACCCAAGACCAACCTGAACTCATCTCTTTGCTTGAATTGCCGGCAGTTCTTGCAAAGAAAGGTTTTAGATCACTGGAAGTGTGTCATTTTCATTTTCCGGATACAAGTGAATCATATTTACAAAGATTAAAACACACATTCACGGAAGCAGGCCTTCAGTTTTACTCGCTGTTAATTGAATACGGTGATATTTCCAGTTCGGATGATTTGCGCAGACAATCGGACATCGCGTGGATCAAAGGATGGATCGACATTGCTGCAAGAGCTGGAGCTGAAAGAGTGCGCGTGATAGCCGGTGATGCGGAACCTACGGATCAAGAAGCTTTGCTGAGATCGGTTGATGCACTTCGAGAACTAAGCTCTTATGGTGCTGCGCAAGGAGTACGTGTTGTGACAGAAAACTTTCACTCACTAACATCAATCGCGGATAATTGCCTTGCTTTATTGGAAGGATGCGGGGAGCTCCTCGGGCTAACCTCAGATTTTGGCAATTTTAAAGGAACTGAGAAATATGGAGAACTTGTCAAAACGATTCCGCACAGTGAGTCGATCCATGCCAAAGCACAAACGAATGCGGATGGATATCCGGATGAAGCCGAGTTTAATCGCTGTATGGAAGTTGCCAAGCAAGCTGGTTATGAAGGTCCCTTAACTATTGTTTATGACGGACCAGGCGATATGTGGGAAGGCATTGAGCGTGTAAGGAGACTTGTAACACCTTATTTGAATTAAATCGGAGGGATATCAAGAGCATTATTACATTAACAAGCCGCTTATATTGCGGTTTTTTTTATTTGTCTCTAAAGCAATGAGTACCAAACATATTATTGATAATGTAAATGCATTAAGATGGGAGTTACAGAAAACTTTTACAAAGGGGATGGTTTGTTTGATAAGACTTTTAAAGTATGAGGATCTAACGTTATTTAAGAAAGATGTTATCTCTTACCTAGTGAAATATGAAGCAGAAAACAATTTAGTATTAGGTATCTTACAATATTTAACTGAAAATGATGAAGTTCCTCTTTTAATAGCTACTGTAATAAAAGACAACGACATAGGCTTGGTCTTACTACAAACACATCCTAATCAAATTATTTTATCAAAAGCAGTTCCTTTTACATCAAAGGAAATACACGTTATAGGTGAAAAGTTGAATAACACAATCCAAGATATACCTGGTTTTATAGGCGAAAAGAAATTAACTACTGAACTAGCTATGTATATTTCTAACGTTAAAGGGATTCAGGCAAATGTCCAAATGAACCAAAAAATATATAAACTAGAAAAAGTAGAGAAAAAAACAAATACAAATGGAAAAATTCGGAGTGTTATAGAAAATGATCATCACATAATTAAAGAGTGGGTGTATCAGTTTTGTAATGAAACTAACCAGCCTATAAGTTTAGAAGAAGCAGATAAAAAAGCTGCAAGAATGATAAATAAAGGAAGTTTAGTTGCATGGGAAGTGAACGGAGAATTGGTTTCCATGGCTGCTTCTATACGTCCAACCCCAAATAATATTACAATCAGCTACGTTTACACGCCAATGAGCGAAAGAAAAAGGGGATATGCCTCTGATTGTGTTTCAGCTTTCACTCAAATCTTATTAGATCGTGGTTATAAAACAACAAGTTTATACACTGATCTCAGTAATCCTACTTCGAATAAAATTTATACTCAAATGGGATATCATGCGATAATGGATTCAATCGTTATTCTTTTTAAATAATCGACAAATGCAGGGAGGAACCTATGGAGGATTTCGAAAAGGCGAACCGGTTTGTAAAGGAACAATTTGGTGACCGTGCCCAAAATCTTATGCCCCTCGCTGCCGGTGATTGGTCGAAAGCCTATTCCTTAATGCTCGACGGGCAGGCAATGGTTATCCGCTTCGGCACCTATTTGGGCGACTTTGAAAAGGATCGCGTGATGGGCACACTTTCGTCGGACACACTTCCGATTCCGAGAGTTCTTGAAATAGGCGAGACGGAGAGCGGCTTCTACGCCGTATCCGAGCGAGTATCTGGAAAGCATCTAGATGAGCTGAATGGGCCTGAGATACGACATGTCCTTCCGCAATTGCTAGATACTCTCTACGAACTTCAAAAACTTGACCTCACAGACACAGAGGGAGTTGGCCTTTGGCGTCCAGATGGGGCTGGTCCTAGCTGGGGGGCCGAGCTACTCTCAGTAGCTGAGCCGAGGGATCGACTCGTGGGCTGGCGCGAGCGGCTTGACGCCTCGCCTCAGGAGGCACAGGTCTTCGATGCTGGGGTAGAAAGGCTGCGTCAGCTCGTAGCAATGCTTCCAGAGTGCCGAGGAATCGTCCATAACGACCTCTTGAACCGCAATGTGCTGGTGGACGGAGGGAGGCTAACAGGGGTAATCGACTGGGGAAATGCGTTCTATGGTGATCCTCTTTACGATAACGCTTTGTTTCTTTATTGGTGGCCTTGGTTCCCGCAATGGCAAGAGATTGATTTGCAGGAAATTCTAGATAATCACTGGGACAAACATGGAGGACGGCCCACACAATCAGAGGAACGTCTTCTCTGCTGTCTCATCCACATCAGCCTCGACCATATCGCCTATAGCGCTTTCAGGCAACGCATTGAAGATATGAGACGCCACGCCAAGCAATTGATGACCTACATACATACGCTATAATTAATCTTTGAATCAAAAACATGGAGGGAATCTTCCTAATGGTTGAGTTGAACGGATTATTTCGTAAAAGAATGGGTATCCCAGAAAATCAAAAAATTACATTTGAAACATTAGATCACATTCTTAGGAAAACAGCAACATCCCTTCCTTTTGAAAATCTAAGCATCATTTCAAATAAAACAAGTGTTATAACAAAAGAGAGTTTGATAACCAAAATGCTCGTAAAAAATGAAGGTGGTCTATGCTATCAATTGAATCCTCTGCTTTATTTTTTCTTAGTTGAAAATGGGTTTAATGCAGCGTTAGTTCGCGGAGAAGTATACAATTATGCAACGAAGGACTGGTCAAAACTCGGGAGAACTCATGTTACTATTCTTTTGCAGCATAAAGGTCAAACGTACTTGGTTGATACCGGATTTGGTGGAAACCTACCACTAAAACCTGTGCCGCTAAATGGAGATACTACTTCCTCTGTGAATGGAGAATTTCGAGTCAAAGCAATGGAAAGTGATTATGGCGATTATATACTTGAAATGAAACTAAAATATAAAGATACAGATTGGAAAATAGGGTATGCTTTTGATACCAAACGACCATTAGAGAATTTATCTGAATTGAACGAAGTCCAAGGAATCATAGTCCATCACAAAGAATCACGATTCAACAAAACCCCTCTAATTACCCAACTTACAAGCGATGGAAATGTAACGTTAACCGATACCTCTTTCACACAATGGATGAATGGGAAATCGAGTAAGGAACAGATTGACAATGTTAAATTCAAAGAGCTAGCAAAACAACATTTTGGATTTCAAGAACTATGAGGCCGTATTGAAGCGGCTTCTTTTTGCATATTGCTGCTTGCAAAAATTTAAGAGAGAAGACAAACAAGCTGCCAATTGCCCAAATGGACGTTGGCAGCCAACTAGAAAAAGGCCTAATCTTTTGGTATATAAAAGCGATTATTCCCTAACTGTATATCCTGCAGAGTATCAATGCCGTCGACGTCATGGTCGAAGAAAAGCATATGTGCGGTGGTACCATCCTTATACTTGAGCATGATTGTGTTACCCGAGATGGTATATGTTCCAGTATCGCTCTTAGAACTTGACGATTGGGTATCGGATACAATAACATCCAGGCTGGCTATGCTAAGGTCAGTGCTCTCGAATGTGCCGTCGCTTGCAAAGGAAAGGTATTCGGTCGATGATGTGGAAAAAGCATTGATGCCTACAAGGCCGCTATAGCTGATATATTTGTACGTTCCCTGTAACGTCAATCCATTCTTAACCGGTACAACAGGGGTCATGAAAACACCGTCAATGTACAACTCTCCATTCTTTGATGTTTCGATGGTACGGCTACTGTATCCCTCGCTTAAATTGAGCTTACCTTCAGAAATGGTGTAAGTGCTGCATTTATCCCGGGTGCAATCGATTGTTTCTGGGCCGCCTTGCGAAGGTGCTCCGATCAAAATGTGGTGGTCGGGAAGAAATGTATAGATATCGCAGCATGCACCACCGCATTGATATCCTCCAAAGTCGTCTCTAAAGCCGTAGTACATTCCTTGTAGTGCTGATAGATCTACGGGTTTGCCAGCTGACTCAGCGGGCTGAACGGTAGTAGTCGGTGCGGTCGGCTTGGGTTCTTGGGCCCCGGGTGCCGGTTTCTGTGGCGTGCTTGGCGGCGTCTGCTGCTTAGCGGCATAGTCGGCTAGCCGTTTCAGCATCTCTTCCTTTGTGAGGCCAAGACTAGCCAATAAAGTTTCCGTAATCACGGAGATTTCCCGATTAACCGGATCCCAATGAACGAGTGCCCCGGTCGCTTCCCCAATAAAACGCAGAGGCACCATAGTGCTGCCATCTACAATCAGTGCACCTTGACTGAGCTCGACTTTTTTTCCGTTCACCGCGGCATGGGAATCGTTGATTCGAAGCTCAATTATTAGCCCGGACTTGGACCCCGTTACAAGCCGCTGGGCTTCATCCCACTTCACGTCCATACCCATCGCTTCAAATAGGGGTCTGAACTGAACAAGTGTAGTGCCGTCGGTAAGAAGCGGATCCACTTGAAATGAGATTTTCGCGGTATCGACGAACACCTTCAGTGGCGGCTGGTCTGCAGCGCTAGTTTTAGCTGCAGGATACACGGTAAGGAGGAGGATAACAAAGAATAGTGAACATATAAGCATGTGACGTGACAGGCGCAAAACGGATACCTCCTTGAGACTCGATTTTTAAACGAACCTACATTAGGTTAATCGAGTTTCCTGTATTTTCCAAGGTACAATAGTATCGTTTTCTACGCGATTTTCCACGAATCTGCTCGAAGGAACATGGATTGTCACACCCCCGACATGTTCCGGGCTTCAAACGTCCGAAACAGCCGATCTTGCATGCAATCATTCGTGCAGGCCTCTTGCAAGCTTATCAACGAAACCAGCAAGCAGAATATCCAACCCGAACGAAAACTCTTCCTCCCAATTCACAGAAGTCGTATAACTGGCTAGGCGGATAAAGTGGGGATAACGCTCCTTGGGCAATGCTCCAATCTCTTTGTATCTTGTCTCCGATTCTTCCCGTTTTTCCTCTGAAAGCTTCGCTCGATCCCGTAATCTGCATTCCTCATCGACAAAGCCGTAGATGAAGTTCTTGAGCATGGAAGCAAGCCACGGCACTTCGGCATCCTTAAATCCGGCTTCGACAAGCGCTCGAAACAGAAATTCGATATGAGCCAAACGGTTAGGACTTGCCGCAAAGGTCGCGTTCATGATGTGCACAGCATCCGGATATTGCAGCAGACTTAGCCGGAAGCTTATCGACCACAGCCGCAGCTGCATTTTCCAATCCAAAGTGGTATCGGGCAAATCAATCTTGGTGCTGATCTCTTCTGCCAAAAGATGAAGCAGCTGTTCTTTGTCCTTCACATGGTAATACAAAGATGAGGCTTTCACGCCAAGTGAGTCGGCGATTTTGCGCATACTTATGCCATCCAAGCCCTCGGCTTTCAGCAGTTCCAGCATGATCCCGACAATTCGGGCACGATCGAGGGGCGTGTGAAGCGGCTCACTCCGATTCGTGCCTTTATCTGTTGTTAAGGGATGAATTCGTCTTCTTGCCATATCAGGTCACCTTCCATTTTATCTCTTGACAAGTATAGCACAACAGTTTAATCTAACGGTATTATATTATTATTTATCACTGTTAGATTAACCAAAAAGAGGAGCTTATAAACATGCAAACAACCACAATTGATTCCATTGCCCGTACCGCCGGGGATATTTTATCCCAAGTATGGAAAGCAGTGTACGACGAAAAGAAGGATGAACTGTCCGAGATGTTCAAGAAGTTTGGTGATCGCGCCTATGGCGCGTGGATTCAACAATTTATGGCGCCGGTCGCAGAACGGCTCGCGGCTGATGGATTCCTCGTAAGGGGCGGATTCAACTTAAATGACTCCATTGAGAACTGGGGACCACCTGAAGAACGGGAACGATGCATATGGTACGTCGTAAAGACAGCGGAAGGTGAAGAGTTGGGTACGTTGGTGCTGCAGGCCTATCATTCGCACCGCTCGTTCTTCATGCCTAGAGCACCGCGGATATTGGCACTTGAAGTTACGGATCGGGAAGCCATTATCGCTGCACTCTCAGATGCTTCAACCCGAATCCGCTGGGATTTAAGGGAGGAACGAATGCCTCAACCGGAGTTACAATCCTTTCCGATTCAGCGGTTCGAGTACGCGACAGATACTTCAATCGGAGATGGACTAAAGCCTGCAGCAGACGGTCAGCTGTACAGCTGGAATTTGGACAATGCGCTAGGCCATTGGGGTCGGTACGGATGGGAACTTGTGTCCGTCGTTCCAACTGGAGGCAAAGTGATTGCGTACTTCAAACGCCCGCTGATTGACTAAAACAACCGGCAACAACAGCGGGATCTCAGAAAAATTTAAAGCTGACGGAGATAAAGGGTTGTCCCTAAGTAGGTAGCTACTTGAGGACAACTCTTTTATAAATTAGGGATTGACAATGATTGGAATTAAAGCTTAAATGATATTAACGTATTGATAATAACAATTTGAATATAACAGAATGTTGAAATCAAAGAATGGGTGATCTACACGTGAATAAAGAGGAACTAAGGGATAAGCAGGGACTTACTGAAGTGGAGTTTTTACAGAAGTATGATGCCAGTATTTATCAAAGACCGTCTGTTACCGTAGATATGTTAATTTTTACTGTAGTTGATGAGGAAAAAGAAAACTATAGAAAGCTTCCGGAAAAGTCACTGAAACTCCTCATGGTTAAAAGGGGGGTTCATCCTTATATAGGGCAATGGGCTTTACCCGGAGGCTTTGTAACAGAGAACGAGAGTATGGATGAAGCTGCTTTACGAGAGCTAAAAACCGAAACTAATATTGATGATGTTTATATGGAACAGCTTTATACATGGGGTGATGTAAATAGAGACCCTCGTACACGAGTTATCAGCTGTTCGTATATGGCACTTGTTGACTGCAGGTCACTCGAAGTAAAGGCTGGGGATGATGCGGATGATGCCAGGTGG
Organism: Paenibacillus sp. J31P190; assembly: GCF_059692075.1. Classification (NCBI taxonomy): domain Bacteria; kingdom Bacillati; phylum Bacillota; class Bacilli; order Caryophanales; family Paenibacillaceae; genus Paenibacillus; species Paenibacillus sp. J31P190. The sequence continues at coordinate 184,703 of NZ_JCAUAS010000014.1, read as the reverse complement.
TTCAACGTTAGGTACAGTGTGCTTGAAGAGAAGAAAACCATGCTGGAGAAGGACTTAATATTTGAAAAAGTCGTAAAAATTACTCTTTCAAACGATGAGGACATCCTAGAGGCTATTATTAAAGTTATCGAAAAATATTCTGGAAAAACAGCAAGGGTAGAAAGAGAGGTTATCGTTTCGAATGGCATTGCATTTGATCATGCGGAAATGATCCAATATGCAGTTGAAAGGCTTAGGAATAAGGTTGAGTACACCGATATAGCTTTCAATCTGATGCCGGAACTTTTTACATTGTCAGAGCTCCAGCAGGTCTATGAGGTTACTTTGGGAAAAGAGCTGCTTTCTGCAGCATTCAGAAGAAAGATAGCTGACATGGTCATGGAAACCAATCAATTTACTAAGGATGCAGGACATAGGCCTGCAAAGCTGTTCAGATTCAATCCGAATTGGCGATATTTATAAAGCGAGTAAACATTAAATGATAGTTGGAGGTAAGAAATGAATTCAAACAAAAAAACGGCAAGAATTGTTGGAGTATTATTTCTAGCTGCAACGGCTGCGTATATACTAGGAAATGGTCTTATAGAATCTATTCTAAAAGATCCGGATTATCTTATTCATGTTTATCCAAATAAAACCAAAGTGATCATAGGAATGCTCTTTGAGTTAATGAATTCCGCTGCAGCTGTTGGTATTGCAATCACACTGTTTCCAATCTTAAAAAAGCATAATGAAACTATAGCACTTGGTTACGTTGCTTTCAGGGTAATTGAGGCTATAATCCTTATTGTTGGTGCAATCAGCCCTTTATTACTAATATCATTAAGCCAGGAGTATATAGATGCAGGAGCTCCGGATACTGCCTATTTTCAAACAATAGGTACGTTAGCAATAAAAGGGAAGTTCTTGACCTTTCAGTTAGCGATGATCATTCTTGGTCTATACAGCTTGTTGTTTTGTTACTTATTATATCAATCCAAACTCATTCCGCGTTTAATATCTGTCTTTGGGATAATTGGATACGCATCATTGTTAACAAGCGCCTTATTAGAGGTTTTCGGTTATAGTGCAGGAATGATTTTATTTCTTCCAGGAGCCTTATTTGAAATAATATTTCCGATTTGGCTGATCGTTAAAGGATTTAACTCATATACAATAAAACCCAATTAGTAAAGAAAACCAAAACACAAATAGGTGTTAAGGAGTAATCTTCATGAAGGCGATTGTATACGCAAAATATGGAACTACTGACGTTCTTAAACTTAAAGAGGTAGAAAAACCTACTCCAAAGGACAATGAAGTATTGATAAAAGTGCATGCTGCATCCGTGAATTCATGGGACTGGGATCTCCTAAGAGGTGTACCGTTCATGGTCCGTCTCGGGGGAGCACTAAAACCAAAATACAACATACTCGGAGCTGACATAGCGGGGCGGGTTGTAACTGTTGGTAAAGACATAAAGCAGTTGCTTCCAGGTGATGAAGTATTCGGGGACATTTCCGGGTGTAGTTGGGGCGGATTTGCGGAGTATGTATGTGCTCGTGAAAATGCCCTAACACTGAAACCAGCCAGTATGACTTTCGAGGAAGCAGCGGCCATACCTCAAGCTGCAGTCCTCGCCTTACAGGGACTTCGCGATAAGGGACATATTCAGAAAGGACAAAAGGTTTTAATTAATGGCGCAGGTGGAGGCGTGGGTACCTTTGCAGTGCAGATTGCCAAATCATTCGGGGCTGAAGTGATAGGCGTAGACAGCACGATGAAATTAGATATGCTGAAATCAATTGGTGCAGACCAGGTTATTGATTACACGCAAGTTGATTTCACCAAAAATGGGCAGCGTTATGACCTGATTCTTGATGTTGCGGGATATCGATCGATTTTCGATTACAAACGTGCATTAAGTCCCAAGGGCACTTATGTTATGGTAGGAGGTTCCATGTCTCGAATCTTCCAAGTCATGTTCCTAGGACCATGGATTTCAATGATCGGGAGTAAGAAAATGGGTATCCTTATTCACAAACCGAACAAAAATGATCAAAGCTTTATGAAGGAGCTTTTGGAGGCTGGCAAAGTTGTACCTGTGATAGATAGACGTTACCCGTTAAGTGAGGTTGCTGAAGCTCTCCAGTATCTTGGTGAAGGACACGCCAAAGGGAAAATCGTTATCAGTGTGGAACAATTATGATTAGAATAATTCAATTGGGTCATGCCGATTCGCTAAAATTCGGGAAATAAGGGGCGAAGTATTTATACATTTCTTCAACAGAAACAGAATCTGCGGTAAAGTTCTATTCAAGTTGCGGTTTCACGATCTGGACTTCAAATAACGAAAAAACTATCACTGAATAATGATAGAGAACAAGGCCGCCGGTGTATCGGCGGCCTTTTCTCACCTAACCGAATGTTTTATCTGCCAGTAATAAACTCAGCGGCTGCTGCAGGAAAATACAACTAATTACTACTAGAAAACGTCTAATATTATAATGGGTATTATTGGTAAAAGAAGGTGGTTACATGAAGATTAAATTATTATTTGTTGTCTGTTTCGCACTGTTCAGCTCCGGCTGTGATAATCAGAATATCACAGATCTGAATACTCAAGAGACGCCTGAGCATACAGAAGTAAAAGATGGTTTTATCATTATTGAGAACCATAACGATGGAATGGCACGCCGCAATCTTGAGTACGTCTCCAATGATAGAGGAAAAATCGCGGTTGATCCAGCTTATTACAGTCAGAACAAATTTAATCGAGGTGAAGTGATTTATTACAAAACACCCAATATCAATAAGGACAAATATCCAAACTTAAATCCACCTGAATATAACATTGCTAGGGTTATAGCTCTTCAAGGTGAAGTTGTTCAAATAAAGAAAGGCCAAGTTTTTATTAATGAAAAAAAGTTGGAAACGTTTTATGGAAAGGCATTAAGTTGGGGTATGGATGAAACCGAGTATTTCAAAACAGTCAATCAGCCAGGTTCAGCTCTTTGTGATGAATCATGCAAGAAAACTATGAAAGATTACTTTCATATGGATATGAAAATGCTTAAGGTACCCGAAGGTACTATTTTTGTCATGGGTGATACATGGTGGAGAAGTATTGATAGTCAAATTTATGGTCCGCTCTCTATGGATAGCGTCAAAGGTAAAGTACAAGGATATGTTGAAGAAAAATGAAGCGAGCTCGGGGACTTAGCAACAGGTACCCTATTTAATAGGGCCAGAACCTAGCGATGTGACATTGATCATGTGAAATGATAAGATTTTTAATTAATCTATTCAGCCCTCTACAAAGCGAAAAGGAGGTTGGTCGGTTTGCCTCAGCTCGATATGCCATCGTTTATGCTGATTCTGCTGGCTTTGCTTGGTGTCATTAGCCGCAACAATTCGATCACGATTGCTGCCGTCGTGCTTTTGCTTATTCGAGTCGTCAATTTGCATCAAGTGTTCCCCTGGATTGAGAAGAATGGGCTTTCGCTTGGCATCATCATCCTGACAATTGGTATTTTATCGCCTCTGGCCAGCGGCTCGATTAGCATCAAGGAGCTGTACCAGTCCTTCTTGCATTGGAAATCGATCGCGGCCATCGTCGTTGGCGTGTTGGTAGCGTATCTAGGCGGACGCGGCGCGCTTTTGATGTCGGGCAACCCTACAATCGTGACAAGTCTTGTCATTGGGACAATACTAGGCGTGGCTTTTCTAAAAGGTGTGCCTGTTGGTCCGTTGATAGCTGCCGGAATATTATCACTGCTGATTGGGAAATGACCACTAAGCCTTATGTGCAATTAACAAGAAATTTTGGATTCGAGAAAAAGGTCAAGAAATACTTTTAATCAAGGGGCGGCCGCGAGGCTGCCCCTTTAGCTGTGTTAACAGGTTATATTATGGGAAGATTTAATAAATGATGTCCCACAGAACTGTCGGTTCTATCGTGTCTGGGAAGCCTGTCTCACATCGAATCAACACATGAATACTCTTTTACCCAATTGGAGAAAATAACCTTTGAAATGAGGGGCAGCGTGATGAAATTTTGGGTAAAAGTCCAGAAATTAAGGATATGGAGCTTTCGTCCATACAAGAAAGAAAAAGTTATTTTCAAACACTTCTAAACAATACGGAAGATCTGGTTATCCATACATTGATTTGGAATCAAAGACAAGTCAATCTGATTTATTTAGCAACCTTAACAGATCAAGATACGATTCTAGACAAGCTCATCTTTCCATTGAAGCGAATTAAAGAAGGCGAGTTTCTTGACGTTATTCCTCTGGGTCAGCTGCAAATTACATGCTTGATCGAACAAGCAGTGGAAGCTCTATTGAATGGCGGCTGTGTCATCGATTGTGAAGGTGAGACCGATTTTTACATCTTTCATGCATCCTCTTCAATTGGACGAAGCATCACAGAGCCGATCGATGAGAAAGTGTTCGGAGATTCGCATGAAGGGTTAAATGAAAGGTTAAATACGAACCTTCATCTGATTCGAAGAAAAGTGGTCCACAAAGACTTGATGATTCGTTATTTGACGGTGGGCATGGAGGCGAATACCCGACTGGCGATGGTTTACATCGAGTCATTGGCGAATCCTGAAATTGTGACTGATTTAGAAAAGCGAATAACATCGATCCGAATTGATTATATAGCTTCATTAGGTTTTGTAGAGCAGCTCATTGAGGATGCCCCTTTCTCCCCATTTCCACAAATATTAAGCACCGAAAGAGTGGACAGAGTAGCAGCCAATTTAATGGAAGGAAGAATTGCCGTATTAGCGGAAGGTTCAGCCAAAGCGATCATTTTACCCATCAATTTCTTTGCTTTTTATCAATCACCTGATGATTACAATGCCCGTTGGATTAACGGAAGTTTCTTCCGTTTGTTACGGGTTTCCAGTTTCTTCATTGCCATTACCCTACCAGCTGGATACATTTCAGTTGTCTCTTTTCATTTTGAGACCATCCCAAACGAATTGGTGCTTCTCATGCAAAGTGCCGTACTGGAAATTCCGTTTCCTCCAATTATTGAAGCTCTATTGATGGAAATAACCATTGAAATGTTAAGAGAAGCAGGATTGCGCTTACATACTGCCGTAGGGCAAACAATCGGTATTGTTGGAGGGCTTGTTATTGGAGATGCCATCGTGAAGGCGGGGCTGGTGTCCAATATCATGATTATTGTGGTAGCATCGACGGCGCTTGCCTCATTTGTAGTGCCCTCCCATGAGTTCAGAGAGACGGTGCGTTTTCTGCGCTTTCCGATGATGCTTTTGGCTGCTACTTTCGGCTTTTTGGGAATTACGTTCGGATTTACATGTATTTTGATCCACTTGTGTAAATTAGAGGGGTTTGGAACGCCCTATTTTTACCCCTTATCTCCATTCAAATGGAGGGATTTGAAAGACTCTCTCGTCCGGTTGCCCATATGGAAAATGAACCGGCGTCCTGCGGACAGTCTTCCCCAAAAAAAGCTGCGGGAATTATTTTCTAGGGGATGGGTGAAGCATGAGCGTAGAAAAAGATAGGATCTCCAAAAAGCAGTTGGCTTTTTTCACGATACAAACAGCGATAGGAGAGGGAGCGTTAACCGTTCCTTTTAGTGTTCACTCTGAAGCATCTATAGACGGATGGATCTCCATGCTGCTGGCAGGATTTGCGACCCACCTGGTCATTATCATGATATGGACGATCTGTAGGAAATATCCAATGATGACGATGATTGAATTTCTCCCGAAGGTAGCAGGGAAATTTGCAGGTCATCTAACTAGTGTTCTTTATATTATTTATTTTATTGGAATAGCAAGTGTGATCCTTATGAATTACTGCCGAATAATTAATGCTTGGATTTTCCCAACGACACCGAAATGGGTCATTATGACATTGATGATGGTTACCAGTTATTATCTAGCCAAAGAAAAATTGAAAATAATTGCCCGATTTGAAACGCTGGTTTCTATACTTTTAATCATTATTATCATATTGATCATTTTCCCTTTTAGCAAAGGAAACCCTTTGTATATCTTTCCCATAGGTCAATCCGGGCTTGGTAATATGATGAAAGGTATGAGAGAAGCGGTTATTACGCTGGCAGGTTTTGAACTTTTGCTCATGGTTTACCCTCAAGTCAAAGGGAAAGACGGAGAAATATTAAAAACGATGTTGATATCATACACGTTTGTCACCTTATTTTACGTATTAATAATCCTGTCATGCTTTATGTTTTTCAGTCCGATGGAGCTCAAAATCATTCCAGAGCCTGTTCTATACATGCTTAAGGCATTTTCTTTCAGGATTGTAGAAAGATCGGACTTACTGTTTTTATCGCTTTGGGTTGTGATCGTCATGACGTCTATTGTCAATTATGTTTTTCTAGCTTCAACAGGGATAACCCAAATATTGAAAATAGATAACAGTTCGAAGGTGACTTTGCTGGTCGTTGTGGTTTGCTTACTGCTTGCTCTGCTACCGCATAATTTTCTGTTTATCAGCAAGCTCAATAAATGGTTTTCTTATTACGCGTTGTTCATGATCTATGTGATACCCATACCGTTATTACTATTGAGCATCCTAAGAGGAAGGAGGAAAGCAGCGGAATGAAAAGAATCCGGCATGTATTACTCGGCATACTTTCCATGAGTCTCTTAACCGGTTGTTGGGATCAAATGTTATTTAAAAACGTTCGTTTAATTCTAGGGGTAGGTATTGACAAAGCAGAAGGTGAAAATGTACTAGTCACCTTTGTCTTACCGGATGTCTCGGATAAGAAGAGAAATGCACCCGAAATCATATCGGTTACTGGTGAAACTGCTCGAGAAGCAAGAGGTAACTTAGGAAAAAAACTAAATTTGGTTCCGGACGGGGCCAAGAACCGATTTCTTATGATTGGAGAACAGCTAGCGAAGAATGATATCTATACGGTTCTGGATGTTTTTTATCGCGATCCAAGAAGTGCTTTAAACGCCAAGATTGGAGTTGTCGAAGATCGCGCCGAATCACTTTTGCATACAGGATATATGAGAAAGCCAAATTTCATCTTGAACCTGGATAAGCAAATTCTCAGCGCAGAAACATTTACGATCCTTCCAGAAGAAAATATTCAATCGATTTGTACCGTTTTATTTGACCCTGGACAAGATGTGATTTTGCCTTATCTGGCAGCGGGGGATGGAAACCCTCTTATTAAGGGAGTAGCTTTGTTTAACAGTAAATCCTTAACAGGGACTCTAGACACTAGAGAGTCAAAACTCTGTTTATTATTAGCTGATCGAATGGGTAAAAAGGCAATCCTGACATTACCTATTCCTAATCAACCGAAGAAAATAGGCAGCAAAATGACATTTCGTGTATTTCATACAAAACGGAAATTAGATGTTGATGTAAATAAAGGCAAGGTCGTGGTCACCATTGACTTGCTGCTAAAGGCAGAAGCGGAGGAATTCTCTCCGGATCATTTAGATGAAACCGGACAAGTTTCCAAATTGAACGAGTTTTTCTCAAAAGAGCTAACACAGGAAGCTCAGAAGGTCGTTCAGAAGCTGCAGAAGGCTAATTGCGACGTTTTTGGAATTGGCAGAAGGATCATTGCTTTCCATCCAGAAGATTGGAAGACAATGGATTGGGACAGCACCTATCCGCTTATTACAATTCAACCCAACGTAAAGGTAGAAATATCGAGACCTGGAATTGTTTATTAGGGGTTCCATACAGGACGCATTGGTTGACACTGTAATTTACGACTTGACTATAGGAGTTTCTTATACTATAGTAAACCAATCGGAATTAACTTAACTGACTCGTCAGTTAATAGAAAGGAGCTCATGAAACTGGCATCATTATTGAATGAAGAACAGCAGCGAGAACAGGTTCTGATGAACTCAGCCTTAGATTTATTTGCGCGCAAAGGGTATCACAATACGAAGATTTCGGATGTGGTCAAAGCAGCGGGCGTGTCGCAGGGAACGTTTTACTGGTATTTTGAAGGCAAAGAACAGCTCGCGGTTCGCCTGATCGAGAACGGCAAAGAGCAGCTAACACAAGTGATTGAACAAGGCTATCGCGAGCATGCGGGCACCGTAGACGATATGGTTAGCTCATCTGCAAGATTATTAACAGAATTGTTCGAGTTCGCCGATCATAACCGGAATTTGATGGCATTTTTGCTTATCAAAGGCCAGGGCGCAGACCCGTTGGTCCGGGAAGCTGTTTCGCAAACGTGGATCGCATTCGAAGAAGCTTTCAAGAACAATGTAAACCGTGCCATCGAGCTGGAGATGCTTCCGCATTTCGCAGACGTATCTCTTCGTGTAAACATACTGGTTTCTTTAATTACAGGCGTACTTACCAAATGGTTGTTCGGACCTATGCATGATGTTGATTACACATCCGCATACACGCCATCGCAAATAGCCGAGGAAACGGCACGTTTCGAATTCCGGGGATTGTTAGGTTAGCAAGTAAATTATTATATAGGGGTGTATTAAAAATGACATTCAAGGTTAATCAAGTATTCAAAGCGGCATCGTTACTTACTATCGTGGGTTTAGCGTTAGTCGGGTGCGGAAAAACAACACAACAGCCGGCGGCAAGTCCCACAACCGATTCTAAAAACACACCAGCCGTGTCTCCAGCTTCAGCAAACCTGCTTGAGCAAATCAAGAAAAATGGCAAAATCAAAGTGGGCTTGATGGGTACCTATGCTCCCTACAACTTTTTGAATGACAAGAAAGAAGTAGACGGCTATGATGCCGACATCGCTAAAGAAGTCGCGAAGAAGCTTGGTGTACAGGCCGAGTTCATTACCGGTGAATTTTCTGGCTTAATTGAAGGTTTGCAAAAAGAGAAATATGATGTTTTGATAAGCCAGGTGACCATTACCGAAGACCGTAAGAAAACAATGGATTTCTCGAATCCTTATATTAAGAACTCGGTGAATGTCGTTGTAAAGGGTGATAACAACACAATCAAAGCGGTTGAGGATTTCAAAGGTAAGAAGATCGGAATCGGTCTTGGTACGAACGATGAGAAATACTTACGTGATGTGGCAATGCCGAAGGTTGGAAATTTTGAAATCGCTACGTACAACGATGTCATTTCATCCTTGATGGATCTGAACGTTGGAAGAATTGACGCGACCATCAACAATATCTTTGCCCTTAAGCCGCTCATGGATAAAAACAAGTTAAATATTAAAGCGGTCGGAGCGCCGATCAAGGAAGATTTCGCAGGTGTAGCTACCCGCAAAAACAATCCAGAGCTGGTGGAAGCCATCAACAAAGCCTTGAGCGATATGAAAACGGACGGAACGCTGAAGCAAATTCACCAAAAATGGTTTGGTGTCGATCCGAATTTTTAAGTAATTGGAATATATCGGGGTCCCCGCAAAGTAATCGGATTAAGCTTCGAAGCAACACGTCACTTTGTGGGGTGAATTTAGGAGGCCGCAAGAATGGAACTCGTTTTAGATAACTTAGGCTTTCTTTTCAAAGGCGCATACTATACGCTGCTTATCACAATCGTCTCGATGTTCTTTGGATTTTTTATTGCTCTGTTGATAGCCATCGCCCGGTTAAAAGGAAATCGGTTGATCAGCAATTTGGCCAGAGGGTATGTGTCCATCATCCGCGGAACCCCGATCATTGTGCAAATCTTCATTATTTATTATGGATTACCTGACTACGGTATTACACTTGGGCCGCTTACAGCGGCCTATATTTCACTTAGTATCAATATCGGCGCCTATTTATCTGAGACATTTCGCGGCGCGATCTTGTCTGTGCCTAAGGGGCAGACGGAAGCGGCTTTATCCCTGAATATGTCCCCTTGGCAAACGATGCGCAAGATTATTCTTCCGCAGGCAGCCCGCGTGGCGATTCCCCCTATGGGAAATACATTCATAGGCATGCTGAAAGAGACATCGCTCGTTTCCATTGTGACAGTAACTGAACTGCTGCGCTCAGCCCAACTGCTTATTGCGCAATATTATATTGCCATGCCTTTCTACATTTCCATTGCTCTCATGTACTGGCTCATGAGCATGTTCTTTTCCAACATTCTTAACCGCATCGAGAAAAAATTATCAAAGGCTTATTAAGGGGGGAGTGGGCTTGATAGAAGTAAACCATCTTAGTAAACGATTCGATGCTTTAACTGTACTGCAGGATATTAACCTCCGTATTAATTCACAGGAAATTGTGGTCCTCTTAGGTCCTAGCGGTTCAGGGAAAAGCACACTGCTTCGATGCCTGAACGGTCTTGAAGAGCCTAACGCGGGATCGATTCGTGTGGACAACATCCTGTGGGAAGACTCGATGAATGCTCTGACGAAGAAAAAAACCATCCGGGAACTTCGTAACTTAACCGGTATGGTATTTCAATCTTTTAATCTATTTCCGCACTTGACCGTCCTGGAAAATGTGATCACGGCTCCAGTGACCGTGAAAAACATGCCTAAGGAGCAGGCGATTGAGTTGGCCGAATCATTGCTCGATAAAGTGGGCTTGGCTGAGAAGAAGCATGAATATCCATCCCGGCTCTCCGGCGGTCAGCAGCAGCGGGTTGCGATTGCCCGTGCTCTGGCGATGCAGCCTCAAATTATGCTGTTCGATGAGCCGACCTCGGCACTTGATCCGGAATTGACCGGCGAAGTTTTGTCGGTTATGAGGCAGCTGGCTAACGAGGGCATGACGATGATCGTGGTCACGCATGAAATGAAATTTGCGCAAGAGGTGGCAAATCGAGTTATCTTTATGAGCGAAGGTGTCATTCAGGAGGAAGGAGCTCCGGAGCAATTTTTTGTCCAGCCGCAAACCGAGCGGGCGCGTAAGTTTTTGCGACAGATGGCTCAGGAGCCTGTTTAACATACGGAGATAGGAAAGCCTAATCCGAAGGAGTTGAGATTGTGGCCCATATTGATCAGGAACATATAAAAACCATTTCAGAACGAGCCAGATTGATCATGGAGAACGAACAGATCGACGTTCTAGTTTCCTCTAGCTGCGAAAACTTTTACTATCTTTCCGGTCACCAAAGCGCATTCATGTATACCCTGCGTATGAGTGAAGTTGCACTCGCCGTCCTGTTTCGTGATCCTAGCCGTAAGACGATCTTGATCATGAATGATTTTGAAGCGGCCGGTGTCGCGAATGATCTTCCAGGGTACGAGGTCCGAACGTATCCCACCTGGGTGGATGTTGATGACCCGTTGGGTTTGATCGAATACAAATTCCAAGGAAAGCGGCCGGTCTCCCCCCAAGCGGAGGAAATGTTCGGGGTGCTGGGTCAGGTGCTCGCTGAGTATGGAGTTTCCCACGGGAAAATCGCTGTCGAGCTAAGCTCGATGCGCTACCCGTCCGTCATAGCGTTACGGCAAGCCTGCCCCGGAGTATCCGAGTTGGTAGAAGCTAGCCCTATCTTTACGAAGCTGCGTGCGATAAAAACCCATTGGGAGATCGACCAGCTGCGCAAAGCTTGCACTTATGCGGAGGCTGGCATCTCTGCCGCGATACGTGAAATTGAGGTAGGCATCTCCGCCGCGGAGATCGTTGAAGCCTTCCGCAAGGCCTTGATGAGACATCCGGATGGTTCAAGCGCACGGTTTCATATGGTTTCCGTAGGAGCTAATTTTGCTCCTTCGCATGTATTTGACACACGTCCAAGTGAACAGGGTGATCTGATTAAATTTGACGTAGGTGTCGATGTAGCCGGATATGGCTCCGACATCGCCCGTACCTTCGTGCTGGGGCCCCCTTCGGATTTGGCGAAGCGTATTTACGCCGCACTAAGGGTGGGACACGACCGTCTTCTGCAAATCATTGAACCAGGGATGCCAATGAAGATGGCCTTTGAGGAGGGCATGAAGCAGATTCGCTCCTCGGGGCTTACGAATTACAACCGCGGCCATCTCGGCCACAGCGCGGGTCTGAGCCTCGCCGCTGAAGAAGCGCCTTTCATTAGTCCGTCCGAGGCCGCAGTGTTTCGTCCGGGCATGGTGATTTGCTTGGAGACGCCATACTATGGCCACGGTCTAGGTTCGATCATGATCGAGGATATGGTCCTTGTCACAGATAATGGCTGTGAGCGTCTTAACCAGCTAACTACGGATCTTATCTCGCTTTAAAATACAAGATGAGTGATGTTCAAATTTGTAATGTTTTCGAATTTTCAAAAATTATGTTTACCTTACAATGTTTATTTGGTAATATAATCGCAATAATCAAATGCGATGAAGAGTAGAGTAAATAAATGAATTCTTTCACAGAGAGCTCCTGTTTGCTGAAAAGGAGTAAAGAGTACTTTATTGAAAAAAGCCTCAGAGCAGCACATCGGATCCTCCTGGAAAGGGTGATGGTGTGTCAGGAGCTCCTGTTACAGAGCTAAAGTATTCGCATTACATGGTAATGCCGTACTTGAAGAGGCTGATATGGCGACATATTAGCGAATTTGGGGTGGTACCACGAGTATATACAATCTCGTCCCTAAGACTGACTATAGTCTTGGGGGTGGGATTTTTTTTATTGGTGCATAAGGAGATCAGCTTACGTGCAACATGCGGTACACCAAATCAGACTGTTTGAATATATATTTAGGGGTTCCCCTTAATCAAACCATTTTGAAAGGATTTGAATATCTTATGTCAGAAAAACTGAAGGTTGGTATTGTCGGAGGAACAGGAATGGTTGGTCAGCGGTTTGTTCAGTTGCTGGATCAGCATCCTTGGTTTAAAGTAACGGCCATTGCCGCTAGTAGCAGTTCGGCAGGTAAAACATATGAAGAATCTGTGCAAGGCAGATGGAAGTTGTCTGGCCCAATTCCAGAAGATGTGAAAAATATCGTCATTCTGGATGCATCAAAAGTGGAGGAGGTTGCCTCTCAGGTTGATTTTATTTTTTGTGCAGTGGATATGAAAAAGAATGAAGTTCAAGCGCTGGAAGAGGCATACGCAAAAACGGGCACACCCGTTATTTCCAATAATTCGGCTCACCGCTGGACGCCTGACATCCCGATGGTCATACCGGAAGTTAATCCAGGGCATATTGAAGTGATTGCAGCACAGAGAAAACGGCTTAGAACTTCCTCCGGCTTTATTGCCGTTAAGCCCAACTGTTCAATCCAGAGCTATGTGCCGGCCCTTCATGCATTGTTAGATTACAAACCGACAAAAGTGGTTGCATCGACGTATCAGGCGATTTCCGGAGCAGGTAAAAACTTTACCGATTGGCCCGATATGTTGGATAATGTCATTCCTTATATTGGCGGCGAGGAAGAAAAAAGCGAGCAGGAGCCACTTCGCATATGGGGCAGCATTGTAAATGATGAAATTATTAAAGCAAGTGCACCGTTAATTACAACGCAGTGTATTCGCGTTCCAGTAACGGATGGGCATTTGGCTACCGTATTTGTATCGTTCGAGAAAAAACCTTCGAAGGAAGAGATTCTTCATCGCTGGTTGCAATTCAAAGGACGACCGCAGGAGCTTGGTCTGCCAAGCGCGCCAAAACAGTTCATTACTTATTTTGAAGAAGAGAACAGGCCACAGACTAAACTTGATCGTGAAATTGAGCGCGGTATGGGTGTTTCGGCGGGGAGATTGCGCGAGGATTCCATATACGATTTTAAATTTGTTGGATTATCACATAATACATTACGCGGAGCAGCGGGCGGAGCTGTTCTGATCGCCGAACTGCTTAAAGCGGAAGGGTACATTCAGGCAAAATAGAAGTATTCATAATAATTGGAATTGATTGATTTATTAGCCAGATCTTGAATTATTATTCATCCTTTAAGGCAGACTAAGCATTGTTCGCTCAAAAAAATGTGGAGGTGTTCGTAATGCGTCAGGTAAACAAAACAATGATCGTTGCATCAACCGCGGCAGCAGTCATGGGATCGGTTATTTATGGCGTTTATAGAGCAAGAAACAGCAGCATTCTTGAGCGGATAAAAAACAGATTGACCTAAGGAAAGGAGGCGGGGAACCGCCTCCTTCTACCATGTACGGATTAAAGCGAAGTGTCACCGGAGTGATCCGGTGGCGCTTTTTTTTGTTTATTACCTCTGACTTTCGATCAAAGTCACGTAAGAAAGGCTAAGAAAAAACGTCAGGGAAGATCATCCTGACGATCCTTTTTCGTTTAAACCCATACGTTTTGAGCATGTGGAGGGATGGATGTGGGGTTCCAACCGCTGTTGAAGTCGTGTTTTTTTAATTTATTATGCGGTATAAACACGACTTCAAAGGCGGCCAACCGCAAAGCGCCTTTCCACCCTCACACCCACCCCTATTCTGTTCTACATTGTGCTTCCTTCCACGAAACGCGGGAGCAGCACTGTTTTCATCTGCAATGATGAAAATCATCGTTGCAACGTGCGACAGACACGGCAGAGACATCTGCAACGATGTAAAACATCGTTACAAGCCACACGCAGCGCGGATGCCAGCACTGTTTTCATCTGCAGCGATGAAAATCATCGTTCTAGCGCGCGACAGCCACGGCAGAGACATCTGCAACGATGTAAAACATCGTTACAAGCCACACGCAGCGCGGATATAGCCCTTATTAGAAAGGGGGGTGCCCTCAAGTTTTACCTAGAAACAAATACTTTCTATTATGTAGAAAAAAAACCAGCTTAGGACGCTGGTTCTTCTTGTTTTCGCTCATTATGATGTTCTCCCCAAGCACACATCACCTCTGCAACAGGGATCAAGGTTTTGCCGTATTCACTAAGTGAATACTCTACTTTTGGAGGGACGGTGGGGTATACCGTTCTTTCGATCACGCCTTCTTGTTCTAAGTCTCGAAGATGTTGCGTAAGCATTTTCTGGGAGACATTAGGGATTAGCTTTTCCAGATCGTTGTAACGCTTGCTTGATTCCATCAAATGCCATAAAATCATCGGCTTCCATTTGCCGCCTAAAACATGAATGACTGTCTCGATTGGACATTCGCGCTGATGAATCATTGGTAAATCACCCCTAACTTTTGGTAAGTGCCGTACTTTAAAGTGCGTTCTTAACAAAATATTATTACCGATATACAATAAAGTCAATCAAATAAATGGAAAAAGGAGACAGACAAATGAGTGAAACTTATTGGGGACCAAAGTCAGTAACATTTTGGTTAGTGGGTGTTGTTACGCTGTTGATGTTGTTTATAGGAGTAAGAGGTTTTATCCAGCCAGAAGCTGCGATTCGAGATTTTGGAATACCATTGCATGACAGTGCTGATAGATATCTTGTTCATATAAAAGCAGATCGTGATCTATTTATGGGTATTTTTCTACTTGCCTTGATGGTACTCCGTATGAGAAAAGCATTACTTGTTGTTATGTTTACTTCTATTTTAATGCCTATAATAGATGCAGCATTGGTACTAACGAATGCAGCAGTTAAAACACCTTCTTGGATTCATATTGTTACTGCGGTTTATGTACTTGTTGTAGGTTGGTTGTTGTATCGAGAAGAACAGCGAGCCAAAACAGCAAATAAATAGAACAGTATCATCTTTAGCAGAGTATTTACAAATTAGGGGGACATAACATGTATATTTATCTATTGTTCATTCATATTATCGCTGCCGTGACGGCTATTGGCGCAATTATCTGCTATCCCTTGATCATGAGCAGCGCCCGGACGGTCGGTCAGGCCAAGTTCGCGCTTAAGCTGTTGGAGAAGACGGCGATCCTGCCAAAATTCGGCGGTATATTGCTGCTTCTTACGGGACTTACGCTTGGCTTCCTCGAAACCTCTTTGTTCCGAGAGCTGTGGTATGTGGTCTCGATTGTCATCTTCTTCGTCATTCTGGTCATTTTGGCTGGCCTTCATCCCGCCGGCATCAAAAAGCAGCTTACGATGCTGCAGCAGACGCAGGGCGATGATCTGCCTGACGCGTACCGTCTGAGCCGCAGACGCTCCGCCTGGCTGGAAGGGATCGCGAATTTTGCAGCTTTCATCTCGATTCTGCTGATGGTGTTCAAACCGTTCTAACGGAGCGCTATCCAACTGATGTCCTTTAAACTCGTTGACATAGAATTCTGCCGAACATTGACAAAGCAAATCTAGAAAGATATGATATCTCTTGATGATTTATGAAATGAACAGGAGGTGTTTTGAATATGGCTGTTCCTCAAAGAAGAACGTCCAAAACACGTCGCGATAAGCGCCGTACTCACTTTAAACTGGTTGTGCCAGGAATGGTGAAGTGTGAACAATGTGCAGAATTAAAAATGGCACATCATGTTTGCAAAAACTGCGGTTCATATAAGGGTAGAGAGATCGTAAAAGCTCAATAATCATATGAATGGCATCTTAAATGACACTTCTATACAATTAGAGTGTCATTTTTACTGTCTAACGAGGGGAAATGTGGACATGTCAAAAATGATGCATGAGTTCAATGATATTATTCGAAAGCTTCGTAAAGATTTATTTGGCAATGGTTTGGAAGAATTCGTTGGAACCAAGATAGGGGCCACTGATCATGAAACCAATTGAGGTGAAAAGGGAAATCCTTCGTTTTGTAAATGGTCTTGCTGAGGAGATTGAGGATAGCATTGTAACGGAATATCCGGTTACAGTGAAAATTAACGGTCAGGAATTTGTTACGATGGTGTGTTCACCAGAATATATAGAAGATATGGTCATAGGATTCTTGGCTTCTGAAGGTATTATCAGGAACTACGATGATATTGAAAAAATATGGATACAGGAGAGAGAAGGATTTGTCCATGTGACAACAACAAAAATCAATCCATATTCCCGTGATTTTCAAAGTAAACGGTATATTACCTCCTGCTGCGGGATGAGTAGGCAAGGATTTGTTTTTGTAAACGATGCATTGACCGCCAAGAAGATGGAGGATATTCGTGTGAAAATTTCCATCGATGATTGTTTCCGATTAATGAATGATATGCAGCAATCAGCTGATACATTTCATCATACGGGAGGGGTCCACAATGCGGCCTTGTGTGACGCTAACGGAATTGTTTTAAGCCGGATGGACATTGGAAGACATAATGCACTGGACAAAATTTATGGATATTGTTTGAAAAATGATATTCCCATCGGCGATAAAATTATCGTTTTTAGTGGCCGTATATCCTCCGAAATCTTATTGAAAGTTGCCAAAATAGGTTGCGAAGTAATATTGTCCAAGTCTGCTCCGACAGAATTGGCCTTACAGCTAGCCGAACAACTGGGAATCACCACGATTGGTTTTATCCGTAACCAGTCGCTAAACGTGTATACGTGCCCGAAAAGAATTATTAATATTTGACATAGAAGCGAGGGCCATTCACATGGAAAATGTTGTGCTGGATAATATGCAGCGCCCTTTAAGGGATTTGCGAATATCGGTTACGGATCGCTGCAATTTTCGCTGTCGGTACTGTATGCCGGAGGAAATATTTGGTCCTGATTACTCTTTTTTACCTGACGATAAAATTTTATCGTTTGATGAAATTGAAAGATTAGCACGGATTTTCGTGTCTTTAGGTGTAAAAAAGTTGCGTATTACTGGAGGAGAGCCCTTGCTGCGCAAAGATCTCCCCACACTTATCAAGCGGCTGAACCAAATTGATGGCGTAGAGGACATTGCTTTAACCACTAACGGTTCATTACTAAAGAAATTTGCAGTTGATCTATTCAATTCCGGTTTATCCCGTGTGACAGTGAGTTTGGATTCGCTAGATGAAGAGCGTTTTGCTTATATGAACGGTAATAGAAGCAAGGTGCAAACTGTTCTTGAAGGCATGCAAGCAGCGTCTGAAGCGGGAATGAAAGTGAAAGTAAACATGGTTGTCCAAAAAGGAAAAAATGACCAGGATATCATCCCGATGGCACAATACTTCAAAGAGAAGAAGTATACCCTTCGGTTTATTGAATATATGGATGTTGGAAACTCCAACGATTGGAAATTGGATGAAGTCGTGTCCAAACAAGAGATTTTAAAGATTATTAACGAGGCTATGCCAATTGAGCCCATCCTTGCGAATTATCACGGAGAAGTGGCGACCCGCTATCGTTACGCAGATAGTGATCAGGAAGTAGGAATTATTTCGTCGGTGACAGATTCCTTCTGTTCTACCTGTACAAGAGCCCGCATTTCGGCAGAAGGAAAGCTGTATACTTGCTTGTTTGCTTCTGGAGGTTATGATCTTAAAGATCTGCTCCGCAGCGGGCAATCGGATCAGGCGGTTACCGAAATGATTCGTGCCATATGGCATAATCGTTCCGATCGTTACTCAGACGAACGATTAAGTCATACCAATCATAAGTCATCAACTCCTAAAGTGGAAATGTCGCATATCGGGGGATAAGAAAATTCTCGTCACATCATTAATCAATGCATAATTAAAGCAACGCGTCTCAAGCCGAAAGATGGCAGGAGGCGCTTTTTGTTTAATATGAAATTCGGATTGGGTTGTCCTTCTAACTTCTTTTTTTATTTTCTATTTACATGTTACAATGTATTAGTGTACTATTGAATTAATGCACTGGTTCAATTGGTTATGTACAATAAGAAGGAGAGATCAGGATGAGAGCGTGGGTAGCTTTATTTAAAAAAGATTTTAAATTAACAAGAACCGTATTTTTCGTAGGACTTGTAATTAATTTATTGATTGTCATGTTGACGTTATATACGGGTATGAAAGCAGATCATACATTACTTAGTTTCTTACCTATAGTAGTTGCTGTAGTTTTTCATGTTTTATATGTTCCGATTATTATATTTATCAGTTTGAAAACAGAGGCAAATCAGCTGCACCTCTGGCTGCATAATCCTGGGCCGGTTTCTACATTGTTAATTAGTAAGTTAGTGAACGGCCTAGTGATGATCGTTATTTCACTATTGATGTTATATGTGATGACTGGATTGCTAATCGTACCCAAATTCAATTTAATTGAAGCGTATTGGACGGATACATGGGTATCGGGAATATTAATATTTTTTCATATTATAATGATCTCTATCAGTATTGGCGTTTGGGTGTTTTTTGTTTGGTCGCTATACCACTTCCTTAAATTTGCAATCGGGCGTTGGAGCTGGTTAGTCATTATTGGAGCAGTCATCATACCTATTTGGATGACTACCCTATTCGAATCCACTAAGCTGTATAGTTTCCTAATAAAATGGGGGAGTATAACCTATGATTTTCCTTCTTTTTCCATGCAGCCTATACAAACATATGCAGGAGAGTATTTGTATAACTTCATTATTATCATTGGATTATTCTTTCTTAGCGCGTGGATCGTTGACAACAAAGTTGAGGTGTAGGAATGGATGAATTTAATGCTTCAAAACCCATATATCTGCAATTAGCGGATCGAATTAATCGACAAATTGTAAGCAAAGAATTGAAAGCAGGTGAAAAGCTTCCTTCAATCCGAGAAATGGGGATCAAATACAATGTTAATCCAAATACAATTCAGCGGACTTACAGTGAGTTGGAGCGAGAGGGTATTCTGGAAACGAAAAGAGGTCAAGGTACGTTTGTGACGGAACAGGAGGAACGCTTGGTTCAACAACGTGAAAATTTAAAAAATGAACAGATCCTAACATTTGTCCAGGTCATGCAGGAAATGGGATTCAGCTCTTATGAAATCATATCAGGGCTACAGGATCATTTAAGCAAATTTGATAAAGGAGATGAGTAAGTTGATTCAATTAACTAATGTTTCAAAAAAATATGTTAAACAGCCCGTACTCCATAACATTTCATTCACTTTGCCCATAGGTAAAATCATTGGCATTGTGGGTGAGAATGGCAGTGGGAAGTCAACCGTATTGAGACTTATTTCCGGACTGTCGCTACCTTCGAGTGGGAGGGTAACCGTAAATGGAGAGACTGCCAATCGAAGAATCAGCAAAACGGTTTCTTATTTATCGGAACTTGGTTCTTTTTATACGATATTCACAGTACGTGAAGCGATGGATTTTCAGGCTTCACAATATACAGACTTTAACATGGCTAAAGCGGAAGAAATCATGAAGTTTTTGCAGCTGGAGCCTCATATGAAAATTAAAAATCTCTCGAAAGGAAATCGCGGTCGATTAAAAATCATGCTGACTTTGGCCAGAGAAGTTCCCTACATTCTAATGGATGAACCAATGTCTGGACTTGACCCCATGGTGCGGGAATCTATCGTTAAAGGAATGATTTCTTATGTTGACTTGGAATCTCAGACATTAATCATGACAAGCCATGAGATTGCGGAAATTGAATCATTACTGGACTGCTTCATTGCGATCAAAAACGGATCATTACTTAGAATGGCTGATGTGGCTGAATTACATGAATCAGAGGGTCTTGGTATCACAGACTGGATGAAGAAGAATTATGTCTAATTTCGGGAATACATCACATTCGAAAGAAAGAAAGGAGCTAACTGAATGAACGAGATCTCGTTGATTCGACTTTATTTGCTGAGGGCGTTGTACCTTCTTATTATCGTGGGGCTCGGTATCGTGGTATGGCCTGGAGTCATCCACCACGAGAAGCCTTGGGAACTTATGGAAGGAGTGGTCCAGTGTATGCTTGCCGCCTTCTCGGCTCTGTCAGTTCTGGGGTTGCTCTATCCGCTGCAGATGCTGCCTTTACTTCTGTGGGAATTGACGTGGAAGTCGATCTGGCTGATTATCGTTGCGCTCCCACTGTGGTACTCCGGTCAAATGGATGAGTCAACCTGGTCGACGGCCTCATCCTGCTTGATTGTCGTGATATTTCCTTTCGTCATCCCTTGGCGCTTTGTGTTTACACACTACGTGAAGAAGCGCGGAGATCGGTGGCACTGAGGGAAGATAGACAGCGCAGCCCACGGCCGAATCTAATCAGCCGAAGAAACGTGGTCATAACTATAAGGCAATAATTTCAAAAAAGGAGATAAACAAATGAATACTAATAAAAAGAGCGCATTAATTGTGGGAGTACTGTTTATACTTGCAGCGGTTACGGCGGTAATAGGTCTTATTTTATACGATCCTATCCTAAATGGTCCGGATTACCTGATAAAAGGTTCCGAACATGGCAACCAGGTGGTACTGGGAGCGCTTATGGAGTTAATGCTTGTCGTTTCAGCGATTGGTACTGCAACTACAATGTTTCCAATTTTAAGAAAATATAACGAAACTATTGCTCTTTGGCATGTTTGCTTCAGGTTTCTTGAAGCCATTATTATAACTGTTGGTATAATCAGCGTCCTGTCCCTGTTGACCTTAAGCCGGGAACTCGCAGCATCATCGGCTCCGGATATCGCCTCTTTTCAAGCTTCAGGTATCGTATTAAAAGCCATACATGACTGGACCTTTCTGCTTGGGCCTCTTTTCATGCTGGGCATCAACACAATGATGTACAGTTATATATTTTATAAATCCAAACTTGTACCCAGGTTTATACCTATTTTGGGTATGACAGGGGCAACACTTGTTTTTAGTTGTGCCTTGTTAGTCATGTTCGGTGTCATTCAACAAATTTCTTTTTGGGGTGCTATGTTGGCGCTGCCAGTAGCTGCAAATGAAATGATTCTAGCTGTATGGCTCATAGTTAAAGGATTCAATTTATCTGCACCTTCTTCCTAGTCTGTAAAAATTCAGATTTTCTCTTCCTGTGGCATACGTCCAAGCAAGAACCTTGTACCGAACATATACTTATACCGTAGTGATAAATCACTGAAGGGGATGAGTAAACATGGGAGCAGTAGGTTATGGTGCAGGTTGTGGTGAAGGTTATGGTATGGGTCGTAACGTAGCATTTATTTTGGTTCTTTTTATTCTTTTAGTCATCATCACATCAGCTTTTGTATGGTAATTCCTTAATCCAACACAAAGAATAACCAGAAAAACGGCCCTATCGCAAAATAGTGAACAGGGGCCGTTTTTTCTTTTTATTTTGACTCTCAAATTTCTGCCCAAGTTATTATGATTCGTTGGCACTTTCCTCCGCGTTTGCCTCCCCATGGCATACGTCCAATCAAGCAATATGTACCGAGCGTATATATATAACGTAGTTAAAAATCACCTGAGGGGAATGAATAAAACATGAGCGGAGTAGGGTATGGTTATGGTCAAAACGTAGCATTTATCTTGGTTCTTTTTATTCTTTTGGTAATCATCACAGCAGCTTTTGCAATTTAATTCAACAGCACATCTAGAAAACAAAGACGGCCCTATCGCATAAAAGCGATCACGGGCCGTTTTTTCTCGTTGTTGTATTGTACTCCACAATAAGGACCTAATTATATTCTTCAAGGCGAATGACTTGTCCAGCCTTCATTAGCAATAATTGACGGTTTCATGCAACTTTTTAAATTTGAGAACGTAAAAACTGAAATTGATTTGGAAAGCATGAAGAAGGAGGACCTTACATGCTTTATAGAAAGATAGTCATCTGGTCTGCTTTAATCATTTTTGCATTTTTCTTGACGATACTTTCATTAGCAAAGGAGTACCCTTACTCTATACCAAGAGCAATACTTGCCATTGAAACTGGCCATGCTCGTTTAGTACCCCTTACATCAGATGCCAGTAAATTGATTGGGAGGCGAGGACCATCCGAACAACAACTTACTGCATATCTGGCTCAGCGGGGTTGGAGGCACAAGGAAACACTTGGCGTACAGATCATCTACGAAAAGGACAATGTTACTTTGAATGTCTATTCTCATTTCCGGAAAGGCTTCTGGTGGTACGTTCTCGACAGATCTCCATAATCAGAAAAAAACTAACGGGGGTTCAATAATATCGCGAATATAACAAGATGGAATCTTATCCCGATTTCTCATTCATACTTGGAGAAATCGGGATTTTTCGCCGTCAAGAGGTGTATATCAAAGTAAACACTGGTATATAGAAGGATCGTGATTCTTTTCTTATACTTAAACTATCAAAGGAAGTTGAAACGCGTACAACATCCTGAGTAACAGGTTGAGTCAAATGGGAGGGGTCATATGAAAAGGAAACTGAGAGGGAAAGACGTTCTCACAACTGCTTTGATTACAAGCCTTATCGCCGCAACGGCGTGCAGCAGCAAAACGGAGAATAGCCCGCAACCGTCTGCATCGTCGACAGCATCTGCAACCGCAGCACAAACACCGGAATCGAAAAAAGTGCTTGAAGTATCCACGATCAGAGAAGGCGATCCGTATTTGAAATTCGATGCAGGTGAAAGCTTCGATAACAATTCCGTATACGAAGCCTACGAGAAAGACATCGGAGTCAAAATCACGAATCAATGGGTTGCCGCCGATGCCAACCAGTACAAGGAAAAGCTAAAAATAGCCATCGCATCCAACGATATTCCCGACCTCATGCTGGTCGATGCTACTCAGCTTCAGCAGTTGATCGAAGCGGATATGATTATGGATCTCACCGCCGTTTACGATAAGGCAGCTACGCCTGAAACCAAAAAGTTCATGAAAATGGATGGCGGTATCCAAATGAAATCGGCTACGTTTGGTAGTAAGCTGATGGCCATTCCGAGAACGTCGAATCCGTTCTATGCGCAGTTTCTATATGTGCGCACCGATTGGCTCAAAAAGCTGAGTTTGCCGGAGCCGAAGACGATGCAGGATCTCATGACCATCGCAGAGGCGTTTAAGACGAAGGATCCAGGCGGCAGCGGAAGATCCTACGGTCTCGCGATGAACAAAGATCTGAAAGAAGACGGAGCAACCGGTATTATCGGTTTCTTGAACGGCTACCATGCTTATTCGGAGCAATGGATCGATGACGGTACAGGCAAACTCGTTATGGGCTACGTGCAGCCGCAAATGAAAGATGCGCTTAAAGCGCTGCAGGATATGTTCAAAAAAGGGCTGATCGACCCAGAATTTGCCGTGAAGGACGTGCAAAAGGAATCGGAGCTCATTTTCGGCAACAGCATTGGCCTTCTATATGGCGCCGAATGGGTGCCTGCGCACCTCGCGACCGGTGCGATCAAAGACGGCAAACAAGTACAGGAATGGGGCGTTTATCCGATTCCTTCTGCGGACAACCAACCGGCCAAGGCACAAATCGGTATCGGCGCCGATAAATATTACGTTGTATCCAAGAAAGCGAAAAATCCGGAAGCCGTCATCAAGCTGCTGAATCAATGGATCGCAGTTGATAACAACCAGACGGAAGAAAACAAAGTTTACGAGTATGGCAAGGACCGCGTCGAAAAGAAAAATAACTACTGGTTGCTTAATCCCCTGAGGGTTGGAAGCCAAACCAACGATAACGGCGAAGTGCTGCCGAAGGCGATTGCGGGTAAGGACGCGAGTCTGCCGAAAACAAAGGATCAGAAAAATCGATTCGAGCGGGCCATGAAGTACGTGAATGGCGATACCAGCATGTGGTGGGAATATTGGATTTCCGGTCCCAAAGGTTCCTACTCTTTAATTCCGGATATGAAAAAGAACAACCAGTTCGAACAAACGAAGTTTTTCGGAGCTCCGACGCCTACGATGGTTGAGAAGAATGCCATCCTCGAAAAGAAGCGAGACGAAGTGTTTTTCAAAATCATTATGAACCAGGTACCCGTTGACGAGTTCGATAAATTTGTCGCCGATTGGAAGAAGCTTGGCGGAGACCAAATCACCAAAGAAGTGAATGAGTGGTATGCGAAGAACAAATAGTTCTTCTCTGGGGGAGGGATCAGGTACGATCCCTCTTTCTATTCAACCTTGACGAGGTAATATAAGCAGGTGGTGGTGCATGATGAACTCGATCTCTCGCATATGGAAACGTGAATGGCCGCTTCATTTGATGCTGATTCCGGGACTGATATTTGTCATCGTATTCAGCTACATCCCGATGGCGGGCATTATGATGGCATTTCAAAAATATATTCCGACCAAAGGTCTGTTCGGTTCTCCGTTCGTCGGGCTGAAAAACTTTCAATATATGTTCGTCTATCCCGACATCGGACGCGTTTTTTTCAATACGATCTATATTGCACTCATGAAAATCACGGCAGGCTTATTCGTACCGATTACGATTGCAATACTGCTAAATGAACTGAGCAGGCAGTGGATCAAACGAACGTTCCAAACGCTCGTTTACTTGCCGCACTTCATGTCTTGGGTGCTGCTGAGCGGTATATTAATCGATGTACTTTCCCCGACAACCGGGGTTATCAATCAAGTTCTTAGTTTGCTTGGGATCGACCCGATCTACTTTCTGGGTAATAATCGTTGGTTCCCTTATGTCATGGTCGTTTCTGACGTTTGGAAGGAGTTCGGGTACGGTACGATCGTATATTTGGCAGCATTAACCAGCATTAACCCGTCCCTTTATGAAGCTGCGGAGATTGATGGCGCAGGACGCTGGAAGCAGACGCTGAACATTACGATTCCAGGCATGATGCCGATTATTGTGCTGATGTTTACGCTAAACATCGGCAACGTTCTCAATGCCGGCTTCGATCAAATATTCAACTTATACAGCCCGCAAGTTTACGAAAGCGCCGATATTATCGATACGTTCGTGTATCGAATGGGCGTCGAGCAATCCCAGTTCGGATTCGCCACGGCGGTGGGCCTGCTGAAATCGATCGTTTCGTTTATTTTCATCTCGGTTTCCTATTTCCTCGCATACCGTTTCGCGAATTATCGCATTTTTTGAGTAGAGTTATGAGGAAGAAAGGGGAACAACATGGGTTACAAAATGTCACTCGGTCGTCAGCTTTTCTTGAGCACTAACGTCATTTTTTTGGCGGCTATCTCATTTGCTTGCCTGATGCCCATTATTCATATATTGGCCTTATCGTTCAGCTCCGGGACAGCGGCATCAGCCGGTAAGGTCATGCTGTGGCCTGTCGACTTTACAACAGCAGCGTACGATAACGTATTCGGTAAGCCAGAATATTTACGCGCTTTCCGGGTTTCCTTCCAACGTCTTATTCTCGGAACGTCCATCAGCATGTTTCTGACGATCCTGACCGCCTATCCGTTATCGAAGGAAACGAGGCAGTTTCGGTTGAGGACATTTTACGTATGGTTATTCGTGTTCACGATTTTATTCAGCGGCGGTCTCATTCCATGGTATTTGACGGTGAAGTCGCTAGGCTTGATCGATACAATATGGGCGCTTGTGCTGCCAGGTGCGCTGCAGGTTTTCAACGTTATATTACTGCTTAACTTTTACCGAAACCTGCCCAAAGAACTGGAAGAATCGGCACGGATCGACGGTGCAGGACATTTTGCGACGCTTTGGAAAATCTATGTGCCTTTAGCTCTTCCAGCACTCGCGACGACCGGCTTATTTACGATGGTTAATCACTGGAACAGTTGGTTCGACGGCATGATTCTGATGAACCATCCCGATAAATATCCGCTGCAAACGTTCCTGCAAACGATTATTATTAAACTCGATTTCCGCTTCATCAAGTCGGAGGATGCGGAGCTGATCAGCAAATTGTCCGACCGGACCAGCAAGGCAGCGCAAATATTCGTTGCAGCTTTTCCCATATTGATCGTTTACCCATTCCTGCAGCGTTTTTTCATTAAAGGAATTGTGATGGGGAGTGTCAAAGAATAAACATTCAGGATTCTCTACCAAAACTTAGCAGGTGAACGAATGATGAAGCGCTTTTTCCGACTGAGGGATTCTTCCATATTTAAAAAAATGTTGGCCGCCTTTATGGTGGTGCTTCTACCGCTTATGGCCATTACATGGCTGATCAATGAGAAAGGCGCGGAAAGCATCCGTAAGGAAATATCTCAGTCGACTCTTAATACGACGGGGTATTACCTGGACTCGCTTGAAAAGGAGGCGGACCGGATCGTGAGATATTTGCCCAAATACGTGACGGACGACGACTTGATCGAATTAGCCGCTACCGGCAATGAATTGACTCACTACGAACGGGCGAAGAAAATATTGGATATTCAGAAGCGGCTTGTGTTGATGAAGGACTCCAGCCCGTTTATTCAGGAAGCGAAAGCGTACGTTCCTTCCATCGATCGAACGCTGTTGAGCATCACATACGACACGTCGATCGACAGGCAGGAATATGCGGCGATGCAGCCGAAAAACAGATCCTACGAAGAACCGTTCATTTATTGGAACGATCGGCTGTTCATCTCCATGCAGTACCCGGCAAATACGCGTCGAGAGCCGCTTTTCGTTGTCGGAGTCGAGTTGTCCGCTACTAAAATCAAAGAATCGCTGGCTCAAATCGGAAGCTCACTTCATGGCAGAAGCATCCTGCTGAGCGTGGACCGAGGCTGGCATATCCAGAGCGACGACGATCCGGCGCTGCTGGAGACGGTCAAGGCTTTTATCAAGAATAAAAAGGCAGAAGGTAAGAAGGAAGGCTATGAAACGGTCCGATACGGGGGAAAGAGCTATTTGTCGGTGTTTAAGTACTCTCCGCTCTGGAACTCTTATTCGATAAGCTTGATTCCCGAAGCGAATGTGCTGGGACCGATTCAAACCTACCGCGTATGGTTTTGGTGGGCTTGTGCGCTCGCCGTTGTTGTCGGCTTATTTTTCTCATACTTTCTGTTCAGGCTCATTTATAAACCGCTCATGCGGCTTGTTCATTCGTTCCGCCACGTCCAGCAAAACCGGCTGATGCCAATCACCATCGACCGTGGACATGACGAGTTCGGGTATTTGTACCAGGCCTTTAATGACACGATTCGGTCGCTCCGAACATTGATCGAAGAAAACTACGAGCAGCAGATCCGCAATCAACGGTCGGAGCTGAAGCGGCTGCAATCGCAAATCAACCCGCACTTCTTATACAACTGCTTCTTTGTCCTTTGTCGGTTGATTAAATCTGAGCGCCAGAAGGAAAAAGCGTACCAGTTTTGCTTGTACATCGGCGAATATTTTCATTTCATAACGAGGGATGGCGAGGACGAAATCCCGCTAACACTAGAAGTAAAGCATTCCCGCACGTATGTAGACATGCAGACAGTATGCTACGGGGATCGCATCCAAGTGAGGTTTGACAGTGATGTACCTGAGCTCTTCGTTCCTCGCCTAGTGCTGCAGCCAATAATCGAGAACGCTTACAAGCATGCGCTGGGCAACATGCGAACCGATGGTGAACTTTGGGTACACAGCGAAAAGAACGAAGACAGCCTCTCTTTCTATGTCGAGGATAACGGAAGCGCCGTAACGGATGAAGAGATCGATAGGCTGAACACCCGTTTGCAGCTGTCTGAAGGCCGTCTCGAAGAGACGACGGGACTCGTCAACGTTCATCGCAGAATCCAGCTTCGTTACGGTGCCGAATATGGCATCACGATGGCGCGTTCCGCGCTAGGCGGCTTGAAAGTGAGGATTCATTTCGGCAGCAGTTAAGCCGCTTAACTTCCAGAAACTTGAGGAGGGGAATGTATGTACCGATTGCTTATCGTCGACGATCTTCCAATCATCGTTGACGGTCTGATTGAGCTTTTTGAACAAACGGGTGG
Organism: Paenibacillus sp. J31P190; assembly: GCF_059692075.1. Lineage (NCBI taxonomy): Bacteria > Bacillati > Bacillota > Bacilli > Caryophanales > Paenibacillaceae > Paenibacillus > Paenibacillus sp. J31P190. The sequence continues at coordinate 156,302 of NZ_JCAUAS010000014.1, read as the reverse complement.
TCTGGACCTCGACATCCTGAAAGCTTATTCCGGTGAGGAGGCGTTGGAGGTACTTCAAAACAACCGGGTCGATATCGTCATTTCCGACATTAAAATGCCCGGTCTTGAAGGGATCGAGCTGCTGCAGGAAATTAAAGCCCAGTGGCCGGCTTGTAAAGTTATTTTTCTAACTGGGTATAACGATTTTCATTATGTGCAGAACGCCGTCAAATACGGCAGCTTCGAATATATATTGAAGATTGAAAGCGATGAGAAAATCATCCGTTCTGTTGAACGGGCGATCGAGAAGTTCGAAGAGGAATACGATCAACTGCAAATGTTTGAAAGAGCGAATAACCGGATGCGGCTGGCGCTGCCATCGTTGCAGAAAGATTACATTTCTGGACTTCTTCAGGGCAAATCTGTAACGAGCAGCCAATTGGAGAACCATTTTAAAGATATCGATATGCCATTACGGGCAGACTTGCCGATTTTTTTGCTGCTTGGACGGGTTGATGGCTGGAAAGACATGATAACGGCTCCGGATAAAGCGCTGCTTATTTACGCCGTGCAAAATGTTACCGAGGAGTTTTTATCGCCATACGTTCGCAGTTATTCCTATGTGTACGACCAATCCAAAATCGTATGGTTCATCCAACCGTTAGGCGTGAACGATGCATCTACGCCACAGGTTTCATCCGATTTGCTGTGGAAACAAACATCCACGTATGTAAGCGGCATGCTCGAGAAGATTCAACGGACGTGCAAGAAGCTGCTGCAGCTGCCAGTGTCTTTTATACTAAGCAGCGAGCATACGACTTGGAGTGGTGTTTTCGAAAAGTTTCATAGCTTGAAATATGGATTCGTATACGGAATGGGATTGTCCAACGAGGTTATTTTGAGCGATTCCGACATCAGGCGGGCGGAGGACGGCAGGGTAGGGGATAAGCAGAACGATTTTTTCCATTATTCCCGCGTACAGCTTCTTACTAAGTCATTGGAGAACTGCCACCGTGAAGAATTTTACAAACTTTATCTGGAATTGACGGGGATCTGGGGTGAGGAAAACTGCCCGTACGAAAGGCAAAAGGAGCTCTATCACTCCATGGCCGCCGTATTTCTCGCATACATCAATAAAAGCTCAGAGATGCGTGCATATTTGAACGCGGTTCATGATTTAGCTCCGCTATTCCAGTACGGCGAAGAAGACTCCTGGCTTTCCTTAAGGCAATATTTTATGCAAACGGCTGATTGTCTGTTTGACTGGAACGCAGCCCAAGGTGCGAAGCTTCCGGCAGAAGTTGTGCAAAAGGCGCATAGATACATCGAAACCCACATTTCCACGGATATTTCCCTTAATGCGATCGCGGATTATGTTGGACTGAATCCGTCGTATTTCTCTAGACTGTATAAGCAAATGACCGGTATCGGGTTATCTGACTACATCATCGATTACCGGAATTTGAAAGCGAAGGAGCTGCTCATTGACAGCACTATGAAAGTGAACGAAATCGCCGCCGCACTCGGCTACAACTCTGCTCTAGCCTTCATCCGTTTCTTCAAGAAACAGAACGAAACGACACCTCAAGAATTCAGAATGCTGCGGTTGAAATTATAGGAACATTCGGTTGAAGTCACATATGAAGGCTGTTGAAGCACCGCTCATCAGTCTTCTTTGTTATCTCAAATTTTGTCAGTAAGGAGAGTAATAGGATGCGAAAATTAATTATTGAAAGAGGGATCGTTGTTTCTTGTCAAGCCTATTTGGGTGAGCCCTTGTATGGTCCGCATTATATGGCCGAAATGGCCAAAGGGGCTGAATTAGGCGGAGCGATTGGAATTCGCGCGAATGGAGCTGCCGATATATTTGTCATGAAACAATCGATTCAAGTGCCGATTATCGGGCTGAATAAAAGGAAAATGGAAGGCAGCGATGTGTATATTACGCCGACACTTGAGGACGCCTTGGCTGTATATGCCGTTGGGGCTGATATCGTTGCCATTGACGGAACGAATCGGATGCGCCCTGACGGAAGAACGTTAGCACAAACGGTTCAGGAGCTAAAACGGATCAAAATCCCGATTATGGCCGATATTTCGAATGAAGAAGAAGGTCTATTCGCCGCTGAATTAGGGGTGGATTATATTTCGACAACCCTTTCGGGTTATACGTCATACAGTTCGCAGTCCAGCAACCCCGATATCGAATTGGTCGCTCGATTGGTAAGCCAGGTTCGTGTTCCTGTTGTTGCAGAAGGAAAATATTTTACAACGCAGGAAGTCAATCGCGCTTTGGAAGCAGGTGCACAATTTGTAGTTATCGGAAGCGCGATAACGCGCCCCCAGCAAATTACCGAGAGATTTGTTCAAGCGATTTCCAGTCAAATAAAATCGGACAACGAAAGGTTGTAAAGCAGATGAATGCGATTGGTATCGATATCGGCGGAACTACGATTAAAGGAATCGTCATCAACGACCAAGGTCAAATATGGAAGCAAGTCAAGATTGCGACTAGCGCTGAGCTGGGAAGAGAGCATATTCTAAGCAACATAAGAATAGTGATTTCGGATCTTCTTGCTTCGCAAAAAGATGTGGCCGGCATCGGCATTGGCACGGCAGGGAGAGTCAATACGGATACCGGAGACATCGTATACGCGACAAATAATTTGCCGGGCTGGCAGGAGACGAATATGAAACTGTTGTTTGAGTCTGAATATGGCCACTCTGTCGTCATTGATAACGATGCGAATACGGCATTGATAGGTGAAGCATGGCTTGGTGCTGGCAAACCATATCGCGATTTGACAATGTTAACGCTAGGCACCGGGGTTGGAGGCGCCAATATGGTGAACGGAGAAATCTTCCGTGGGTCGCTATGGAATGGCGGCGAATGGGGCCATGTAGTTCTGGTACCGCGAGGGCGTCTTTGCAATTGCGGACAATATGGATGTATGGAACAGTATGTGTCCGGTACTTCTTTTGTAGCAGCTGCGCGAGAGGTCACCCAATTTCCATATAAGACTGGCTTTGAGGTACTGCAAGATTTTATAAAAGGGCAACCGCAACTCAAAGGCATAGTCGATCGTTTTTTGGACGATTTGGTGATTGTTATCTATAACATTCATCTTAGCCTAAATCCGCAAGCGATAATAATCGGTGGCGGACTTGTTGATTCCCGGGAATACTGGTGGGGATTGCTCACGACCAAGGTCAAGCAGTTACAGCTCGGCATCGAGGTGAAATCGGCGGAACTTGGTAATCTGGCGGGTGCGATAGGTGCCGCCAAACGGGTGTTTGGCGGTTAGAACGTGTTGCACCCTATATGGACGGGACATTTGCATAAGAAAACACAAGAAATCGCAAATATTGCGAAGATTTACGTTTGCGAAAGATTAATGGGACTCCATAAATTGACCGAAATGTCTTCCTTGGCTTAGGAAGCGGATGCCGATTCATGGCCTGAGTGCTCCGCTTTCCTCCCAAGGACGTCTCCGAACAGGAACATCCCAAGTGAGAGCGCCAGGCATACCGCCGAGAAAATGCCGATCGATGAATAACCGCCGAACTGGACATAGAGTAGGCCTGCTATCCACGCGCCAAGTGTGTTAGCGCTGTTCATCGTCGAGTTGGCCAGACTGGAAATCGTTCCTCGGATGGAGGCGTTCAGTGAAGTGAGCGCCCCCATGACCATCGGGAAGATAATCCCAAGGGTCGCAAAAATGATCAGATAAATGATTGTCACAAAACGGAGGTTCGTAAGATGAGGCATAACCGTGTATAGGACCATGAGCATCAACATTCCTACTACGATCGCGTTCGTGTTGCCTAGCCTTCGAGTCACATTAGAGCTAATTATACTTCCCAGCAAAGTACCAAACCCGAGGAACATCATCACGGTACCGATTTGTCCAATTGGAAGCTCGAAACGATCGGCCATCCACTTGCCAATGAAAGCAAATGCGGTACCGCTGCCTAAGTGAAGTAGCAGGTAGGCAATGAAGCCGCTCCGTGCTTTGCCGCTCATGATCAGAGGGACATATCGGCGAAGGATTGACGTCCGCTCGTACGTACTAGGCTTCATGTCGGGCAACGAGTAGAAGGCGACGGCGATGAGCAGCAGCGAAGTGATTCCAATCGTCCAGAAAGGAACAGACCAATGAGCGACTGCGAGCCAGCTTCCGATTGGCACGCCAAGAGCCTGTGAAGCAGCTAAACCTGCGAAGGCGATTCCCATTGTTTTCGACACTCTGGACGCTGGCATGATGACGGGAATGGATGCCCATACCTGCGGTGCCGTGAACGCTGCACTGACGCCGGCAAGGAAGCGGAATAGGCACATTGTCCAGAAGCTGTCCGCGAAGCCACACAAGATCGTTGAGACGGAGAATCCGAGCAGGCCGCTCAGCAGTACGGTTCTACGGTTCCAGCCGTCGGACAGCGGCCCGGCGATTAAGGCGAATAAGGCCGAGCCTAGCGTATAGGCGCCAAGCATCCACCCGGCGATTCCAGTCGATACGCCGAATTGCTTCTGAAGTGTCGGGAGCAAGGGTGAGATGAGGAACGTATCGGTTCCGATCATAAACATGATTAAAAAGAACAGGGCGGTATATCTGCGCATAGTCGATCACTCCTAATGGTTTAGTATTGCTTACAATTTCTATGTTAAAGCATAATAGTGACAAATTCTGTCACAAACTCATTTATTCATAAAAAAAGAAGCATCAGTAAGTCCAAGTTCAAAACGCTGCTTCAGACATTGAATCTGTCGTTAATTTACAATAAGTAATCCCTTTAATTTGGAACAGCAATGAAAAAGGCCATGATTTTTCTACAAATTGTAGAGAATCATGGCTTTTCATGTTTTCTATTTGACTTGGCCAATCGATAGGCTTACTTTGTAGTTGCCATACTTCAAGAGTTCATCAAGAAAAGTATTCAGTTCTATCGGGGTGCTGACGCGTACTCGCATCCAGTAGCAGCCTTCACCGCTTACACGGTGTGTTTCAGAGATCATGTCGTTTTGTTGAACAAACGATTGAAAAGAATGATGTGCGGAGTTCGATTTCATGAAAACTGTAACAAAGGCGTGCACCACTTGACCCATTTTGGCCGGATTCCAGCGCAGTGTATACCCTTCAATGATACCGAGATCCTGCAGCTTTCGTACACGAGCGCCAACCGCTTGCCCAGTCAAATGAACAAGCTGGCCAATTGCCTTGTGGGACAGGGTAGCATCCTTAATCAAATAATTTAAGATGTGAAGATCGACTTCGTCGATTGTTTGGTTGCTCAACATTGGGGAATCCTTTCAATGTGAAAATGAAAGCCGATTTTTCGTTTCACCATGATGTATATACGTCTTCCAGCTTATTCTATAATTATAACAAAACCACAAAATAAAAATATAAGAGGTGTATGAAAATGAAGCTTCAATTGATCCGCCATGCGACGCTATGGCTGCAATATGCAGGAGTGTCTTTCTTAATTGATCCGATGTTTAGTGATGCAAAGGTGAACCCACCGATCGTCAATTCGACGAACGATAGACGTAATCCTCTCGTTCCATTGCCTTTTGCAATTCTTGATAGACTTCAACCGGACGTAGTTCTAGTGACGCATTTACACCGAGATCATTGGGATGATGCGGCGGCAGCTGCGCTTTTGAAATCAACACCTATTCTATGCCAGCCGGATGATGATACAACGATCGCTTCCTCTGGTTTCACTTCGGTGACAACGATCAAAGAAACCTTAATGTTCAAAGGTGTGACGATCATCCGAACATGCGGGCAGCATGGTACAGGTGATATCGGAAAGAAAATGGGGCGTGTATCTGGCTATGTTCTCAATGCGGAAGGCCAGCCGACGCTGTACATCGCGGGGGACACGATATGGTGCGACGATGTAAAGCAGGCGCTAGACGCTCATCGGCCTGATATGACTGTCGTTAATGCTGGCGGCGCGCAGTTCGCGGTAGGTGGCCCGATTACGATGGATGCGGACGATGTGGTAAGTTTATGCCAATACGCGCCGTATACGAAGGTAGTCGCTGTGCATATGGATTCGATAAACCATTGTCTTGTCACAAGAGCGGATTTATACAGTCGGATGGCGGTCGAAGGACTGCTTGATCAAGTCGCGATCCCAGGGGATGGTGATTGGATATGACATCATCGATCTCCCACAACTAAGGGTCTTGAAACAGTACGGAACGATAGTACAGGAGCTGCTGTGTAGCGGCTCCTATTTTCATTTTCGTTGAAGTATTATTTTCAATAAAAAAAAACGTTTACAAGGGAACGTACGTACGTTATAGTTTTTTATATGGATAAAAATTCCATGAAATTGCAATAAAGTGCGTATCAACCCCACACCAAAAAGGAGAATGACTATTTATGATTATCGAAACTAAAATCATCGAAAAACCTGCCTTCAGCGTTGTAGGAATTACCGATATGATTCATTTTGATATGTCTGTGCCACCGTCCGAGAACGCAATTGCAAAGCTGTGGGGTGAATTCAGTAAGCGCATTCCAGAAGTTCCTAGTCAGCTCGGCTGGAGAAGCTACGGACTCATGCTGCAAAATCCAGACAACAAACCCGGCGATCCGTTCAATTATACGGCTTCTGTACAAATCTCTCAGGACGTCGATATTCCCGCGGGCATGACGCGCATCGAAGTACCAGCTGCGCGCTATATCGTGTTGACGCATCGGGGTCCTCTTGACGGTATCGGTGATGCTTTTGGGCATTTTTGGGGACATTGGCTTCCGAACAGTCCTTACGAATACGACGGTGGTACCCGAACTGGTAAATATGAATTTGAGTTTTATGATCAACGTTATACGCAGTCGGATGATCCAAACGCTGAGATAGACTTGTATTTCCCTATTCGCACGAAATAAATTTTGACAGGCATCTAAGTTCCTAAAATACTCCAACCATGTATTTTCAGCGAGGGTCAGGGCAGTTAAAGCCCTGCTCTTTTTCTTTTTACAAACCAACTTTAGAAGAAAATATTATAAAATTCGTTGAGGAAACAGATTTTTATATACCTGAAAGTTACAAAGATTTTCTAATGCTGAATGATGGTGCTAACCTCTTCAATGATATTTCTGAGTACGCTAATGGTGTTAAAGAAGGGATATAGCATCTTGATGTTGAAAAGGGTTAAAACAAATATATGGGTATTGGAGAGGTAATTTGAAGATAGATAAAGTATTTGAATATGATATAAATAATGAATTAGCAGCAAATATACAAGAACTATTAATCGCCAGTTTTCCAGAAGTTTATCCTAAAAATAGAATTTATTTTAAGCAATTACCGCATTTTAGATTTCTAGCTTTTAACCAAGAAAATCAACTCATAGGGCATGTTGGATTAGATTACAGGGTGATGAATCTAAATGGGAAACCTATGAGAATACTGGGTGTAATTGATTTATGTGTTTCACAAAACTCTCGCTCTCAGGGAGTAGCTTCAAGACTACTTGTAGAAATTGATAAGTTTTCTGTGGGAAGAAATATTGATTTTATACTTTTATTTGCAGATAACATGTCCTTGTATTTGAGAAATGGTTATAAATTAGTAAAGAACAAATGTAAATGGTTAAAAATTGATAATGAAACTCAGATTACAAATGGCATAGGGTTTGAGGTAATGGATGAATTAATGATTAAGGAAGTAGCTAAGATCAATTGGAGCGAGGGAGATCTAGATTTATTAGGCTATCTTTATTGATCTTATGAAGAACTAGGAAGGTTGCGATAAATTGATTTTAGCTATTATTTTTGGCAGAATGAGGAGTTGTGAAAAATGAGTACTTTAACGAAAGCAATACTAATAGCCGCGAAAGCTCATGATGGTCAAACAGATAAAGGTGGAAATCCATACATTTTACATCCTGCAAGATTAGCAACTAAAGCCAGCAGCGAAGAAGAATCCATTGTTGCAATTTTACATGATGTTGTGGAAGATTCAGATACTACGCTATTTGATTTAAAGAATGCAGGATTTAGTGCAGATATTTTAGAAGCTCTAGATTGCCTTACAAAAAGAGCAGATGAATCATATGAAGGCTTTATCAAAAGAATCAAACTAAACCCCCTAGCGAGGAAAGTGAAGCTTCTAGATCTAGAGGATAACAGTGATATTGGTCGAATTCCTAACCCAACAGATAAAGACTATGCAAGGATTGATAAGTACAAGAAGGCAATTGCAGAATTGAAATTCTAGCATAGTAATAACGTAAATACAGCATGAGAGGATTGCAGATGTTATGAGTGATACAGTTAATCTTACTATTGGAGGCTCCTATGTTTTTGCTCCAGACAATCCAAGAAAGACGAAGAATCGTGGTAGGAAATGCACGATCCTTTCTTTCGAGTTGAGCAATGAGTATGAACTAGATGTTAGGGTTGTATATCATGATACGAATAGAGAAGCACTATTAAAAGTAAGTGATTTAAAGACAATAACTGAATGAAACTAGCGGGAACAAAAGCTCAATAAATAACAGGAAACGGCTGCCGACCTAACGGATCGGTTGCCGTTTTGTCTCTTAATTAGCGGGAATTTGAATTGGCCAAATAGAATACGAATCTAATTATTATTTGGATAAGGAGCGGATATTATGTTAAAAGCTTGTTGGAAAAACTTCCTCTACATTCTTGATCATAAACTGAATGTGTTTATTGAATGTTGGAAAGAAGGCTTATATGTTCAAGGGATAACGCATGATTTATCGAAGTTTACACCTAAAGAGTTCTTTCCTTATGCTAAGAAAAAGGAGGATAAAGAGATGGAGATGGTGACCGCCAAGATCACCGAAATAAAAGAAAAGCCACTGCTGAAGCCTATAGGAGGTTATGGAAATATAGGCTGTTAGATGTTCTACTGCTGCCCGCTGCTGCATGGGTTCTCATTTTTGATTATCTCCCGCTGTATGGCATTAGCATTGCGTTTATAGATTACAACGCTATTAGGGATTCTCCGGCATTTGCCTAACAATGGCATATGTCCAATCAAGCACTCTGTACCGAACATATATTTATACCGTAGTGAAAAACCACTGAAGGGAATGAGTAGACATGGGAGCAGTTGGTTATGGTGCAGGTTGTGGTGAAGGTTATGGGATGGGCCGTAACGTAGCATTTATTTTGGTTCTTTTTATTCTTTTAGTCATCATCACATCAGCTTTTGTAATTTAATTTTCCTTCATCCAACAGAAAAATCGAGAATAACAAAAACGGCTCTATCGCGAAATAGATGCGAACAGGGGCCGTTTTTTTATTTCCTCCGCGGTTACCTCCCAATATCATACGTCCAAGCAAGCACTCTATACCGAACATATATTTATACCGTAGTGAAAATCATTTGAGGGGAATGAGTAAACATGGGAGCAGTAGGTTATGGTGAAGGTTATGGTATGGGTCGCAACGTAGCATTTATTTTGGTTCTTTTTATTCTTTTGGTTATCATCACATCCGCTTTTGTAATTTAATATTCCTAAATCCAGCACAATGATAATCAAGACAAACGGCCCTATCGCGTAATAGCGAACACGGGCCGTTTTTTCACGTTGTTTTTATGGTAAATGAAGGTTCCTCTTATTTCATTTATACGATATGTCCAAATGATGTTAGTTTAATTCCGTTGGAATATTTGCTGCGTTCGCCGGTTCCCGATGCCCAGGCATGTGTCCATAATGGTGGCCATGTGCATGATAGTATCCTTGCATATACCCGTGATGATACCCATCGTGATATCCATGGTGGTACATGTGATGATGCATTGGGTGGTGGGTCCCATGATGGTGTGGATGCATGTGGTGTTGATGATGATAAGGATTTACATATGCCATTAATAATCTCCTCCCAATCTCAGTAATAATAACAACGTATGTGTGAGAGAGGACTGGGGATGCTTGCCTAATCAAAATGGGCTAATACACGGGCACTAGCGTTTGAGCTTTTCCTCCGCGATTGCCTCCCCATGGCATACGTCCAATCAAGCTATATGTACTGAGCGTATATTTATTATGTAGTGAAATATCACCAGAGGGGAGAGAATAAGAATGAGTGGAGTAGGTTACGGTTATGGCCAAAACGTAGCATTTATCTTAGTTCTTTTTATTCTTTTGGTAATCATCACATCAGCTTTTGCAATTTAAGCCAACAAACACAAAAAATATCAAGCATACAAAAACGGTCCTATCGCAAAATAGCGAAGAAGGGCCGTTTTTCTAGTTGTTCTTATATGTTAAAATAAGGTAAATTAATTTCATAAAAAATGGAAGAGGAGTTGATTTACCATGACTAAAATATATGGCTGTCCAGTAGAAGTGACATTAGATGTTCTGGGTGGAAAGTGGAAGACGGTCATCCTGCGGTATTTATCCAAGCAGACTTTACGCTACAACCAGCTTCATCAGCGAATGCCGAATATCACTCAGCGAATACTGACCCTTCAATTGAAGGAACTGGAGGAGGATGGCTTGATCCAGAGGATTGTATTTGACGAGCGGATTAAAAGAGTTGAATATTCCCTCACCGAGTATGGCAAGAGTGTTGGGCCGATTCTTGAGCTTATGTGCGAATGGGGCAAACAACGTATGCGCGAGTTCGACCTGCAAGTGATGGCTTTGGGGACGTCAGGCGAATAAAACACAACCATGGCAACGTTCTACGAACAAAAATGTGCCGTATTGTTTGCTGAGGTTCCACCCTGTATAATTCTGGATGTGGATTGCATCCATGAAAAAAAATTATGAAGGCGGGATATCACATGGTAGTGGAAATCATTCGGTATGACATAGCGCCAGAATCAGCTCAGCAATTCATAACGGCATATACAGAGGCTGGGACGTATTTAGACCGCTCTACGCATTGTTTGTCATATGAGGTCATAAAGGGCATTGAAGAAGCTAACCATTTCATTGTCAGAATCGAATGGGACTCGATGGAGGGACATCTGCAAGGATTTCGGACAAGCTCAGATTTTCAACATTTCTTTTCATTGGTTAAACCCTTTTTCAATGCAATCTTAGAGATGAAGCATTATAGCGTTATTGCTAACTCCTGATGACCAAGACCAGGCTTGAGGCTCTTAGTGACGGCGTCATAGCAATCGTGATGACCATTTTAATTCTTGAATTTAAAGTCCCCAAGATCGAATCAGCCGAAGGAGATTGGGCGCTCGTTAAGGATTTTATTCATAATCTTCCGGTTGTTCTCAGTTATATTATCAGTTTTTTGGTTTTAATTGTTTGGTGGATGTCTCATCATCAATTATTTCATGAAGTTAAACACATTGATCGCAAAACGATCTTACTGAACGGCATATTTCTGATGTTTATTGCTTTCATTCCTTTCCCAACAGCGCTAATGGGTGAATACCCTGGCCTCCATTTTCCTTCTATTTTGTATGGTGTAATCGGCTTGTTCTGCGGAGCGAGTTATTATTGTCTGTATCACCATATACTGAGAAAGAGTACCGATCATCCGTTCACGTCTAATCAGGAAGCGCTCTCATTCAAGAATACTTGGCTGCATTTACTCGTGTATATTGTCGCAATAGGTATCGCCTTTATCTCCCCGTATATTTCGATTGCCGTATATGCGGCAGTTCCCATCTATTTTATTTTTAAGAAAAATGGATAATGCCTCTAAACTAACGTTGAGCCATAGTTGTATAAAAAAAGGTCAGTTTGCTCATGCAGACAGACCTTTTTTGTTTTTTCGATAAGGATACGCAGATTTATACTGTCACCTAGAGAAGCCCAAAGCCCACACTTTCTCAAAAACCGTGGCATATCATGATTTTAATTTGTAGGAGATCTTGTTGCGAAACTGTAATTATAATAAGAGGTGAAATAATTGCAAAAGAGGACAATGACCCAAGGTAAGGCCAAAAAACCGATAAGTAAAAAACCTAACTCAATTCAATCTCGGGGTGATATATGGGATATACCAACACTAAGGCATTTACTGCAAAGGAAACCTAAAATCATATTTAAAGGTAAAAGTCGGTTTCAAAATATTGTCCTAGTAGAAGCGAAAGATGTACGGATGTATTTGGATAAGCAACTGCAATTCAGTTCACTGGATGAACGCTTTTATCACGAAGCACTTGTTCATCCGGCAATGACGATGTCCCCCAGTCGACGTCATGTATTAATATTAGGTGGGGGCGATGGATTCGCAGTACGAGAAGTTCTTAAGTATAAGGATGTAAAAAAGGTTGATCTGGTTGAGCTGGATCCCAAAATAATCAAACTAGCCAAAAGTAAGCCGCTATCTACTTTAAATCAACGTTCATTATTTAATAAACGCGTGAAGGTTCATCAAAAGGATGCAAGACTATTTTTCCCTACTTCAAAGTCCTATAATGTGATTATCGTCGATTTTCCCGATCCATCAGACAAAGTAATTAGTAAGCTGTACACAAAAGAATTTTTCCAAAGCATAGTAAAATCGCTTGCTCCTGGCGGTATGATCGTCATCCAATCCAATTCGACAGAAGATATGCCACGTGTATATTGGAGCATTCATCATACGTTGAAAAGTGTAGGATTGAATACGAAAAGCTACTATGTTTATGTCCCTTCTTTTGGAGACTGGGGCTTCCAAATTGCTTCGTTTAAAAATTTTATACCAGGCAGAAAAAAAGTATCGGTCCCTAACCAAACACTCCCCAAAAACCTTTCAACGTTGTTCAAATTGCCAAAAGAAGTTCTTGAAGAAAAAAAATATGCCTTACAAAATAGCTTGAAAAATTTGAGGTTATTCAAATATTACCATTCTGATCAACGAGAGGCTGTAATGGGATAAGAAAGAGGGCTATAGATAGCCCTCTTTTTTCTTTTCAACTTGAGCACATTCTTACTTCAATTTTATAAAGAATTCATCCTCTTTTATTTTTATGGGCAGATCCAGGCATGTGTTTTCAGTAGATTCAATGGTCCATCCTGCCACCTTTGTTCCACAAATCACTGCTTCTTTTAAAGAAAGCCCCCTTACCAATCCCATGACTGTACCTGAAAAGAAAGCATCTCCAGCTCCGCTTGAATCAACAAGTTTGACGGGAAAGACAGGTTGGTACCCAACTTCTTTGGTTTGAGGATTATAATAGACAGCCCCTTTTTCTCCTAAAGTAACGATCATAGAGCCCATTCCTGTCCGATCAACAAATTGAATAAGAGACTCTAGTTTTTGAGCGGTAGTTAAATTCGTAAAATTCAGCTCGAAAAATAGATCTGCTTCATAATTGTTGCATATAAAACAATCTAAATGATCTAATAGCTCTCTATGATTTAAAATCACGTCTAAGTTGCCGGGAACCCCGTAGATCGGTTTCTTTTCTTCTGCAGCTAGCTGAATGACGCTATGCGCAATTTGGAAATTAAGATCCAATTCAAGCGCAACGTGCGTGGATTGCCGAATCATTTCTTTCCCTTTGTTTGAAATCAACTCTTGTAGGAGAGTAAGATCCGGCATTTGAGAAATGGAGCCGGCTAGATCGCCTTTTTCGTCCAAGATCGCCAGCCACATGCCCATTCCCAGTTGCTTTGACTCGAAAAGACCATCGGTATTGACGTTTGACTTGTGAAGTCTCTCTACGACTTCTCTCCCAATGGCAGTGGTATCAATGGAGGAAGCAAAATATGTCGCTACATCGAGATTTGCTAGATTTTCAGCTACATTTCTTCCTACACCGCCGTGTACAAACTGAATGTTACCCAGATTTCTAGTGAATGGATGATAATTTTTCCAGGCAAATCCTTTGCAGTCTATGAAAATCGTTCCTATTACTAGAACAGAAGGAGGCAGATTCATATTTTCAACCCCTTATACCATTATGGTGTGTGTTACTACTATATGTATATTCGCAATCTTCTAAATGCGTAATGTGCATTCTACCAACAGTTATATATTTAGGCATGATTATAGCTACTCATCCATACATTTTGGTTTCTATTACATAGAATATAGTAACTTTTAATAGAAAAGGGGTGAGAGAATGAAGAAAGGTTCAGATCCTCCTAAGCTAAGGACTTTACCGGAGATGGTTCAAGAGCAAACGACCATTATTGTGGAATTAGATCCTCCGAGAGATCTGGATTACTCTCCTTTTTTAGAGGGCGCCATAGCGTTAAAAGAGGCTGGAGCAGACGCGGTAACTATGGCAGATAACTCGCTCGCGATGACTCGTATCAGCAATGTGGCGATGGGGACACTCGTGAAAGAACAGGTTGGAATTCGGCCTCTCCTCCACGTGACTTGCCGAGACAGGAATTTGATTGCTCAACAGTCTCATATGATGGGACTCTACGCCTTGGGCATTGACCATGTGCTAACGGTAACAGGTGACCCTCCGCGCTATGGCGATCTTCCGAATGCTACTTCGGTATACGATACGACTTCAATAGAAATGATTCGCCTGATTAAAAAGCTAAACGAGGGGATCTCATTCTCAGGTCGTCCCCTTAAAACATGTGCGGGATTCACCGTTGGGACAGCCTTCAATCCCAATACACGGCATTTAGACAAAGCAGTTGAGAGATTGGAGAAAAAGATTGCAGCAGGTGCGGATTATGCCATGAGTCAGCCTCTTTTCTGTCATCAACAAATCGCACAGGTCGCACGAGTTACTGCGCAGCTATCTATTCCTATCTTTATTGGGATCATGCCTTTAACCAGCTATCGGAATGCTGAATTTCTCCATCATCATGTCCCGGGCATACGACTTTCAGATGATGTACTTGCGAGGATGGCTCGCTACCAAGGTGAAGATGCAAGAAAACAAGGAATGGAAATTGCAATGGAACTGGTGGATACCGTTTCCCGTTATTTTAAAGGTATTTATCTGATTACTCCGTTTATGCGGTATGAAATGACGGCAGAATTGACGAGGTATGTGAAGAGTAAGGACCAAGATGGGGGGATTGCTAGATGTCAACCGTCGTTGTTGTAGGAGCGCAGTGGGGGGATGAAGGTAAAGGGAAAATCACCGATTATTTAGCGGAAAAAGCGAGTGTTGTCGCTCGTTATCAAGGCGGCAATAATGCCGGTCATACCATCGTGTTTGCGGGAAATAAATATAAACTGCATTTGATTCCTTCCGGAATTTTTTATAAGGATAAAATTTGTGTGATTGGAAACGGAGTGGTCATTGATCCAAGGGCGCTTGTTCAAGAGATTGAGTATCTTCAAAGTCACAAGGTGAGTACGGATAACTTACGGATCAGCAATCGGGCACATGTCATTTTACCGTATCATCTTAAGTTGGATTCTGTAGAAGAAGATGCGAAAGGTTCGAATAAAATTGGTACAACGCGGAGAGGAATTGGACCTGCGTATACGGATAAATTTGCTCGTGTGGGCATTCGAATAGCGGATCTACTGGATCCAGGGGAATTTGAACGTAAGTTGAGGCGTAATCTGAAGGAAAAAAATCGGTTGCTTGACAAAGTCTACGTGGCAGAAGGTTTTGCTATAGAAGATCTTTTAGATGAATATTTGGCAATAGCAGAAATCCTTCGCCCCTATGTGACTGATACGTCAGTTTTGCTTAACGATGCGATAGACGCTGGAAAAAGAGTTTTGTTTGAAGGTGCCCAGGGAGTCATGTTAGACATCGATCATGGAACCTATCCATTCGTCACCTCTTCCAATCCGATAGCAGGAGGGGTCTGTATTGGCGCAGGTGTCGGACCAACTAAGATTCAGCAAGTGATCGGAGTAGCCAAGGCTTATACGACAAGAGTAGGAGACGGTCCATTTCCCACTGAATTAAGGAATGAAATTGGAGACCACATTCGTGAGATTGGTCATGAATATGGTACAACCACAGGTCGTCCAAGACGTGTGGGATGGTTTGACAGTGTTGTGGTTCGCCATGCTCGCCGTGTGAGTGGAGTAACAGGACTTTCTCTTCACTCGATCGATGTTTTGACTGGCATTACTAGTTTGAAAATTTGTACGGCATATCAGTATAAAGACGAAGTCATGGAATCATTCCCGGCTAATCTTAACATCTTAGCTGGGTGCGAACCGATTTATGAAGAGCTCCCCGGCTGGTCAGAGGACATTACAGGCGTCAAGTCAATGGAAGATCTTCCTGCCAACGCGCGCCATTTCATAGAGAGAATCAGTGTGTTATCGGGGATTCCAGTTTCTATTTTTTCTGTTGGACCAGACCGTGATCAAACGATAGTAATGAACCAAGTATTTCTACCATAAAGGGGAGGATAATCGTGATTTATAAAAAAGCGCAGATTATATCGAATAGTAAAATCAATATGTCAAAAGTAAGAGTTGCGTCCCTTCGGGATTATATCTCAGAGGATGATGAGCCAGACGGGAAGTATCGTGTTTTGCGCAAAATGAAGTCGCGCTTTCAGCGAATAGCGGTGGTCAAGCAAGCCAATGGCAAAGTGCTGATCTATGGGGATGGCTACGTGATGTTCGGCACGACAGAGGATGACAACATGTGGGCTGAATCGATGGTCCATATACCAATGGCCGTGGCCAAGCAGAAGCAGAACATTCTGATGATCGGTGGAGGCGGAGGCATTACAACGCGTGAAGTACTTCGTTATCGAGACGTAAAAGCGATTACAGTCGTTGATATTGATTCCATCATGATGGAATTAGGCAAGAATTTGAAGCCGCTGGTGAAGTTCAATAGAGGGTCTTTGAAGAATCCTAAGGTACGAACCGTCATTCAGGACGGCAGGGCGTTCGTGGAGAAGAACCAGAAGAAGTGGGATGTCATCATCATCGACGTTCCAGAACCTAGCTATAAGTCTCTTGCACTCGGCCGTCTCTACAGCAAAGAGTTTTACAGTCTCCTGAAAAAGCGCCTGGCACCAGGGGGAGCCATTACCATAGCGTGCTCCTTGATGTCAGAGATGCCAGAATTCGTCTGGAGTATAATGGCAACGCTCAAAGCAGCCGGTTTTTATGTATTGCCCTATCATTTTGATGTCATGAAGAGATATGGGGAGGATTGGGGCTTCTGCGTAGCGGCAACTAGACCGATATCAGGCTTGAAGATTTCGCTTTCAACTCGTTACTTGACTTCAGCAAGATTGAAGAATATGTTCCACATCTCTCGCAAGTATTTACGAAAGTGGGGACAGAGAAAAATCCAGACAGATAGCAACCGAGTGCTGGCTAGCATCCATGAACGACATTGACAACAGTTCTATCCCCGGAAATCAAGTCCCTGCTGTAATTTGCTATCTTTTTTTGCAAATTAAAGCGGGGATGTTCTTTATCTGAGATGAAAGGAAGATTAACGATGCAAAAACCATCGATTCAAGAACAAATGCAAAAGAAGATTTTGATCCTAGATGGCGCTATGGGGACTATGATTCAGCAGGCGAATCTGACTGCCGATGATTTTGGCGGGGAAGAACTAGATGGCTGTAATGAGCTGCTCGTCCTAACGCGCCCGGATATTATACTGAACATTCATGAAGCCTACTTGGCCGCTGGTTCCGATATGATTGAAACGAACACCTTCGGTGCGACAACAGTTGTACTAGCAGAATATGGTTTGCAAGATAAATCGCGTGACATTAATGTTGCTGCTGCGAAGTTGGCTATTCAAGCTGCTGAGAAATATTCAACACCGGATTGGCCGCGTTACGTGGCAGGAGCTATGGGGCCTACGACTAAGACGCTCTCTGTCACAGGAGGAGTGACATTCCAACAATTGGAAGAAAGCTATTTTGATCAGGCGGCAGCTTTGATCGAGTGCGGCGTGGATGTGCTGTTAATCGAGACGTCACAGGATACACTCAACGTGAAAGCTGCCAGCATTGGCGTACGAAGAGCCTGCGAACAGCTCGGTGTACAGCTTCCTATAATGATCTCAGGAACGATCGAACCCATGGGTACCACGTTGGCAGGTCAAAATATCGAATCGTTCTACATTTCGCTGGAGCATTTAAAACCGATCTCCATTGGTCTGAACTGTGCGACCGGCCCGGAATTTATGCGTGACCATATTCGCACGCTATCACAAATCGCCGATTCGGCCATCAGTTGTTACCCGAATGCCGGTTTGCCCGATGAGAACGGGCATTATCATGAATCGCCAGAGTCACTGGCTAAGAAGATGGCCGGCTTCGCCGAAATGGGCTGGCTTAACATTGCCGGAGGTTGTTGTGGAACGACGCCTGCTCATATTCGCGCCCTAGCGGATACGTTGAGTCAATACTCGCCGCGCCAGAATTACGGCATTCATCCCGCTGCAGTGTCAGGGATCGAGACTGTTTATATAGAGGAACAGAATCGTCCGATCATGGTCGGAGAGAGGACGAACATTTCCGGTTCCCGAAAGTTCAAACGATTAATCAAAGAAGGAAAGTTCGAGGAAGGCTCGGAAATCGCCAGGGTACAAGTGAAGAATGGTGCGCACGTCATTGATATCAATTTGCAGGATACAGATATCGATGAGGCTTATGCAATGGAGTATTTTTTACAGGAAGTGGTAAAGAAAGTAAAAGCACCGCTTATGATCGACTCCACCTATGATCACATCATTGAGCTTGGTTTGAAATATTCGCAAGGAAAAGCGATCATCAACTCGATTAATCTGGAGGATAGCGAAACCAAGTTCGCTGCTATCGTGCCTTTGATTCATAAATACGGGGCAGCCGTCGTCATGATCCTCATTGATGAACGAGGTCAAGCCATATCCAGACATGCTAAGATCGAGGTCGCGGAGCGGGCCTATGACTTGTTGACGCATAAATATGGGTTGAAACCGTGTGATATTATTTTTGACCCGAACATGTTCCCCGTGGGTTCTGGTGATCCGCAGTATCTCGGATCCGCTGTTGAAACGATCGAAGGAATTAAACTGATTAAAGCTAAATACCCAGCTTGTAAAACGATTCTTGGTCTTAGCAATATTTCCTTCGGTCTTCCTGATGCAGGCAGGGAGGTGTTGAACTCTGTTTACTTATACCATTGCACCAAGGCTGGACTCGACTACGCCATCGTGAATACCGAGAAACTGGAGCGTTATGCTTCGATTCCGGAGGAAGAGCGCCGACTTGCTGAGAATCTAATCTATCATACGAACGACGAGACGTTAGCTGAGTTTGTCGCACATTTCCGGGTGAAAAAGGTAGAGAAGAAAGAAAAAATGTCGAATCTCTCACTGGAAGAACGCCTCGGCTCCTATATAATCGAAGGGACGAAGGAAGGACTCCTTCCCGACCTGGAAGAAGCGCTAAAGGTATATACACCACTTGAAGTCATCAACGGCCCGTTGATGAAAGGAATGGCGGAAGTGGGGCGCTTGTTTAACAACAATGAGCTCATTGTCGCTGAAGTTCTGCAGAGTGCGGAAGTCATGAAGGCATCCGTATCCTACCTGGAACCTTACATGGAGAAGGAAGAGTCTGCAGTTAAGGGTAAAATTATTCTTGCCACGGTGAAAGGCGACGTTCACGATATCGGTAAGAATCTCGTGGAGATCATCCTCACCAACAATGGATACCAAATTGTGAACCTTGGCATTAAGGTTCCGCCGGAGCAGATCATTGAAGCTTATCGCCAAGAACAGCCCGATGCCATCGGTTTATCCGGCCTGCTCGTGAAATCTGCGCAGCAAATGGTCATTACCGCTCAGGATTTGCGGGGCGCAGGTATTGATGTACCTTTACTGGTAGGAGGCGCTGCGCTGACCCGCAAATTCACGAAGACCCGCATTGCTCCGGAATATGAAGGGTTGGTCTTGTATGCCAAGGATGCGATGGACGGTCTGGACATTGCTAACCGGTTGAGCGATCCTGAGCAGCGGAAGCGGCTCATTCAAGAGTTGAGAGAGAGCAAGGAATCGGATGTCATGGAAGCCGGCAAGAAGGAAGAACATCTGCCGAAGTTGACGCGTGTTCATGAATCTTCCATTTCGAAGGATGTTCCGGTTCAAGTGCCACCGGATGTAATGCGGCACATTTTGCGTGATTATCCGATCGGCCATATTATGCCTTATGTGAACATGCAGATGCTGCTTGGCCATCATCTAGGCTTGAAAGGCAAAGTAGAGAAGCTCTTGGAAGAGAAGGATGCCAAAGCCTTAGAGTTGAAAGACACAGTGGATTCAATTCTGATTGATGCCCAGAAAAAAGGGATTATTCAAGCTCATGGGATGTATCGCTTTTTCCCTGCACAATCTAACGGCAACGATGTCATTGTCTATGATCCGGAGGACCCAAGTAAAGAACTGCACACATTTACCTTTCCAAGGCAGGAAACGGAGCCTTACTATTGCTTGGCCGATTACTTGAAATCAGTGGAAAGCGGCCAAATGGACTATGTGGGCTTCCTGCTCGTCACTTCTGGACATGGGATCAACGAGCTTGCCAAGGCGTGGCGGGAAAAAGGGGATTACCTCAAGTCGCATGCGCTGCAGGCTACTGCACTTGAGGTTGCCGAAGGCTTCGCAGAGCGAATTCATCATATCATGCGTGATGTCTGGGGAATTGCTGATAACCCTCAGATGACGATGCAGGAGCGATTTGGAGCGAAATATATCGGTCAGCGTTTCTCCTTCGGTTATCCTGCTTGTCCGAATCTGGAGGATCAGGAGGCGCTCTTCGTACTGCTGAAGCCGGAGGATATCGGTGTAGAACTGACGGAGTCGTTCATGATGGAGCCGGAGGCCGCGGTATCGGCAATTGTCTTTGCGCATCCCGAAGCACGTTACTTTAATGTCGAGAAGGTGTAGCCAACCCGCTTCTGCAATCGATTACGAACGTGGGCAGCATGTTATTCGACAACGTGACATATTCGGATAATTAGTCAAACCATATAACCCCAAGAACCTCTTTCCTTGAGAGGTTCTTGGGGCTATATTTTTATAAGGGAACGATATAATCGTGAATAGGACATTTCATACCGATGAGGATGTGGGGATGAGCATAGCTGTAATAATGTGAAAGCTTTAAAATGGGTCATCTTATTGGATTAAGGTTAGCATCTGATAGACTTGTCGTTGATCTCCTTTCAGACGGACATTGCGGCACTGCAATTGGGAGGAACCATCTCCGTCCAAATAGATGCCGTCTACCAGCTTTCGATCACTAAAACTATCGAGTATGGCTGCTCGAAACTCTTCAATCGTACAGTACGAAGGTGTTACTATCATATAAATATTCTCTTGACTATCATAAACAACTGCCGTTCGCATATGACCTTCGTTATAGGCTGGCATTTGCTCTAAAATCATATCGCTCTCCCAGCCAAAGCTATCGTTCAGCTTCATGCTGACACCACCCTGTGCCCAATAACGCTGCTTATCTGTTACGGTCAGCTCACCGGCATGCGTGACTACTTGAATCGAGAAGTGTTTAGTGACGTCATCCCAAACAAGTGTTCCACGCTTTAAGTTAGTGTCAATGCCAGTGTTGTACCAACCAGATCCGTAATCGCCAGGCATTCCTTTCAAAGGTTGGTCATTGATAACAGCGATGCTAAGCAGTGCTCCTTCCCAGAAAAAGCCCCCATTAATACCGTAATAAGGAGTTTTCGTTACATTCCTATCAATCGCTTGCAGTCGAACATTATCCGGAGTAGTCCGAATTGTATGCAATACGACACCATTGGAAGCCTTATGTTTTTCATAGAGATAATTACGGGGTTTCGCAAAATCCCTTTGATTATATCCAATTAACGAGACAAGCAATACGGTTATAATAAAAATAAGAAATACATGAAAACGATTAAATCTAGAAGGTAAGAATTTCGATAATGTTGAATAGGTCACAAGTACACTCCTTGTCGATGCGATATGTAAGTTTAGGATAAGCTATTCTATAAATCCCTCTAATTTCCTTTATTTCCTTTTCATTGCTATTAATTTATGATTAATAAACAGAGTGACCACTATATATGATAAGATGCCAGATCTGATCATGGGTGCTTAAAATATGCAATTGACACATCGAAACGGCAGTGAGAATTATTTTGAAAGGCAGGTTGACCTAATTGAAAAATGGGAAAAGGGAATATGGGTATTTTATATGACAAAGTGGAGGGAGAATCTCTGTAAGATTCATGGAATATTTAAAAAATCGTTTCATCAAGGAGATAGAATAAATGGAAATACGAAAGTTAAATACAGACGAACAACCTCCATTGGAATTACTTTTATTAGCGGACCCTTCTCAGAAACTTGTTGAAGAATATATCAAAAGAGGTCAATGCTATGTTGCTGAAGTGGATGATAGCATAATAGGTGTCTATGTTCTACTAAGAACAAGGCCTGAGACAGTTGAGTTAGTTAATGTAGCCGTTGATGAAAACTATCAAGGCAAAGGGATAGGAAAACAGTTGGTAAACCATGCAATTCAAAATGCAAAATTGCTCGGTTTTAAAACGATTGAAATTGGCACTGGAAACTCAGGAGTAGGACAACTTGCTCTGTATCAGAAATGTGGGTTCAGAATAATTGGAGTTGATAGAGACTTCTTTATAAGACATTACAGTGAAAAAATATTTGAAAATGGGATTCAAGTTATGGATATGATACGTCTATCACAAGATTTATAAATGAAAGAATTTTTCAACCGAGAGACGGAGAACACTGAAGGAGCTTGCTCACATCGCGGCAGCTCCTTTTTTTATTCATTCATGTATGGGGGAAGGCATCTGTTAGAGTCTAACGAATTCCGATCTGTTCTTCGCTTACCATCCATAATCGTTTTGTGGTTTCCAGGTTCTGAGCGGGATCAGACGGAATTGTTGTTTGCATGTCGGTGTAGTAATAACCATTATGACCAGTCATTTCGTCCGAGTCGGCTAACCACACCAAAGTTTCGGCACCTTTCTCCGGACTGCGAGAGAACATTTTCATCACGGCCATAGTCATACGGGCTAAAAGACCGTTGTTCTGATTGAAGTTCGTAGAAACTAGACCAGGATCAAAGCAGTAGGCGCTGACTCCGGTCCCCTCTAGCCGCCTAGCCAATTCAGCGGTGAACTGGATATTGGCGAGCTTGGTCTCTGCGTAGCGAAATGTAGGACCACCAATAAAATTTTGGGGAAAGCTATAAAGGTGTTCCGCAGTGAGATCATCAAAGTTGATGCCCTTCTTGGCCATCTTGTGACCATGGGATGCAGTTGTAATAACACGGGCATGCTCGCTTTCCTTCATACGATCAAGGAGAAGCGTAGTCAGAAGGAAAGGCGCCAAATGGTTTACAGCCCAAGTCATCTCCATACCATCGTCGGTTAATTGCCTCGTTTCGAACAAGGCGCCGGCATTATTGACCAGAACGTCCACTCTCGGGCATTTGGCCAAAATATCAGCCGCTACTCGACGGATAGACTTTTGTGAAGCCATATCAGCCAAGAATACGTCCACAGTGGTTCTCCCACCGGTTGATGCCTTGATTTGAGCCGCTACTTCATTTGCTTTAACTTGATTACGAGCTACGATTCCTAAGTTTGCCCCCCGAGCTGCGAGCTCTTTGGCCGCGGCCAACCCAATACCGCTTGTTGCCCCAGTAATCACTACATATTTGCCTTGTACTGTCCACTTACTATTCGTAATCATTCTCATCATATATATTCCACCTCTCGATTAATGAATGAACCGTTCATTTATTAATATCTTAATTTATGCTCTGAGTATTGTCAATAGAGAATCAACCAGCTATCGGAAAAAGTTTGCTCAATATTCAGCTAAAAGGCAGCCGATCAGCAGCGACGATGGCGAACTTCAAAAAAGATTGACAGAATCCGGCTTTACGAATATATTCCGATTTTATTCTGCTGGACTTTTTGCGGGATGGATTTGCCATGCGGAATGATTTATCGCAGATGAGCGGTTGATGGGATAAAAGCTTGCCTTTTAGAAATATTAGAGTTATTATCGATTCGTAAAGTCGTTAATGGAGGTGCTAAATGAAATATTCTCAGGCGACCGACTATGCGCTTCATGCAATGCTTTATCTGGTAACGTCTGCTCCTGATAAGCCTGTTGGCGTGCAATTGCTTGCTGAAAAATTGGGCGTTTCGCAGACTTATCTGTCCAAGATGATGACCAAGCTTGTCAAGGCCGGATTGATTCAGTCCACGCCCGGTGCAAACGGTGGATACCGCCTCAGACGGAAGCAGGAAGATATCTCCTTTCTCGATATCATCCATGCGATCGAAGGGACCGCTTCCTTGTTCGAATGCAGCCTGAATCACGGAAGTGAATGTCTGATCCAGCAGGTTGTGATCGACGCCGAACGTCAGATGGAACAGTATCTGGAAAATAAAAAAATAGCGGATTTGTCGAAATTAATCAAGACGGAGTAAGGATCCGTCTTTTTTTTAATTGGTACGAAATCGCTGATACGGAAAGTGAGGGCATATCAACAATCGAAACGGCAGTGATGTCGTTTTTTATTTATATCTGTATAATAGAAATAAATTGAATTGATTGCGAAGAAAGAGGTTGTGGAATGTCTTCAGAAAACCCAAAAATCAATATACTCGGAGACTTTTTGAAATCCCGCCGGGAACGGATCAAGCCGTCTCATGTCAGCACTGTCGGTCGCTTTGGAACAAGAAGAACGCCGGGATTACGCAGAGAAGAGGTTGCTCATCTTGCGGGTGTAAGCATCACCTGGTATACCTGGCTGGAACAAGGCAGGGCCGTCACCGCCTCAAGAGAAGTGCTCGAGAGCGTAGGCAAAGCTTTACAACTATCTTCAGAAGAACATCTTCATTTGCTCCGTTTGGCAAATTATAGCGGTGAGGGGGAACCTTACCCGAACGCTAAGGAAGTAGATCAAGGGCTTCAGAGCATTATCGACCAACTGAGCTATCCTGCGATCATCGCAAACAATCGAACTGAGGTGTTGGCCTACAATCAGATGGCTTCTGAAATCATTGCGGATTTCCATGCGATTCCCGCAGAGAATCGCGTGATGTCACGGTTGGTATTTACCGATCCAAACCTGCGAAAGCAGTTGGCAAACTGGAAGGAATTTGCTGAGTATACGATAGGGGTATTTCGTATGTATTTTGACCAAAAGGCCGGCGATCTTTGGTATGAAGATTTCGTGCGGGGGATGTGCGAGGAAAGCGAGGAGTTTCTAACGTTATGGCGGTTACATGATGTGCATATTAAGAAAGCTATACTTTATACGTTTGATCATCTCGTCGCAGGGAGATTAAACTTTCAATTAAACACCTTTTCTAATATTAACGGCAACGAAAACCTACACTGCTGTGTATTTACACCCATTGCAGGAACCGACACTGAGAAAAAATTAGTACATATTCGCAAATAAGCCTGTTAGTCTGGATACCTGTATAACTGCAAACAGGTTGCCTCCTTGGTCGTCGAATATAATAGACTTATTCTCAATCAAGGAGGTTTCACAAATTGAAAGCTATCATAATTGACCGACCAGAAGGACCTGCAAATTTGCAGTTGCGAGAGAAGCCGGATCTGCAACCGGCTCCCGGTATGCTGACCATTGACGTTGCTTATGCTGGAGTAGGATATTTCGAAGTGTTGCTTAGTCGTGGCGAATTCATTTCCGCTTTTCCGATGCCGCTTACTCCAGGTTTGGAAGTGTCGGGATATGTACGTGCCATCGGAGACGGAGTAGAGGGCTTCTACATTGGTCAACCTGTTGCCTCGATGACACTGCATGATCTTAACGGCTTTGCATCAATGGCAAATGTACGGCCAGATCTGACGGTTCCGTTAGATCAATTAGGAGCCGACCTCGACTTAGCGACAGCCGCAGCCTCCATTGTAAATCTGACAACCGCTTATTTGGCTATAAAAGATGTTTACCGAATGAAAACGGGTGACAACATCCTCGTTCATGCAGCTGTTGGCGGGCTAGGCAGTTTTCTGGGGCAAATGGCGAAACGTCTGGGAGCAGGCAAGGTACTCGGAACCGTCGGAAGCGCCGAGAAAGTAAAGTTGGCCGAATCCCTCGGATACGACGAATTATTTGTCCGTTCCGATTTTGTGGAGCAAACCCTACGAGCAACCGGACGAAAAGGTGTTCATGCCGTCTTTGATCCTGTCGGAGGGAATATGCGCAAACAAAGCTTAGAGGTGCTTCGTCCGTTAGGGCAACTGGTTGTAGTTGGAAACGCAAGCGGAGAAGAGGATGTTATACATTCTTATAATCAAATTTGGTTTTCCAACAAACAGTTTGCTGGTTTTACATTAGGCGGATACAGCGACAGTAATCCTGTGGAGACTGGAAAAGCGGCCCGAGAAGCGTTAGGCATGCTGGCAAGAAAAGAAATACATGCGGAGATTCAAGGCGTGTATCCTTTGGAAAATGCCGCAGAAGCACTTGCTCTTTTGGAAGAAAAGAACACGGTTGGAAAACTGGTTTTGCAAATATAAACCTGACCGCTGTCTCATTGAGAGGCGTGCTGGTCGAGAAAACTGGTCTAAATATTTAATCAGTTCAACCGGGAGAGCGCATCGCCGGAAGCGATGAAGTCAGGAGCTCGATCCCCGATATAAAAAAAATGAATGACGAAAATTCACCCTCAATCAAACTAATTGATTGGGGATGTTATTTTGCAAAAAAAATATATAAAATACAAAAAAAGCAGTTATTATGTAAACAATGGAGAGAAAAAGCCAAAAATGGATGCATTAATTAACACTTCTCAAAGGAGTCATACATATATTTTATAGTAGCTCTAATTGAGAGGGTTGATAGAGAAACGACTAGTAAAAGAGTTAGACTTCGGAAATACACTCAAAATATGCAAAACGTTATATTGGTAAGAAATGGTGGTTTTGAAAACGTTTCTACCTTTCCTTGGAACAAAACAGGCAATGTTGTACGTTCGTTTAGATTCCCTCGTAGTGGACGAGCACATGCACGATTTACTGTTCCGTCAGGTCAAACTGCAACTTTATTTCAAACGGTTGCTCCGCGTAGTCCAAACGTGAATGTCACATTTTTTGTGCAATCACCAAGTTCTACTGGATTACTCGAGGTTAGACTGAGAGGTAACCCAAGGCCCCAGCAGGTTTTCAGAGTCCCTCTCAGAATCATTCCCGCAAGTCGTTACCTGGAATTCACAGCTTTTTTTGGTAGTGAATTTTTTGGTGGTCCGGGATTGCCAACAAATCGTTCCTATGTTTTAGAGTTCCGGGTAATTGGCGGAGCAAGAGGTTCGATATTAAACCTCGATGATGTTGCCATGTTTCCTGTGTTTACCTAAGACGTTCTATAAAAAAAGCCTTCTACTGAATGAAGTGCACCTCTTAGTTTTCACATTGGATAAAAACCTGGTTATTCCGATGAAATTTTAGGGGGATATCCTCATACAAGCCGCGCTGTCGCGGCTTTTTATATTTATCGAAACTTTTATAGTTTCCCGACTGTTGGTAGATAAATCATTGAGAGAGGAGAGGGAACAACCGGAGGAGCCCATAGCACGGCACTTTGTTGTTTTCGAAGATGCTGCGATTCACGCCGTCCATGGAAAAAGGTTCAATACAACCATTATTACATTACTTGATTTTTGCGATATGGTAACCCAGCTTCCTAATTATTTGAAGGCAAGCGCAACAGAGGAATCGAAGCGGTGAGGCTTGTCGTAGATGGAGAGAGCAGTTCCTCTATCATATTCATGATTGCGAGTTCAAACGCATCGAAGGCGAAGCGACTATGGACATTCTGCTACGTGAAACGGATCCTGAGCTCGTTAAGATGGAGATTGATACTACTGGGTCAAACGCGGCGTGGAAGATCCAGCTGACTACTTATGCAAGCTTGAAAATCGATGTCCGCTGCTCCATTTTAAAGACATGGAAGCGGGCGAGGAGCAATTTTTTGCGGAGATCGGCGAAGATATTCTTGATTTCACGAAGAATTCGAAGGTAGCGGAATTGGGACTCAGTGGCTTGTCGTGGAGCAGGATCAAAGCCGCCGAGATCCGTTCGAAAGCTTAGCGATCAGCTATAGGAATTTAACGAAACTTGCCTTGTCGAAAGTAAAACAAACCCATACAATTAACTTATCCTATATGAGAACGAGTGAATGATATGAAAACATTAAAGAGATTGTACATACAATGATGATATACATAATTATGGGAGGTACTATTCTAATGATGAATCAAGTGAAGACGTGGTTAGAGCAAAATAAAAAGTCGATTCAATGGCTTGCTAACGAGATTGGAGCGACCAATTCATTGATGGGGAAAATTCTTAAAGGAGAACATGACTTGTTGCCGGAGCAAATGGTTCAAATCGCACGGGTAATAGGAATCACATTGGACGAAATAAATGCTGAAACGGATTTAGACATATCCACTTCGCAGATAAATACTAACTATACTAACAGGATGCATGACAACGAGTTGGAGATTGACGCATTACTCGTTAAGCGGTTACTCGCTGCGCAATTTCCGCAATGGGCAGAGCTACCGCTCAAACGGGTTAATTCAAGCGGGACGGATAACACGATTTTTCGGCTAGGTGAGGATTTGGCCGTACGAATGCCTCGCATCGAAGGGGCCACTGGACAGGCTAAGAGAGAACAGTTGTGGCTGCCAAAGCTTGCCCCACATCTACCTCTTGCCATTCCTTCCCCTCTCGCGATAGGAGTGCCCGCCGAGGGCTATCCTTGGCAATGGGCTGTGTATCGTTGGTTCAAAGGCGAGGACGCGATCGTCGGGCGCATCGACGATCTAGGCCAAGCAGCGACCGTGATGGCTCAATTCGTAGCCGCCATGCAGCGGATCGATCTCGCCGACGTTACGCCCCCAGCATCTTCCCGAGGCATGTCGCTGGAAACGAGAGATACCGGCGTTCGCAAATCAATCGCAGAACTGCAAGACTTAATTGATCAAGGTACGGCAACCTTAGCGTGGGAAGCAGCCCTGAAAGCGCCAGAGTGGCATGGGCCGGCAGTCTGGATTCACGGAGACATCCATGCAGGAAACTTGTTGATCGAACAAGGGCGGATAAGTACCGTTATCGACTTTGGATGTATGGGTTTAGGTGATCCCGCATGGGACATGCTGTTCGCATGGAGCATCCTCAACAAAGAAACACGGGTAATATTCCGTAGAGAGCTGCAGCCAGATGACGCAACCTGGGCTCGTGGTCGCGGTTATGCGCTGTCAATGGGATTGATTGCTCTCCCTTACTACAAGGACACCAACCCAGTGTTCGCTGGCGTCGCAAGGCGTATAATCGATGAAGTTCTCACCGATCACCTGAGCGGTGCATGAGAGCGACCAAGTGAAGCGATTTCTCCGGTTCTAAAATTAAAAGCAGCCTCTTTGAAGAAGCTGCTTATTTGTATGGCAATATTCATTGGTCTATAACTCTATACAATTACGTTATGTTTATCTGGCAGTTTCATCAAGGTCTTCGTTATAAGCCATAATCCCGCGTTTAAAATAATGAAGTTTTTCGTCTGAGGTAGTTTCCATTAAATTGGTGATCAGCAGTTCAACACTTTCTTTGTAGTTTTGGCTATTGTACAAAGCCATGGCCAGAAATACTTGAATTGCCCGATTTTCTGGAAATTCCCTCACGCCTCTGCGCAACGTCTCAACTGCTTCTTTGTAGTACCCCCAGTAGCGGTATGTACTCCCCAGACCCATTAGGCATCTTTCTAGGTCAGGACCAGATAGGCCTAACTTAAGAGCCCGCTCATAGTATGGAATAGCCTCACGTCCAAGGCCGGAATTGTCATGCACGATCCCGGTTTGGTAGTTGATTTCCGCATCATCCGGGTAATAGGAAACCAATGCTAATAACTGCTCGCGAACCTCACATAAGATCGCTTGATCTTGCTTGGCTCGCCCTTCTTCACGCCGTTCAATTATTTTGCTCAATTCGTTTCTTGTCATATTTTCACCATTCCCAAGTTTGGCAGAATTTTTAGGATGAGACTATCTTAACATAAACAAACAACCTCGAATATTAAATCCCTTGTTCCGGACGGAACAAGGGATTTTTAACTATATTACGATTTATTGCAGAGACGCAGCCAAACGGATCAAGACGTCAGCCTGGTGCGACGTTAACCTTTTGCCGGTTTGTGCCTGCACTTCATTGATAAAAGCATCGTAATTACCGTGCTCAAGCTTTTTCACAAGCGAGTTCGTAACACCATCTGCTCCCGGTCCTGTCACAAATACACGGGTTACGTTCGCAAGGGAACTAACGGTCGTCTGCACCGTGTATGTAAACGATGCAGATGCTGCGTTGCCGGCGGCATCCTGAACGTCGATGGTTACGACGTGCGAGCCAAGACCGAGCTCATAGGCTGGAGCATCGACAAGGAGTGCGGTGCACGGATTATAGACTAGGCCCGAAACCGTATCGGATGCGGTACATTTTATTTGAACGGTTTGGTCTACGGAGAAAGTGGTCCCGCCGCCCATTTGAATCACTGGGGCTGAACGGTCGATGCGAATTTCCATGTTTTTCGCTATTTCCACGTTGCCGGTGGCATCCTCAGAACGGTAAAGTAGGGTGGTCACGCCGTCGGCCTCAACGGTAACTGGCCCGCCGTACGGCTGCCAGCTTGCGCCGTTGTCGGTGCTGAATTGTGTTGAACTGACGCCGGTCAGGTCGTCCGTCGCCGTAAGCTTCACCGACGCCTCCGAAACGTACCAGCCGTTATGCATCGTTCCTTCAACGGTTGCCGTCGTCACAGGTGCTGTCACATCAAGTACATTCGTTATCGCAATCGCGTTGCTCGCCGCACTTTCGTTGTGGATTCGGTCCACAGCGGTAATAACATAAGTATACCGAGCGCCGTCAACAGCAGTCCGGTCGACGAATGATCCCTTCGAGCCCTCCTGCTTGCGGACGGTAGCGACGATCTTCGACGCATCCTGTAAGCTTCCGGCCGTATCGCCCTCGAAACGGTAAACGACATAGTAGGCTGAATCTGCTGAACCATTCGCCCAAGTCAGCTCAACACCGGATGGTTTGCTGATGGCAGAAGCGAGAACAGGGGGGTTCGGCGCTTGATGATCGAGCCAAGGCATCGCAGGTACAAGTGCCGGGTAGCGGTAGAGATCGGTTTTTAACCGGTCGGTAAAGCCCAGCGGATTCGCCGGCAGCCATTTGGCACTGAAGAAGATACTTCCTTTGACGTTGCCGAAATTGCGATTATAGCTTACTTGGTCCGGCATTTCGTTCGGGTTCAGCCAACCCGGATCATTTGAGCCGATGCGGTAGGCGGCCTGGCCGCTGTAGAGGTGAACGTTTTTACCAGCAACCGTGCCGTTCCACCATTCGATCAGCTTGTCGTAAGCGGCCGGCGAATAGCCCATGTACCAATAGATTTGCGGTGCGATGTAATCGATCCACTGCTGGTCAACCCATTTTTTGGAGTCCGCATAGATGGCGTCGTAGCTGCTGAGACCGTTCGTATCGGAACCTGCCGGATCTTCCCCTTTGTTTTTCCAGATGCCGAACGGACTGATACCGAATTTGACGTAGCTTTTCTCCTGCTTGATTCTGGCACCTATCTCCTGTACGAACGAATTGACGTTGTTGCGTCTCCAGTCCGCCTTGCTTGTAAAGCCCGCGCCATATTTCTGGAAAGCATCCTGGTCGGGGAAGTCGACACCGCTGACCGGGTACGGATAGAAATAATCGTCAAAATGAACCGCGTCGATATCGTAATTTTTCACGACTTCCATAATGCCGTCCATGATGAACTGCTTCGCTTCCGGAATTCCCGGGTTAAAATATAACTTCCCGCCATACGAAACGACCCAGTCCGGATGCTGGCGCGCAGGGTGATCCGGCACCAGATTGTCTAGACGATCCTGCAGGCTGATCCGGTACGGGTTGAACCAAGCGTGGAACTCCATATTTCGCTTATGCACTTCCTCCAGCATGAACGCAAGCGGGTTATAGCCGGGATCTTTCCCTTGCACGCCCGTCAGCCATTCCGACCAAGGCCCGAATTGGGAAGGGTAAAAGGAATCCGCAGTCGGCTTTACCTGCACGATGACCGCGTTGATCCCCGTAGTTTGCAGGGGCTCCAGCAGCTTTGTGAAATCGCGCTTTTGCTGCTCCGGGTCCGTTACACCTTTGTCTGGCCAGTCTATATTATCGACTGTAGCGATCCATGCCGCTCTGAGCTCGGACTTTGGAATGGCGGCCACTTTGTTCACCGCTAAGTAGAAATCGCTCGTTTTCCCGCCATAAATTGCGGTAATCCGGGAAGTGCCGAAATTCAGCGCCGTGACAACACCGCTTGCACTCACCGCAGCGACCGTAGGGTTGCTGCTCGTATACGTAACGCCGCTAATCAGTTCGACTTGCTCCGGAAGCCATGTGTAGGTGCCAAACACCTTCGCCTGTAAGGTATCGCTAACCGTCATCGTATGGAGCTCGGTAAGCTTGATGCTCTGCAATACCGGTACAGGGGCGTTTACATTCAGCGTATAAGCCGCTGAGACGCCTTTATAGGACATTGTAATCGTTGTCGTTCCAGGTTTTACGGCTTTCACCACGCCATCGGCATCGACGGTTGCAACATCAGGAGCGCTGCTTTCAAACGTTGCTCCGCTCAGTACGGTAACGGGTTCGGTCATGTCCGTGTACACTGCGTACAGGCGTATTTTGTTCGTAGAGCCCGATTCCAGCTTCTCCAAGGAAGATTGCTCTAATCTAGAAGGCACGGCTGCGCTCGTTGAGACGTTCAGCACGTATGATGCTTCAGGAGCCGTCCCATAGGAGGCATAGATCGTGGCTGTGCCTGGCTGCAGTGCTCGGACAGTGCCATTTGTGTCGACTGTTGCGACCTGCTCATTGCTACTGCGGAAGGATAGCCCACTTGTAACATTGACCGGCTCCGCTGCGTTCTGATAAGTCGCGAATACTTGCGCCTTCTTCGATTCCCCAACCTGAAGCAGAGGCAGATCCGCCAAATCAAGCCCATAAACAGTCGAATCTGTGTAAAACGCGGTCAACTGGTCCAAATAAAGCGCACCTTTGTTTTTGTTGTTATCTTTTGTCTCCGCGACATAGATTTGATTCAGCTTAATCGGAGCTCTCAGCGAGCTCGGAACGGATACTGTGATGTACTTCCAGCCGGTCCAGTTCAGCCCATTGCTGGTGGTGAAGTCAAGCGCGGAGACAGTTCCCGCCGAATCTTTGACTTGAACGCGCAGCCAATGGTTGTTGCCGTCGCCGTACACCCAGAGGCCGAGTTTCTTCGGAAGTCCCTGCAGCGTTCTACCCGTAGTGCCGTCCAGATCCTTGAAGTTGACATAAGCTGCCGACGTTCCGGTCGTGCCTGTAAAATCGTAGGACAATTTTACAGCATGATAGCCGTAATAAATCGTTTCCGGTCGGCTGATAAGACCGATGCTTGCCGTCGCTCTCGCCGAGGAAGAGAAGAGATTAGCCGTTTGCTCAAATCCTTCCACACCGACGGCAGCCTGAACACCGGCTAACGCCTGCACATCTGCGCTCAAAGCAGCTTCCGTGTCCGCGCTAGCAATAGGTACACTAAACATGATTGTGCTCAAGAACAATAATAAGGCCATGGTAATAGGGATTAATACTGTGCGACTTTGAAAAGATTTCTTCAATGGGATTCACTTCCTTCTCGGAATGTATTCGCTTACAAGAAAGGCGAATAAACGTTGGCCTCCTTTCTTCCTTTCTCTTGGCAAATGTTATATAAAATTTCGGCTGCTTTTAGCATACAAAATAATATTTCAATATTCAATAATATATGTGAAATTTTATTTTATTGAACAAAAGTTTTTTTCGGCGAATTTAATCCGGCTTCCACAAAGAAGGCATCTTCAGAAGCAACGTCAAGATCAACGGGGTGTGGGAGGGCAGTTATGAGCGTTAGGAAATATCTTTATGAGCAAGCTAAAGCTATCGTTCATGTTTATGGAAAATTGTGGTATTATCAAAAAGTGTCTTCAATATGTTGAAAATTAAGGAGGATTGAAATCAACTTGAAAAAATCGATCATAACTCTTATTGGAGCTTCCCTTCTACTCAGTACTAGCGCAGGTGTTTATGCAGGTGCAAATTTGGAGGAAATCCAAGCTTATTTAAACAATGACCTAAAAGTAAAAGTAAATGGGAAACAGGTACAATTGTTAGATGCAGATGGAAATGTAGTTACTCCTATTACCTTTAACGGAAACACATACTTGCCAGCCAGAGTCATTGCAAATTCTTTAAATGTCGCTGTCGATTATGATGCTGCAACAAGCAGCGTTTTATTTGGTGAAAAAGTTGAGGGCACTCCTATTAACGCCGATCAAGTCTTTTATCAAGCTGTCAAAGATCCTAAATTAACACTATACAAAAGCAAGGATTATGTCGAAGTTATTAGACAGATAGGCACATCAGATTCTAACTTCACATTAAAACCTAAGAAAAAGTTCCAAACCCTTTATTTGCAAGTAGCTGCTATTGGAACGGATGTCGATATTAAAATTATAGATAGAAACTCAAGATTATTAAAACAAGATACTGTAACGGTTAATGATGGTTTAAAAGTAATAGAAGCTAATATCGCAGGACTAGATGAAGTTACTGTGCTCTATGCAACCGATAAGGATACAGCAGAAACTGGTGTTTTTATACCACTAACAACCTCATATTATAAGTAATGAAAGAATAAGAACGCCTCTTAAAACGAGGCGTTTATTGTTTCTAAAGCTATTTCTTAGTGTAAAAAGAAAGATTAACATTGGAGTTGTTTTACAGGTATAAAACTATTAAGCTTTAATAATCAAAATGAAATTAACCAGTATATTAGGAGGAAACTAATGTTCAGCGTTAAACCCATCGCATATATCAGAAACAGTAGAGAAGCAATTGAAGATGATTATTGGGGCAATATTGTATCCATTATTGAACTCACAAGCGAATTTAGCGAAGAAAGCGTAAAGGGGATCGAGGATTTTTCCCATCTAGAAGTCATTTTCTATTTTAATCAAGTGAAAGATGATAATATTCAATTCGATGCCAGACACCCTAGGAATAATAAAGAGTACCCTAAAGTAGGGATTTTTGCACAGCGGGCTAAAAATAGGCCGAACAAACTGGGGTTAACTACAGTAGAGGTGTTAAAGCGCGAGGGAAAAATGATTTACATAAAAGGTCTTGATGCAATAAACGGGACACCCGTGTTGGACTTGAAGCCTGTAATGAAGGAATTTGCCCCGAAAGGAGAGATCAAGCAACCATACTGGGTATCAGACCTTATGAAAGAATACTGGGAATAATCAACGAATTGCATAAGGATGACAATGATGAAACGGATGCCATTTGAACGTCCTACCGTGCATTATGATGAACGAATTTTGTACTTCAGGACATTCATCCTATAACTACGTAGATCAACATAAAAAAGACTACATTCACCAGTAGGAGGAAAGGTGATTGGAGTCTTTTTGCACTTAATCCTACATCAAAGAATTAACGTTGAAAGCCTTGCAGTTGTTGTTCAGCCATTTGTACCAATCTTTTCGTAATACCGCCACCGATAGAGCCTGCGTCGCGTGTAGCGAGATTTCCATTGTAACCATCTGGTTGTAGAGGTATTCCTAATTGTTGAGCTACTTCAAATTTCATTTGATTTAAAGCCGCTCTTGCTTGAGGAACAACTAATGTGTTATTGTTTGCCATGGAAAAAATCACTCCTTTTTTTGGTGTACTCTTATAATGTGGAGTGGAAGGAACTATTATACATTCACATTTACTGCGGTTGTGAAAACATGTACAGAAACGAATTTTGTTGAGCTAATGGAGAATACATGAATATGTAAGTAGCTAAAGGAGGCCTGTATGTATGAAGTCTCATACATCTGACCGTATTAAAATCCCGCCAGGATTTTGGGCAGGATTGCGTCAAATAGGGATTGCCGCCCACGACGTAGCTCGCAAAGCACGACTGCCGCTCACCATTATTACGGAAACAGTAGTCACCTCTGCTCAATATTTCGCGATCTGGCAGGCTTATTCCGAACTCATTGGTGATACTGCCAAAGGAATCATCAAGCTTGCGACCGTCTTTGAAACAGCGAAGTACCCACCGACCGTCTTAGCGACTTACCACGCTCGTGACTACCGCGACGCTCTAAACCGAATGGCTCGGTACAAACAACTGTGTCCCCCCGAAAGCTTACGTATCACCGAGGAGGGGGAGCACTGTACAATCGAACTGGAGTGGCTGAATACCGAGCAACCCGTTCCATCGTTGCTTGTTGGTATCACACTGGCATTTCTTCTGGAGCTTGGCCGCCGGGGAACAGGTCAACCTTTGACGGCGCGGTTCGTCGAATTTTCGCACGCAATGGGAGATGTACATGCCCTTGAAGCTTACTTCGGCTGCCGTGTCCGGATTGGTGCAAATTGTAACCGGTTGACGCTGCATCGAAGCGATTTGGACCGCCCCTTTGTCACGTACAATGAAGAGTTGCTGGAGATCCTGACTCCCGTTCTGGACCGATCGCTCGATGAACAGCAGCGCAGCCGCTCATTACCCGAGATGGTCAAGTGGATCATGAAACGCAGCCTCACAGGAGGGCGCCCCGACATTCAGGCTGTCGCGAAGGAGCTCAGTATGAGCGATCGTACCTTGCAGCGCCGGCTTACTGACGAAAATACGAGCTTCAAGTATCTGTTGACACAAGCTAGACATGAGCAAGCACGAGAGTACTTGGCAGACCCCTCGCTCGATATTAAAGAAGTGGCTTTCATGATTGGATATGAAGACCAGAACTCGTTCTACCGCGCCTTCCGTCTTTGGGAAGGTGATACTCCTTCAAATTGGCGTGTTAAACAAGAACTTTGACGCAATATGCTAGTTACTGAACAACCCAGACAAGGTAATATAATCCCTATCCAGTGTACAAGACATCATTATAAGTAAATTAAAAGGAGAAATTTATGATGGATATGGGATTAAACAATAAAACAGCCTTAGTTACAGGATCAACGAAAGGGATAGGTAAAGCAATTGCCATTGAACTTGCCAAAGAAGGTGTTCATGTACTAATTAATGGACGAAATTATGAAGAGGTAGAACGAACTGTAAATGAAATTAAGTCAGATTTCCCGGCTACCTCTCCTCAAAATGCTACAGCCGATATTGTGGATATTGGGCAAAGAGAAGCTTTATTTGATAAATACCCCAATATCGATATTTTAGTTAACAATATGGGTATTTATGAAATTATGCAATATGAGGACGTTGACGATGAAGTATGGGAAAAATACTTCCGTACTAATGTTCTTTCTGCAAATGGATTATCTAAATTTTATTTACCTAAAATGTTGAAAAATGATTATGGCCGCATTATCTTTATTGCGAGTGAAGAAGCAATTATGCCTTCAGGACTAATGCCTCAGTATTGTATGACAAAATCAATGCTATTATCATTGTCCAAAAGCTTATCTAAATTAACAATAGGAACAGAAGTTACAGTCAATACGATCATGCCAGGACCAACGCTTTCTGAAAATGTGCATCAAATAATTGCGGGTATGTACCCTAATGAAGATATGACTTTTTCAGAGAAAGAGAAAGAATTTATGACTACAAACTTACCTCAATCTCAAATACAGCGATTTATCAAGCCTATTGAAATAGGTAGACTAACTGCATTTGTATGTAGTCCTTATGCATCCGCATTTAAAGGTTCTCCAATCCGTATGGATGGGGGAATGGTACCTACTATTTTTTAAACGTGTTTAGTGGGCTAGTACCAAAAAAGGGGCTATATTTAGAACGTACGTTCTGATAGAATGATAAAGTCACTGAAATCAGAAAGGAACGATATTCATGAACGCTATAGCAGTAATAGTATTGAATTTTGAAGAAGTTCGCCGTAGAAGTATAAAAGTGTGGGAAAGTATTCCTGAGAAAAGTCTAGAATGGAAACCAGACCTCAACGCTTTGAGTATTAAAGATATGATCCGTCATGTTTTGGACAGTGAGCATTATTATCACCTTGCATTGCTTAATAAAGGAAGCTTGAGTTCTTACGATTCGCCATTTGAAAAGCGGATATTTACAACAGTTAAAGATGAGCTAGCTTTTGCTCAAACATATAGAAACCAATTTATTAATACGGTTAAATCGTTTACTGAAGAAGATCTATCCAATGTAGAGATTAATCGAAGCGATGTGGGGTATGTTCGAACTTTAGGAGATATGTTGATGAGAATTGCTTATCACGAATCTGTTCACACTGGTCAACTATTGGATTATATGAGAACAGCCGGAATTGAACGTCCAAAGGTGTGGGACTAGGTTATCTGCCTTACAAGCTAAAAAACAATATAAAAAAATATTTTCTTCCTTTGTCGATTTCACCATTTTTCACTCGTTGTATTCATAGAAGGACAATTTTGTGTTTCTATAGTTTTGTAATCAATAGTGAGTCAGTTAAAAGGAGAGATGGACGATGACAAGAACAATTTCTAAAGGCCGACTATGGACGGCAAGAGTGATGAGCGGAATAGCGATTTTGTTTATGCTGCTTGACAGTATTATGAAATTATTTAAACCTGCGTTTGTTGTTGATTCTACCGTATCACTTGGTTACCAGGAACATCATATTTTTTTGATTGGCATACTCGGACTGCTTTCTACTATTCTTTATGCATTATCTCGTACAACGATCTTAGGTGCAGTGATGTTGACCGGTTATTTTGGCGGCGTGATTGCGACACAGGTTCGACTAGATGCCCCACTTTTTTCTACGATCCTTTTTCCCGTTTATCTTGCAGTGTTGGTTTGGGGAGGCCTTTGGTTGAGGAACGAGCAAGTGCGCAAATTGTTTTCTTTGCAAAAATAGTTGAGAGACTTTAGTAGACGTTCACTCTATGGGGTGAACGTTTATTATTTTTGTGGGAAAGGTGAAAGTGCTTGTATAATAATAAGTGAATTAAGAAATTTGTTTAAGGACCAACAACTCACCAAGTTTATGAATATTGGAAACGATTGGAGGTTGCTACTCCACCTCTTCCAGAGTTCGATAGAGCTGTATCGTTTTATGAAAATAATAATTTCGAAATTACCGGAGGGAGGAAAATGAAATTAACAATTGAGTGAGTTCATGTGACTTTGCTTTTTCGGTGAGGGAAGAATACCACGAAGTTGATTATTCGGAAATATATAAACTTCCAAACCCTAAAACAATTCATGCATTAAAACAGAATACAGATTGTATACATATGTTTGCATGGTTTACCAGGGAGCTTGTAGTTTATACAGAGCGTCTATTTTAGGCAATGTTTAGGAGGATTCATGTGTTTAAGAAAATTCAAGGGAACGCTAGAGGCTGCTTAATATATGAACCGATGTTTATTTTACCGTACAGTATGCTTACAACGTATGCGACAGTATATATGTTTCAATTGGGAGTCAGTGAGAGACAAATCGGTTTAATTACTTCGGTGGGACTGATTATGCAGATCTTTACTTCTTTCATCAGCGGATACCTTACGGACCGGATGGGTAGGCGCCGGGCGCTTCTCTATTACGATCTTATAAGTTGGAGTGCCGCCGCACTGATCTGGGCTGCATCGCAAAATTTCTGGTATTTTCTAATTGCCGCGGTATTTAACAGTTTCCTTAGGGTACCCAATACAGCATGGTACTGTTTGTTGGTGGAAGATACCGCTCAAAATGATCGGTCTAATGTATTTAGAATTCTACAACTCATCGGGGTGATCGGGGGATTGTTCGCTCCGCTGGGTGGACTGCTGGTTAATCACTTCACACTTATCCCTGCAATGCGCATGATGTACGCCATTTTCTGCGTTAGCTTAACGGTGATGTTCTTCGCCCGAAACTTTGCCACTCATGAGACGGAGATTGGAATCCGAAAAAGAAAAGAGAGCGCATCTTATAATCTGAAAGACACCTTTCAAGCGTATATCGATACAGTTAAGACCATCCTGTCAAACCGGGCATTGATGATTGTCTTTGGTGTGTACATTTCCTTTAATTTTCAAGTGACTTTACAAAATACATATCTCTCGATTTATCTTGTTGAAGCTTTGAATATTAGCGACGCACTCATTTCAATATTTCCAGCGGTATCCTCCTTAGCAATGCTCGCATTAATGTTCTTCGTTGTCCCGCGCTTAAAGGAGAATAAGGCACAAGGTTACATGATATGGGGATTTTCACTTGCAATCGTGTCAAAAATTATATTAATTGCCGTTGCCCCGGGGCAAATTACTCTGGTGATAATCAGTACAATGCTTGCCGCTGCAGGCAGTATTATTTCGAGTCCCTATCTGGAGGCGGTTGTAGCAAATTCCATCGATGACGAACAACGCGCCAAAATGTTTTCGATTCTGCAAGTTCTTGTCTTACTATGCATTTCTCCATCTGGCGTAATCGGGGGATGGACGTATACCATCGATCCTAGGCTGCCTTTCATCTTGATCATCATATCTTCCATCGTAAGCATCATTTTGATGATCATGTTAATGCGTAGGGAAGCCAAAACATTGGTTGATCATTTAGAAGTTCATAATGGGTGACTTCATCTTAAAGAACGATAGCTCAATAGATAATACTAAGAACGGCAGTCATTTCATTTGGCTGCTTTTTCTGTGTCAACACCTCAGATTCAACCCACTCCTCTGCTCCTTTCTCTTTCGTCTGCTGTTCGGATAAGGGAGATTAACAGTCTCACGAACAAAAAAAATGCAATTAAGGTTACAAAAGAGTGCATCCAGGTCCAAGTGTAGTATTTAATTAATTCGGTATACCTTTCTAAAATGAATTCCACTGTTGTCATTAGAGCACTATACAA
Organism: Paenibacillus sp. J31P190; assembly: GCF_059692075.1. Taxonomy (NCBI): domain Bacteria; kingdom Bacillati; phylum Bacillota; class Bacilli; order Caryophanales; family Paenibacillaceae; genus Paenibacillus; species Paenibacillus sp. J31P190. Next base: position 115,515 of record NZ_JCAUAS010000014.1, on the reverse strand, counting down.
AACAGCCTGTGCCAATACCCCGACAAGCTTCGAATGTTTCGTTGTTAGGTTGAATAAAACATTTAACGTTGGGAATGCAAGATAATCGAACAAAACTGCTGATGAGAAGTATTGACTGAGAAATCGGACGGGATGTTCATAATAATGCTGTTCAATTAGAATTACGGGAATAAAACTGCTAAAAAATACGGTCATTAGATATACGAATAAGCAATCTCCAATAAGTGATTTCTTACAGGTTATGAGTAATATAATTAAAGAAAGAACAAATACAGACCATTGAATAATTTGATTAAGCATTTGGCTACCTCATTTCAAAAATATCACCTAAATGAAAAAAAGATTCATGAACTATATATTTCCAAGAAGGGGAATGTTTAATACGTACACGAAGGGGTTATTAAGCTCTAACGACTTTGGGAATTACAACCAGTAGTGACGTAAATTATGGATGAGAAGCGAATAACTATGCGTATAAGGGGGGTACGCCTATGGGTATCATCGGAAACCGCTATACGCTCAATCAACCGCTCAAGAGGATGGCGAACGGGTTGTGGATAAGAGGGATGGATCTGACCTTCAAACGCGATGTTCTTCTATATACTTGCCAAGAGACAGACGAATCAACGCATCAAGAAACCTTGCGATGGATGAGAAAAGCATCCCAGTTGTCCGACGAGCACTTCATGCATATTCTGGACGCAGGTTCAGAAGACGGAACGTTGTTTACTATTCTTCAAGCGTTAACGGGAAGTCCTTTGTCCGATCGACTGAGCGGCTTGGAGATTACAGGTCACAAGGCGCTTACTTATGTGTACGAGCTGGCCAAAGGCATTCGAGAAACTCGCCTCAATCGACTGCTAGAATGTTCGGTTGATGCGGAAAATTTATGGATTGAAGATAATGGCCGATTGCGGATCATGAATTATTGGACGGAAGGGAAGAACGGACGACGCGGTGTGCCGGGGCTGGCTCTGCTTCTGTACCAGCTGTGTGCCAAAACGGATATTCCGACATCCTCTATTAGTGCATACGCATTCGATCTGAATCGGTCGTTTGCGGATTTCTCGGATGTAACTCGGGAACGTGCCGTAGATTTGGCCTGCAAGGCGTATGAAGGGACATGTACGCTTGTTGATTTTCAACAGGAACTGGAAGTACTACTCGGTATCAATGGCGATAGGAAGACGCAACTTCTTACATCGGGATTACCGGCTAAAGATATGAAGCTATCAAGCGGATGGAAGCGGAAATCCACTGTACACGAGTTTGTAGAGCCTAAAACTGGGGTGAGGATGGGCGAGAAGCGAAAGGCAGAATGGCATAAGCCCAGAGAGCTTAAGGCGCGCATAATTAAGGCTACTGACCGCAAAATGGCGGAACTCAGCGAGCTGTTCCGCGAATCGTTCCAGATGCGAAAGTGGCGTCTGCTTTCTACGACCGTCTTCGGTGTACTCGTTCTACTGCTCTGGCTGTCACTGAGTCCGCACTCTAAGCCGCAGACAATTCCGACGCCCGCTTCTGCAGAGGCATCAATGAATCGTACCGAGGCATCTAAGCCTTCAGCATCGGCATCAGGGATGCCGGCTCAAACAGGTACGCCGACGCGGACGCCTATTGACGCCGAAGTTCAGCCGGCAGACGATGGCGAAGTACAAGCCAAGGCGGGCGTCGTTCCTGATTTGGTCACTCATTCAAGGGAGGATGCCGAGAAGATGGCAATTGCCTCCGGGCTTCGATACCAGTTTTTCTTGGAATCGAATGTTGCCGCCGTTAAGGGGGTCGTGTTTAAGCAAGACCTAACTCCCGGCACTGCCGTCAAAAATGGCGACCGCATCACGTTCTGGGTGAGCAAAGGGAATTAAATAAGAGGCGGTTGTAGGTTTTAAGGAAAATCGATTAAACCTCTATAATTACAATTGCATCTTTAGCACTATTTATGTCACATGGTATATTTGGTAATATTTATCAAACGAAGGCAATCTTCGAAATAATAGCATGATGCGCAGATTTCAAAGGAATGTCGTATTGCCACTATAATCAAAAGGATGGATAACAATGAGTGAAGATACAAAGTATCAGAAGCATTTTTCAGAGGAAGGATTTTGGACAAAACTTAAAAATCATGCCGTAAATGCCCGATTAAAAGTAGTTTACAGTGGCTTGATCATGTTGGCTCTTCTACCAGCGGTTTATGGGGCTGATTGGCCTGAAAGATATTGGTGTTGAATTCTAGCCCAAAGATGGATATGATTTCTTTGACTAATTCACGCCTCCGCATTTATCCAACATCTCCAATCAAGCTGCGGTGCGTATTTTTTAAAAGATTGCCGTCACGATATTTGAATTATAAAATAAGGGCTGCCCCCAAACCAAGTTCATAAGCTTGGGTGGGCGGCCTTTTTGCTTATTTCCATATCATTAAAGTCCTTTCCTCCACGAAACAAAACTCGAAATCTGTACGGACTTTCTTGTGGATACGTTGCTAAATAGTTCCCTTTCAGAACAGTATGAATATACTGAATGAAGCATCGGCCTACTGGAAGGGGAGACAGAATGAAGCGAAAGTCTTGGCACGTCTTGAAGCCTCGAGTCAATAAGCTAACACCCCGCATAATAGCAACTATTCCTGTAAAAAGCCCGGTCTCCAACATCGTCGTTAATCCAGTGACGAATCGCGTGTACTTTTTACAAGGCGAAAACGACTTGAGTGTTCTGGATGGGAACACAAACAAAATCATAGCAACATTGAAAACGGGACAATTGCCTTTCCAAATGGCAGTCAATACGAGAACGAACCGTATTTATCTTGTTAACTTCTTTGATGGTACTGTTTCCGTTATTAATGGCCGCACGAATCGGATTATCACAACAGTAAAAGTGGGTGAACGCTGTGATGAAATCGCGCTAAATTCCCGAACGAATCTGATCTATATAGCGACCATATCCTTATCGTCTAATAAGGCCAATGTTGCTGTTCTGAACGGGAGTACCAACAAGATCCAACAAAGAATCCCTTTTATTGGACGTCCTTCAGAAATTACAATTGATGAAAGAACGAACCGAATTTATGTGACGAACACCAGCAAAGATACAGTATCAGTTATTGACGGAAGTACGAATAACATTCTGACATCTGTCAAAGTGGGGCGTAATCCAGTCATAACTCCAGCCTTAAATACGAGGACAAACCGCCTTTATATTGCAAACAACCTAAGCCGATTCTGTTCTGTATTGGACCTGCGAACGAATCGAATACACAATATTCAACTCGGCAGACTTCAAAGTGAAATTACACTTAACCCTGTGACGAACCGAATCTATGTATCAAGCGCGCAAATATCAATAAAGGGCCGGTTGTTTGTCATTGATGGCAGACTGGATCGTGTGATCAGAACCTTAACTATTCCTTCTTCAACAAATATGCTGATCAACCCGCGTACGAACCATTTATTCATTTCGGAGTTTCGGGAGACCGGAGCAGCTCCGCTTAATGTCTATAACGGCAGCACTCTGAAGCGTATCGCAATTCTTCGCCTCACCAAGAGATCAGGTGCCGCGGTGCTTAACCCGCGAACAAACCGAATCTATTCAGGCGGCGAAACTAACATTACCGTCATTCAGGATTAGGTCCATCATTATTTATAAGAAAAAGCAAAATAAACAACCCCCGCGATATCGGTGGGGGTTGTTTATTTTAGCAGGCCGCCGCTGTAACCTGCACTTTTTGTGGATTTAAAAGAAAGAAAACTCCGAGCTGCTTCTTATACAGCGGGCGGGAAGCCTGTTGTATTTGTCACAATGGAAGGCGATTACGACGGTGGCGAGGGGAAGTGGAGTTATTTATAAAAACACTTGACTTCGAGTTACAATTCCAACGATCTCCTCTATTAATATTGGGTTTCATCTTTACTCGGATCATAGGTAACGAGAAATATTCCACTCACCTGATCAAACAAATTAATAAATACTTGTTGGGCATCCTTGTAAGGCATGGGTTGACTAATGATTTTTCCATTAGAGAGTTGTACAACGAATTTCAATTGATCAGATGTGCACAATTTTTTCGCCTCCTACTAGTCAATCAATGTCGGATCATTTCGATTGATTGTTCATACGATATGTATCCTGATTAGATTAATTCTATCGGAACAATAATTAATAACAATCCCCCATTCGGGGTAGATTTGGGGGGATCTTATCTGAATAATACTAAAATAAACTACTGCGAGAACTCTCCCAGAACTCCTAACGGAAAACGATTGTGCCATGACAACAGGCTGCCAGCATTATTGGCAGCCCGTTCAGGTTACGGGAAGCTATGCGGAATAGTAACCATTTATGGCAGAATAGCTATGTTTAGCAACAATGGGGTTTTTCTCATTGTTGGAGTTAGTCATGTGAATTTAGCCAGTAAACTTGGTGGTATTTGGCTTCTCGCAGCAGATCCTGTTCTGACATAATTGTTACCCTTGCCGCGTCTATTCCATTTTCCGCCAATAACAGCCGCATCCTTCTATTAAATACATCGGGTCATTAATTCCGTGCATACTTCTGAAGTTGTTGACGGCGGCCGCACAATTCGGCAGACAATAGTCATCAATAATAATAAATCCGCCTTTGGATACTCTCGGGTACAGATTATACAAGCAATCCATGGTCGAACCGTACATATCTCCGTCAAATCTCAACACCGCAATCTTGTTAATCGGAGCGGATGGTAAAGTGTCTTTAAACCACCCCTTTAGAAATCGGACTTGGCCATCCAAGAGATCATATTTTCGAAAATTTTCTGTTACCTCTTCCAAAGAAACTTTCAGAAAATCAAAAGTATGGTGAATATCGCCGCTATCTTGAGCACATTCCGGTCTGGGCAATCCTTCGAAAGAGTCGACGACCCACACACTTCTATCCTGGATCCCGTTAACTTTGAGAAAACCTCGCATAAAAATGCAAGCTCCGCCTCTCCAGACCCCGGTTTCTATAAAATCGCCCTCTATATGGTCATTCAATACGGTCTGCATGCATTGCTGCAAATTTTCCATGCGAACTCTGCCGATCATGCTATGAGCAACAGGAGGCCAGTCAAAACCAATACGGCGCACGTCACGGTTGGGATGAAAACGTTTAACAACCTCCAAATCCTGCACACGCAGTTGATTCAATAATTCAGTAGGAAGATGTAGTTGTATATCCGGCGTCAAAGGCTGATATCGTTCGGCATCTTCATGCCAGATCTCAAATAAAATCGCTTTTTTTAGGAGTTCCAAATACATATCTTTAGAGAGATTGTAAAGCATATGTTCGCCTTCTTGTCCAGAATTCCCTGACGCCTGATTGTCTCGCACCGGTAACTCCCACCTTTCGACTAATGAATCATCTTATTCAATGTATGATTCATTCCTCTTATAGATTGGACGAATATACCTCCACAACTCACCATTTTCAATCTTGCAAGTTTCAGACGGGATATAACCTTACCAGCAGGGAGACAAGTTGTTTAAACCAACAATTAAAGATTTGAAGGAAATACATCATAAATTCTAGTGAGCAAGCAACGAGAGCGGAAGCCGTAACGGTTTTGATGAAGATGTTGGCGCTTAAGGGTAAGTAGGTTCTTAATAAATTACGAAATCACGAAAACCGCGAAGGCTTGATGCTGCGCGGTTTTTAGTGTCTCTTACCAGCGATTCTTTCATTATTCTTATTGCCCCTCATGCAAAAAAAACCTCCAAGTTATCATGAAGGTTTCTTACGCGACATTGCTGGTTATAGGGTGACTTTTTTGAAATTCGGAAACGGCTTGTCCGCTTCAGGCAGCGATGAAAGGCTTACCAACTCGGCAACTTTCATCATGTTTTCCCATATCGGCCATACTTTCGGAGATGTATGCGCTTTGTCCTTGGCTTCCTCGGACAACCCTTCGAATATTTCAATCAGCGTACCGTCTACAGACTGCAGCGTTACCGGCGTAAAATCCGTGATTAGCCCTTCTTCGCGGAGCATCGGGACGTGTCCTTTGACAATCTCGGCTAGTTCGCCTTCTTTACCCGGATGTGGGCGGTACATCGCCATGGTAAACATACTGGAATTAGACATGTGAAGCCTCCATCGAAAAGAAATATATTTCAGTCGTGAGATTAAGTATATCAAATTGTTTCCATCGATCCAAATCACTGGCGGGAGACTACAATGTTTAGTTTCGTCGGGGTTTGCGGCGCAATCTACGTCTAACGAGGTGTTGGCGGGACAAGGTAGCTGTGAAATAAAACATTTTTGAATGACATATATATGTAGGTTTAGATATCTGAATTTGAGATGCCCGACATCATTATTCTGTATTATGCAGGATAATAGAAATCATTGTATGATGAATGAGCAGATTAGAAGATCTGATATTTTTTGAAATATAAACTATCTATTAATAGGTAGATAACAGAGGAGAATGGTGAAATGAATATTCAAGATAAAGTAGTAGTGATTACAGGTGGAAGCAGCGGTATTGGAAAAGCAGCAGCAATTGAACTGGTGAAACAAGGAGCCAATGTAGTCATCAATGGCCGCCGCGAACAAGCGTTGGTTGAGGCTGCAAATGAAATCGATCCGACAGGCGCGCATGTGGCATATGTTGCCGGCGACATCTCAGATCCCCAAGTAGCAGAACGCTTAATCGGCGAAGCACTTTCGCGCTTTGGACGTATCGACACACTGGTGAACAATGCCGGCATTTTTATAGCGAAACCATTCACGGACTACACTGAAGCGGATTTTGAATCGGTACTGTCCATCAATATGGCAGGATTCTTCCAAGTTACTCAGCGTGCGGTGAGCGAGATGTTGAAGGCGGGGTCCGGCCACATCGTCAACATCACGGCAAGCGGAACCACAGAGCAGCCTCTTAAAGCCGTGCCATCCGTACTTGCCGCACTGACCAAAGGAGGCTTGAACGCGGCAACGAAATCGCTGGCGATTGAGTATGCGGACAAGGGTATTCGCGTGAACGCAGTCGCGCCAGGGATCACCAAAACGCCAATGCATTCGGTAGAGACACACGACTTTTTGGCTAAATTGCACCCAATGGGCCGAATGGGCGAGGCTCAGGATATTGTTGACGCCATTCTTTATCTAGAATCCGCACAATTCGTGACTGGAGAGATTCTTCACGTCGATGGCGGTCAAAATGCCGGACAGTGGTAAGCCGTAAGTAATTTTTGGAATACGGACAAATACTGAAAATGGCTGGAGCTGCTTTTTTCCAAATTGAATAAATGCTCACGAGCTATTCGATTCACTTACACTTGGATATTATTATCGGCAAAGTTAAGTAGTAAACAAATAATTTTTTATTAATGGAGGAGGGAAGAGATGCTATATGAGCTGCGAGTTTATGATGTAAATCCAGGCAAGATGAAGGTTATCCAAGACAGGTTCAGAGATCATGTTATTCAATTATTTATGAATCATGATATGAAAGTGACGCATTTCTGGGAAGATTCAGATGAAGCGAATAACCGTCTTTATTATGTTGTTGAGCATGCCAATATGGAAATGCGTAACCTTAACTATGATCGTTTCCGCAACGATCCTGAATGGATTGAAGTAAAACGAATCTCAGAACTTGATGGCCCCTTAGTTAAGAAGCAAGAAAGTATATTTATGCAAAACGTATCATTTTTCGATAACAAATGAAAATCATACGGGAACCTGTATGTAAATTAAAAAAAGATTTCTAAAAACAATAATGAAATGGAGCAAATAAAATGAAAACTTTAGTAATCGTTACTCACCCGAACATCGACGCATCCAACTGGAATAAAGCATGGGTGGAGGAATTGCAAAAGCATGACGATATCACGATTCATGAATTATATAAAGCGTACCCAGACGAAAACATCGATGTTGCTAGAGAGCAGCAATTAATTGAAGCGCATGACCGGATTATTTTTCAATATCCGCTTTATTGGTACAGCACACCGCCATTACTCAAAAAATGGTTTGATTCTGTCTTGCTATACGGCTGGGCTTATGGTCCGGATGGCACTAAAACAGCGGGTAAAGAAATCGGTGTTGCGATCTCGACCTATGGTACGGAAGAGTCGTATCAAGCAACCGGGTTCAATCGCTTTACCCTGCGAGAAATATTGCGACCTATAGAAGCACTTGCTCATTTTATTAGTGCCTCTTATCTGCCTCACTTTTCACTAAACGACACTTCTATCGTTACGGATGAACGATTAGCACAGAGCAGCATCGCTTACGTGAATCATATTAAAACGGTAAAGCCAGTTGTGGTGGACTAATGAAAGACTTGATCATTGATGTTTATATGGATACGATGTGTCCCTGGTGTCGTATGGGAACTAGCAGTCTGCGAACCGCTTTGAAACAATTACCAGAAGGCACTAAGGCAACTGTTCGTTGGCATGCTTTTCAGATTAATCCTGGTATTCGTCCTGAAGGAGAAGATTATCGCCAGGTTATGATTGGGAGACTAGGCGGGGTTCCTCAATTCGAAGCAAGAATGAGGCAATATAATGAAACCGGTGCTCATTTCGGCCTTACATTTAATATGGATATTGTGAAATATACACCGAATACGACCTTATCCCATCAGTTAATAGCTATTACGCCAGAGAACTTGCAAGAGCAATTGATTGAGAAGATATATACGGCTTATTTTGAAAATGGTATCGATATCGGTAATGTGGATAAACTTGTGGAAATAGCAAGAGCAAACGGGATTACTGAAGATGCTGCTGAACTTAAAATGCGACTTATTAAAGGCGATGGGATTGAAAAGGTTGAATTAGGACAGCGCAACGCGGAAAAACTGGGAATCAGAGGGGTGCCTTACTATGTCGTCAACGAGAAGGTCAGCCTATCTGGTTTACAATCTCCTAATGATTTTATAAGAGTGTTTGAGAATAGTTAAGCTGCTGCAAGGGTTCGCCATGCAGGTTAACAGAATCATTGTATGATGAATGAGCAGATCAGAGTTCTGATATTTTTCCAAATTAAACTACCATTTAATGGGTAGATAAAAAGGAGAATATTTAAAATGAGTGTTCAAGGTAAAGTAGCAGTAATTACAGGTGGAAGCAGCGGTATTGGAAAAGCAGCAGCAATTGAACTGGTGAAACGAGGAGCCAATGTAGTCATCAGTGGCCGCCGCGAACAAGCGCTGGTAGAGGCTGCAAAAGAGGTGGATCCGACAGGCGCGCATGTCGCATATGTTGCCGGCGACATTTCAGATCCGCAAATAGCTGAACGCTTAATCGGTAAAGCAATTTCGCGCTTTGGACGTATCGATACACTGGTGAACAGTGCCGGTATTTTTATAGGGAAATCATTCACGGACTTCACTGAAGCGGATTTTGAATCGATACTGTCCATCAATGTGGCAGGATTTTTCCAAGTTACTCAGCGTGCGCTGACCGAGATGCTGAAGGCGGGTTCCGGCCATATCATTAACATCACGGCAAGTGGAGGAGCAGAGCAGGCTCTTAAAGCCGTGCCAGCCGTACTTACCGCGCTGACCAAAGGAGGTTTGAACGCGGCAACGAAATCGCTGGCGATTGAATATGCAGACAAGGGCATTCGCGTGAACGCAGTCGCGCCAGGGGTCATTAAGACGCCGATGCATTCGGTTGAGACATATGATTATTTAGCTCAATTGCACCCATTGGGCCGAATGGGGGAGGCTCAGGATATTGTTGACGCCATTCTTTATCTAGAATCCGCACAATTCGTGACCGGAGAGATTCTTCATGTCGATGGCGGTCAAAATGCCGGACAGTGGTAAGCTGTTAGCCCGATCAAGGAAAGCAAAAGAAATGAATGGTACCGGTTTTTCGGTCATAGAGAGGGCACACAAATGAACATCGGTTTTATTGGACTAGGAACAATGGGAAAGTCGATGGCGAACCATCTGATAAAAGCGGGCCATATGATAGTGGCGTATAGGCGAAGCCAAGGCCGAACGAATGATTGGGCGGGGGACTCCGTTAGGTTCGTCTCCACCCCAGCTGAAGCGGCTTTGAATTCGGAAATCTTGTTTACAATGCTGACCGACGACGTCGCGATAGAGCAAGTGTATTTCGGAGAGCAAGGTATTCTTGCCGGTTGCAGAAGCATTTCGGCTAAGCCTCGAATTGTTATCGATTGTAGCACGATCGATCCGCAGCTTAGCATCCGCATGGCGGAAGCACTCGAAGCGGTTGGTGTTGACAAGCTGGAAGCACCGGTGGCTGGCAGCAAGCCGCAAGCCGAAGAAGGCACACTGACCTTTATCGTCGGTGGCAAGAAGCATGTGCTCGAGGAAGTCGAGCAGTTGCTCCTGCTGATGGGGAAGAAGGCGATTTATATGGGAGGTTATGGAGCAGGCTCCACAGCTAAACTTGCTGTCAATATGATGTTGGCTACCCATGTGATTGCACTGTCTGAGAGCCTGGCCATGGTCCGTAAAGCCGGTCTCGACGCTTCCAAATTCCTCGATGTTGTTGCGGGAGGCGGCGCGCGTAGCGGCGTGGCCGAAATGAAGGGCTCGAAGATGATCGAGCATGATTTCTCGCCGCAGTTTATGACGGCGCTCATGCACAAGGATCTTGGTCTTGCTGCAAGGCTAGCGGATTCGCTGAGCTTGCCGCTACCGACCGCCGCGTCCGTAAAGCAGGTATTTCAGACGGCTTGCAATACGGGACTTAGCAAAGAAGATATGAGCTCTGTTTATAAATGTTATGAGCAATGGGCGAATATGTAAGTGGAATCACACAATATCAAAAGGTGAGACGTGGAATATCCTTTGTCATATAAATAAAGGATATTCCAAACTGATATTTCACGAGGGCAAAATTAAATTTATGAGCCGTTTCAGATATCTGTATTTGAGATACTCAATATCATAATTCTGTATTCTGCAGGATATTAAAATCTTTGTATGATGAATGAGTAGAAAAGAAGGTCAGATATTTTTTTAAATATAAACTACCTTTTAATAGGTAAAAATAAAGGAGAATATAAAAATGAGTGTTCAAGGTAAAGTAGCAGTAATTACAGGTGGAAGCAGCGGTATTGGAAAAGCAGCAGCAATTGAACTGGTGAAACGAGGAGCCAATGTAGTCATCAATGGCCGCCGCGAACAAGCATTGGTTGAGGCTGCAAATGAAATCGATCCGACAGGCGCGCATGTGGCATATGTTGCCGGCGACATCTCAGATCCCCAAGTAGCAGAACGCTTAATCGGCGAAGCACTTTCGCGCTTTGGATGTATCGACACACTGGTGAACAATGCCGGTATTTTTATAGCGAAACCATTCACGGACTACACTGAAGCAGATTTTGAATCGGTACTGTCCATCAATGTGGCAGGATTCTTCCAAGTTACTCAGCGTGCGCTGACCGAGATGATGAAGGTTGGTTCCGGCCACATCGTCAACATCACGGCAAGCGGAACCACAGAGCAGCCTCTTAAAGCCGTGCCATCCGTTCTTGCCGCACTGACCAAAGGAGGCTTGAACGCGGCAACGAAATCGCTGGCGATTGAGTATGCAGACAAGGGCATTCGCGTGAACGCAGTCGCGCCTGGGATCACCAAAACGCCAATGCATTCGGTAGAGACACACGACTTTTTGGCTAAATTGCACCCAGTAGGCCGAATGGGCGAGGCTCAGGATATTGTTGACGCCATTCTTTATCTAGAATCCGCACAATTCGTGACTGGAGAGATTCTTCATGTCGATGGCGGTCAAAATGCCGGACAGTGGTAAGCCGTAAATAATCTTAGGAATGGGGACAAATACTGAATTAAGAAAAGGAGGATGGCGTTTATGCTGTATGAACTGCGGATCTACCAAGTTGTTCCCGGCCGTATGCAAGCGATACTGGATCGGTTTCGGGATGATACGATAAGAATTTTTGCTAAGCATGATATGAAGGTAACTAATTTTTGGGTAGATGTGGACGAATCAAAGGATCGGTTGTATTACGTACTTGAGCATCTGGACGCGGCATCCCGTGAACAGAACTTCCAAGCTTTTCTGGAAGATTCAGAATGGCTGGAGCTTAAGGAAAGAACGGAACAAAACGGCCCCCTACATGAGAAAATCGATATTGTCTATATGAAAAAAGCACCTTTCTTCCAAATCGATTAAAAGCGCAAAACACTATCCAACAACGATGAAGGATGGAAGATAAATTTTTTGAGGGGAGGAAGATGAATATGAAACTTGACACAGAACTTTGTCGCATTTTCAATATTCGTTACCCCATCTTCTTGGCTGGTATGGCAGGTGGACCTGGAACGGTCAGCTTAACTGCGGCCGTATCCAATGCGGGTGGGCTTGGCACACTAGGAGCCGCTTATATGGAGCCCGAAGCGATCCGCAGTGCGATTCGTGACATTCGTAAGATAACGAACGCTCCCTTTGGAGTGAATTTATTTGCTATACGGGCTACCGACGACAATACGAGAACTGAAGAAGTTCAACGGGAACTGAATGATATGCGAAATACATTCGGACTACCGCTGGTCGCGGGAGAAGCCGTGCGAACGCCAGATCATTTCGAGCAACAATTCACCGTTGTGTTGGAGGAAAAAGTCCCGGTTGTCAGCACGGCGTTTGGCGTTCTTCCTGCACATATGATTGAGCAAGCCAAAGCGGCGGGCATTCGAATTGTCACAATGGTGACGACGGTCAATGAAGCACTCCTTGCTGAAGAAGCGGGATGCGACGCGATTGTGGCTCAGGGCAGTGAGGCCGGGGGGCATCGTGGGACATTTGACATCTCCAATCGACCCATGGGTGCTAATATTAGCACAATGGCCTTAGTGCCGCAAATTGTTGACCGTGTTCATGTTCCTGTCATTGCGGCTGGAGGGATTATGGATGGCCGCGGGCTTGTCGCTGCCCTTGCACTTGGGGCACAGGGTGTGCAGATGGGAACGCGCTTCCTGACTGCGGTTGAATCAGGAGCGCATATCTTGTATCAGCGAAAACTGCTTGCCAGCACCGAGGAGAGCACAGTGATCACGAACGTGTTTTCCGGTCGTCCGGCCAGAGGGGTTGCTAACAAATTTATCGAAGTCTGGGAGAAGAGCGGGTTAGAGCCGCTTCCGTTCCCTACCCAAAATACCGCGACAAGGGATATTAGAAATGCTGCGGCCAAGCAAAATAATCCCGATTATATGTCTTTGTGGGCAGGACAAGGTTTGCGGATGCTTACTTCTGGCCAAAGTGCAGAGAGTATCGTGCAGGAAACTATCAATCAGGCGCAAACGATTCTTTATTAAATAATAACTAAACATATCATTCCGAATGGGGGAGAATTAACATGCCAATCGTTACGATCCAAGTGACTCGTGAGGGTACCACACCAGATAGTCAGTCTGTCACGGCCGAAGAAAAGGCGGCGCTCATTAAAGGGGTCAGCGAAGTTCTGCTCAACGTTCTGAACAAGCCGTTAGAATCTACCTTCGTAGTTATCGAAGAGGTTGATACCGAGAATTGGGGTTGGGGAGGACTACCTTTGTTGGAATATCGCCGGCAGCTTGCCGCTAAGATGAAGTAATTACGTTAATATTTTTTTAATCGAACCCAGTGCCAACACGGCACTGGGTTTGGTTTTTATAAGGGGCGTCTTTATTCATCGTATATGTCTTACTCCATTTGGAATAATAGCAGTGACTGTGTCAATCAGGAGGAGTTTTCATGAGATGGTTTATAAGAGGTAAAGATACATTCAATAATTATGAAAATCTTCCTACAATGAAAAGCAATAACCTGGAGGAAGACAATAATCATGAGTTTACATCGGATATCGAGCAAAACGAAAAGATTTTAAGAGAAACATTCCAGGATTGTTCTGACTTGGAATACCGAAGGATAGAAGGTAATCATAACCTTCAAGGGCTCATTGTTTACATAGATAACTTGATTGATACAAAAATGCTCGATGAGCATGTAATTAAACCAATGCTCACGAGCATAACAAATGATAAATTTCCGAAGGAAGCAGGAGATCTTAAAAGTGAGATGATCTCCGTTGGAACCACGAATAGCTCTACAAAAGTATCAGAAACCATTCGTAACCTATTAGAGGGTTATGCCGCCATTCTAATTACAGGTAGCAGCAATGTGATAACGGTCTCAATTCCCGGTTCATCCAAAAGAAGTATTGAAGAAGCGTCATCCGAGCCTGTTATACGCGGCCCAAGGGACGGTTTCATTGAACATATTTCAACAAACATAAGTTTGATACGTTCAAGACTCAAAACTTCAAAATTAAAGATAGAGTATATTACTTTAGGAGAGGTTTCCCAGACTCGAATAGCCATTACATACCTAAAAGGTATTGTGCAGGAAACATTAGTTGATGAAGTTAGAACGAGATTGAATTCCATACAAGTGGACGGTATTCTCGATTCAGCGTATATCGAAGAATTTATTGAGGATCAACCGTATTCACCATTTCCCCAAGTCCACAACACGGAACGTCCGGATGTGGTGGCTGCTGAATTGCTTGAAGGAAAAGTAGCCATTCTTGTCGATACTACCCCATTTGTCCTTATTGTTCCGATGACGTTCTGGACAGGACTTCAGGCAAGTGAAGATTACTATGTTCGTTGGCCAGTCGCTACTTTTGTTCGATGGATTCGATTCCTCTTTATCAATTTAGCGATATTTGCACCTCCGCTGTATGTAGCTATTACGACCTTCCATCAGGAAATGATACCCACTAATCTTGTTCTGAGTATTGCTGCATCGAGGGAAGCCGTTCCATTTCCTGCGGTGATTGAAGCTTTACTAATGGAAGTCATATTTGAAGCCCTGCGGGAAGCCGGAAATCGTCTGCCTAAACAGATAGGCCCAACCATAAGTATCGTTGGAGGTTTAGTCATTGGTCAGTCATCGGTTCAAGCGGGATTAATATCTGCTCCAGTCGTCATTATCGTGTCCATCACTGGCATTTCGGCGTTTACGATTCCTCGCTATAGCTTTGGAAATGGGATCCGATTACTTCGTTTTCCAATGTTATTCTTGGCGGGGACACTGGGCCTTTATGGCATTGTTCTAGGATTGATAGGCATCATATTGCACGTGACCTCCCTTCGTTCCTTCGGGGTTCTTTATTTTTCTCCAGTCTCTCCGCTTAAGTTGACCGGCTTGAAGGATGTTTTGATAAGGATACCGATTTGGGCGAAATTTCGATCGGGGGTTAAGAGATGAGAAGACTAAAATATATAATTCTTCTCGTATTTGTCTTTATTAGCGGGTGTTGGGATCGTATGGAAATGAATGATCTTGCATTTGTCACGGGTACAGCGATGGACCTGTCGGACGACGGTAACATGCTATGTTCTCTTCAAATCGCAACGCCATCTACTGAAGGAGGAATGGGTGGCGGAGGGAGCGGCAGCAAAAATAAATTTTTCATTATATCCGCAGAGGGAAAGAATGGAAATGAAATTCATCAAAAACTTCAGAAGAAAAGCTCGCGCCATTTGTTTTACTCTCATCGCAGTATTGTGTTTATTAGTGAACGTTTAGCTAAGCATGGCATTCAAGGTGTATTGGATATCTTTACGCATGACCCAAGAAATCGCTTAAAGACTTATATCATGGTTGTTAAAGGCAATGAAGGGGAGAATATTTTGCAAATGAATTATCCTCTAAAGCAAGTGCCAATTGAAGCAGTGAGGGAAATGGAAAATTCGGGAGATGATTTAGCCGTAACAATGAAGGATTTTTTTATTTCGGCAGAAGGTGAGGGTGTTCACCCCGTCGTAGGGGTAATTGAATCCGATATCCACTCCAAAGATCCACATAAGCAACTATTTAGATTAGCGGGCGCTGGCGTGTTTAAAGATTTAAAACTATCCGGTTTATTAGATATAAATGAAACATTGGGGCTGATGTGGGTGACGGACAAGCTGAAGTTCGGTCGAATCACGGCAAATTTACCCGAAGGGAAGGGGGAAGTTGGGATGTTGATAACCCAAGCTGACCGTAAAATCATTACGAAGACTGGGCATGATTCTTTACAATTTAAGATTCAGTTGGAAGGTCAAGGAAGTTTGGTCGAGAATAATTCCAGTCTGGATATCAACGAACCAAAGAATTTGAAGCTAATAACAAAAGCGCTGGAAGATGCAGCCAAGAAACTAGTCCAAGATGTTATGTTTAAAATCCAAAAGAAATATAAAGTGGATAGCGTGGGCTTTGGCCAAGAAATTTATAAGCATAACCCTGAAAAGTGGGCATTTTTGAAAAACGAATGGGATGCTCGGTTTCCAGAGGCAGATATATCGGTTGAAGTTAACCTGATAATACAAGGAGAGGGAATGGTACATTCTTCCTTCGAGAAGGAGTCCGAATAATAATGATCCTGAAAATATCAACTTTTGTTATTTTCACGTTAGGTTGGTCTTACTATAAAGTTCGGATGTTTCTAAATAAAAAACAGCCTAAGGTAGCTGTTGTATATAGTTGTTTGATGGGATTATGTCTGATTCTAGGCTCTTTATTATTTGCCCATGTTCATATTAGCACAACAGCTCCTGTGAAATTCATTTTTGAGCCCATCGGAAAAATCATTTTAAAACAATGAAACTAAACCTCTGACTTCCTCCAGCGCCTCTTTATCGAATCAATCATTAGAAGTGTAAGGGGTAAAATGGTTTGCGTAAAGAATGCATAAATTGGAAAAGAATATCTAAGAAAAGTAGTCAATTCACTGGAATATAAATTAAAAACCGTAATCGATCCTACCACTGACAAAATCGTTAAAGGGAATACAAAGTCCCTGTAATTTCTAATGTTAAAAAGATGGCATACACTTAGACATATAAGAAAGAAGATGAGAGATATTTTTACAAAGCAACCCATGACCCATATAGCCACCCCTAAAGCCTCTAATCGCTCAAAGCTTCCTTTTATACCTACATACCGAACTACGTCTAACACTGGAAAAGTCAATTTTTCCACTAACGGCCCAAAGATCATAATCAGAGGAATAATAGTAATGCAGAGAAGACCGACGATAAGGAACAATGCGATGAACGAAACTTTGGTTGCTTTCTTCGGTTGATTGAAATAAGGAAGAAGCCAACCCAAAATAATAGTTTGACCGAAGTAAGCGACTGGGAATAGGGTCCCCTGAAGAACTGGGACCATTCCTTGACTCATCACAGGAAGGAGCCGCTCAGGATTAGATTCTGCGAGCATGAGTATCAAGAGTGGAAGCAACAAAGCAAGGATGAGTAAGGAAAAGTATTCACTACTTCTTGCGATAGATTCGATACCCATATAGGCTGCTAAACCGCATAAGAGTGCCAACGTTAGACTGACAACGATAGCAGGAGTTCTCATGAACAGAACGGTATTTATAAACTGTATGTGTTGATGAAGAGCGATGAAATCAAAATTAAACCAGTAATAAATAAAATAGCATCCTAAGCATTTTGCAGGCCATTTCCCTATGATTTGAGAGCTGTACTGTATAATCGTCAGACCCGGGTAGCGATTCGACAATATGATCATCGCCCAAATCGTTAATGACCCGATCAAGACAGCAGGAAAAATCGTTATCCATGCATCTTGCTTGGAAATTTTCGACAACACACCCGGCATGATAAGAATGAGGGTAGGAGCTATAAAGGAAAAAATTAACAAACATAATTGAGTTCCCGATATTTTTTCAGCGGACTCCATTCGCGTTCTCCTTCAACTAAAACACTGACTTCTTCCAGCGCCTCTTTATCGTATCAATCATTAGAAGTGCAAGGGGTAAAATGAATTGTGTAAAAATGGCATAACTTGGATAAGAATATCTAAGAAGAGTAGTCAAATCAGTGGAATAAAATTTAAAAACCGAAACCGATCCTATCGCTCCCAAAAGTGTTACAGGGAATACAAAGTCCCTGTAATTTCTAATGTTAAAAAAATGGCTTACACTTAGACATATAATAAAGCAGATGAGAGCATCTTTTACAAAGCAACCCATAACCCATATAGCCACCCCTAATGCTTCCAAGCGTTCAAAGCTTCCTGTTACACCTATATACCGAATTACTTCTAACACTGGAAAAGTCAATTTTTCCACTAACGGGCCAAAGATCATAATCAGAGGTATAATAGCAATGCAGAGAAGACCAGCGATAAGCAGCAATGCGATGAACGAAACTTTGGTTGCTTTCTTCGGTTGATTCAAATAAGGAAGAAGCCACCCCAAAATAAAAAATTGACTTAAGTAAGCGGTTGGGAAAACGGACGCCTGAAGGACTGGAAGCATTCCATGACTCATCACAGGAAGGATCCGCTCCGAATCAGATTCCGTGAGCATAAGTATCAAGAGTGGAATCAACAAAGCAAAGATGAGTAAGGAAATGTACTCATTAGATCTTGCGATAGATTCGATACCCATATAGGCTGCTAAACCGCATAAGAGTGCCAACGTTAGACTGACAACGATAGCAGGAGTTCTCATGAGCAGAACGGTATTAATAAACTGTATGTGTTGATTAAGAACCACGAAATCATAACTAATCCAGTAATAAATAAAATAACATCCTAAGCATCTTGCAGGCCATTTCCCTATGATTTGAGAGCTGTACTGTATAATCGTAAGACCTGGGTAGCGATTCGACAATACGATCATCACCCAAATCGTTAATGCCCCGATCAAGACAGCAGGAAAAATCGATATCCATGTATCTTGCTTGGAGAACTTCGACTCCAAACCTGGTATGATAAGAATGACGATAGGAGCTATAAAGGAGAAAATTAACATACATAATTGGATTCCCGATATTTTTTCAGCGGACTTCATTCTCGTTCTCCTCAGGTCAGATTCTCTCCAAGTATTCCCTTCTTACCAACATGTATACAGATGGAAAGCAATCCGGGAATAACTCTTCAAGATCAAATCCGCCTACATAAAAAAATAGAAAGCCTGATTGCTCAAGCTTTCTTGTATAAGAAAATGTCCACCCCAACCCCAATTCTCGGTGCTCAACCCTCGATAACTACGAAGGTAGATTCTAACGGCTTGTTCAGAACGTTGAGCAGAGCTTGCTAGCTCCTTCAATGAGCGCCGCCCTGTGTTGCGCCGTGACAGACTGACGATCTGGTGCGGTGCTCTCATTAAGTACTTTAACTAAAATGGGCTCGAATCTCCGATAAGAAGGCTGACAATGCGGGCGTGATTAAAGCGTCTTTGCGCCTGATGAACACGGTTGTGACGATGGCATGCTTACCGGGGATCTCATGGCAGCGGATTCGGCCTTGCTTTTCCGACTCGGTTATGATGGAACGCGGCAGAAGAGCAATGCCGAGGCCGGCGCCTACACAACCAATAATCGTTTCAATCGATCCGAATTCCATCAGCTTAACGGGCAATATGCCTTCATCATGGAGTAACTGATTTAATTTTGCCCGGTAGGAACAGCCGTTGTGGAATACGAGGAGCGTAGCCAACTGCATATCATGGAGGGAATTAATAGGCGGATGGGAGACCGAAGTGACAAGTACCAGCTCCTCATCAATGACGTTTTCCTGAACCAAATCGGGATGCTCCACAGGACCGGCCACGAATGCTCCGTTCTGCTCATAATGAAGAACGGCATGAATGTGCTGCTCGGAAGTACCGGTAATTAAAGAGAAGTCTACCGCCGGATATTCGGTATGATACTTGGTAAGCAGCGTAGGCAGCCGAACGGCGGCGGTTGTTTCCAGAGACCCGATATGAAGCGGCCCTGCAGGAACGGAGGAGTCTCCGACGGCCAATCTGGCTTCTTGAATGACATGTAATATTTTCTCTGCATAGGAAACAAGGATTTGACCGGAAGGGGTAAGCGTAATACCCCGATTGTGGCGGTAAAAAAGCTGAGTCTGCAAATCGGTCTCCAGCTGTTGAATCTTATGGGTGACATTGGATTGGGCAAAGTTTAATTTATGAGCCGCTTTAGAAATGCTACCTTCGTGCGCCGTGGTAAAAAACACTTTGAGCAATTGAATATCCATATAGACCTCCTGTATATTTAGATTTAGACATCTGAATTTAAGATATTTAATATCACTATTCTGTATTATACATGATAACTGGAATCATTGTATGATGAATGAACAGATGAAAGTAGAGATAGGAGGGAAAGTGAATGGAGAGAAGGACTTTGATCGTTTTGCTCGGAGGCATAGCAGCATTGATGGTGGCTATGGGAATCGGAAGGTTCGCCTTTACTCCTATCCTCCCGATGATGATGGATCACCATCTGTTCTCCGCAGCGGGTGCGGGTTATCTGGCTTCAAGCAATTATTTGGGGTATTTTATTGGTGCGTTTGTCCTGACGTTGGTCCAGGTTAGAAGCCGATCCATGCTGCTGTTTGCTGGGTTAATCGTATGTATTGCTACCACATGGGGAATGGGCCTGTTCCACAGCCTAGATGCCTGGCTTGTACTCCGGTTTTTGTCGGGCCTTGCCAGCGCAATCGTGTTTGTCATCGCCTCCAGCATCGTACTGGATCGTTTATCGGCGCTCCAAGCCGGAATATTCTACGGAGGCGTGGGAGCGGGCATTCTGCTGACCGGACTATCAGTTCCGCTGCTTGCCCGAAACAGCGATTGGAGCGAAGTATGGATGGGACTGGGACTGATCAGTCTGATCTTAGGTCTGGCAGCCTGGTATTCATTGCGGGACAGGCATACCGTCACGCAGACGTTAAGCTCTTCTCATGACCACACCCATCATTCTTCTGCCGTTCGGCGGGTCTTGATATGTTTGATGATTTCCTATGGCTTGGAAGGCTTGGGCTACATTGTTACCGGGACCTATCTTGTAGCTTTCGCCAAGTCAGTTTCTAACATCCCCAATATTGCATCAATTAGTTGGATACTGGTTGGTATTGCCGCGACACCTTCGTGCGTCGGTTGGTCGATGCTTGCCTCTCGATGGGGAAAAAAGTGGACATTGACCGTTGCCATGCTGCTGCAATCCATTGGCATTGCGATTCCGGTTCTTATTCCTTCTTCAACCGCTGTATTCGCAGGTGCCATTCTGTTCGGCGTAACCTTTATGGGGATAACGACGCTGTCCGTCGCTTTTGCCAAGGATCTATACCCAAAAAACAACCGAAAGATTATAGGTTTACTGACTACCTTTTTTGGCTTGGGGCAAATTATCGGGCCGCTTATTGGAGGTCTTCTGATATCGGAAAATGGCAGCTACCTCACCGCTTTAATCGGAGCGGCTTTCATCGTCTTCTTGGGGGCGCTTAGCTTGCCTTTGGGTATTGGTCGATCCGAGCGGCAGCTCAAACAAGCTACATGAAATAGGTTTGAGTTTTGACACGGCTAAAAATAATGAAGGATTCTCTCGTCCTTGAACGATTAAAATTTTCGATTTTTGAAAAAGTGCTCAGGGTTAGTTGACAACGCTATCTACTAAAAGGTAGAATTAGAACATGACTAAAACTAAAAATACAGCAGAAGCCATTTTGGATACTGCTCAGTCGATTGTTCAGGATGTCGGGTTTAACGGATTTAGCTATGCACACATTGCAGAAAAAGTAGGGATTCGCACTGCCAGTATTCATTACCATTTCCCAAACAAGGAGGATTTAGGAGAAGCGCTGATTTCGCGGTATCACAGACATTTCATGTCTGCAATTGCTCAAATCGATACCGAGACACAGAACAATTTGGAAAAGCTACGCAAATTTACTTTACTTTACAGTGGCCCTGTTCAAGATTATTGTACTTGTCTGGGCGTGATGATTTCTACTGACTTGGCTACATTATCAGGCAAGTCACGTGAAGGGTTAGCTCAGCTTTTCACCGCTAATCTAGAATGGCTAGAGCGAGTGTTGGATCAGGGACGGCGTGAAGGGCATTTAAATTTTGAAGCTGCCGCGGATGTGGAAGCCCATCAATTCCTTGCTTCGCTTCAAGGTGCGCAATTACTTGCAAGAAGTTTTCGGGATATAAGTAGATTTGACATGATTGCCGAAGGATTAATATCCGCTTTAACTTAAAAAAGAAGGCGGATATTTTCTTGTGATTGATTTACCTTTTGATAGGTAGGAGATTTTACAGCAATGAAGCTACTCTCAAGGTGGACAGCGAAATACTTAAAGTTTTGATACATCATACAATTAAAAGGAAAGGAGCTGACGCGTCAGCTCCTTTCCTTTTAGTTGTACACCGTTTTTATTTGTGGTTGTTTTATAAGGCACTCATAGACCTCTTGTATGTATAGGTATCCGATTTTGAGATACTCGATATTATTATTTTGGATTATACATGATTTCAGGCAGCATTGTATGATGGATGCGTGTGTACATTCTATTGACAGAAGTGCATCGGATGCAGCCATTAGGAGAAGGGGTAGTCATATGAATTCAGAACAACGGAAGATGCCTAAAATTGAATTGGAAAACCTTATTTTGAGAATAAAAACTGACATTTTGTCACTTATTGTGGCTGGAGAGTCTCTAAACCGCATCTTACATGAAATTGAAGAAAAAGGGAGCAACTACGTCTCAGGTTATTGGGAAACCATACGGTATGCACGCGGCGAATGGGGCAATCTCGGACCGGAACAGATGGAAATCGTCGCGGCTCTAAACGATCTAACCGATGTAGCCATCCAACGGAAAGAAAAGGACAGAGAAATCAATTCGCGTTGTTTTCAGTTCGTCATTCCATATAATTCGGGCGGGCATGACTTTTGGCATAGAGTGTGAGATTTATCATGCTTTGGCGACCATATGTTCTGCCTTTTTTTTTGTGAAAACATGACCTTCCGCAGATTTTCTTCCGTTCTTTTCTTGTTAAAATCCAAGTGTAAGAAAAATAAAGAAGGATAAGCGAAAAACAAACGCAGTAGAGGGGAGGAAAGATCCCCAATAATACACGGAGGTGAAGGAGAAATTGAAATTAAAGAAAAGTAACTTAGTTGTGTTAATTAGTGCCCTATTAGTCTTTATTGTTTATTCCTTTTACATGTCGTTTCACAAAAAAGAAATAGTGAAGGCTCAAGAGCTTTTAACTACAGTTAATGAAAATTCGAGCACGCCTTACGAAACAGCTATTTTTGCTGGTGGTTGTTTCTGGCATATGGAAGAGGCTTTCGAAAAGCTTGACGGTGTCTTGCGTGTTGAAAGTGGCTATACAGGAGGACATAAGGAAAATCCCACCTATGCAGAAGTTGGTTCTGAAACTACAGGACATCTCGAGTCGGTGGAAGTTCGTTATAACCCGAATCAGATTACGTATGACAACCTCCTTCAAGTTTTCTGGCGAAACGTTGATCCTACGGATGCAAACGGTCAATTCGTTGATCGTGGCAATGAATATCAATCCGCTGTATTTTACAATAGTAATGAACAAAAAGAGTTGGCTGAGGCATCCAGAGATGCATTAGCAGCATCAAAAAGGTTTGATAAACCGATTGTAACTAAGATTTCATCTGCATCAACGTTTTACAAAGCCGAAATGGAACATCAGGATTATTACAAAAAAAGCCCAATCAGCTACAAGGTAAGTGAGCTTGGATCTGGTCGTGATAAATTTTTAGATAAAACTTGGGGCAAGGATCGGGAAGTAAAAATTACTGCAAAAACAGTTTTCAATAAAGATTTTAATAAGGAGGAAAAGCTGAAAATGCTGACTAAGCGCCAATACGATGTAACTCAGAAGGGTATTGATGAGCCGCCATTTAATAACGAATATTGGGATAACAAAGAAGAAGGGATTTACGTAGATGTTGTCTCAGGCGAGCCTTTGTTCAGCTCGAAGGATAAATTTGATGCAGGCACGGGCTGGCCTAGTTTTACAAAACCTTTGGAGCCAAACAATATTATATTAAAAGAAAGCTCTGGTTTTCTTTCGTTGACTACCCAGGTCAGAAGCCGTAATGCGGATTCCTTTCTAGGCGATGTGTTCAAAGACGGACCCAAACCAACGGGATTGCGGTACTGTATGAACTCTGCGGCCTTACAATTTATTCCAAAAAATGAACTTGAACAAAAAGGATATGGCGCTTATGCTGAGCTGTTTAATTAACAGTAACTGCGGTATCATTTGCAGTTTCATGGTTAAAATATAAAACAATTGTAAACTTAAGGAGATCAGAAAAATGAGAAGAGATTTTGTATTCCACCTTTATAATGTTGAGCACGATAACTTTCTTAAGCTGCTTGCTAAATGTCCAGAGGACAAACGCATGGTCGTCCCTGAAGGTTTTAATACCAGCCTTTATTGGCATTTAGGGCATGTACTTCGGGTTACTGAGTTCCATGTGTTTGATCTTGGTGCACAAGCAACGAGCCTTCCGCAAAAGTACCAAGATATTTTCTTTTATGGAACGAAAGCTACGGAATGGAAAGAAGAGCAACTGGCGCAGCTGCCTGCATGGGATGAGATGATCGATCTGTTGAAAGAACAACGTGAACATCTTTACAATACGCTCAAAGACGGACTGGAAGAGTCTGTACCAGAGAACTTCAAAAAAGCCGAAAATTTCGGAGAGCTGATACTTACGACTGCGACACATTTATCTAATCATAATGGCGTTGTCGCCGCAATGCTGCAAATGCTGCAACAAAAATAATAAGTAAAACAAAAACAGCAGTCCAAATTCTATATTTGACTGCTGTTTTTGATAAATAAACAAAGTAGAAAAGCCACATGAGGAGATTAGAATGAAACCACGATCATGGCTATTATTATTCATCGTTGTAATTGGGGGGTTATTGTGGCTCAACTATAAGGTTCTGCATCTTGGTCCGGAAGATATAAGAGCTTGGATTTTATCATTCGGCTGGGCTGCGCCAGTACTGTTCATCTTCATTTATGCGGTGCGTCCTTTGATATTGTTTCCCGCGTCCGTTCTTTCATTGACTGGCGGATTAGCTTTCGGACCGGTCTGGGGAACGGTTTATACGATCGTTGGCGCGACGATGGGGGCGGTGTTATCCTTTTGGTTAGCTCGATTCTTGGGTAATAAATTGGTTTCCACGAGGTCGAAGGAGAAATGGGGCAAGCTTGAAAAGCAACTACAGCAGAAGGGTTTTATCTATATTTTGCTTCTGCGACTGATTCCCCTATTCCCATTTGATCTTATCAGTTACGGAGCTGGCGTGGCCAAAGTGAATTTTTCGGCATTTTTATTCGGTACGCTTCTGGGAATCATTCCAGGAACGTTTGCTTATAGTTTTCTGGGCTCGAGTTTTCTGCACGAAAAGAAATCATACATCGTCATTGCTGTGATTGTTTTCGTGCTTGTGACACTGATCCCGCTTGTTTTCAAGAAACGAGTGGTTAGCTCATAAGGAGGAGGAGCGCATATTTTGAAAAGCTATGATCTCATTGTCATCGGCGGTGGATCCGGTGGACTAACCGTAGCGGCAGGTGCAGTTGGCTTTGGGGTAAAGGTGGCTTTGATCGAAAAAGAGCCTGAGCCTGGAGGAGACTGTTTGCACACGGGCTGCGTGCCTTCCAAAGCGTTGATTGCCGCGGCAAAGGAGCTATACACGGCCAAGAAATCTGCAGACGCTTATGGATTGGAATTGCAGGGCAAAGCAGATTATCTTGAAGCTTACCGAAGAGTCCAAGCTGCTAAAACAACAATTCAACTTCATGATAGCTCAGAACGGTTCCACAGCATGGGTGTGGATGTGTTTCAGGGACACGGTCAATTCCGGGATAAGCACCATATCGAAATCGATGGCGGCGAAGTGCTTTATGGCAAACGCATTGTCATTGCCACAGGTTCCAGAGCGGCCATTCCGCCTATTGATGGTTTGCAAGATGTAGATTTTCTGACCAATGAAAGTGTTTTTGATATGAAAGCTTTACCCGAAAGCCTTGTTGTTATTGGGGCAGGGCCGGTTGGATTGGAATTATCTCAAGCTCTCGCCCGTTTGGGTGCTAAAGTGACCGTACTCGTGAGAGGATCGCAAATACTAAACAAAGAAGACGCGGATCTCGTTCCCTACGCACAAACTGCGTTGGAAAAAGAAATGTCATTCCTGTTAAAAACAAGGGTGAACAGGGTTGAAGCAATACCTGGTGGGAGAAAGCGGATATTAGTAGAGCGCGACGGGGAAAAGCTTCAATTGGAGACAGATGCCATATTGATTGCGACCGGCCGAAAGCCGAACACCGACCGTCTTGGACTTTCACGCATCGGCATTCAAATGGACGAAGATCATATCGCGGTAAAAAAAACGTTGCAGACAAGTATTCCGCACATTTACGCCGTCGGAGATGTGATCAAAGCGTTTCCTTATACGCATGCTGCAGGAATGGAGGGTAAGATCGTCGTAGGAAACGCAGTATTCGGTCTGAAACGAAAAGCAAGCTACGATAACGTTCCATGGGTAACCTATACGGATCCGGAAATCTTTCATTTGGGGATGACGGAGGATGAAGCTCGCAAACACGCTGGGAATGATATCCGAATTTACAAAGTGACCTTGGATCAGGTGGATCGATTTATAACAGATAGGAATACAGAAGGCATTGTTAAGGTGATTACGGATCGGAAAGGAAGGATCTTGGGCGCTCATGCTGCTGGGAATGGAGCGGGGGACTGGATGCAGCAAGCTGTTTTTGCGAAACGCTTCGGCCACAAGCTTCCCGATATTTCGCAAGTGGTGCATCCGTACCCTGCCCGCTCCGAAGCTTTATTGAAGACAGCTGATAAATATTGGCGCGATAAGTTATTTCAAGGTGGTATCGCAGGGCGATTGATTAAGGCCTATATAAAATGGTTTCGATAATACGGGGGGCTTCGTTTGAGAAATATACGTTACGTTCAAGTCATTCTCTTAGTATGCATCATAAGCTTGATCACAGCCGCCTGCTCCGGTAAAGATTCCACGGATAAAGGAAAGGCTGCTGGTGTTTCGCTTCTTTCAGGCAATTGGGATCAAGTGTTGGCCGAAGCCAAGGGACAAACCGTGAATTGGTATATGTGGGGTGGGAGCGATGCGATTAATGAATTTGTAGACCAGAAATATGGGACTTTATTGAAGGATCAGTATGGAATCACATTGCGCCGTGTGCCAATCAGCGATACCGCGGAAGCGGTTAATAAGGTGCTAAACGAAAAGCAGGCTGGCAAAAACCAAGATGGCAGTGTGGATCTGATTTGGATAAATGGCGAAAACTTCGCCACCCTGAAGCAAGCAGACGCCTTATTTGGCCCTTTTGCAACTAAGCTTCCGAATGCAAAGTACGTCGATTATAATAATCCTGCTGTCGTGAAGGACTTCGGTCTGGATACGGAAGGATACGAATCCGTCTGGGGCAGTGCGCAATTTCAATTCGTGTATGATGCCAAACGGATTAAACCAAGCGACCTGCCGCGAAACTATAAAGAATTGAAGTTATGGGTAGAGAAGCATCCCGGACGATTCACCTACAATGCACCCCCTGACTTTACTGGCACGCGCTTTGTGAAGCAATTGTTCTACGAGTCAAGCGGAGGGTATCAAAACTGGTCAAAACCTTTCGTTCAGCAAGAGTTTGATACCGAAGCATCGAAAGTGTGGGATTACTTAAACAAGTTAAAACCGTCATTGTGGCGAAAAGGGGAAACATACCCCAAAACGATCGCTGAACTAATGACACTTTTCAATAACAACGAAGTGGACTTTGCCTTTACACAGGATGTCGGCGGTATCGCGACGGATATCGGCAAAGGGAAATTACCCAAGACCGCACGTCCATACGTCTTCGACACAGGTACAATCGGCGATTATCATTATGTCGCGATCCCCTACAATGCCGCACATAAAGCTGCTGCTATGGTCGTGGCCGATGTGATTCTTGATCCAAAAACGCAATTTGAAAAAGCTGACCCAGCAAGCGGCTGGGGAGACGGCATTGGGATCGATCCATCGAAATTAGAAGGAGAGCACAAAAAGCTTTATGATGAGCTTAAAGCCACAAGCGGCGAAACAGCCGTACCTGCAGACGTGCTATTGAAGCACAAGCTACCTGATCTGCAGGCTGCTTATACACCCGCATTGGAAGAGGGCTGGAAGAACCATGTTTTATTCCAAAAGTAAACCAGTAAGGCTGCTAATCTTAGGAGGCATGCTTTTTCCAGCCCTTTTATTTGTCGCGGGAACGTTCTTTGCCGGGCTGTTCAATAGTGGGGTCCAAAGCTTGGATTACTTCCCTCTAATCGGAAAAACAACGTTTTCGCTAGATGTATACATTGAGCTATTTCATTCCACCATATTTTATCGTTCACTCTTTTTTTCATTGGGGATCTCCCTGGTTTCCACAGCTATTGCAGCTTTTATTGCGGTTTTACTAGCACTTTGGATCGGGCGGTATGTAAGACAAGGAGGGGGGCTTCATTTCTTGCTGCAGTTCAATCTGCCGGTCCCGCATGTTGTAGGCGCAATTGCCGTATTGATGCTCTTTGGGCAAAGTGGATTGATCTCCCGGTTGGCTTACTGGACAGGTATGATTCAGCAGCCTTCGCAGTTTCCGGTATTGGTTGCCGATCAGAATGGTATTGGAATCGTGCTGGAATATGTGTGGAAGGAAGTTCCGTTTATTGCGGTGTCCGTTCTTAGTATTCTAAAGTCTTGGGTCGTTCCCTATGAAAAGCAGCTGCAGCTGCTCGGAGCAAATGCATGGCAAAGATGGAGGCTCGTCACTTTTCCGTTTATGCTGCCTGCTTTGCTGGCCTCCTCGATTATCGTATTTGCCTATACATTCGGATCGTTTGAAGTTCCTTATGTCTTGGGTTCTGTGAGCAAGCCAACATTGCCGATCCTGGCCTATCTAGCTTATCTCAATCCAGATCTTAGGTATCGGCCTACGGCCATGGCAATCAATATGGTGATTACGATAATCAGTATGATTCTTATCATTTTATATATGAAATGGGGAGAAGGCTTTGCGGCGAAAAAGAATTAATCACGGTAAAGGTTTCGCCGTCTTGCATACCTTCCTGATTTTGTTGTTTTTTCTCCCCTTTATACCTCTACTGGCTTGGTCATTCGCGCAGCAATGGAGATTTCCCGATCTGGTTCCAACTGCTTCGCTGCGTGCTTGGCATTATGTATGTTCAACGCACTCACAAGTGAGGGATGCGATGATCAATAGCTTGGGATTGGCTGCTGCTACAAGTTTGGTGTCTCAAGTAGTGGCGTATCCAGCAGCTCGAGCCCTGGGACTTTATGTGAAGAGATGGAACAAAACGATTCGGTTCTTGCTCATAGCTCCCATATTGATTCCCGGCATTTCCATTGCGATAGGCGTGCATGTCTTGTTTCTTCGTTTGGGATTGTCTGATCAGTGGCTTGGGGTGCTGCTGTCACACTTGATTCCGGCTATTCCGTATTCCATTTATTTGTTGTATGGATTTTATACCGGATACGACATCGGATATGAAAAGCAGGTTCGTTTACTTGGGGCGAGCAGACTGCAGACGTTCGGGCTGGTCGAGCTGCCGTTTCTGCGTTCGGTCTTGTCGCTTAGTATCTTATTTAGTTTTTTGATTTCCTGGAGCCAATATTTGTTTACAGTTTTCATTGGCGGCGGCCATCTGATTACACTTCCGATGCTGCTTTTTAGTACATTATCTAGTGGCGATTACTCGCTCATGGGCGCACTATGCATGATGTTTGTCCTGCCGGCGCTCATCATCGTCATTTTCAGTTCGATAGAAGTAAAGAAGGATCTCTACAAAGGAAAGGAGGCGAATCGTGTTGACCCGATGGTCTGAGCCATTTTTACAAGTAACTGATGTGACATACCAATACGATCATATGAAGTCCTTTTCCCTGGCCAAGCAGTCTTTTACCCTGGAGAAAGGCAAATTGCTTGTCATACTTGGTCCGTCAGGCAGCGGAAAATCAACGTTACTTCAGCTTATTGCAGGCTTATTAAGACCGAACCAGGGAACGATCATAATGGGGGGGAAACCGATTCACCAGCTTCCTCCTGAGAAAAGGAATCTGTCCATGATTTTTCAAAAACCTTATTTGCTTCCCTTTCTGACGGTCGGAGCGAATGTGGAGATCGGACTTAAGTTAAAAGGGGTGCCTTCCAGTGAACGAAGAGTTAAATCGGAAGAAATTTTACATCAAGTTGGTTTGACGGGATTTTATCAGCGTCCGCTTTCTTCCCTTTCTGGCGGACAAGAACAGCGTGTGGCGTTAGCAAGATCGCTTGTCATTGAACCGCAGCTTATGCTGCTAGACGAACCTTTCAGTCAACTGGATCCATTACTTCGTAGGCAAATGGGGCATTGGCTCGGTGACATGAAGCGAAAATGGGAGATTCCGATGATTATGGTCACACATGACAGAGAAGAAGCCCTGACACTTGGCGACCAGTTTTTGATCCTCCGGGATGGTGTAGCACAGCAGTCGGGAACACTTGAAAACATCTATTACGAGCCTGCCAATCGATGGATGGCAGACTTCATGGGAATCGACAATGTTGTAGATGGAATCAAGAGGGGAACTAGGGTGACAACCTTTCTAGGTGATTTGGAGGTCCATCCTCATCGCGTAAACGTGCCAGATGGTCCGGTTCATATTGTTCTTCGATCGGAATGGCTCCAAATGGACTCTGCATCATCTATAAAAGCCACGATAGAAAGCAGCACCTTTCGCGGAGAATATACAGAAGTGAGGGCGCATGTAAACGGGGAGTCAGTCGTGATCAAGCAACTTGGCTTTTCAAATTATGAACGAGGAACTAAAACAGGAGTTCGCTTGACAACCTCAAATGTCTGGTGTCTTCAGAAGGAGGTAATGTAATAAGTGCTGGATTCTTATGCACGTGACATCGTCCAACCGGCAATTGAAAAGGGAGCAAAAATCCTGCGATCAGCTGGTTTATCAGCGAATTCGATCACTTGGATCGCGATGTTGATAGGCGTAGGAAGTGGGGTCGTGTTTTATCTTGGTTTTCCCATAGCAGCGGTTGTTATTCTTTGGATATCCGGCTATCTCGATTCGGTGGACGGTACGCTTGCCAGAATGACCAAACCATCAAAATGGGGAAATATCTTGGATATCACGTTTGATCGGGTAGTGGAAGGTGCTTTGATCATTGCGATTTTACTCGTCCATCCCGATGCTTATTTGCCGATTGTGCTCAATTTAGCAGCAATCCTTGTTAATATTACGGCGTTTCTTGTAACAGGCAATGTCATTACAAATTCAGGAGCAAAAGGATTTCACTATAACCCGGGTATCTTGGAGAGAACGGAAGCGTTTGTCTTTTTTTCTTTGATGATACTGTTTCCAAACGCGATCTGGGAGCTGGTGTGGTTGTTTTTAGTGCTGCTCCTTTTCACAACAATAAGGCATCTTCGAGATGTGTATGTGTGGCTTCAAAAGAATAATGTTGACTAATATGTATTTTTCATTGTTGGACACTAGGAGCTGCCTATATGGATCCAGAAACGCTTCGCCATGCGATTCGGGAAATTCATGAGTTAACAAATGCACCCTTCGGTGTGAATCTATTTGCTATTCGTACTCCCGATGATAATTCGCTTGACATGGAGTAAGCTCCATACGATAAGATGCGGATGCGGTTGAAAACGAAATAGCTACCCTGAATCAGAAAGGAGGTAAAGGATGGAGCCTACATTTTCAATCGCAGAGATTTCCCAAAAGTCAGGTTTCAGTTACGATACGATAAGGTACTATGTGAAAATCGGACTCCTGCCGGCCGCGAAGCGTAAAGAAAACGGGCAGAGGGAATATGGCAGAGCCCATCTCGAACGTTTAATCTTCATTTCGCATTTAAAACGAACCGGCATGCCTCTAAAGGAAATTGAACGTTACATGTCCTTGGCATCCACTCATAATTACGAGAACTGTTACAGCGTACTTTATGAGCATAAACTCCATATCGAGTCGCAAATGGCGGAAATGAAGACAACTTTGGAAGTTGTGAACTACAAGCTGCTGCATTTTAAGGAGCTAATGAAGCAATCAGGCTTAGGAGGAGATTGAAGTTGAATACAGATTACAATTATAAGATAACCCCTCAGGAACCGATTCGATCGGGTTTCGGGCCCCAAACGACGGCAAGGGAAGCGCTTGACGGACGTTTACTGAGCGGGAAAATCGCTATCGTAACAGGCGGGTATTCTGGCGTCGGACTTGAGACAACCCGCGCTCTGGCGGAAGCAGGTGCGACGGTAATTGTACCTGCTCGTACGCCGGAGAAAGCCCGCGCTTCAATTGCTGATATCCCGCATGTGGAGCTGGAGGAACTGGATCTTATGGACCCCGCTTCCATCGATGCATATGCGAAGAGGTTTCTGGACTCTGGACGGCCACTGGATATGCTCATCAATAACGCCGGCATTATGGCTCCCCCGCTGTTGCGCGACGCGCGAGGCTACGAATCTCAATTCGCCACCAACCATTTGGGTCACTTCCAGCTGACGGCATTGTTGTGGCCGGCCTTGAAGCAGGCGCGAAGCGCGCGTGTTGTCTCGGTCAGCTCGACCGGAATCCGTTTCGGGGGTGTTGATTTTGAAGATCCAAACTTCGAACGGCGGGAGTACGACAAGTGGAAGGCCTACGGCCAGTCTAAGACGGCTAACGCGTTGTTTGCCGTCGGGCTGGACAAACGTGGTCAAGCGCAAGGGATCCGCGCCTTCTCTGTCCATCCTGGCAGGATTATGACCGACTTAGCGCGTTATTTATCGCCTGAAGAGAGCGCAATAGGCGGGATATATAAGACCACAGAGCAGGGAGCGGCAACGAGTGTATGGTGCGCGACGAGTCCTCTGTTGGAGGGGAAAGGCGGCGTTTACTGTTTAGATGTCGACATCGCTGAGGTCATTCCTGCATTTGATCTGCAGGGATTGGGCCAAGTGCTGACGGGCGTGCTTCCCTGGGCGGTCGATGCCAACTTGGCAGAGCAGCTATGGAAGCTCAGCGAAGAGATGACTGGTGTGAAGTTCAAAAGCTAAACTGACTATAGGGATAGCTTTATGTATACTTGTGACAATTCACGACCAAATGCCAGAGTAACACATCCGCTTCACCCACAATATGATGTGTCTAGAAACACAATTTAAAGAGGTGAGCCAATGGCAGTCGTAAAAGCCAGAAAGCAGGATATTGATATGTTGGCAAGGTTGCTTCGAGCTGAAGCTGAGACCGAAGGCGAAATGGGTATGGTCCTTGTTGGAAATGTTGGCATTAACCGAATAAGAGCGAATTGCTCCGATTTTAAAGGAATCCGGACAATCCCCCAAATGATCAACCAGGCGCATGCGTTCGAAGCGTTGCAACATGGTTTGTACTATCAAAACGCAAGAGAGAGGGAACGCCGTCTGGCGCAACGGGCTGTGAATGGGGAGCGGAATTGGCCAGCCAAATTCTCCCTATGGTATTTCCGTCCAGGAACGTTCGAAAATCCTGGACCATGTCCGCCAACTTGGTATAATCAGCCGCTCGTAGGACGATGGAAGAAGCACTGTTTTTATGAACCAACCGCGAAAGAATGTGCAAGTGTGTATACTACGTTTTAATTTTATAAACGAAAAGAGCTCGGGATCTCTTGTGTGACAAATTTCCATCATGAGAAGAGTTTGGGGCTTTTTTGTCAAAGTTGCAGCTGAATGATTTTTGCGATAGGGAAATTATTGGTTTAAGGATTAAATAGTAAAGAAATTGCAGGCTTACTTTCAATTACGGTAAGTATAGTCATTCAATAATATTCAATGGGCATGGCTTTTGGCATTGAGCATGGGATTTATCATGCTTTACAGTCCAATGTTATGCCTTTTTATTGTGCAGTTCATGACTTTTCACAGATTTGGCTTACGTTTACGCGACATCGAAATAACTTTAGAATATTTTTGGCGTAATATGGAAAAATAGATGAATCAGTGTTTTCTTTGGGGGGCTTTTAGTGAAATGGTTTAGGAAATGGATGCACATTAAACCTGAGTATCCCAATATACCGGAGAATTATCTAATTGATGAAGAAAACCCCAAGTTAACCTCAAATTTAGAACAAAATGAAATGATTTTGAAAAAAATATTCCAAAACAGCTCTGACATCATATACCGCAAAATTCAGATAGCTGGGCAAAATAAATGGCTTGTGATTTATCTTACTAGTCTGGTTGAAGAGAAGTTGATTGACGAGCATATATTGAAACCATTGATATCTAAATCAAGCAAACAAGATGATTTGATATATAACGAAGTAAAAGTTCTGGATGACCAAATGATTTCCATCGGAACGACGTGTGTTACTTCCAAAGTAAATGAAGTTGTGAGTCATATTGTAAATGGTCATGCTGCCGTTCTTGCGGTAGGGGACAGCAATGCGATGATTGCTAAGGTTAATGGCACGTCGCAACGAAGCCTTGAAGAACCTTCATCTGAACCTGTCATTCGCGGTCCTAGGGATGGATTTATCGAGAACATTTCAACGAATATTGGTCTAATACGAAAAAGAATTAAATCATCTCGACTAAAAATGGAATCCATTACGCTCGGGGAGCTTACTCAAACCCAAGTAGTCATTACTTATATCCTGGGTATTGTTTCCGAGTCTGTGGTTGAGGAAGTTCGAAAAAGGTTAACTCGGATTCAAATTGACGGGATCCTCGATTCAGGCTATATAGAGGAATTTATTGAGGATTCACCTTTCTCTCCTTTTCCACTTGTCCACAGTACTGAACGACCAGATGTTGTAGCTGCAGAGCTACTGGAAGGGAAAATAGCCATTCTTGTTGATACCAGCCCATTTGTATTAATTGTTCCCATGACATTCTGGAATGGACTCCAGGCAAGCGAG
This sequence comes from Paenibacillus sp. J31P190, assembly GCF_059692075.1. Classification (NCBI taxonomy): domain Bacteria; kingdom Bacillati; phylum Bacillota; class Bacilli; order Caryophanales; family Paenibacillaceae; genus Paenibacillus; species Paenibacillus sp. J31P190. The sequence goes on along the minus strand of NZ_JCAUAS010000014.1, from coordinate 80,703 downwards.
GATTACTATATTCGCTGGCCCATTGCAACTTTTGTGCGGTGGATTCGATTCCTTTTCATCAGTATCGCCATATTTGCTCCTCCCCTGTACGTTGCGATTACGACCTTCCATCAGGAAATGATTCCGACTAATCTCGTGCTGAGTATTGCCTCCTCTAGGGAGGCTGTTCCTTTCCCAGCTGTAGTCGAAGCCTTATTAATGGAAATCACATTTGAGGCACTGCGGGAAGCAGGGATTCGTTTACCCAAACAAATTGGACAAGCGATAAGCATTGTAGGGGCGTTGGTCATTGGACAAGCGGCTGTGCAGGCAGGAATAATATCCGCTCCGGTTGTCATTATCGTATCGATCACGGGCATTGCAGCGTTTACGATTCCACGATATAGTTTTGCAAATGGAATCCGATTACTGCGTTTTCCGATATTATTCTTGGCTGGTACGCTTGGACTTTATGGCATTGTACTTGGTTTTCTGGGCATTTTGTTACATGTCACATCACTTCGTTCGTTCGGCGTCCCTTATTTTACTCCATTAGCCCCGCTTACAATCAAGAATTTGAAGGATGTCATCATCCGGGCACCTATATGGGCTAAAACTCGTCGTCCACAGGCAACAGGGTCTAACAATCCGTTCCGTGAACCGGCAGGTCAAAAACCAAGTCCAAGCCAAGGGAAGCGATCATCAGAATGAAACCATTCCTATACATCGGCTTACTATTTACAGTATTAACCACAAGCGGTTGTTGGGACCGTACGGAGATTAATGATCTTGCGTTTATTTCGGGTACGGCATTTGACTTAACGGATGATGGGAAATTTATTTTATCGCATCAGATTGCAATCCCTTCTCAGGGGGGACCAGGTGGCGGAGGAAGCGGACAGCCAGAGAAGTTTTTCGTTATGTCGGCTGTTGGAAAGACTATTAATGAAGCGTTCAATAGGCTTCAGAAAAAAAGCTCACGCAGGTTGTTTACAGCACATCGCAGCGTTATTTATATAGGTGAATCGTTAGCCAAACACGGAATTCAAGATATTCTCGATGTTTACACCCACGAATCGAAACAACGATTAAAAACCTATATGATGGTTGTAAAGGGGGGAGAAGCGCGGAGACTTCTGCAAGTTAAATATCCCTTTGAACAAGTTCCCAGTGAAGCCATCAAGGAAATGGAAGCTTTTAGAAGCGAGTTGGCGGTTACATTGCGAGACTTTTTTTTAGCGTCATCTAGTGAAGGTATCAGTCCCGTTTTGGGAGTCATAATGCCTGAGGATTTATCAGAAGTAATGCAAGAAAATAAAAGCAAAATGTTTATGCTAGCCGGATCAGCCATTTTTAAGGACTTCAAATTAGTCGGTTTTCTAAACGAGAATGAAACAAATGGATTTCTTTGGGTTACAGATAGAATGAAGTCTGGCAGAGTCAACGCCAAATTACGGGGTGATAGAACAGTGGGGATGATTCTGGTCAAAGCAAACCGGAAAATTACCCCGGAGATAAGTGGTGATAAGATCAAATTTAAGATTCAACTGCAAGGAGAAGGAACGATCTGGGAAAATAATACCCCGTTGAATATCGGATTGCCGGAGAATCTTAGACTTCTACAGGAAGCATTGGAGAAATCGGTCGAGAAACAAGTCCTGGATACGTTATCCAAAGTCCAGAAGCGGTACAAAGTAGATAGTTTGGGTTTCGGCCAAGAAATTTACCGTAATAAGCCTAAACAATGGAAAGCATTGAAAGAACAATGGGATGATAAGTTTCCAGACGTAGACGTTTCGGTTGAAGTTAAGCTAACTGTAAGTGGAACTGGGATGGCAGGTGCTCCTCTACAATTGAAAGAAAAGGAGATCAAAGAATGATCATCCAAATCGTGGGATATGTATGTTTATTGGTTGTATGGTCTTTTGTTAGAATACGATCCTTGCTGAATATGCAAAAAAACAAAGAAGCAGCGGTATTCGGCGTATTAATGGGGGTATCACTCATTACCGGTTCCTTATTAATTGCCCGGGTTGACATGCTGAGCACGGCTGTCCCGTTCAAAATAATTTTTGAACCCTTCGGAAGAATGCTTTTAAAGGAGTGAATGGTCCACTTTTCTTTTTATCGTGTCTATCATGAGAAGTGACAACGGTATGAGGCTTTGTGTGATAAAACCCAAGCTCGGGTAAATGAAAGCTAGATAAGCTTGAAGCTCCGCGCTACTTTTGAAAACGTAAGCCGATCCAATGATGGACAAAAGTGTTAGCGGAGCTACGATATCACGATAATTTCGGATCCCGAAAAGCTGGCTTACACAAAGACATAATATAAACAACGATACACATACCTTAACAAAATTCCCCAACACCCAAACCGCAACAGCTATGGCCTCCAGACGTTCAAATGAACCTTCAATACCTATATATTGCATGAGACTTAAAAATGAATAGGTCAGATTACCTGATAATGTACCGAGGACCATAATCGTAAGTAATATAATGATAAATACTATAGTGGATAGGCTGAAATACGCTATCAGCGTGACCTTGAGCGCCTTTTTCGGCTGAGTCATATAAGGAAGGAGCCAACCCAATATAAACACTTGATTCATAAATGCTCCTGCTGGAATGATAGCTCCTTGCAATACCGGGAGTATTCCCTCTCCTAAAAATGGCTTAAGCCGGGCAGGATCTGCTTCCCCAATCGCCAGAATCAAGATCGGAATCACAGCTGCCAAGATCAATGGTGTAAGAAACTCATTACATCTTCCAATGACCTCAATCCCGGCAATAACGGCTATGCCGCATAGGACCAATAATGACAGACTTCCTACTATGGTGGGACTTTTTGGTAATAGCAGCGTTTTAATAAAAAAGGTATGCTGTATGGTCATAACCGAAATAGCATTAAACCAAGTATAAATATAAAAAAATTCCAAACATTTTCCTAACCATTTTCCGATGATTTTTGAACTGTATTGTGTAATTGTCAAACCCGGATAACGATTGGCGAGTGTAGTCAGCGCCCACAGAGTTAATAAACCTGTTGTAGTAGAAAGAATAAAGGATATCCAACCATTCTGCTTTGCAATCATCACCATCCATCCAGGAATGGTTAAGATGATGGTGGAACCGATAAAATTCATTAGTAATAAGCCTAGCTGATTTCCCGTGATTTTTTCTGTTGTCTCCATCTTCACACACTCTCTCCTTGCCTCACCGAGGTTGTTCCAAGTATTGACTTATCGTTATCCGCTTATACGCTTAAAGAGAGAGAATACTATGCAAAAAGAACATCCCGAATGAAGTATTAAATAATTCTTTACCGATCGTTCTCAATATGGTAAGATCTAATTGAAAGGAGGGGTCAATGGAATGGCCAGAACCAAGGAATTTGATGAGGATGCGGTATTGATCAAAGCCATGAGGTTATTCTGGGAACAGGGTTATGAGAAGACTTCCATGATGGACCTAGTCTCTCATATGGGGGTTCACAAGAGAAGCATGTATGACTCTTTTGGCGATAAGCATTCTTTGTATATCAAGGCGTTAAAGCGATATAGTGAAATGATAGAACAATCGGTTAAACGCATTATAAATGGCACCATTTCTGCGGAGGAAGCTATTCGGCTGTTGTTAGAAACAACAATCAGAAGGGATGATGATGAGCTCCCTAAAGGCTGCCTGATGGTAAATACCGCGGTTGAGTTAGCCCCACATGATTCTGAGTCCAGAGCTTGGGTCAACCAAAGCTTGACCGATTTTGAACAATTAATACGTGAGCTTATTGAGGCAGGTCAACAATCAGGCGAACTTGACAAAACGCTCAATGCGGAATGGCTGTCGTGTTATTTTAATAATGCATTTACTGGGCTGCGGGTTTTGGCGAAGACGACAGATGACAGAGAGAAATTAATGCAAATAGTTGAAACCACAATGTCAGTTTTAAAGAAAAAGTAAATTTTTTTGTATATTCGAGAACGATCATTCTCGATAAAGAGAAACGGATAGACGAAAACTATAAATCACAAAGGAGCAATCGAATATGGGAAAACTAAATGGGAAAGTTGCATTAATTACTGGGGGAAGTAGCGGTATTGGCTTGGCAACCGCAAAACTATTTGTGGCAGAAGGCGCAAAGGTCGTTATTACCGGCCGTAATCAAGTCACGTTAAACGCGGCAGTGGAGGAGCTTGGCACCACCAACGCTATTGTCGTGCAGGCCGATGCCGCCGATCCAACAAGCGCGGATAAAGCTGTGGCCGCAGCGGTTGAAAAATTTGGCCGTCTGGATGTGGTATTCGCTAATGCAGGTATCGGTGGTAATACGCCATTAGGCGGCACAGAGTTTTCCGTCTTTGAGGAGATACTTAAGATTAACGTTACTGGGACTTTTTTCACTGTTCAAGCCGCTTTGCCTCATCTGAAGGCTGGTGCTTCGGTGATTTTAAACGGCTCGGTGCTTGCAAAGGCTGGAAGCCCGGGATGGTCGGCCTATGCGGCCAGCAAAGGAGCTGTCACCAGTATGGCTAGGGTGCTGGTTTCCGAATTGTCGCCGCGTGGCGTTCGCGTGAACACTATCGTGCCGGGAGCGACGCGGACGCCAATTTGGGGGCAACCTGAAGGGTTAGCACAATTTGAATCCACACTCACGCGCGCGGTTCCGCAGAACCGTTTGGGTGAACCGGAGGAAATCGCAAATGTTGCCTTATTCTTGGCCTCAGATGACTCTTCTTTTGTACAGGGTGCTGAAATTAGTGTAGATGGAGGCGCGGGCTCATCCCCGTTTGGCGCTCCAATTTATCGTCAAAAATAAGGTGTTAAAAATATTGATTTCCTAGATTTTCAAAGGCTTTTCGACATTAAGGGAGTGGTTTATTGTCACGTTTCATTGACACTAAACGATTCCTTTTTTTTCGTTAGTGACAATAATGTAAGCCCTTTCGATTAAAATAAAATCGGTATGGTTGAGCTCCATTGAACTGGCGTGGGGGACAGTTCTGTTTCGATAAGCTTGACACTTATCTACTAGTAAGTTATATTCAGTTATGGAAAATTAGTTAAAAGGGGTTTATCTACAACAAATACTTATCTACTAGTAAGTAAAATATATGGAGAGAAGGAAATTACTAAAATGAAAAGAATGCTTTGGGTTGTTCTTATGATGTCCTGCGGAGCTACATTTATTTCCTCATTATTCCCTTTGTATGGGGAGCATTATAAGCTTAGCAGTTTGGAAATCACCATTTTGTTTGCTGTATATGCCGCTATCCTGCTGCCGACCTTGCTTGTTGTGGGAGCCAGAGGGAGCGCCTGGGGGTTGAAAAGGGTTCTTCGCTTCAGTATATGGGTTTCCATCGCATCGACGTTACTCTTTATAGGGAGTTTTAACGTATGGATGCTCTATGCGGCAAGGATCTTGGAAGGCATCGCCTATGGCGCTTTTACAGGTACTGCTAGCGCTTTTTTATTAAAACAAACTTCACACGATAAAGTGGGTAAGGCAATTAAGTTATCGGGAGTAATTGTAAACATCGGTTTTGGCCTTGGCCCAGCTATTTCAGGCTTAATTGTGCAATATATGCATTTTCAGCCTCTTCGTTTGCCGTATTGGTTTCTGCTCGGCATGTTATTGAGTTCCTTGGTATTTTTGGAAATGTTACCGAAGCGCGAAGATTCCCAAGCGCAGAAACCAGCTAAAACTAAAATTTCGCTTGGTGTTCCCGACAATATTCGTTCCCAGTTTTTTTCTTTTATCGGACTTCCTATTTTTATTCTTTTCACGTTAGGCGGAAGTGTGTTTTCTCTTATTCCATCTTTCGTCAAGAATGTTATTCACACCACCAATCTCTCTATTTCCGGGTTGTTAATATTGGTGCTTTTAGGCGGGGGAGCCTTGATGCAATTCTTTCCTTGGCCGCGTAATCCCGTTACACGGTTGCGTATAGGAATCCTGTTTCTTGCCATTGGATCGTGGATTGTTGTTTTTTCTGGTCAGACAGCGAGTTTATTTTTGCTTTGGGCCGGCATCATCATTCAAGCCATTGGCGCCGGTTGGACGTTTCAAGTGTCTTTAAGATTTGCCAGCCAGTTGCCGAAGCCGGAAGAACGTCCGCGAGTCATTTCGGCATTTTATTTCTGCGCATACTCAGGATTCATTGTTCCCCCTGTTGGCGTCGGAATTCTGACTCGATTTTTTAGTTTGAACTTCTCGTTGGTTCTTCTAAACTTGTTTGCTGCGCTAATCGTTATCTATGTGTTAATTTATTCAGTCAAATTTAATCGTTATTATTCTAAAGGTACATCTTAATCACGAGGCATCATTTTTGGCACAAGGCATGAAATTTTTCATTGATTGTTTGGAGATTAAATATACAGAAATAAAAGATGCTGTAACTGGAGAAGGAAAGTTCACAAGGGTTATCTGGTAAATACATGTGCGAAAAAAAGGCTGGTTCGTTTCATCAACGAGCAGCCTTTTTGTATGGAACGCTTAATTTCCCGGCGCGGTCACTTCCCAATCCCGCTGTAACAGGATGCGTTCCCCGGCCTTGAATTGGATTGAGAGTTGATTTATCCCCGGTTTCAACGTAACGTCAAGTCCGATATCGGTTAAGCCGAATTGATAGCGCAAATTATAGAGGTGCTTCATCTGTGCAAGTTGAACAGGGGATTGGTTGTCTGCTGCTTCACGGTTTTTGACAATGATTTGCAATTGCGGGTCAATCGTCTTTTCATCCTTGTACAAGTCCTTGTACAGCAGCCCAGTGAGATGAAGCTTTGCTGCGTTTGCCTTCTCCGGCAGGTCAAAGCCGGAAATCTCATACTCCGTGGTGCTGAGTCTCACATTTTTATCTCCATAGGAAACCTTATCATAATAGGCTGTGGTCACGCCGAACAAAATCCTGAGATGGGTTAAGCTAAGAAGGAGAGCCCCTTGTTTCGAATCTGAATCCGTAGCCGGCGCTTCCTTGAGCTTGACGACATTTGCCAGCTTGCCGTTCCAGAATGTCTTGGCTGCCAGCTCGCCAGCTTTCAGTTGTACTGCATAGCCGTCCGCGTTCTTGAAAGTCCACCAGCCCTCGGAGTCAGGCCCAGATATCTCATAGTGAAATAGATTGGCCAGAAACGCTGAACGGAAAGCCGGTTCTCCCTTCAGCATACCGCCGATCGTATCAGACCCAAAAGTAAATGTACCGGATTCGTTCTGATAAAATGCCCCTTGGTAGGAGGTTTTCGAACGGATTTGGATATCATTTTCACGGTTTTTCAGTACCACACGGTCTTGATATGGGTTCATTTGAATCCAACCTTGGCCTACAAAGGAGTTAATTTTGTACCAGCGTGTGCCGTCAGGTGCGGTCCAAGCGGCGAGAGTGGAGACAGATTGAGGCCCGATTTGGCCATTGTCCAGGGAAATTGTTGTATTCGGGAATCGGTAGATGGCGGTCGCATATGCCTTGAGTTCGAGGGAAGCGGTATCGTCCACGGTATCTTCGGGTTCGGCATAGGTCGGGCTGAACCAACCTTCAGCTTGATTGTTTTTGACATGATACCAGTTCTCAACGCTCCACGGCGTATCCAGATTGGTCGTGGTCTCCATCACGTTCAGATCACCGGCAGGAATCGTTGCTGCAATCTCGGCATTCGCATCCGGATAAGCGAATAAAGGACTTGGATGCTTTCGTTGGAGGTTTTGCTTGTCGGGCACTATCAGCATGCCTGGTCCAAACGCCCATTTTAAGCCTTGCATCGTTTCAAATTGATAGGAGCTCCCGAGCAAGGAACGGAATTTCGCTGTTTGATGAACGAAAAGTGAAGTCAGATACCCCTCATATTGATATGAGATGTAATCCATATGTGGCGTGCTATTGTAATAAATATTCGGATAGAAAACCTGCTGATCCAGCGGCTGCAGATTCCCGATCTCATCCAAATGCAAATGAACCCACTGATCCCCTAGCCACGTTGTGTGGATTTTGATCCACCGCTGCGGGTTATAATCCCTTTCAGCTTGACGAAACCAGGTCTTCTCCGCATCGACGACGGTGACTTCCTGCGGCGATAGCACCGCGGTTTGACCTCCGGCTTCCGATGGCCGCGCGTATAACGGCGTTTCGGACATTAATCGTAGGGTCTGCGGCGGCGGGACTTCAATTTGCCATGGAGAGGTTTTGATCCAGCGGTCGCCAATGTCCGTATGTATTTTCCACCAATTGCCTCCTGTCATCCAATGGGCCTCGGCTTCAACGACTTCAACCGTTTGCGGCGCGAAGGTACCTTCTGGCTGATTGCGCAGCGTATTCGGGATGACGTAGTAGGGCATGTTTTCAATAAACGTAAGCTGCTTCGGAATAAAAATTCCGTCCACCGGCTCCGTAGGCGTATCGGCATATTCATAGGCGCTTGATGTTGCGGTTAGCAAACCGAGCTGCATGCCGACTCCGAACAGTACGAGGATTGAAGATTTTTTCCACATAAGGTCTACTCCTTTGTTCCTTTTTTTTCTATGTCTAGTATATTCTACTAAGGAATAGATCGGAAGTTGTGCTTTCGACCTTAAATGAGCAGGAAAACTCGAATGTTCGATTGAAAACGTGGGAAAAAGCAAATTCGGCGGGAGGAGCTCCGCCATTTTTTAACCATCACTGGATTTTTCCAGTATAATTCTCCAGTTAGATTTCCTTTATATTTGGATTTAGGTATCTAGTTTTCAGATATAAATTATCATTATTCTGTATTATGCATGATATGTCGAATGTAGTAATATGAACGGGCGGACAAGGAAATCATGAACGAATTATACGGAACGATATCGAGCAATGTTTTGACATAGCTCGATATCGTTCCGTACATTTGATAATTATTTACCAAAAGGTTGAATGATAGTAACAAAAGCAAAAATATATTAGAAATTAATTTTGCTTACCACTCCGTCCGAAGGCGGTATTTTTTAAGTATAAAACCTACCTATTAATCGATATATAAAGAATGGAGGCATGAGTTATCAATATAAGGTGGCCGTGATTAAAGGTAGAAGTTGCGGTATTGGATAGGAATTTCACGTTATTAGATGGAGGAGGTGAAGTGGAGTTGTACGAGCTGTGAGTGCATCATGTGAATCCTGATAAGATGCGAGCATGAAAATGACGCACTTTTGGGAAGATATTAATGGACCATTAGTGAACAAACAAGAGAGAATATTTATGAAAAACGTTTCATATCTCGTGAATAATAGAAATCGTACTAGAAACCGTCATAAATAAAAAACATAGATCTATAAAAAGGAGTAACTAAAATGAAAACATTAGTAATCGTAACTCACCCGAACATGGAAGCATCCCGCGTGAATAAAGCATGGGTGGAGGAATTGCTAAAGCATGGTGATGTTACAATTCATGAATTATACAAGGCTTACCCTGATGAAAATATCGATGTTTCTAAAGAGCAGCAATTGGTAGAGGCACATGATCGGATTATTTTCCAATTTCCGCTTTTTTGGTACAGCACGCCTGCATTACTAAAAAAATGGTTCGATACCGTATTACAATACGGTTGGGCTTATGGGCCTGAAGGCGCTAAAACAGCAGGTAAGGAAGTTGGCGTAGCTGTCTCGACATATGGTTCCGAAGAATCTTATCAACCAACTGGATCCAATCGTTTTACACTGCAAGAAATATTGCGTCCAATTGAAGCTACAGCTCATTTTATCAGCGCTTCTTATCTGCCTCACTTTACACTGAACGATGTTTCTAACCTTAGTGATGAACGATTGGCACAAAGCAAAGACGATTACATTCAACATATTAAAAATGTAAAGCCAGTGGTGATTGGTTAATAATAACTTGATAAAAAGGGGAGAAAAAAATGAGTAACCAAGGAAAAGTATTTGTGATAACTGGCGGAAGCAGCGGTCTTGGAAAAGCTATGGCGATTGAGCTGGTGAATCGAGGAGCGAATGTAGTCATCAATGGACGGCGCGAACAAGCGTTGGTTGAAGCCGCAAAAGAAATTGATTCCACAGGAAAACAAGTTCGTTATGTTGCTGGTGATATTGCAGATCCTAAGATTGCGCAGCGTCTAATCGACGAAGTTTTGGCTAGCTATGGACGCATCGATACGCTAGTTAATAATGCCGGTATCTTCATGTCCAAACCATTTACGGAGTATACAGAAGAAGACTTTACAACATATTTAACTACGAATGTCGTCGGATTCTTCCACGTTACCCAGCGTGCGGTGGCTGCAATGCTGAAACAAGGAACAGGGCACATCGTTAACATTACGACGAGTCTGGTTGACCAACCGTCAGTTGACGTTCCTTCTGTACTAGCCTCATTGACAAAGGGCGGTCTGAAGGCTGCAACAAAATCACTTGCCATTGAGTATGCTTCGAGAGGTATCCGTGTGAATGCCGTTTCACCAGGGGTAATTAAAACACCAATGCATCCAGTTGAAGCTCACGATGCTCTAGCTAAACTGCATCCCATGGGAAGGATGGGCGAGTCGCATGATATCGTAGAAGCCGTTTTATATCTGGATTCAGCTAACTTTGTAACTGGTGAAATCTTATATGTTGATGGCGGACAGAATGCTGGTCACTAAGCAAATGCAGCAGCAGATATAAAACATATCCTAAGGAATGGGAGAGAATATTCATGCCAATCGTTACGATTCAAGTGACCCGTGAGGGCACAACACCAGATCGTCAGTCTGTAACGGCGGAAGAAAAAGCAGCACTCATCAAAGGAGTCAGCGAGCTCCTGCTCAACGTTCTGAACAAGCCGTTAGCATCAACCTTCGTAGTTATTGAAGAGGTTGACACTGATAATTGGGGTTGGGGTGGACTGCCTGCGTTAGAGTATCGTCGGCAGCTTGCGGAGAAGAGGAAGTAATCAAAGGTATCTGCAAGAGGTAATATATCGATGTGAAAATAATATTGTGGTATAAAAGCTCTCCCAATAGGGTGGCAGCCCATTCATGGCTGCTGCCCTATTGGCATGTTTATAACTTGCGAGCAAACAACTGAAGGACCCCTTGTTGTAGGGGAATTTGGTTTGCGTTCTTTTCGCAGATGTCCTACTTTTTACAGCTTGACAGATATAAACTCTATTAATATAATAAATAATATTAGGATACTTAATTATAGGAATTATATTAATTAGATATCTTTTCTGTGGACCCAATTGCTGCGGTTGGCGGAATCCACGGTTTTATTCGATACTTGCAGGATTGTCGATTAGATGTACAGGTGGTTCCATCTGGGTATCCGGCCAAGAACCAAATATCCTTTGTATGATAAGGCCGATAAGGGGGATGGAGAATGACTGAACGCGATGCTGAGGGTAAGGAACTTGATTTAAAATTAATACGCGTAATAAGAAATATGGTGAAAGAATTGTACGAGAGCTTAGAACGTGACATTGACAGCTATGGCCTCAGTGGGGAGACCTTTCAAATTTTAGAGTTTCTTTATAATAAAGGACCGCAGCCCATCCAGAAAATAAGCGATACCTTCTCGATTCCAAGCGGGAGTATCACCTACGTGGTCGATAAGCTTGAGAAGAAGGGCTTCGTGGAACGACTCCCTATCCCGGGTGATCGACGAAAAACGAATGTGACATTGACTACGGAAGGGCGAAGCTACTTTGATAATATCTTCCCAAGGCATGTTCAAACGATCTCCGATAATTTGTCCTTCGCAACGGACGGGGAGAAGCTCGAACTTATTCACGTGCTGAAGAAAATTGGGTATGGTATCAAGAATCGAGAAGGCAATGCCAATAATGATGGATCAAATGCTTTTTTAAAGAAGGATTTTACTTAAATTATGTATGTAGGGGGATTAAAAAATGGAAATAGGTATAGATACATTTGTCGAAACTACTCCGGATGTTAATACGGGCAAGACAATAAGTCATGCGGAGCGGTTGCGTGAGGTTGTTGAAGAAATTGTCCTTGCCGATCAGGTTGGGTTGGACATATTTGGGGTCGGTGAGCATCATCGTAAGGAATTTGCGGATTCCGCTACTGTCGTTGTGCTGGCTGCAGCGGCGTCTATGACCAAAAGGATACGCTTAACTAGTTCGGTTACCGTGCTCTCTGCTGTGGATCCAGTACGTTTGTTTCAGCAATTTGCCACGCTGGATGGTATTTCAAATGGTCGTGCTGAGATTATCGCGGGCCGAGGCTCTATGGTCGATGCGTTTCCATTGTTTGGTTATGATTTAAAAGACTATGATGAGCTTTACGCGGAAAAATTGGAACTATTATTAAAATTAAGGGAGTCAGAGAAGATATCCTGGAAAGGAAAGCATCGGCCTGCCCTTACGAATCTGGGTGTGTATCCGCGTCCAGTTCAGAACCCTTTACCCGTGTGGCTTGGCAGTGGGGGTAATGCGCAATCGGTCATACGAGCAGGGGAACTGGGACTGCCTCTTGTTTTGGCGATCATTGGCGGGAGCCCCTTGCAATTTGCTCCGCTCGTGCCGCTCTATAAGAACGCTGCTACTCGTGCAGGACATGATGCATCGAAATTAAAGATAGCCGTACACTCACTCGGGTTCGTTGCAGAGAGTACCTCTCTTGCGGCCGAAAAGTATTTCCCTCCTACTCAGGCAGTGTTTAATTCAATGAGTAAAGAGCGTGGTTGGGGCCATTATAGCCGTTCACAATTCGATGCCTCATGCAGCCCAGAAGGCGCATTCTACGTAGGCGATCCCGAAACGGTGGCCAACAAAATTATTTATATGCAAAAACATTTAGGCTTCTCACGATTTTTTCTTCATTTACCTGCCGGCAGCATGCCACATGAGGATGTAATGAAATCCATTGAACTATTGGGTAAGGAAGTCGCACCGCGAGTTCGGGAAGAGGTCTCAAGATGGGAAGCCGACACACAAACTGCCCAATGAATGGTTTGGAATAATTTTTACAATATTAAACTTTGCTCCCAAGAACATACGTAGGAGGAAAATTCATTGAATAGCCAAAAATCAATGGGCATGCTTGACAAGAAGGTAGTGCTGATCACTGGCACAGGTGGAGGTATGGGTCGCGTTGCGGCTCTAACCTTTGCGCGAGAAGGCGCAAAGGTCATCGGGTGCGACATCCAGTCTGATGCGAACAACGAGACGGTCGAACTCGTACGTCGCGCCGGCGGTGAAATGACGGGCATCGCGCCGATCAATCTCACGGACCCCGAACAGGCGCGGAAAGTCGTTGAGGAAGCAGTTGCCGCCTACGGCGGGCTCGACGTGCTCTATAACAACGCAGCCATGCAACGCTTCGGTCCGATGCCAGATTTCTCTATCGATGACTGGCGGACAACCATAACTGGCGAACTCGACATCCCCTTCTTTATGTCCAAGTTCGCATGGCCGCATTTGGTCCGTCGCGGTGGCGGCGTCATCATCAACGTCGCATCCGTGGCCGGCATGATCGCAGGCGAGACTCCTCCAATGGTCGCACACTGTGCAGCGAAAGCCGGCGTCATCGGCATGACACGGCAACTCGCGCTTGAAGGCGCAAGCCATGGGATCCGTGCGGTGGCGATCAGTTCCGGACCCGTCCTAACCCCGGCGAGTGACCGCGACCTCGGCGATAACCAGGCAGCCCGGGACGCGATAACTAGCAAGACCCTACTCAAACGCTTCGGTCAACCAGAGGAGATCGTAGAGCTCGCGGCCTTCCTAGCATCTGACCGGGCGTCATACATCACAGGCGCCAACTACGCGGTAGACGGCGGCGCGTCAGCTTGGTAGAGCGACGGAAAGCTCGTGTAAATTTGATTGCCACACTGATCAAACCAGACCAGCCATCCTTATTCAATGAGTGAGGAAATGACCGGTGTAAGTTTGAAGGCTAACCTGATACGAATAAATAGGTAAGAAGAGGCTGACCTGAATCGTAAAAATTCGGGTCGGCCTCTTTATCATAGAGTTTGAGAAGGAGTTCTCCAGCCATTCTTCGATATAAGCGGAATCTAGTACACCGTCTACCTCGGACTAGATCCTCCAGAAATTCTTTGATACCGTAATTTCAACAGTTAAGGTAGCGCTTTCAACATGTTAATCCAAAAGTATTCTAGTATGCTTTTAAATCTTTTATAATGATGAAGCAGCATAATATCAACTATTTTGAGGTTTACATTTTGCTAGGAGGGGACCTGTTAAATGAAAAAATTCATCCTATTTATATTGCTAGTTATTCCTTTCATCGCTCAATTGATAGCGTTACCACTAGTAAACCGAATACATCCTCTCATTTTTGGATTTCCCCTGTTTCATTTTTGGCTGCTTTTGTGGATGATTTTGACGCCGCTTTTTACTTTGGGGATTTATCAAATTCAGAAAAAATCAGGAGGTTTTGAATCATGAGCGGGAATTTGGTAGCCTTTTATATAACAGCAACTGTCGTTATTCTCGTCATGTTGATCGGCTTTGTAGCAGGTCGGAACAAATCATCTAGAAGCTCTGTTGAAGAATGGTCCCTTGGGGGAAGAAAGCTGGGCAGTTTGTTCGTTTGGTTTTTGATTGGTGCTGACGTATATACCGCTTATACATTCCTTGGACTCACGAGCTCTGCGTTTAAAGGAGGAAGTATCGCCTTTTTTGCTACTCCTTATGTAGTGCTTGCCTATCCTATCGCTTATTTCTTTTTACCTAAGCTGTGGAAAGTTGGTAAAGCGCATTCATTTACTACCTTGGCTGACTATGTTAAAGGCAGATTTGAAAGTAAAACATTATCTGTTTTAGTCGCTATAATTGGTGTTTTCATGCTGATTCCTTATATTGATCTCCAGTTAAGCGGCATATTAGACACGATTAAGATTGCGAGTAATGGGCAAATTAATGTTGTCTTGGTGGTTATTGTATCTTTTTCTCTAGTAGCCTTGTATACGTTTTTCAGCGGTATTAAAGCTCCAACTTACACGGCGATTATTAAGGACATTTTGGTTTGGGTCATCATGCTGTACATGGTTGTGACCATCCCTATTATTCATTTTGGCAGCTGGGGAAGTATGATGGATACGGTTGTAGCTAAGTCTCCCCAAATGTTAACGATTCCTTCTTCTGGTGCAAAAGGGATTCCATGGTTTTCTACTGCTGCGTTAATATCTGCTATGGCTTTGTTTATGTGGCCGCATACGGTTACAGGCATATTTAGTTCAAAAAGTGCAGAATCGCTGCGGAGAAACACCATTATTCTTCCTTTTTACAACATTGTATTGATGCTCGTAACTTTTCTAGGAATCACAGCAAGTCTTGTTGTTCCCAAAGGAACAGATCCACGGTTCGCCTTTCTAACATTGATTCATCAATCTTATGGCGGTGTCATGCAGGGCTTGGCTTATTCAACCATAGCGCTCGCTTCTCTAGTACCGTGTTCCATAATGGCGATTGGGGCATCCAATTTATTTGCGAATAACATTTATCGAGATTTGATTGCACCTAAAGCAAGCATGAAAACATTAACCGGTGTTACCCGTTATATGGTCTTTCTGGTTATCGGTCTGGCTTTGATATTTGGATTAATGTTTCCGAATGCATTGGTTTCTCTTCAGCTTATGGGGGTTTCAGGTATTGTCCAGATTTTCCCTGCTGTTGTCTTCAGCTTATTTTGGAGAAATCTTTCCAAGGAAGCAGCTTTATCTGGTTTGATTGCAGGTATGCTAACGGTATTCCTTGTATATGCAAGCGGTCATTCTTATGGCATATATGAAGGATTTTGGGGTTTCCTTGTCAATATTATAGTACTGGGATTGGTAAATCTAATTTATGTTAAAAAAGCAAAGCTTCGTACCAATTCAGTCTTGCATACAATTTTTGACTTGAAAAACGCGGCTAAATGAAGTCGTTCAACATTTGAAATGCCCAAGTCATGTATAGATAGACTAGACTAGCTAAATTAGCTGGTCTATTTTTTTGTTCTTATTGTAGGATGTGAGGGAAGTGGTTAATCTATGTAAGAGTTGAGAATGAGGGGGTGCATGCATGCTGCATCTTATGGTTGATATGCTGGAAAGGGTAGGATTTTTGACCTCAACAGCTTATGTAATCTCGCGCAGTAAATGGATGCGCAGCTATATGAGCTATCAAGGAGAACAAAGATACCATTGGCGTTTCCTCTTGTTTTTCTGTCTGTATGCCATACTTGGTACGTACTCAGGTGTTGCAGTTTCCAAATATGATTACCACGCAGCCCCATGGGTCGGAAATGTATCTACCACAGAAGCGATCGCTAATTCGAGAACAGTAGGGGTGGTCATTGCAGGCTTACTTGGGGGGGTGAAAAGTGGATTTATCGTTGGACTCATCGCGGGGCTTCATCGTTACAGTTTAGGGGGATATGTGGCGATTGCTGGTATGGTAGCTCCGATCATACAGGGGATTTTGTCCGGTTTATGCCGTGGCGCTATCAAGAAAAGATTTCACCACGTATCGATAGTACCATTGGCTTTTGTAGTTGGATTTATTGCTGAAACTCTGCAGATGGTTTTAATTCTCTTGCTGGCTAAGCCCTGGAATGAAGCTTTAAATTTGGTGAAATTGATCGGATTCCCACAAACGATTGCTAACAGTGTTGGCGTGGCCTTGTTCTTCATGGTTTATAATACGATTGAAAAAGAAGAAGAGCGAATTGGTTCTATCCATGCACGAAGGGCGTTGCAGATTGCAGATATTACCTTGCCTTATTGGAAAAGCCCCTTTGATAAAGCGGTCCACAGAATTGCTCAAGTACTCGTGGAGGAAATCGATGCAGTTGGCGCATTCTTCAGCAAGAATACAAATGATGTATCTGTGAAAGAAGGCAGGACAACGTCCTACTGGATTGACATGCCCATCGAGATGCAAAATAAAAAGAGAATCGGAAGTTATCGACTGTACTTCCGGAGGCAGCAAGATATCAATCCTTATCGGCATATGATGATCGGTTCACTAGCTCAGCTGCTTTCTCAGCAATTTGCTTTTGTGGAAGCTGAGAAGCAAGAGAAATTCGTGGCAGATGCAGAATTTCGTTCGTTACAATCTCAAATGAGGCCTCACTTTTTGTTTAACGTTCTGAATACAATGAAATACTTTATCCGAACCGAGCCCGAGACGGCGCGACATTTAGTGACTCAGCTTGCCACATTTTTACGCAAAAATATGACAAACAGCAGTAAGCCTTTGATTTCCATTCGTGAGGAACTTGAGCTGGTGATGGCCTATTTGGATTTATCAAAAGCTCGGCTCGGAGGTAAGATGACAATCACCACGATCATTGATGAAGCAGTCAAAGAGCGGCAGCTGCCTCCATTCAGCATCCAGCCCTTAGTGGAAAATGCGATCGTCCATGGCATCCAATCGATAGAACAGGGATCTATCAAGCTTATCATCAAAGAGGATGGGGATAGGGTTCTCATTCTAGTGGAAGATAATGGAGTAGGATTTCCAGTAGTAAAGATACAGGATAGCGATGAACACGCAGGAATGGCCATGCATAATATTGAGCAGCGGCTCCGCTATCACTATGGTGAAGATCAGGCACTACATATAGAGTCCGAGGTCGGAAAAGGAACAAAGGTTTACTTTTGGATAAAGTAGGAGGGAAATAAGGCATGGGGGTAAAGATATTAATCGTGGATGATGAAACTCCTGCTCGTGAAGAATTGAGTTATCTACTTCAACATGTTGAGGGAGTAAAGCAGATCCTTCAGGCCAAAAGCGGTATGGAGGCGATTAAGTTGACGAAGGAAATCGAGCCTGATCTTATCTTTCTTGACATTGAAATGCCTGGTTTAACAGGGCTCCAAGCAGCCGAAGTAATCCAAGAGCTAGGAGTAAAGTCGAAAATTATATTTTGCACTGCGTATGATCAGTACGCCATTGAAGCATTCAAACTGCGGGCGTTTCATTATTTATTGAAGCCTTATGATGAAGCAAATATTCAGGGGATTTTGAAGGAGATCCATATGGAGAGGAGCAGTGCGGATATATCGCCACAAACCGCTCCGCTTAAGCTGGCAATTGAAGTGAATGGTTCCATTAAATATTTGTCCCCCCTGGACATTATTTTTATGAGCACAGAAGGCAAGCATGTTTTAATACACGCCAAAGATGAAGTTCACAAAACGAACTATACATTACACGAATTGGAAGGAAAACTGAAGTCATTTTCCTTTTTTCGCAGTCATAAAAGTTATTTAGTGAACTTGAACCACATTGTAGAGTTAAAAGCTTGGATAAATGGGGCGTATAACCTAATTATGAAGGACAAGTCCAAAAGCTCTATTCCAGTGAGCCGGAATTATTTGAGAGAGCTTCGTTTAAAGCTGGAAATTTAAGGTGGGTGGGTAATCACACAAATATGCCTACTTAAACCAATTCGAAAAAACTTGAAAAATCAAGCTTTTTCGGGATCGGTCTGAAAAGAGTAATGATCCAATACGAATGACTTAAACATTTGGGCAGGAAAGTTTAAATCCCTATCTTTATTTACGATAATTCCATGGGTGGAAAAAATCCCTGAGGATAAAGGCAACGCTCGGAAATCTCCTTCAAATATTTCTTTTTTCGCTGCTATTTTAGGAATTAGTGCAAAACCTATACCACACTTTACAGCATTTTTTATCATTTCGATACTTGGATATTGAATGGCATTACTTACTTCTATTCCGGCCTCCGCTAAAACCTTGTTGGCTTGAGTATGATACAAACAACTGTTTCCATAGCTGATTACAGCTTCATTGTTTAGTACTTTCAAACCATTAGTCTCAACATTTCTTGTCAATTCATCTGAGGCAATAAAGATCAACTCTTCCTCAATCATGGGGTAAAAATTAACGTCATCACGTTGGGGATTTCGAGGAAGAAATCCGAGATCAACAACATGCTGCGAAACATCATCAATTACATTATGATGATATCCTGTTTCTACTCTAAATTTAACATTCGGAAATTTGAGATGAAACTGTTGTATAAGCGGAGACATTCTCGTAACAAAAAAAGATTCATGCATACTTAGGTAAATCGTTCCTTTAGGTTGGTTCGATTCATTCATAGCTTCTTCTAATGTCAGCCCCAAATGTACAAATTGATGGGCAAATTTAGCGAGTTTTAGGCCAGCTTCAGTCGGTTTTACTCCTCTTGATAAACGATGAAACAGCTTTTGACCACATGCTCGTTCTAATAATTGAATATGATTTGTAACCGTAGATTGAACATATCCCAATTTTTCCGACGCACGATTAAAGCTCTTTTCCTCGATTACTGCAAGGAAAGTCTTGAAAAATCTCCCTTCTAACAAGTCAATCATAATTCTAACATCCCCTTAGTTATCGATTTTTGGAATAACGGGTATTGAATCTTTCCATAACTGAAATAGCTACCTTTATGATAACATATCCTGAAAGCAATCAAGAAGCTTTTAAATAATTGCTTGAGTTCAAAGAGTTTACTTTGACTCCATGAGGCTAGAAATCATGGGATTTCCGGTGAATCTGGATGGTTCCCTCAAAGGCTCCTTTCGTCCCTAATTGTTGTATAACATCGAATTTGAGCTGAAAGGAGTTTAATTTTTTGGGAAAATGGGAGGAAAAAATAATGAAAATGATTGAGGGACAACACTTGGAGCATGAATGGCTTAATAGGCTTATGAAGAACGACATGGTAACAGGATCGGAGGCACTTGTCAGAAGCTTGTTGATTGAAGGTGTGGAAAGTGTCTTTGGGATTCCTGGAGGAAGTGTCCTGAATATTTACGACGCCATTCATGATATTCCAGAGTTTAAACATATTTTAGCTCGTCATGAGCAGGGGGCAATTCATGCTGCAGACGGCTATGCACGCGCTACAGGAAAAGTTGGGGTTTGCTTTGCAACATCGGGACCAGGGGCGACTAATCTTGTTACAGGTATCGCTACTGCTAATATGGACTCTGTTCCATTAGTAGTGATTACAGGAAATGTTCCGACGCCACTACTTGGTACTGATGCGTTTCAGGAAGCGGATATTACCGGGATCACAATGCCTATTTCCAAGCACAACTTTTTAGTTCATGATGTCAATGAGTTACCAAAGATCATTCATGAAGCATTTTATATAGCTTCCACGGGACGAAAGGGGCCGGTTTTGATCGATATTCCAAAGGATGTGTCGAGCCAAAAGATGATCTTTCAATATCCGTTCGATAATCCTAAGATTCGGGGATACCACTCGGATATTCATCCAAATTTAACTCAAATCGACAAGTTACTCATGGCTATCAAAGAAGCTGAACATCCAGTCATTCTGGCTGGCGGGGGCGTTATATATTCAAACGCATCCAAGGAATTACTCGAATTTGTAGAAAAAACCCGGATACCAGTTACGACGACATTACTTGGTTTAGGAGCATTTCCAAGTGCACATGAATTATGGATGGGCATGCCGGGGATGCACGGAACATACACAGCGAATAAAGCCTTACAAAATTGTGATCTTCTCATTAGTATTGGAGCACGCTTTGACGACAGAGTAACGATGAAAACTAGCGGATTTGCTCCTAAAGCGAAAACTATCGCGCATATCGATATCGATCCAGCAGAAATTGGGAAAATCGTTCAAACGGCGATCCCTTGTATTGGCGATGTGAGATCCGTGCTTCAACAGGCTAACGTTCATGCAAAACCAGCAAAATCAGAAGCATGGCTGACAGAAATTCAAGAAAACAAAAGAAAGTATCCTCTTCGTTACACGGATTCGGAAATAACTTTAAAGCCACAATTCGTTATGGAATTGATCAGCGAAACGACCAATGGCGAAGCAATCGTCACTACGGACGTAGGTCAGCATCAAATGTGGGCTGCTCAGTTTTATAAGTTTAAGCATCCGCGTTCGTTCATTACCTCGGGTGGACTTGGAACAATGGGCTTTGGTTTACCTTCGGCAATAGGGGCACAAGTAGGTTGCCCAGACCGACTCGTGGTGTCCGTGAATGGCGACGGAGGGATCCAAATGAATGCACAAGAGCTTGCGATTTGCGCTATTCATAACATTCCCGTGAAGATCGTTATTCTGAATAATCAGGTCCTCGGCATGATACGGCAATGGCAAGAAATCATTTACGATAGTCGCTTTAGTCATATGGACCTCTCTGGCAGTCCGGATTTCGTAAAACTAGCAGAAGCCTATGGTGTTAAAGGGCTCAGGGCAACAAACAAAGAAGAGGCTCGTAAGGTGTGGAAAAATGCTCTGGAAACACCAGGCCCCGTGCTTATTGATTTTGTTGTTACTCAGGATGAGAATGTTTTTCCAATGGTTGCCCCGGGTTCCACGATAGATGAAATGATTATGGGGGATGAAAGATGAAACGTCATACGATAGCTGTCCTTGTAAACAACCATCCGGGTGTATTACAGAGAGTTGCTGGATTATTCGGACGCCGCGGTTTCAACATTGACAGTATAACTGTAGGTCAGTCAGAAGAACCTGGATTGTCCCGAATGATCATTGTGACATCCGGGAATGATAAAACGCTCGAACAAGTACAAAAGCAGCTTAATAAACTAATCGATGTTATTCAAATTGTTGAATTAACTGCTTATCCGCTGGTTGAACGCGAGCTTGCACTTATTAAAGTAAGTGCTGTGTCTAAAGTGAAACCGGTTATTTTGAGTATTGTTGAACCCTTTCGTGCTTCTATAGTCGATTTAGGATTGGAAAGTCTGATCATTCAAGTTATTGGAGATCAAGATAAGATTAACTCATTAATTGAGCTGCTGAGACCCTATGTCATCTTGGAACTAACTCGTACAGGTTTGACGGCTATGACTCGCGGAGAAGTCGTAGGTGATTTACTATCTAATACACCATTAACATGTTAACCAACGAGTATAGAATCAAAGTGGACAATAAAAATGGAAGGTAGAGATAACATGAAAACACTACATCATGACACTGAGTTAGACAATGCCATTTTTTTTAGCCATTATGTAATGGTCATGAAGGACGGAAGAATGATCGGAGGAGGTACTATTGAAGCATATTCTTACAATGAGGTACAGGTGGGTAACAGACAATATTCACGTACAGAATCAACCTTTATTGTTTCACCAGCTCCTCAAATCTCAATTAATTTCTAATAAAGATCAATGATAAGTCAAAGTGGATCTGTGTTTGTTTGAGTTGCATGAAATTAATAACCTAAGGAACCGCCTAGAGGCGATTCCCTTATTTCGAGTCCAATTGAACGAAAAGTAGAGAATGATTTCCCGGTTAGAAAGTCTAAGAAAATCGAGCCTAGTTTTGAAACGTACTTTGTTCCGCCAACTTTAATTTAATAATATGATTTGATAATAAGTCCATAAACAGCCGGGCAGCCTGGCTTAAATATTTATCTTTATGGTAGATGATGCCAATTTCCCTGCTTAGCGTTGGATTCACGATTTTTATTGCTTTTAACTGTGTGTCGTTGTAGATTTTCAAGTACGTTCTAGATAGGGCTGTCACTCCAGCGCCAGCTTTTACAAGGCTAATAATGGTTTCGATCGCAGTCGTTTCGATGATTGGCTCAAAATTAAAGCCACAGCTGCTGCTGGTTAAATCCATAATTTGGCGGCATTTGTGCGTTTGGGGGAACAAAATTACCGGATAGTTGCTGATTTCGTCAAAATTAATGCTCTCTCGTTCGGCCAAAGAATGGTCGTTAGAAACCGTCAAATAAATATCTTCCTTGTATAAGGGGTGTTTGCGAATACGTTCATCTTCGATAGGAAGAATTGTGATCGCCAAGTCGATTTGATTCTGAATAACTCGTTCTACAATATCGTCGAAATTGACGATTTTAATTTGCACTTCAGGATAAATATTGTGAAAATCGATCAACAAAGACGAAACGAGCTGAGTTAGCTCTCCAGGGAGTGCACCTATGGATAAAGTTCCGCGTGTAACCTTTTGAAGCTCCATAATTTGCACTTTGACATTCTTTAAGGAAGAAAAAATCACTTTGCATTCGCTTAAAAGAATTTTACCTGCTTCAGTTATCGCAATTTTTTTACCAATCCGGTCGAATAATGGAACCCCAAGCTCATCTTCTAGCATCTTGATTTGATGACTTAACGTCGGCTGACTCATACCCAGTTTCTCTGAAGCCCTTGTGAAATGCAATTCTTCACAAATTGCCGAAAAATATTCCAGTTGACGAAACTCCATTGATATACCTCACTTTTATGTTCATCTAGACAAATTGTAGTATGTACTATGTAAAAAAATAGTATTTCTAAATACTCCTTATTTGTAAAAAAGAAAAAGTAAATGATCAATATAATTAATGATAACAATAGAAAGTCGAATATTGATACTTTTCATCAATTAATGAATAATGATAGTTAGGTTAGATAAAGGAGTGATTTTATCATTTATACAACTTATACCTTCAAAGTGCAAGCACATTAATTTCTTGCATCGCTTCAAGAGACGCAATTACTTGCAAGAAGTTTTTTAGAATTTAAGTCGGTTTGAAGAAAAATTAATATCTGCTTTAACCAAAAATTAAAGCAAATAATAGCAGATTAAACTACCTTTTAATAGGTAAATTAGGGGGCGATAAAAATGAGTTTTCAAGGGAAAGTGGTAGTAATTACTTGTGGAAGCAGCGTAATTGGAAAAACTACGGCAATTGAAATGTAAAACGTGGCTCTGTTGTGCTTATTGCGGCATTCGGGAGAGATTTGTAAAAAACGTTTAAAAGCATGACAAATAATTATTAAAGAAAGTAGTGACTATCATCCATGCAAAGCATAACTGCCGTACAGAAACAAAAAAGCATCGGTTCAATTCAATTTTTGCCCGTTAACCTATTTGCGTCGGTAATGGGAATTTCAGGTCTATCATTGGCTTGGAGAGAAGCAAGCAAGCTATTCGGCACTTCCACCGTCATTGCTGATATTATAGGAATTATTGCATTTGTAATTTTTATCGCTTTAAGCATAGGTTATATTTCAAAATGGGTTTTATACCCGGAGAAAGTCAAAACTGAATTTATGCATCCCATCGTGGGTAATTTTTTCGGTACGATCACGATTGCTATACTCTTGCTTTCCTCCGTGATCGGCATCTACAGTCAAATATCGGGGCAAGTGATTTGGATCATCGGAGCAGTATTGGCATTAGCTCTTTGTTTTGTTTTCGTTGCACGCTTGTTGAACGGGAATCACGAGCCGCTTAACAAGGTCCCGGCTTCGCTGGTTCCTGTGGTAGGGACCCTTGATATTTCGGTTGCCGGGGGGACAATGCCGTTCCCATGGGCGCATGAATTTAATTTATTTTCCCTTGCAATCGGTGGAACCGTGGCTTTAGTATACTTCACGTTGATCCTATCCAGATTGATTCATCACGCTCCAATGCCAGCAGGATTAACGCCTTCCATGATAATCATGATTGCACCGTTTGAGGTTGGTTTTCTTGGCTATACGAACTTTGAGCAGGGAATTGATCAGTTCGCCTCCATTTTGTTTTACTTTGGTCTGTTCTTGTTCACTGTCTTGTTCTTCAAAGTATTCAAAAAGTCCATCCCGTTTGGCGCTTCTTGGTGGGGTGTAAGCTTTCCAATAGCTGCTCTCAGCAATGCCGCTTTAAAATATGCGATGTTCGTGGATTCATGGCTGTTAATCGTCATTTCCGCAATCATTCTGGCTTTGCTCAGTATCGTTGTGGTCGTTCTCTTTATTCGAACAATAAAGGTGCTATTTAATGGGAGTCTGCTTAAAGGATAATCATGAATTGCTCCACATGCATTCGCTGAATGCCGTCAACCTGTAATACGCTGATGTACAAGCCCATCAATTTCTAGCTGGTATTGAATAGTTTGGGGCTTCTTTTTAGATAATAATAGGGTAAACTACGACCTCCTTAGTTTTAAAAATATTCCCAAATAAATGATATGAAATGGAGCGAACAAAATGAAAACTTTAGTAATTGTTACTCACCCGAACATCGAAGCATCTAACTGGAATAAAGCATGGGTGGAGGAGTTACAAAAGCATGATGATATCACCATTCATGAGCTTTATAAAACATACCCTGATGAAAGTATAGATGTTTCTAAAGAGCAGCAATTGATTGAGTCGCATGATCGAATTATTTTTCAATATCCGCTTTACTGGTACAGTACGCCACCATTACTCAAAAAGTGGTTTGACCAAGTATTACTTTATGGTTGGGCTTATGGACCGGACGCTACTAAGATAAAAGGGAAAGAAATAGGTGTTGCAATTTCAACATATGGTACTGAAGCATCGTATCAAGCAACCGGGTCTAATCGCTTTACACTTCAAGAAATATTGCGACCAGTAGAAGCACTTGCTCATTTTATTAGTGCCACATACCTGCCTCACTTTTCGCTAAACGACACCTCGGACGTCACGGAAGAGCGACTAGCAAAGAGCAGTAAAGACTATATTCATCATATTAAAACTGTGAAGCCAGCAGTAGTGCATTCATGAAAGATTTAATCAGTCTTTTCCATTGATTGAGAAGATATACATGGCTTATTTTGAAGATGGTATTAATAACGGTGGGTAAAAACTAAAACTTATCGTTACACCGACGAAAAACCAAACAAAAGTCCAAAGATTTTTGATTGAATCTTTGGACTTTTGTTTATTTCTACATTGGTCTTACTTATAAATTTAATTGATTTTGGGCGCTTTACGGCGTTGCCGTATCTACGTTTTATGGCAATGAGAGGAAAAGGGAGATCATAGTATGAACGATTCAATTGTAAAAAAAATAACGAACAGCTCAAAAAGGAAGTCACTATTTCATTTTACGAGAGTCCGCAACTTGCCTTCAATTGCACACCTTAATTCTTTGTATTCATGTAATCATGTTGATCCTAACTTATCAAAAGAAAGACGGATAGTCAGAAGAGAAATTCATTTTCACGGAAATGTTTTTGTAGCAAACGCACATTTACGAATTGCAGATCAAGTTATGGATGCAAAAACAACTCATCAGCAATTTCATAATTATCTGGATCAGCACGTATTTTTTTGGCCGACGCAAAGAGATTGTCAAAAAATGCTGGAGATTTATTCAAGAAGAGAACCAGATGAAGAATTTGCTATCCTTCAATTGGATGCACATTCATTGCTTTGTGACTTCTATGACACTGTTAAGTTGTCTAAGTACGATTCGGGAAGCTCACCTCGTTACCCAACTCGTTGTTCCTATAAAAAAAGTTTGCAAATGTTTTTGCCACTAGACCAATTCGAGATTGTGCGGGAAAATGATGTGCCATCAAAACCTTCTGAAATACGCGAGGTCCTTGTGGAAGAGAAAGTAACGAACTTGTCCCGTTATTTACAGGCCATTTATAGTAAAAATAGTAAGGAGATTCCCGAAGGATGGAGGAATTATGGACAATCTATTCAAGGATTTTAAGAATCGAGTGATAACAGTCGGGAGTCTACTTAATATCGGAAAGATTGAGTTGTTATACAAAGGCGTATAAAATGCATCCTTAAACGAATAATAAAAAAATTAGAGAGATGATCCGTCATGTAGTGGCCTTGTCTCGAAAAGGAGAACGATTGAAATGATTTGGAATATCCTAAAATCCAGAAGTTTTTTGTCAGCATACATTTTAGTCATTCTCATGCTTGTTGCTGCTGTAGTTCTACAACAAAAGGATATAGTTTTCCCAGAAATTGCTGGTATGGCCATAGGGGTTATGGTGTTTCCTGTACCGCATTGGATGAAGAAGCCGGTTCACCTGTGGCTTTCCCCAACATTAGGTGCATTCATTGGCACCTCTTTGAACGATTTATCCCTAATGCCTCTACCGAAAATATGGTTTGGTCTTGTGATTATTGTCATTCTAATGCATATATTTCGCGTCAATTTTGGACCAACGATTCCTGCTACATTGCTGCCGATCTTTTTAGGTCTACATGACTATGTTTTTGCAATCACAACTGCTGTCTTTACGTTTGTGATTATGTTGGCTGCTTTTAGATTGAGAAATCCAGAAAAGTTGCCTGGTGGTCCGGAGAATTTTCGGAAGAAAACGGATACGGTTATCATAACCATTGTTTTAGCTCTTTGGATTGGGCTGGCTTTCACAACAAGACTAGAAGTTTTAGTCGTTCCACCTGTATTTGCCCTGATTTTCGAGGTGTTTCATGATGAGAAATTCACTTGGAAATTGATTCCACCCCGTTTAGCGGTATTGACGATAACGGCCATTCTTTCAGTCGGAGTCTATCAATTGTTGGCAGGTTCGATCATTTGGGTTGGTGTCGTTAATGTTTTGCTTACACTCATTCTTTGTAATTTGTTTAAAACACCTGTTCCTGTTGCATTTGGTGTCTCGTTGATGCCACTTATTTTCCCAGTATGGGGGAGCTGGGGTTTTCCAGTAGGTGTCTTTGTTACAACAGGAGTTTTGATGTGTATTTCTGCAATATTCCGTCAGTTCAGAAACAAACAATCGATACGAGACATAGCTGAGTAAACAGAAAGTTACCATCATAGATGTCCATAGCCCCTACTTAGTAATCAGATGGAAGATAGAGTATGGTGAATGAGAGACTCGGGTAGGAAGAGGACCATGGCATAAATGGCTTCAGCGCGTTCGTTGCCTGAAGGTCCAAACGATGGACAGCCGAACAGTTGTGCAAGGCTGACAAGAATATATATGGATAAGAAGCCGCTCAGTTGCGGCTTTTTTCATTTTAACGAGATATGTTCTTGTCAAAAGCCAGTGACAAGTACATATCTCGTTTTCCGAAATAGGACAAGAATATGTATTGCTTCTCATAAACTCCTTGTAATTTTCTAAGCTAAATCCGCTTGACATGACACCAAATGGTGACCTATAATAAAATAGTCACCAAATGGTGTCCAATTGGAAAGTTTGGAACCTGAATAGGTTTCGCTTGAAACAATTATGAGGAGGAAAACAATGAGTAAAATTATCCGTACGGAAATAACCGCGAAACTAGAAACCCAGTCCCGAGGAAAAATGATTGCTTATTGGTCAGTTACCATACTACTCGCAGTAGCTGTTGTGTTAAGTGGTATCGGGCAACTGATGCAATATGGGGGAAACATCGAGTTAGTTAAAAATCTTGGTTACCCATTATACGTCTTGACCATTCTCGGGATTTGGAAATTGCTTGGAGCCATCGCTCTCGTCGTGCCAGGTTTTCCTCGGCTTAAAGAATGGGTTCACGCTGGAATCTTCTTTTTAATGACCGGTGCGGCTTTATCTCATGCGTTTGCTAACGATTTTGGTGATTACGGGTTTAATATTATCCTTCCGCTCTCATATGCTGCACTAAATATCGCCTCGTGGGCGCTACGTCCGAAGAGCCGTAAACTTTAAGGAGGTGGTGAAATTAACGGCTGTCCCTTCGTACCACCAATAGATTTCTACTAAAGTGTATGATTGAGGAATAAACAAAAAGCGAAGGAGGGGGCGTTATGAGCGAGAACAACCAATTGCGGGATGTTTTTGACGCGATTGCAGATCCGACTAGGCGCCGACTAATTCGTCTGTTAGCAGAGGCAGAGGAGATTCCGCTTCATGAATTAACGGCACATTTTCAAATGGGCCGTACAGCGGTTTCCAAGCATTTGACAATCCTTAAAGAAGCTGGATTGGTACTTGACCGAAAAGTCGGCAGAGAAACGCGATTTAGGCTAAACGCCTCTCCACTCAGAGAAATTCAAGATTGGGTGGCTTTCTACAGCAATTTTTGGCGTACGAATATGTTGCGCTTGAACCAACTATTAGAGGAGGAAGAAGAATGAGTTTAGTATTAACCTTGGATTTTCAGTACAAGACGTCGATTGAGAAGCTTTGGTCCGCCTTAACCGATTCAAGCAAGCTTGGCAAGTGGGTGGTTAACATCCACACCGGTCAAGCGATGGAAAATGACTTTAAGCCCGTCGTAGGACATCGTTTTCAGTTTCGTACTCAGCCGACCGAATGGTGGGATGGAATTGTTGACGGCGAAGTACTTATCGTGGACGCACCAAACCGATTGTCCTATACTTGGGCCAGTGGAGGAGAGAAGCACACGGTCACCTGGACGCTGCAGGATTTAGGGGACGCAAAGGTTAACCTTCATCTCGAACAAACCGGAATCTCAAATGCTCAAGCACTGGGTGGAGCTAAGTATGGCTGGGGTAAATGGTGCGGCGAGCTTGAAAAGGTGTTGGAACAATAACCGCATTCGGTACTAAAACATCTCCTTCCCCCATGCTAAATTAATGGGTACGCTAGTGAAATGTCCCAACACCATAAAGCAGATCACTTCATGGTATCAGTTGCCAATCAAGTGATCTGTTTTTATATTATGTCGGATGTATTTGATTTCGGGATCGGAAATACTTCAATAATCCATCTGCTTTGCAGGTGATAACAGCTTCGCTGGTACTCCCCCAAATTAACGGGCAGAATAGCGACATAAGCTCCCTGTAACTTTCCAAGCCAGGTCTGATTGACTGTCAGCTGAACGAAGAATTTAAACGGATGCATCTTTGTTACACGTTTGAGAAAAAAAACATAGTTTAATACATGGATTTAAACAGAAATCTCAAACGTGAATTTCTTTAGTCCGATATGACAGTTATACATATCGATTTACAACTCTCTCACATAAAATAAATAGATTGATAAACAAGTGGGAGGTGTGACTATGGCTAGAGTAACTGTACTAATGCCTGTTTACAACGTGTCATTATATATTGATGAATCTATTTCTAGTATATTGCAGCAAACTTTCCGGGATTTTGAATTTCTTATTATTGATGATGGATCAACGGATGGGACTTTAGAAAAAATTCAAAAGTATCATGATAGCAGAATTAAGTTAATCGTTCATTCTACTAACATGGGATTGGTAGAATCTTTAAATCAGGGTATTTCCTTATCCACGGGAGAATATATTGCACGAATGGATGGCGATGATGTTAGTTTGCCGCATAGATTAGAGCGTCAAGTAGCTTTCATGGACATGAATCAACATATTGGAGTTTGTGGTGGGCAAGCCCAGTTCATGGGGAAGAATCAAATAACAAGGGCGCCACTAAGTCATGAGGAAATCAGATGTTTTCAGCTTTTTCACTGTACATTTGTGCATCCTAGCGTTATCCTTCGAAAGTCTATTATTGATACCTACGGAGTAAGGTATTTCCCTTATAAACACGCGGAGGATTATGATATTTGGAACCGTCTTGCGGATTTTACCCAGCTTACTAATTTACCCGAAGTATTAATGATTCTCAGACAGCATAACAATCAAGTATCTGTAGCCTCGAAGGGGGTACAAGATCGTAATGCAAATGCCATTAGAATGTATCAATTGCATCAACTTGATTTATTTCCAACGGAGGAAGAGTACCAGTTACATTTAGATTTCTCTGACTTTAAGATTCGCGTTCATGATTTCGTACATTATTCAAAATGCCTTGCATGGGCACATAAAATACTAGAAGCAAATTTAAAAAAACAAAAATATGATCACGAAACTTTAAATCGGGTCCTATCTCTATTCTTTAGTTTATCTGGAGTATATTAATAAATTTAAGAATGCTGCCCAGTAGGCAATCCTTTTTCACGACTTTGTTAGAAGTCATAATCATTCTTACATTCCCGATATGTACGACTGGCTCATTCAGCGGAAAACAGCAGCGGTCTAGGACTTTATTTTCAAGTTCTAAGCTGCTGTTGTTTTATTATGCTGTCTTAGTCTAATGCTGAGTTATCGGATTTAATATCCGCTATCAAAGCATTCTGAGGTAAGGTCATTACTTCAACTACCCAACATTCGAAGTAACTATGTCTTGTATTTATACATATTAATATTACATTTAGAGGAAAGAAGGATTCATGATGGTTGACGAGCAGAATGGTAATACGGCCAGCGGTTTCGCTGCCCATGCTGAAGGATTAAATACAACTGCCAGCGGTACGGCTTCTCATTCAGAAGGATACCTAACTAACGCAAGTGGAGATACTGCCCATGCTGAAGGAAATACAACAATAGCTTCTGGTGATGCCTCACACACCGAAGGACATCTTACTAATGCGACTATAGATACGGCTCACGCAGAAGGAGATTCTACAACGGCCAGCGGAAATGCAGCACATGCAGAAGGATATAATTCCCTTGCCAGCGGAATCGGTTCTCATGCGGAAGGCGGGGCAACCTCAGCTAGTGGACTATATTCTCATGCGGAAGGAACACAAACGACAGCAGCCGGAGACAGCTCACACACGGAGGGATTTAACAATCAAACAACTATCACCGGTATCTATGCTCATTCAGAAGGAGAAGGAAACACGGCGAGTGGCAGGGCATCCCATATTGAAGGGGGCGGAATAGACCCGCTTGGTAACCCTGCTCCTAATTTGGCTAGCGGGCTCAGTTCACACGCAGAAGGGGTCGGCACAACTGCAAGCGGATTTGCCTCTCACGCTGAGGGGGGAGCAGCAGATGTAACATTAGCGCCTGGTCCTATTGCAAGTGGATTTTTTTCCCATGCGGAAGGACTGAGCACAACAGCGAGTGGTTTTGTCTCCCATGCAGAGGGGAGCTTCACCAAAGCATTAACAGATAACTCCCATGCGGAGGGCGAAAGAACATTCGCCGTAGGTGTTGCTTCCCATGCAGAAGGAGCAAATACAACCGCTGGTGGTTTTGCTTCGCATGCGGAAGGTCGGCTTACAAGTGCAAGTGGTTTTGCTTCCCACGCGGAAGGCCAAAATACCGTTGCCTTTGGGGACTTTTCCCATTCCGAGGGTTTAAATACCGTTGTAAATGTTATTGATATGGGTTCCCATATCATGGGACAGACCGGCGTCACAAGATTTCCCTTTTCCTGGCATCTGGCCAACGGTCTCGTTGTGGGACCGACACTAAATTCCGCCGTAATTGAAGGACTTACGGGAAATCTCTACCTAGACGGTGCTGTCATCTCTCCTGCGGCCGCTGACTTTGCTGAAATGTTTGAAACGATGGATGGGAACAAGATTGACGCAGGATATTTTGTAACTTTAGACGGTGACGGTGACGGTGACAAAATACGAAAAGCGAATGCTAACGATGATTATATCCTCGGGGTAGTGAGTGCAAGCCCAGCAATAATTGCAGATGCCAGTGATTTACGTTGGCACAACCTTTTCGTAACAGATGAATGGGGTAGGGTCCAATACCATGAGGTTGTTGTACCAGAAATAAAAGATAACGAAGGAAGAGTTGTTCAACCAGCATTTACAAAAACTGAACCCCTATTAAACCCTGAATGGGACTCTTCAAAGGAGTATACTCCACGTTTAAAAAGAATGGAATGGGTGGCTGTTGGTATAGTTGGGAAACTTCTTGTACGAGATGATGGAACATGTCAGCCAAAGGGATATTGCAAACCTAATAATGAGGGAATTGCAACCCCATCAAGGGAAGGGTATCGGGTGATGAAGCGTACAGGGCCAAGTCAAATTCAAATTTTTGTTAAATAACACATAAGTAAAAGTAGGACTTGTTTTTGATAACATATCGTTTTGGAATGTCTAAAAAATCTTCGGATCTCGATATTGAATTTATAATTCCCGTTGTTTGCACACTTCTTTAGTCGAAATGATGGGTGGGGTCCGACAATTATGGTTTCGCGATGAGAAGTATCGTCCCTAAGTAGATATTAGAATCCGAACTTTAACTTGGACTCCTGTTCTGTATCGTTAAATGCTAACATTTAGAATATAATGGAAGCATATCCATGTCTATCGCTAGAGGCAATGAGGAGGAGACTCATGTCTTTTACGCAGTCCCGACCGTCCCGTCATCCTAACAATAACCGATCAATCTCTGTTGCGTCCGGAAACATTTTTGTCTGTCCAAGGGTTGTTTAAGCACGCTCTTGTGCAAGTTTAAATAAGTCGGTCATCCATTTACTAATAAAGCCTCCTGCTAGGTAAAATAAGAAAAGGTAGCCATAACTTGCTCTCACTAAATGAAACAATCCAATGGAGGAAAGAAAGGGCTTAAATCCAAATGCGAAAGCTATAGCTAATAAACCAATATATAAATAGTAGTTTTTGCGATGATTAACCGTCCATTGGTACATTAACATATAAGTAACAGGTATTAGAGAAGCGTCCAAACCAAAACTTGATGGTGAAAAAGGTGTTAATGTGTAAGGGTAATCCCATAGCTTATGTGTTGTGCCGTACAAGTCACTATAAATAGCAAATACATGAACGACTAGACCATAAAAGCCAATCCGAAAGGCTTTTTTTCTGTCAATCATAAATACTAAGGCAATCAAAGGCACGATAAAAAATGTTATCATTACCCAAAATTGCCATGTATCTATATTTGAGTATGTTTTCCAGTACGTCGACCAATCATTTGATACAGATGATATACGGTCTGACAACTCCTTGAGTGCTTCCTTTTGCTCATCCGACATAGCTCTGTTGCCCCCTTTTATGGATAGGCTTTCACAAAATCAAGTTTATATACACATATCCTACCAATTTGTTGTCGGTAGTCGGCAGCCTGTTGAAGTAACGGGCAGTATTACGCAATTGAGAATGGAACTAAAATTGAATTTATATTGTAAATATATGGTATAAGATTGGTTCGAAAGAAGAGTAGTTGAAGAGGAAATGTATAGTAATAATTGAAAGGTTGGTAATCGCTGTGGGCCCATTGTTAATAAAAGATATTCGTTCAAATATAAGCCGCTTTGTTTCTATCCCCAAAAAAGGGACTTCCACTCTGATTAGCTGCCTGTTCATCCTCAGTATGACAGGCTGTACTTCAGACGAAACGATGATTACAGAGCCAACACCAACAACATCGAATCCTTCTATTGTGAAAACAGAGTTTGAAACCATGGCCCCACCATTTGCTGTTAGCTATATCCGTTCAGTGATGAGACCAAGCATGCTTCCGGAGGATGTAGTGAGACATCTTGGGAATAAATACAAAGAAGTTCAAACTCATTCTGAAACTAACACAGAGACTTTATGGAGATATGATATCGGGGTAAAAGAGGGATTTAATCCGATTGCAACTCAGAATGTTCAAGAATGGGCTGATGAAACAGGCATGCAAGATGGTAGCATACATGCTCAGTTCTTAATCCGATGGGAAGATGGTAAGGCCGAAAGTTTCTGGTTAGCTTATCGTGGGGCTGATAAAGAAAGCAAAATTGAGGAAGTAACAGGGGAGTTTTTTGGGCCATTATGGGCTCGGGCTCCAAAAGAACCACCCGCATCATTCCATAGGGATATCTTTGGCAATAGCTATATGACTGACACCAGCTATGGTTGGGCAGCTGGTAGAAAAGTATGGAAAACGATGGATGGAGGGATTTCATGGGTCGATCGTACACCTCCTAAGGTAGGGGGATCCTTTGGTTTTCTTGATATTGTGGATCAAAACACGTTGTTGACCCTCTTTCATCCGAAAGAGGTTGGAGGAGGGGAGATCACAAATAATAACGCTGAATTGGACCTGAGCCAACAAACCGTATATCTCACTACGGATGGTGGGGATAATTGGGAGCAATTAGAGCATCCTCTGAAAGGTCACTGGGGCATTCACCCTGCGGTTACATCGTACGGGGCACAATTTGCAGATAAAAATGTTGGATACCTTTATGCTTATGCCGAACCGGGTATGGTGAAGGAACGTAAAAGTTTATTTTTGAAGACCACAGATGGCGGGCGACATTGGACTGTGCTCAGCGAAGATATTACGAATCAAGAGGATCTCGGCTATGCTATGCCTTACGGTATGGTTCTTCGGGATTTCAAAGAACCCTGGATCACTTACAACAATACGGATAACGGAAACCCCATAATATTTAAGTCCATTACCAATGGTCGTTCTTGGGAACAAGTGAAATTGGAATTACCAGTGCAGGCGTTAGACTCAACCACTTATCCGTTAACAAGTCCGATGTTCTGGGGACCCGATCATACAAATGGGCTTATTGCCTTTTCATTCAGCAAAGACAATGATTTGGAAGGGATCATTTGGTACAGAACCACGGATGGAGGAATTAGCTGGACAAGTCAGGTATCGACTTATGAAAGTATAGCAGCCAAGATGCCTTCAGTGGGGCGGAATAGGGTGAATCTTTCGATTTTCGCCTATGATCTCAACACAATATGGATCCTTGATAATGATTTAGGTGAATTGTATCGTACTACAGATGGCAGTAAGAAATGGCAGTTTCTTGGTTCATCTCCATCTTTTCAAAATGTTCAGAGGCTAATTTTTTCAAGTCCGGATGAAGGAAGGGCTTATTCCCGTTTTATCAACCTATATACCACAGATGGGGGAGCAACTTGGATGGAACAACATTAGCATATCAGGGGTTGAATTATCGATTAGACTGAACTGCGCGGCATTACGAATATGTTCCAAAAGTGGAATTTCCCAATCGTAGGTTTTTTCGTAAAGGAGAATGGAGAAAGGGAACACATCACCTTCACGTTTATGAACTAAGCAGTGACGAATGGAACAATAACCTTCTATTCCGGAATTACCTCAGATGTCATCCGGAGAAAGTAGTAGAGTATGCGCAACTTAAGAAGCTTGCTTCCTTATATACAGAAGATAGAACGACATATACCCAACAGAAAGCACCATTCATTCAATCAGTTATTGAATTGGCGAAAAAGCTAACGAAAAACAATAGTTAAGCTGTATAGGACCGTTAGGGAATTATGAAGAGACGGGGTTCGGCTCGAAGCATGGTTTTTGATGTCATTAATGATAGCGGGGAATCAAAAAAAAACCTGGTTAGCTTTATCAGGTTCTTTTATATTGCATATAAACAGACACGATGATATAATCAGATTACGACTTTGACGAGTTAAATTGACATAAATATTTCATCCTACAATTTGATTTTACCATGCCGGTGAACTCTTGTCAAATGCTTTTTCTCAATTTAATGGATAGGAGAGATATTGAATGAGTTCTTTGGTTCTCGGGTTTCAGGAAATGAATAAAGCGCAGCTGCTGCTCGTTGGTGGAAAAGGGTTGAATTTAGGGGAACTTTCAAGAATTGAAGGTCTCCAAGTCCCAGAAGGATTCGCTGTCACAACAGTAGGGTATCAAAGAGCAATCGGTCAAAACGAATCCTATCATACTTTGTTGGATCGACTAACCATGCTAAAAGCAGATGATCGCGATCAAATCGGTGAAATCACCAAACAGATACGACAAATCATTATGGACGTAGAAATACCTTCCGAAGTTGTCAAAGCGGTTACTCACTATCTCTCCCAGTTTGGTAATGAACATGCATATGCCGTGCGTTCTAGTGCGACCGCAGAAGATTTACCGCATGCCTCTTTTGCAGGTCAACAAGACACCTATTTAAATCTCATTGGCATAGATAGCATCTTGCAGCATATTAGCCTATGTTGGGCTTCTTTATTTACAGATCGCGCGGTCATTTACCGTATGCAAAATGGCTTCGATCACAGTCAAGTGCATCTGGCTGTTATCGTTCAAAGGATGGTTTTCCCACAGGCTTCGGGGATTTTATTTACCGCGGATCCGATAACTTCCAACCGAAAAATATTATCCATTGATGCCAGTTTTGGCCTTGGAGAAGCGTTGGTCTCTGGTTTGGTATCTGCAGATAATTATACCGTACAGGATGAGAAAATCGTCAATAAGGTGATTGCAACCAAAAAATTAGCTATCTATGGGCGAGAAGATGGCGGAACAGAGACCAAACAACTCGACCCTGATCAGCAAAAGTCTCAAACACTTACTGACCAACAAATTCTACAACTAGCTCTCATTGGCAGACAGATTGAAGCTTATTTTGGCAGTCCACAAGATATTGAATGGTGTTTGGCCGAGGGGACATTTTATATTGTTCAGAGTCGTCCAATCACGACTTTATTCCCGATCCCTGAAGCCAATGATCAAGAAAATCACGTCTATCTATCTGTTGGTCATCAACAAATGATGACAGATCCCATCAAACCATTGGGATTGTCTTTTTACCTATTAATTACTCCTGCCCCTATGCGTAAAGCTGGTGGGAGGTTGTTTATTGATGTTGCTCCTAGGCTGGCTAAACCTGTCGACCGGGAAACGTTATTAAATACCATCGGATCTGATCCGCTCATAAAAGGGGCACTTATGACCATCATAGAGCGAGATTTTATAAAATTGGTACCCAATGAGCAAACAGCACCGATTCCAGGCAGAAGTAATACAGACATGCTAGAAGAAATTGAAAAAAATCCGAACATCGTTTCAGATTTGATTGCGAGTAATCGCGCATCGGTAGAAGAGTTACAACGAAACATCCAAAGAAAATCAGGATTCCATGTATTAGATTTTATTCTGGAAGATATCCAGCACTTAAAGAAGATCTTATTTGACCCAAAAAGTACGGCTGTGTTTA
Organism: Paenibacillus sp. J31P190; assembly: GCF_059692075.1. Classification (NCBI taxonomy): domain Bacteria; kingdom Bacillati; phylum Bacillota; class Bacilli; order Caryophanales; family Paenibacillaceae; genus Paenibacillus; species Paenibacillus sp. J31P190. Next base: position 43,304 of record NZ_JCAUAS010000014.1, on the reverse strand, counting down.
TGACTGCCATCAATGCTTCATTATGGATCAATGAAAAAATGAACGAGTGGTTAGGTGAAAAAAACGCAGCAGATACGCTTTCTCAATCGGTACCCTACAATATTACGTCAGAAATGGGTCTGGCATTAATGGCTGTCGCAGATAGAATTCGCCCTTATCCGAAAGTCATTGCTTATTTACAGCAAGTAAAAGATGATATCTTTTTGGATGAACTGGTTAAGTTCGAGGGTGGGCAGGAAGCTCATGACGCAATCTATGGTTATCTCCATAAATACGGAATGCGATGCGCCGGAGAGATCGATATTTCTAAAACGCGCTGGAGTGAAAAACCAATTACACTGGTTCCCATGATTCTGGGTAACATCAAAGCCTTTGAGCCTAATGAAGGCCATCGAAAATTTGAGCAAGGGCGCCAGGAAGCTTTGGAAAAAGAACAAGAGTTACTAGCTCGATTAATCCAATTGCCAGATGGTGAACAAAAAGCTGAAGAGACAAAAAGAATGATCCGCCGTATTCGGAATTTCATCGGTTATCGTGAATATCCCAAATACGGATGGGTTAGCCGCTATTTCGTGTATAAGCAGGCGTTACTGAAAGAAGCTGAACAGCTCGTACAAGCGTGTGTCATTCTTGAAAAAGAAGATATATTTTATCTCTCTTTTGAAGAGCTTCACGAAGTCATACGCACAAACAAACTGGATTACCAGATCATCAGCAAGCGAAAGGACGATTACAAATTTTTTGAAAAACTAACTCCCCCACGTGTAATCACGTCTGATGGTGAGATCATTTCAGGTGCATACAACCGCGAAAATCTCCCAGCTGAAGCTATTGTAGGCCTACCTGTTTCTTCAGGAGTGATCGAAGGACGTGCACGTGTCATTTTAAACATGGAAGATGCGAATCTAGAAGAGGGGGACATATTAGTCACATCCTTTACTGATCCAGGTTGGACACCCTTGTTTGTATCCATTAAAGGACTCATCACTGAAGTTGGTGGACTGATGACCCATGGAGCTGTTATCGCACGAGAATATGGCTTACCGGCCGTTGTCGGGGTAGAAAATGCAACCAAACTGATTAAAGATGGGCAACGAATTCGTGTGCATGGAACAGAAGGGTATATCGAAATATTGTAATGGCCGTATATGTTAAGTAAGTTGAATAGAAATCAGGAAAAGGCTGCCGAGAGCATTAAACGGCAGCCTTCTCAACGTGCAGGCTAGTTGTAAAGATAACGACATTTTACATATGACATTACAAAAATTTACATAATTAAGCTCAATAATTGTTGGTAGATCAACAAAAGGAGTAAGAAATCGTGTTGATGGTGTTATCGAATAATGTATGGAAGTCGAAGAACGTGGTTTCTTTTCTTTTGGCTCATTAAGTGAATCGTTCGAATTCCCACAAATTTTTGATCAATAAACAACGAAATGCCACTATTAATTTTGGGATTATGTAGGTTATAATGAAATCAACAGCCAAGATCCTTCATAATCTTTCGAAAACCCTCTAAAACAGGAAGGAGATTGATGATGCTTACATCCGAACACTTGGAAACCCGTCACCTGGAAGCGATCCGAAAAGCGCAGGAATCGATCGATTTGCTAGCAGTAGGGGTATCCCGCGATCCTCACCGGCTGGCCTATCACTTTATTTCGCCATCCTGCTGGATAAACGACCCCAACGGAATGATTTATTTTCGCGAAGAATATCACTTGTTCTATCAAATTCATCCGTTTAGTGCTCAAAATGGGTTGAAGCATTGGGGGCACGCAAAAAGCCGAGATCTTGTTCATTGGGAGCATTTGCCTATAGCTCTTGCACCCACCGAAGAATTTGAACGAAACGGTTGTTTCTCAGGCAGTGCGGTTGATAACAATGGAACGATGACGATTATTTATACCGGTAATATGAATGGCCCGGATAAAGTACAAGTACAATGCGTCGCCTCTAGTGAAGACGGTATTTATTTTCGGAAATATGTTGGCAATCCAGTTATCGATAAATTTCCCGAGGAGGGTTCAAAGGATTTCCGAGATCCAAAGGTATGGATGCATGAGGGTGTCTGGTATATGGCTGTCGGTTCAGGAAAGGATGGGCGTGCGAATGCACTCTTATACAAGTCAGCCGATCTGACGGCTTGGACCTATGTCGGCATAATGGCCAATGGCCTTGATGGACAAGGGAGAATTTGGAACTGCCCAGATTTCTTCCGGCTGGACGGAGTGGATGTACTTCTTGCTTCCCCAGCAGTGTCGCCAACAGAGCGGGATATCCGCACCAATATTTACATGATTGGCCAAATGGATTATGAGACGGGAAGATTTACACAAGTTTCAGATGGGGATATAGATCTCGGTCCTGACTTTTATGCACCTCAGACTTTGATTGACGACCTCGGTAGAGTTATCCTGTTCGGTTGGATGGATATGTGGTGGAATCCGATGCCGACACAAGCCTACGGATGGACGGGGGCTATGACCATTCCGCGTGTCGTTACACTTGACGGGAATGGCAAGCTTGCATTCACGCCAGCGCCAGAGCTTCAGCAACTTCGAAGCAACGAGCAACAATTTGGTGCCTTCCGCTTGTCTCCTGAGCAAACGGATCTGCTCGATGAGGTTAAGGGAGATTGTCTTGAAATAGTAGCCATTATACATATAAATGAAAGCGATGCCAATCGCTTCGGATTTCGGTTGCGGTGTTCTGCAGACAGCTCACAAGAGACGGTTGTTACCTGCTGTCTGACGAACGGTGAACTGATAGTGGATCGAACGAGATCGGGTATTGTAGACGGAGGCATAAGAGCTATTCAGTTGATGCCGGCGGCGAATGGAAAGCTGAAGCTGCAAATATTCCTGGATCGTTCCTCTTTGGAGCTATTCGCGAACGACGGTCAAACGACGGCTTCCTTCCGTATTTACCCAGATCCACAAAGCTTAGGAATCAGCGTTTTTGCCGAGGGAGGATGCATCCAGTTCGAATCCTTGGCGATCTGGATGTTAAACGCGATATGGTAGAAGCTGCACCGATCGTGCTGCGCTCCCATAGTCTGGAGGTCACGGTTCGAAAGCCAGGTACCAACTACAACGGTTCGAGATTTGATTGGACCGGTTGGGTCTCTAGCATTATGTTGCACAACCGCCACACTTTTTGTACGGATGAATCGTTGATGCCAGGTGAGGGAACGGGTGGTTCTGGACTCTGCAATGAATTTGGCATTTTTCAGCCAATCGGTTACGAGGAAGCGCTTCCAGGTGGGCAGTTTCCGAAGCTGGGTGTCGGTCTCTTGACCCGTCCGGATGAAGCGAGCTATAAATTCTCCCGTCCGTACATGGTTGAACCTTCCTTCATAGAAACAAAGGCAGACGATTCGAAAGTGACGTTCACCGTTCACGAACACTCATGCAATGGATACGCGGCGAAACTCGTTAAAACCTTATCTGTGAAAGATAACTTGCTTTCCATTGCGTACGAGTTAGCCAATTTGGGTGAAAAAACAATTATAACGCATGAATACTGCCATAATTTCGTAGCATTAAACGGAAATCCTCTCGGACCAGACTATCGGTTGAAGTTGCCAAAGACACCTACGTTATCCAGCGAGCCTAGTTCTCCTTTAGATTTCAAGGATGGGGATATGACCTGGGCTTATACGCCGGAACAACCGTTTTACTCACGCTTAAGTGGACCTTTTCCTCCAGGTTTGCAATGGGAATTGACGCATAAGTCCGGTGTGGGGATGCGTGAATCCGTTGATTTTTCCCCTGGATTCATCGCGCTTTGGGGGGACGCTCATGTGATCTCGCCGGAGGTATTTATGGAGATTGCCGCGCTTTCGGGTCAAACGATTCGTTGGGTAAGGCAGTTTGATTTTTTCGAGCACGATATGGAAGGAAGGACGGGCAGATGAGCGGGAAAACAGCACTCGTTACAGGGGGAAGTCGTGGAATTGGCCGCGGCATTGCGCTGGCCATGGCAGCCAGGGGTTATGATCTCGCGATTAGTCATTGGAAGGATGCAGATAACGCTCATCTCACGGCAAGGGAGATTGAAAACCAACTAAACCGCCAATGCGTTGTATTTGAAGGGAACTTAGAGGAGGAGGATGAGCCTCTTAAACTAGCGAAGGAAGCCATTCGAACGCTGGGTCATATCGACGTTCTCGTTAATAATGCCGGAGTTACGATTTTTCAGAATGCGGCCACTATGGAGCTAGAAAAAATCAATCGATTACTCCACCTAGATTTACGTGCTCCATTACTGCTTATGCAGGCGGTGTCCAGTCACATGATCGAACAGGGAGTACGTGGAAGCATACTCAATATCACCTCAACTCGGGGAGAGAGGGCCTATCCGGGAGATGCTGTATATGGCGGTGTCAAGGCGGCGCTGACTCGAGTAACAGCATCAATTGCACTGGATTTGGCGCCATATGGGATCCGCGTGAACTGCATAGCTCCAGGGGCGATTCAAACAAATGACAATCGAAGTGACTATTATCGCAAGTTCGGTCAGCGAATTCCTCTAGAACGTCCTGGTACACCAGAAGATATTGGAAAGGCCGCTGTATGGCTTACCTCAGAAGAGGCGTCCTATATAACGGGAACGACCATTCGCGTCGATGGCGGACTCATTCTGCCAGGGATGCCAGAAACAGAGGAAGGTCTCGGGTGGAGCTAAAGGTGATTTAAACCACAGCAATCAGCTCATATATATTTTTCAGAAATGGGAGATGCGCCAAACATGTCACAATTACAAATCCGAGATGTACGGACGATTTTGACTGCACCAGATGGTGTTAACCTAGTTGTCGTTAAAATAGAAACGAATGAGCCCGGCTTGTACGGTTTGGGCTGTGCAACCTTTACACAGCGTCATTTGGCCGTAGCAACCGCTGTAGATCAATACTTGAAACCATTCCTCATTGGGAAGGATCCTCTCCGAATCGAGGACATTTGGCAAACCTCAATGGTCAGTGCCTATTGGCGCAACGGACCGGTGTTGAATAACGCTGTTTCAGGTGTGGACATGGCGCTGTGGGATATTAAGGGGAAGCTCGCGAACATGCCCGTGTATGAAATGCTTGGCGGAAAGCTCCGGGAAGCGGCGGTCGTTTACCGGCATACTGACGGTCGGGATGAACAAGAAGTAGAAGAGAATGTACGCAAGTATATCGAGCAGGGCTACCGTATCCTGCGCTGTCAAATGGGTGGGTATGGCGGGAAAGGCCATAAGTTTCATTCACCGGAGAACGCGCAGCTAGGGTCCTATTTCGATCCAGATGCTTACACACGAAGTGTGCCGCGGTTGTTTGAGCATTTGCGCAGCAAGCTCGGTAATGAAATTGAGCTGCTGCACGACATTCATGAGCGTCTTGTACCTATCGAAGCGGTACGGTTGGCCAAACAGCTTGAGCCATATCGATTATTTTTCTTAGAAGATGCTCTTCCGCCCGAGCAGCTGGATTGGTTCCGGCAAATCCGCAGTCAGTGCGCCACACCGCTCGCTATGGGCGAACTGTTCGTCCATTCAGCGGAATGGATGCCGCTTGTGACAGAAAGATTGATCGATTTCATTCGCTGCCACATCAGTGCCATCGGCGGCCTGACGCCCGCCAAGAAGCTGGCGACGCTATGTGAGGCGTTTGGTATAAGAACAGCTTGGCATGGACCGAATGATATCTCTCCGGTGGGGCAGGCTGCTAATATTCATCTTGACTTGAGCAGCCCGAATTTTGGCGTTCAGGAGTGGAGTGAATTTTCCGACAAAATGCGCGAAGTGTTTCCGGGCTGTCCAGTGGTCCGAAACGGCTATGTATATCTGAATGAGAAGCCTGGTTTGGGCGTCGATCTGGACGAGAGCAAAGCATCGCTTTATCCCTGCCATAATCGTCTGCCAGAGTGGACGCTTTCTCGCATTCCCGACGGTTCTCCAGTGCGACCATAACACTCAAGTCCTTCGAGTAGGAGTTTAAACCGACATGGCGATTCCCATTTTGTTCAATCGCATACCACCAGATAAACGTCTGGATAGAGAGGCATCGATCACCTTAGTTCTTCAGTCGCTATTCACCTTCGGTTCATCACTGTCCAGCATTTTTCTAAACCTGTATCTGTGGCGGTTGACGGAAAGTTTATGGATTAACGGGATTTACAACATTGTTTCCAATGCTTTCATTGCCGTATGCTTCGTAATCGGGGGGAAATTGGCAAAGAAATTTGACCGTATGGTCGTGTACAGAATCGGAATCACACTCATTGCTTTGTTTTACCTTTGTATCCTGCTGGCGAAGGAGCATGTAGCCGAATATTATATACTTTTCGCCGTATTCTCCGGGATTGGCGGCGGGTTTTATTGGATAGGTTACTGGACACTGCTATATGATGTTTCGAACGATGGGAACCGCATGCGGTTCTTGGGTCTCAGCTCAGCGTTCTCGACTGCTGCTGCGATGTCCGGGCCGCTATTATCGGGGGTGATCTTCAACGCGGTAGGAGGCTTGCGCGGCTACACAATCGTATTTGGTATCGCCTTTGTTGTGTTTTTATTGACGGCTGTCTTGAGTCTGCTGGTGCCGAAAGCTCCAAGCCACCGCAAAGCTTACTATCTCGGACATATGGGGCTGCTGCTGCGTAAAAACAAAACATGGCGTAAAGCGATGTATGGCAATTTAATCACAGGAATTATGCAGGGTGTCTTTTTGTTTCTGCCGCAGATCCTTCTGATAGCCGTCTTTCAAAAAGAGTCTTTCGTCAGTTATTTTGGAGCTTTCCTCTCGATGCTGACTATTTTAATCAATATATTATTCGCCAAACTGGCAAGGGAACGTCACGAGCGAAAATATTTACTTTGGTCCGTCATTGGCTATATGATTGCGGCTTCTCTTCTGTTGTTCAAACTGTCGCCAGTTGTTGTAATCAGCTTTATAATCCTGCAAACGCTGTTCGGACCTCTGAAGTCCAACGCATTTGATTCCTATTTCTATCGGTTAATTGGCACCTTACCTCTGAAGGGCAAGCTGCGAATAGAGTCGATGGTCGTCCGTGAAATTTGCTGGGATGCAGGTAGGATTGCGACGGTTTTTCTACTGATTTCTCTTTCCAGCAATTTGAATGCCCCTTGGTTGCCTTGGGTCGTTATTGGATCATGTGCATCGCAATTCTTATTATTCTTTCTGATGGATGAATTGGAACAATCTACGAAGAGAAGATGAAATCTCCGACCGTTGTTCAGAAATCTCATAAAGACGCTATTGGCCTAACCGCTAATGGCGTTTTTTTAATTTTTTCCAAATCGTTTTAAGATTTTAACTATCCGCTATTTGAGGAGTATCTTTCTGAAAACAATGCAGCATTTCTATCCATCGGTGGCTACTTAAGAAAAAACTTATTAAGGGACCATCGTTATTGTATCAATAGCCTTTTAGATAATCGACAATTTTTGATGGTTTGTTGAGTAATCCACACATCGTGAGGAATTGATTATTGCAAGCATTTTTTTTACGTTTAGAATGATAAACGTGAGTTGATTAAACAATCAATGTTCATTTCGTTTGTGGTTATTGGAAATATTATATCAGAGCTTGATGCCCCTTTAAAAAGGAGTATTGGCGACTTTAAATCAATATCGAGTTTTAAGGAGGATGCAATTCATGGATACATGGTCGAAAGAAGAACTGCACAAGATTGCTGAAGCTGATGACCTAAACATCTCGCCGTTCCGCGAAGACGGAGTAACCTACGGCACCCTGACTTGGATTTGGTCTGTTGTGGTTGGAGACTCCCTCTATGTACGTGCCTAAAGGGAGGGAAAATGAAATGGATTATACGAAATTTGGAAATACTGGCTTGGATGTATCTCGGATATGTCTTGGTTGAATGGAAATGAAGGGGGGGCTGGGATTTTGCAAAAACGAAACCATTTGCTTATTTTTATTTTGACCGTTGGAGTTTTCGGCATCTTAAATACCGAAATGGGGGTTATCGGGATATTGCCTTCCATTGCGGAACGCTATAATGTAAGTATTTCCCAAGCAGGTTGGTTGGTTAGTCTATTTGCCATAGCTGTAGCAGTGGCTGGTCCAACTATGCCGTTATTGTTTTCGGGGATAAATCGGAAAAAGGTCATGTTACTCGTACTTGGTGTTTTCGTTGTGGGGAACGTGGTCTCTATTTTTGCATCAAATTTTACCATTGTATTAATTGCTCGTGTAATACCAGCCTTTTTTCATCCTGTTTATTGTTCATTGGCCTTTTCAGTAGCTGCTGATTCGGTTAACGAGGAAGAAGCTCCAAGAGCAGTTTCAAAAGTTTTTATTGGCGTATCGGCCGGTATGGTAATCGGTGTACCCATCGCAAGTTTTATTGCTAGCGCAGCTTCTTTACAAATGGCGATGGTATTCTTTGCTGTTGTAAATCTTGTGGTACTCCTTGCTACATTACTATTTATACCATCTATGCCTGTGGAGGATAGACCTTCTTACGGGGCTCAATTGTCCGTATTAAAAAAAACAATTACTTGGCTTTCCATTGCGGCCGTCATTTTATTAAATTCATCCGTTTTTGGAGTTTATAGTTATCTTGCGGAGTATCTGAAAACAGTGACAAATATGTCTTCGAATACAATTAGTTTCATGTTATTCATGTACGGTGGAGCCAATTTGATTGGAAATGTGGTCGCAGGTAAACTGCTTATGAATAGTGCCATCAGATCTGCCGTAGCTTTTCCTTTTGTATTGGGAGCTGTTTACATCATGTTGTTCTTCTTTGGAAAGTTTAGCGTTCCCGTGGCCATCATTACTTTAATCTGGGGCATATTAGCGGGTATTGGAGGTAATATCAATCAATATTTAATGATGTCTGCAGCTCCAGAAGCACCTGATTTCGCTAATGGCTTGTTTTTAACATCAGCAAACTTAGGGACAACCTTTGGTACGGCCATAGGCGGGTTATTTATTTCAGAAATGGGTACACAATACGTTGTAATCGTGGGATTACTTTCATTGATATTAAGTTCAGTAATCATTCTATTAAGAAGTTACATGTCTCCCCACATACAACAACTTTCTAGATAAGGAACTAATGGCTTTTTTGGATAATTTTGCTGAATGGAACTTTACTTTTCGGTCCAAGTATGTCGGGTAATCCATGCACGATGTCAAGAGCGCCCTGACCATTTAGCGGGACGCTCTTGATTTACATGGACTACAGGCTTCTCTCTAACAAGGCTCCAACTTGTTTGGCCATTGCTTGAGGTGGGGATGGCATTCCATTTCTAATCCACCATTCTATGACACCTACATAAGCGATCCCCGTATACTGAAGCATAACATCTTCGCTTAAATCCGTATTTCTTCCGCTTTCTTTGTCAATCTCACCTTTGAATCCTATCGTAACAAAATCAAAAAGCCGCGTTCTAAAAGAAGGGGCCCCTTGACTCGCTAACATGGTCGAAAAGAATAAATAATTTTTCTCGAAATATTCAAAAAAAGGTAAAAGAGCATTGCTCCAATCCAGTCTGCAAGCCCATTCACCCATCTCTCTTAATTCGTTAATGTGTGCTTCTATGAGTTTGTCCAATAGATCATATTTGTCCTGATAATGAAGATAAATGGTACCACGGTTTATGTTTGCCCGGTCAGCAATATCCTGAATTGTAATGTCATCGAAATTTTTTTCAGTCATCAGCTCAATGACAGCCTTTTTCATAGCTTCTTGTGTTTTTAGAATTCTCCGATCCACTTTTGCCATTGTAAATATCCACCAAGCTTTCATAAATAGTTAACATATTCGATTATTGTGTTGAGAAATCAACATATCACGTTTCTTTAACCATTGAAAATCTAAGTCGTACTTATATAATAATAGACGTAAGTTGAATAATCAAATCATGTTGGTTAAAGAAAAGGTGTTTGTTTCAAAATTATGTAATAAAAATTTGGGAGGGATTTAAGAGTGATGGACGTAAAAACTTGGTTTATTACAGGTGCCGGTCGTGGTTTGGGTGTGGATATTGCAAAGGCAGCTTTGTCTGCCGGTCACAGAGTAATCGCTTCAAGCCGTAATACGCAAACTATTTTAAACAAAACTTGCCCGAGCATTGATTAGAATTGTTAACGAGAACCAACCACCTCTCCGCTTTATTGCGGGTGCAGATGCCATGGGCGTCGCTGAACAAAAGATCGCAAAACTCCAGACCGAAGTCGATGCCTACCGTGAGCTCTCGTTATCACTTGCATATAAGAATGAATAGGTGTAGAAATTACAGCTGCGCCTCGGATATCCTCGGAATTACAAGGAAATCAGATAGGGGAGGAGCCTCCTAAGTACCTATAACATCATTTTGAAAAGGACATTACAATTCCTTTGGTTAGGGACGATTGGACCTGAGGGACCCCAAGGAGGATTCTTCAGAGATGGAAAACCAATCGATTGGTAATGAAAAACTCTTATTTGAATAATAACATTGGAGGGAAATTTCCATGGGGCTGGGAAAAAATCAAAACTAATTACGTTACTACTTGTTATCTTCATGGCAGCGGGCATATGCGGACAAACGGCATTCGCATCGGCTAGTAATAATAGCGCAGATACACTAATCGGGACCGATATGTATTATAAAGACTGGAGTTATTCGAGCGGGCTAGTCAAACTAGGGAAGATCGATTCGGGGCTCGAAGAGTTACAAAAAAGCTTCAAGGTATGGATGATGATTTTACGGTAACCATTAAAAAACTGAATTAGGGGGATGCCAACAGAATGAAAAAAGTAGTATCTCTGATTCTCGCTTTGGTGATGGCCTTCTCCCTTGCTGCTTGTGGCGGTAAAGATGCGTCCAATTTCAAAAGAGATGATAATGCGACCAATAACGCAACCTTTACAGAAGTTGGCAAAACTAGTGAAACGAACAACCCAGCTAACCAACCTTCTGCTTCACCGAACAAAGATAATCAAGGCCCTGAAGATGTAAGGATAAAATTGACGATTGATAATAAAGAATTCATTGTAAAGATGTATGATAATCCGACAAGCCGGGACTTTTTGTCAAGGCTCCCGTTGACACTTACATTTAAGGAGTTTGGCGGCTTCGAAAAATTGACTATCCTGGAAAAAGGATTGTCCACAGAAGATGCGCCGCCAGGAAGCGATCCGGAAGTTGGGGATTTCGGTTATTTCGCTCCATGGAAAGATGTGAATATGTATTATAAAGACTGGAGTTATTCGAGCGGACTTGTCAAATTAGGAAAGATCGAATCTGGGCTCGAAGAGTTTATAAAAAAGCTTCAAGATATGCAGGATGATTTTACGGTATCCATTCAAAAAATAGACTAAATGTACTGCCCTGATCGGTGAAAGGTAAAAGGTGAATATAGTAATGCAGCTATTAACAATATCCCTGTTGGCAGTACTTCTACTGGCGGGATGCACACCAAATGAACAACAAATTTCAGCAGCCGAACAGCAGCAAATGGCCGTCGTTTCTATGGAGCAACAACAAGTGATAGCCAATAATCTAAAGGTTCCATGGTCGATTGTTAAACATGAGAATATCATTTATATAACAGAAAGACCCGGAACCATCGTTAAAATTGAAAATGGAGAACTAAACCGACAAAATGTAGAACTTGAGAAAAAATTATCGACAGCTTCAGAAGCAGGTTTGTTAGGATTTGTGCCTGCCCCTGAATTATCCGAGACCGAACGAGCTTATGCTTATTATACGTATGAAGATAGCTCCGGACAATTTAATCGAATTGTATCGCTCCGTTTGGAGGATAATGTTTGGAAGGAAGAGCGCTTACTTCTCGATCATATCCCAAGCGGTTCCTGGCATCAGGGGGGAAGACTTAAGATTGGGCCGGATGGAAAGCTTTATGCAACAACCGGTGATGCCTATAAAACGGTGACAGCGCAAGATCCTCTTTCGTTAGGTGGCAAAATTATTAGAATGAATCTGGATGGATCGATACCGGGCGATAATCCGCTACCTAATTCCTACACTTATAGTTATGGACACCGCAATCCTCAAGGAATTACCTGGTCATACGACGGCAAACTATATGCAAGTGAACACGGTAATACTGCAAATGATGAGATAAATATAATAGGTGCCGGCCAAAATTATGGTTGGCCAACCATTCAAGGCCTTCAGAAACAAGAAGGGATGATTTCACCGCTATTCACTTCCGGCGATGGCACAACTTGGGCACCATCAGGAATGGCCTATGATAATGGCAAACTATACGTTGCGGCACTTAGGGGATCCGCCGTATTAGAATTTGACATTGAAACAGGTCAACAACGTGCGATCGTAACCGGCTTTGGCAGAATCCGAGATGTGCTGATTGAAGATAATTACCTTTATTTCATTAGAAATAATAAGGACGGGCGCGGTACTTCACAGGATAATGACGATAAACTATACAGAATCAAACTATGATTAGATTCAATCTATAAACCTGGAGAAATTGCGAGACTGGGAGCTAGCAAAGATAATGAAGTCCTTCTCGCAAGTCATCTATTGTCTAAGGGTCACCCAAATACTATATACTGTAAGGGAATATACAAGGAGAGGAAGGCGACGTTATGAGCACGGAGGAATGGATTCATGCGGGTACTTTGGAGGAATTGAAGCAAGTAGGCTCTAAGGTTATCAAAGGTGGTATCGCCGTTTTTTACCACGAGGATGAGGTCAGAGCGATAGATAATCGATGTCCTCATCTCGGCTTTCCGCTTCATTTGGGAAGCGTTTGCAACGGCGTGTTGACATGTCACTGGCACCATGCTCGCTTCGACATCTGCAGTGGCGGGACGCTGGATCCCTGGGCGGACGACGCGCCCGCTTACGACGTCAAGGTCGAGAGTGAGGAAGTCTGGGTTAGCTCAAAACCAAGGAACATTGGCAATGCCGAAAAGCTTAAACACCGCTTGCGGGAAGGCCTTGAGCAGAACATCGGCATTGTGATCGCCAAGGCTGTGATAGGGTTGGTCGAATCCGGAGTCCCGGCTGATGAAATTGTCCGTATCGGCGTCACATTCGGTACGTCGCAAGGGAATGGTTGGGGAGCGGGTTTGACCATCCTAACCGCGATGAGAAACGTGCTGCCCAAGCTCGATGCAACCGGTCGAATTCTCGCCTTGTACCACGGATTGGTTCAAGTATCCAGAGCCAGCTCAGGACGTGCTCCCCGTCACTTGCTCGGGGCTCTGCCTTCCTCGCCGGCTTCTACGGAAAGACTGATGGAGTGGTATCGGAACTGTGTCGAGGTGCGCGATACTCAAGGCGCGGAGAAGGTACTGCTGACTGCAATAGCCAATGGCGCTTCATCCGAACAACTCGCCGACATGATGCTGATTTCGGTAACGGACCACTTTTATTTGGATGGCGGCCATACTTTCGACTTTCATAACAAAGCATTTGAGGCGCTGGTAAGCTTGGGAGCTTCGCTCACAGAGCCTATCCTCGCTTCGCTTGTCCCGCTCCTCGGCTCGCCTACCCGCAGCGAAGAACTTCATCACTGGCAGGCGCCGGTCGATCTCGTAACCCCGATTCAGCACGCTTTCGAGAAGCTGCAGCATCCCGTACCTTCGATAAAAACCGTCCAGCTTGATGAACAAGCTTTTGTGGAACAACTCCTTAGTGATAAGGCGATTGAGACGGTCGATCAGTTAACCCGGCTTTTGCTGGACGGAGTTGCGCCTGAACGCTTAGCCCAACTGATCTGCCTGGCAGCGGCCGAGCGGATCGTTAGGTTTCATACCCAAAACGAGTTCGGCGATTGGGTTGCGGTATTGCATGCCTTCACCTACGCTCACGCCGTACACGAACGGCTGCGCCGCTCCAAGGAGCCGCTTCTCAATCGGTCGCTGTATTACGGGGCGATGGCCATTTATCATGACCGTTTTCTTAATGTGCCGCGAGCGCCGAAGCCGAAACCCGCTAATGGCCGCAGCTACGCACCGGAGGAGCTGCTCGAGCTTCTAGACCGCAGGCAGCAGGTGGATGAGGCCGCGAGTTGGGTAGCGGGATATCTTAGCGAACAGCGAGACCCTCAGGTTCTGCTTGGCACACTGGGCATGAGTTTGCTTCGTGAGGACGCCGAATTTCACTCATTTCAGCTTTATGAAGCTGCCGTTACCGAATATGAACATTGGGATGTACGTTCTGATGCATTTGCAAAGCAAGCCAAGGAGACTTGCCTGCTTGCCTGTACCCGATATTTGGCAGCCCACGCCCCAAGTGCGCGGGAATTGCCGCATACGGCTAAGATTGCTTGGCGTTTGTACCGCGGCGAAAGACTGTTCGAGGAAGAGTAGTCGTAAAAAACAGAGTCGCTTGGGAAGTCTATTCTAACGCAAGCTGGATCAATTTACTCGATAGATACCCTATGTTTGGCAACAGCAAGCGGCATTATTCTTGCTGTGGAGACCAGCTAAGTCCCAGCGGCTGCGCCACACGAGGCTAAGTGGCAGCAATGCTTTAAGTTTTCAGGGAAACACAATTAAATCCCAGGCGGAGAAGATGAAAACTTTGAAAATTTTGGTTGGCAGTACTGTGTTCATAGCAAAGCTATATGATAACAAACCAACAAAGGCATTCATGTTACAACTACCAATAATGGTCGATATGACTGAGTTGAATGACACAGAAAAATATTATCATTTGTCAAAAGACTTGCCCGTCGAATCGACGGAGCGGCCTGAAACCATTCGTGCGGGTGAGATTATGTGTTGGTCTTCTAATTCTCTTGTACTTTTCTATAATACGTTCTCCAATTCGTACAGCGGGTACGTCAGGATTGGTTATATTGAGGATGTCACCGGTCTCGCGTCGGCACTTGGCAGGGGGAATGTAAAGGTTATGTTTTCCCTCAGTGATTGAATGTATGAAAAAGGCTAGGTATATACAAATTACCTAGCCTTTTTATGATGGTAATAATTATAAAAACCGCTCCAACAAATCTTGTTCTGCCATAACAAGAGGTGGATAAGGCATTCCATTCTTTAGCCACCAATCCACAAGCTTCTAAGTGGGCAATTGCAACAATTTGCACAATGAACTCTTCACACATCTTTCTAAACTCTTTGAAATTAAAGTTAAGGAAACAACTGCCAACATAAGGGGCCCCTTCACTTACTAACATCGTCGAATAGAATAAATGATTAGGCTCAAAGTATTTCATAGAGTGTACTGTCGACTTGACACAATTCTTTTCAGTAGCCGACCCACGGAAAATTCCCCATTGCCCTTTCAGAAATATCTTGAATGGTAATGTCATCGAAGCTCTTTTTAGACATTAGTTTGATCAGAGCTTTTTATGGCTTCTTTGCTTTTTTTTATTCTTCTGTCTACTTTTGGCATCTTTTGTCACCAGAGCGCCTTTAAAAATAATAAACAATATCTATTAATTTGTTTAATAAACAACGAATTACGCTCTTTTAACCATTGATAGCATCTTGATTTAATTTATAATTATAGACAGGTGTTGATTAATTTTGTTGTGTTTATTTTAATTATAGACTACAGGAGGTTATATATGATTACTGCTCATGCACGCGCTACATTCAGTCCGGAAGGTCCGTTCAAACTAACCACGATCGAGCGCAGGGACCTTCAGCCGCATGATGTCCTCATTGAAATAAAGTACGCTGGTATTTGCCATTCCGACATTCACACTGCTCGTGGCGAGTGGGGGCCGGTTAACTACCCTCTCGTTCCAGGTCACGAGATCGCCGGAATTGTCAACCAGGTTGGTTCGGAAGTCACCAAGTATGCAGTTGGCGATCGAGTAGGAGTAGGCTGTATGGTTGACTCCTGCAGAGAGTGTGATAATTGCTATAAGGGAGAGGAGCAGTACTGCCTCAATGGAATGACGGGTACCTATGGTGCTATTGATCGGTATGGGCAATTTACGCAAGGTGGTTATTCCACTCACATCGTCGTAACCGAAGATTTCGTGGTTAGAATTCCTGACGGTATTGAGCTTGACGCCGCCGCACCGCTCTTGTGTGCCGGTATCACAACATACTCACCGCTGCGCCATTGGGGAGTGGCCCCTGGCAAGAAGGTAGCGGTTGTCGGACTTGGTGGGCTTGGACACATGGCGGTGAAGCTCGCTCATGCCATGGGAGCGGAGGTAACGGTATTATCACAGTCACTAAAGAAGAAAGAAGACGGTTTGCGGCTTGGCGCGGACCAATATTATGCCACAAGCGATCCGGAGACGTTTAAGAAGCTGGCTGGTTCGTTTGACCTCATCGTGAACACCGTGAGCGCGAAGATTGATATCAGTGCCTACCTTTCGCTGCTGGCGTTGGACGGTACAATGGTCAACGTCGGTGCGCCAGCGGAGCCGTTGTCCGTTAACGTATTCTCCCTTATCGGTCATCGTCGGTCATTTGCTGGGTCGATGATCGGTGGAATTCGCGAAACGCAGGAAATGCTTGATTTCTGCGCTGAACACCACATCGCCCCTGAGATCGAAGTTATTTCCGCCAATCTTATTGATGAAGCCTGGGAGCGCGTGCTAGCTTCAGATGTCCGATATCGATTTGTAATCGACATCAGCACGATGGGAAATGAATAAATATTAATCCTAGTAAAATTGAAGGGGCACGCCTACACCGGTGTGTCTATTTACTTGGGAATATTCGTATAGTTACCTTGCTTAATAGGGGGAATACATGAGCAATAGTTGGAAAATCTACATTGCTACAACAAATCAAACCTTTATTGATTTGAAGACGCGGGAGCTGCTTACCCTCTGCATCGTAAGTAGCCTTGGCGGTTGTGAAAATCAAGTCAAAGCGCATGTGGCTGAATATGGGTAATGACAAGGATACGAGGGTATAAATGAGATGATTATTCGTCCCACAGCTCAGTTGGTTAGTAATAAAAACAAAAGAAAGTAGGGAGTAAAAAATGAAGAACGAACACTTAAGCAATAGCACCATCTTTCCGTTGGGTCAAAAAGTAGGACAATACTTTATAGGTGACGCCTACGTACAAATGGTGTTTACCGATCCAATTCCACTCAATACCGCTATCGGGAATGTAACCTTTGCTCCAGGTGCCCGTAATTACTGGCATTCTCATCATGCGGGGCAAGTGTTGTTAGTAACTGCCGGTGAGGGTTGGTATCAAGTAGAAGGAAAACCAGCCCAATTACTTAAAACAGGTGACGTGGTCAATATACCACCAAACAAAAAACATTGGCATGGAGCAACGAAAGATAGCTGGTTTGTACACTTAGCTCTTACACCAGGACAAACAGATTGGTTAGAACCCGTAACCGATGAAGAATATAACAAACTCTAGTAAATGAAAAATATCGTACAGAAACGGCAGACGTATTTAAAAGAACAAAGCAATTTGATTTCGGTACGCAAGTTTATTAATTATCAAAATTGAAAAATCTCAATGAATATAGACCGATAAGGCATCCGCATAAACTGCGGATTTTTTATTTCTCGAGACAAACACTTGTGATAACCGAGAGAACGCTTAGATGTACCAATAAAGATGCAAATAGACTAAGAGATAACTCAGGAAAACTTAAATGGAGATCATTCGAATGCAAAGATTAGAGAGGAAATCGCTATTGTCACGTGAGAAGAACAGTATCTCATTAAAACTAAATGGCGGCGGCTCACAAGTGTTCTTGAGGGTAAAATAGCAGAATCGTATGATTAATTAGCAGGATGCTTTCTTCTTCTAAACAGGACTCCGACTGTATAATGAAAATGTGATAAATAACACTTCTAGCAGAAATAGGGGAGGGTAAAGCATGGTGAATAAGCATCATTTGTTAACGGATGAGCAAAAACAGCAGTTTGAAACGGAAGGTTATTTAATAGTCAAAGGATTGTTTACAGAGGAGCAACTAGCGGAGATTGACAGAACCTTTGAGGACATAAGTCATCAGGTGACCCCGGGGTATTTTGAGCCAGTGTTGCAGCAGGAAACGACCGACCCGTTAAAACGTTATCCGAGGGTCATGCATCCGCACCGGTTTAATGAAACAGCCAAACGCTATATGCTGCATCAACCGATAATGGATGTACTTGCTGAATTGTATGAGGAAGAACCGTTGGCGGCCCAAAGCATGTTCTATTTCAAGCCTCCGGGTGCACGGGGACAGGCGCTTCATCAGGATAACTTCTACTTAAAGGTCGAGCCGGGCAACTGCATCGCCGCTTGGACGGCTGTTGATCCTGCGGATGAGGAGAACGGCGGGCTGTTAGTTGTGCCTAAGACGAGTTCGTATGATATCGTATGTCCTGATCTGTCGGATTCCAAGGAATCATTTACTACGCACTATGTGAAGCCGCCGAAGGATCAGAAGGCAATTCCGGCTGTGATGGAGCGTGGTGATGTGCTCTTTTTCAATGGAAATCTGATTCACGGCTCGTACCGAAATAAGACAAAAGATCGTTTCCGCCGCTCGTTCATTTGTCACTATGCCAACAGCTCGGCCACACGAATTGCTGCGCATTATCGTCCTCTGTTCCGTGCCGATGGCACGCCGGTGGAACTGGCGATCAATCCGAATGGAGGACCATGCGGCGTTGAGTATGATACACCATATGTCCACTAAGCGTGAGCCGCGGCTCGAGGTGCTAATGTCCTGGTGGGGGATGAACGGACAAGGAGTTCAAAATGGCGTCGGTGACGAATGGAGCATGGAGGAGAAGGTGCGGCACATCGCCGAGGCGGGCTACGACGGCATTAACGGCATGCTGCCGGAGGACAAGGAGGCCGATCGTTGGCACCGGTTGCTGGATCAATACAACCTTTCATACAGTGTAAATGCTTATCCGAAAACGGTGGAGGAGCTGGACGTGTTTCTTTGCAAGGCAAAATCGTTCGGAAGAGTTGATTTTGTCAACGTACAGGTGATGAGGCCGTTTCTAGTCGGAGAGCAAGCAGTGCAACTGCTTGCGGACATGGCGGAGTTATCACATTCTGCGGGCATCCCGGCATATATCGAAACGCACCGCGGTACGATTACGCAGGATCTGCTGCGAACGGTAGAGTATGCTCACCGCTTGCCTGGGCTTGAGCTGACAATTGACTTCTCACATTATGTCGTTGCCGGGGAAATGCATACCGTGTCGGATGACGCAGAAAAACTGCTTCAGGCGCTGCTCCCCCGGACGAAGAGCATACACGCTCGCGTATCAAACGGGGAACAGGTGCAGATCGACTTACCCATGCTTGGAAGCGCGGATGAGGAGGGTGCTGCTGATCGCGAGTTCGAACACCCGATGTTGAAGCATTTTCAACGTTGGTGGCTCGGAGGGATGCGTAACTGGCGTCAAGTGGCACAGGAAGGCGAGGTGCTGCCGTTTGTCTGCGAGCTGGGGCCGCCACCTTATGCGATCACTGTGAGCGGCCTGCACAACAAGCAGTGCGAGGTGAGCGACCGCTGGACGCAAGCGCTGCTGTTTGCAAGGATCGCCCGGTCCTTATGGGAACGGGTTTAAACAAAACGTATTGATATTAAAACCCGCAAGGAAGATATGTTAGAAACTTAAATCCACCCGGTCGTTTACGACGCGGGTCTTTTTTAATGAATGAATCAGCGGCGGCGCTGGAGTAAAAATAAGGTGAAATTTGTTTCATTAATGTAGGTAGATTCGTGATCTGAGATGTCCAGCGACGCAAATATACACTGATACGAAAAAAAAGTGATAGATCAATTGAAGTTGAGACAATAAATTATTATATAAACTCATTGCATTGAACTCTAGAATGCGATATATTGCATATACATGCAATATTGAAGAGGAGATTGCTTATGCCAGTACCTCCCAATTTTTCTTCACCAACTCGTATATCAGCTAAAGAACGAGCATTAACTCAAATCCAAAGATGGATCATTGAGGGTACACTCGTGCCGGGCGAGAAATTAATTGATGCTGAACTAGCGGAATCTTTGGCTGTTAGTAGAACTCCAATCAGGGAGGCTTTTCAGCTTTTGGAAATGCAAGGACTTGTCTCGATGTTTCCTGGTAAAGAAACGAGAGTAACGAGCATAGAAAAAGAAGATATTCTTAAGATGTACCCAACGCTCGCTGCGCTCTATTCTTTGGCTGCAGAATATGCAGCAAAACTCATTTCACTGGAACAGATCGAGGTCTTGAAAGAAATAAATAAGCAATTCGCCCAAGCCATCCAGAGTGGACAGACTTACCAAGCTATGGAACTTGATGAGCAGTTTCATAATTTAATTGTAGATGTATCGGATAACGCGTACATCGCATCATTTAGTACATCACTGCAA
Source organism: Paenibacillus sp. J31P190 (assembly GCF_059692075.1). Taxonomy (NCBI): domain Bacteria; kingdom Bacillati; phylum Bacillota; class Bacilli; order Caryophanales; family Paenibacillaceae; genus Paenibacillus; species Paenibacillus sp. J31P190. Next base: position 23,011 of record NZ_JCAUAS010000014.1, on the reverse strand, counting down.
ATTCATATAAGAAGGTTTAAATATGTCTTTCTTAAGCAACCAGTCACAGGAACACTTACCTCTGCGGAAGAGCACGGATCTATCATATTAGCTTTGGAGCAGAAAGACACTGAAAAAGCCTCAGCATATATGAAACAAAACTTAATAAGACCTATGCATGAACTGTATGCCCTAATCTAATAGTGAAAGGATGAATGAGTATGTCTGGTCAAAAAGATTTAAGAATTCGGAGCAAAGTTATAAGTGAGGGAGTTAATCGCGTCCCTAATCGCGCTATGCTGAGGGCTGTCGGTTTTAAAGACGAGGATTTCAAGAAGCCGATGATTGGCGTGGCGAGTACGTGGAGTGAAGTAACCCCATGCAACATGCATATTGATTCCTTAGCGCTTGCAGCGAAAAAGGGAATTCAGCTTCATGGCGGCGCTCCTCTGATTTTTAACACCATTACGGTTTCAGATGGAATTTCGATGGGGCATGACGGGATGTTGTACTCATTACCAAGCCGTGAAGCTATAGCAGACTCCATTGAGATTGTTACGAACGCAGAGCGTTTCGATGCACTTGTTGCTGTAGGCGGATGCGATAAAAATACACCAGCGTGTTTAATGGCTATCGGCCGACTGAATTTGCCTGCGGTATATGTATATGGCGGAACAATTCAGCCTGGGAAGTTAGACGGTAAAGACGTAGATATTGTCAGTGCTTTTGAAGCAGTAGGGCTGTATCATGATGGTAAAATAAGTGATGAGCAGCTTCACAAGGTAGAGTGCAACGCTTGCCCTGGGGCCGGAGCTTGTGGAGGAATGTATACAGCTAACACAATGGCATCTGCTGCAGAAGCATTAGGCATGAGTCTTCCTGGTTCATCCTCTACCTCAGCGATATCACCTCAAAAAGCATTGGAATGTGAAGAAGCAGGTGAGCGAGTACTCGAACTACTTGAGAAGGGAATTTATCCGCGCGATATTATGACAAAGAAAGCATTTGAGAATGCGATTACACTTGTAATGGCATTGGGGGGCTCTACCAATGCCTTCCTGCATCTAATTGCGATTGCACACTCTGTCCAAGTAGAGTTAACCTATGATGATTTTGAACGCATTCGTGTAAAAGTGCCTCACATTGCAGATCTTAAGCCGAGCGGGAAGTATGTCATGCAGGATCTAAGTGATATTGGTGGGGTTCCCGGCGTGATGAAGCTTCTTCTTGAGCAAGGTCTTCTCCATGGTGATTGTATGACGATTACCGGTAAAACTTTAGCAGAAAATTTGGCAGCATCAAAACCGTTGCTTGAAAATCAAGACATTATTCGCCCGTTTAATAATCCCTTAAAGACGAGTGGGCCGTTAGTCGTCCTAAAGGGCAATCTGGCTCCAGAAGGCGCAATTGCCAAAATGTCAGGGATGAAAAAGTCTCGTTTCACTGGTCCTGCACGCGTATATGATAGCGAGGCAGCAGCTACTGAGGCAATATTACAAAACCAGATCCGCAAAGGAGATGTGTTAGTTATTCGGTATTGTGGACCGAAGGGCGGACCAGGCATGCCAGAAATGCTTTCAGTTACCGCTTTAATCGTTGGGAAAGGGTTTGGTGGAGAAGTTGCTCTCATTACTGATGGTAGATTTTCAGGTGGCTCACATGGTTTTGTAGTTGGTCATGTTGCACCAGAAGCACAAGTAGGTGGACCCATAGCTCTTCTGCAAGAGGGTGATAACATTACCATTGATAGTGAAACGCAAGAAATTAGCTTTGAAATTTCGGAAGTAGAGTTAGCGAAACGCAAGAATGAATGGGTTGAACCACAATTGAAATTTACCACAGGTGTTCTTAGTAAATACGCGAGATTAGTTTCATCTGCTTCCAAAGGGGCCGTTACAGATTTATTTTAGTAGGTTGTAAACTCAGTTATGACGAGTCAATGATTGAGAAGGGTCATTAACGAGGAACTATAGTTCAATAAAACAGCGGTAGTCTAAGCTTCTATTCTTTCGCCTAAGGCTACCGCTGTTTGTTATGATTGGGTCAATCCGCTTTGCTTCGAGGTTTAAGTATACCTAACTTGAATCTCTCCGTAGATAATAAAGTCGGAGATTTCTTAGTCAAACTTACATAACTTTAAACTTCTGAATGATTCTCTCCATTTTTTCCGCTTCTTTACTAAGTGAATCTGACAGTGAAGATACTTCTTTTACCAAATTAGTCTGTATGATTGTTTTATCATTCACTATTTTCACCCCATTTAGCGATTCTTGAGATACATGTGCCATCTCAGATACGGAGGCTGAAATTTCTTCGGAGCCAGCAGCCATCTGTTCTGAAACGGCTGACAACTCCTGGATTTGGACAGCAATACCTTTTGCGGAATGTAAGATTTTTTGAAAGGAGTCTCTCGCGTATAGGACTTTTTGATTTCCAAGCACCACTTCTTCAGATACTCTATGCATAGCTTTTACAGTTTCCGTAGAATCGCTTCTAATTTGTTTTAATAAATCTGATATCTCCGATGCCGAAGAAGCTGATCCTTCAGCTAACTTTCTAATTTCCGATGCGACAACTGAAAAACCTTTTCCATGCTCGCCTGCCCGCGCAGCTTCAATTGAAGCATTTAAGGAAAGCAAGTTGGTTTGATTGGCTATCTCCATAATAGCTCCAACGATTTTTTCAATATGTGATGACCGTTCACTAAGCTTGGTGACAATGTTTAGGGAAGATTTAAGGGAATCATCAATCGAATGCATTTGCTGCTGTGCTTGTTCCATATGTCCAAAACCTTCTACAGCTTCACTTTCAGTGTCTCCAGCAGATTCAGATAGCTCATTAGCAGATTCTGCTATTCTCTGTACACCTTTGGCCATTTCTTCTATTGCTCGCGCACCGTCTAATGTATTTTGTACGGAAGTTGTTGCTCCTTGTTGGATTCCTTCTATACTTCTGGCAATTTCCACTGTTGCAGTTGCAGTTTCTTTGGTATTGCAAGTTAAATTTTCTGTGGATTGAAACACATTCTTAGAAGCTTGCGATATATCTAGGACCATAGCCAACAAACTATCCAGCATAGCGTTTAATGAGGAAGCGATTTCTCCGATTTCATCCTTAGAAGATACGGATAGTCTTGTCGTAAGATCTCCACCCTGACTTGCTAATTCCGCTATTTTTTCATTCACCGTTTTTAAAGGTTTCAGCTTAACAATGATGAAATAAAGCATAGCGAAGAATGTTAGGAATGTGATAATTAACAATATAACTGCAAGGTTCAACATGCTGCTTGCCTGTTGTCTTGCTTGAATTACTTCTTTTTCAGCCCTTGCATTCATTTTTGTCTGAAATTCATCAATCGGATCCCTAATGATCTTCTTGTTATCATCATAATTTTTGTCAAACATTAGCTTCCTGGCTCTATCGAAGTCTTTACTCGCAACTGCTTTCATGGCTTCATCTTCTGTTTTTATTAATGCATCCGAGTTTTGCTTTGCTTTTTCTATGAGATCCAATTCTGCCTGTGGAGCATTTAATTCCTTTAATTTCATGACAACATGATCTCGTGTCTTAGTCTCATTAACTTCTTTCCAATAATTATTAAAATACTCTTTTTCCCCGAATTGCACGTATCTTCTGGCTTCATTCGTCAAATAATCTGAAGCATTAGCCAGATCTGTACCCAGTTGTTTAAATTCTGATTGTCTTTGCAAGGACAGCCGTTCTTGTTTAATGTCTTTTTGCAGAAAATACACGCTAATGCCATTTAAGACAGACAGCAAAAGAAAAATAACACACATCAGCTTTAAGATCATAGAAATTCTCATCTTTGATATTCTCATTGTCACAACCCCTTTTCACTGTTATTCATTCATAATTCGACGCAAATCGACATGTATTCCTTTTATTTTCGCTCCTTCGATAATAAGAAAATGTTAATATCCACAACATTTCAAGTCTGATATTCTCCCAAATTCCGTCGTGGCAGCAATTTAGCTACTTTGGAACAATGATAAAAAGACGGCTCTGTTCGCATCGTATTGCGATAGAGACGGATTTCGGATTTCTCTGGGTTTCTATATAACTTTTTCTGCCAATTCGTTCAATAACGAAAAACTATAGTTGAATGAAAACCCAGGACAAGGCTGCCGATTTGATCTGTGGCCTTCATTAAGTTAACGGGAGGATAGTGCAATACGTGTGCACAGAAATGTGGTAAAATATTTCCAGTGATACATGTCTCCAATATCGAAAGGGAGTATGTCAGTGCAAACCCTGATAATAAAACCCTATAAGCCAATAAGGGATAAAGCCGCAATCAGAACCATTTTATGTGGAAATATGAAGCTCGGGGTAGGCATATGGGGAGGAAAGATGAAGATAGTTGTTGCAACTGATTCAGACTATGGATACATACGAGAACGTGACCATCATATTTTAGAGAACTTAATATTGCCAAAAATAAAGAAAAAAGAAATATACATACTACGGAACCAAGATGAAAGTTGTCCTCTTATGGGAAGAAGAAATGAAACAAAACGGTTTTAAATTGGTTATGACGTCTACTCAGGCTAACGAAGAGGCACAGCACTTCTACAGAAATTTAGGATATAAGGATGCGGGATGTTTATTACTCGAAAATGAGCCGATGGAAATCATTATGACTAAAAAATTAATTTAACGTGGAATTCAGAGGGAAATAAAGGACCAGTGTTGAGTTATAGGAAGTATAACTCGATTTTCGTACCGTTCACTTGAATCATGATTTTTCTCTCGCTATCCAGCCAATCCAGCTTTCCGCCAAGTTCCTCAATTAAGATGCATGTTAAGCATCCCTCGAAGCCTACCATTTTATGTTGACTTTTGACGATTAATCTTAGACGATATGCAAGATTCTGTTTCTTTCAAATCCAGTATAATATACTTATTAAGTATGGTAGAAGACAAGATATGCATATGGAATCAAACTCTTATGTATTAAACAAGAGGAGAGTGCTTATGTATTCTTTATTGATCGTTGACGATGAAAGATGGGTTCGTCAAGGTTTACGTTCAACCATTGATTGGGAAGCAGAAGGTATCGAAGTGCTTGGTGAAGCGGAGGATGGAGAAGAGGCTTTAAAATTAATTCAAACCCGGACACCGGATATAATCATCACGGATATCAAAATGCCCCGAATGGACGGTCTTGTTTTAATTGAAGCGGTCAAGAATCGCAATCTGCCATCGAAGATTATTATTATTAGTGGATACAGTGATTTTAGTTCCGCCCAGAAGGCCCTGAGATACGGGGCGTCCGACTACGTGCTTAAACCAATTGAAGAAACGCAGATGCTGGATGTTGTGCGTAAATGTATCACACAAATCAAGCGCGAGAATGAAGATCATCGTCAATTTGTTCAGATGTCAGAACGTATTCGAGAAAGCTTACCTCTGGCCCGACAGAGATATCTTGAAACGCTGTTAATGAATGAAAGCGCTTCGAATCAGTATATGAGGACTCTTTGGGATCGGCTTAACATCCATTTGGATCCCAATCGGCTGAAAGTGATATGTGTAAAAGTATATGATTGGGGACCGCATTCAAATAATCCGAAGGAGCACTATTTACTTCGTTATGCCATAGGTAATATAGCTAAAGGAATTGGAAATGCAGCGGGAAAACTGATAACGTGCCCTTTGGATCATCATGAAGATACGGATCTCGTTATATTACAGTCCCCATTCTATGAGGGGGACGACGGAAGCAAACAAGGTATGGAATCCTTCGTTGAAGCTTGCCGACGGCACTTGGGGATCGGGATCAATATTGGGATAAGCAAATTGAGCGAAAGCGTAAACCTTCATGCATCTTTCCAAGAGGCTGTTCACGCAGGCGCTTACGCATTATATGACGGTTACGGGAAGGTTTACGAAGCAGAGCGATTGGAGCAGCTTCAATCTTTGCAGGCTCAGGAATTTACAGGGCCTAACGGTTGGGATAATCGGTTCGTGCATGTGGTGAAACTGGGCGATGATGCGGCGCTTAGTGAATTGATTGATGAGCTGATTGCACATTTACAAACGTGTCGACAGAAATATCCACCTCATCAGTTGCGAGACGGATTAGTAGCTCTGCTTAATGAAATTGAAAAAAAGCTGGAGTCAAGTCACCCCTCAGAGAAATCCTCAAGCAGAAATAGACTCTTCATTCCTTACTGTACTTTGTCGGAAATGAAAGACGAACTGTTGATGGTTGTCCGCCAATACCAACAAGTCCACAACGCCTACGGAAATCGAAAAAAGTCCATCGAACTGGCAATCAAGTATTTGGAAGTGCATTGTACGGAAGCGATTACCATGAACCAGGTTGCCGGACATCTATTTTTGAATCCTTCTTATTTCAGTAAAATATTCCATGAGAAAACAGGTGAAACTTTCAGCAAATATTTAATTCGCCTCAGGATGGAAAAGGCCAAGAACCTTCTTAAAGTTTCGACGCTTAAAATATACGAGGTCGCTGAACAGGTAGGTTACCAGGATTTCCGGCATTTTGCCAAGCTGTTTAAGGACCAGGAGGGGATGACCCCTGCCCAGTACAGGGATTTGGGCGTACTGTAACCTGACCGAGGGGGAGCCGGTTTGAATCTTCATGCACATTTAAAATGGCGTTCAGTAGGCTACAAATTGTTTATTATATTTTTTGTCAGCATGTCAATTTCCATTATGATCATGGGTTATCTGTCCTATCATAAAGCCAATGACATTATTAGTTCCAAAGTATCGCAGGTTGCTTTGCAAACCGTTCAGCAGGCTAACAGACGTCTTGAATTGTTAATGAACGAGTATGCTAACCGGTCTCTAATCGTTTTCGGTAATAGGGAAATCCAGAAAGGCATTCTCGGAGAATATCGGGAAAGCTACGATCAAAGCTACAACAATCAGCAAATCGCTAAGTTTTTATCCAACTTGGTTAACGTGAAAAACGACACTTTGAATATTTATTTGATGGGTGAAGGCAACGCTTCCTATCGGTTGTCAAGCAATGGCTTTGCGGAGCTTCCAATGGTTGGTAAAGATGATCAAGCTCAAGAATGGTACAAGCAAATTATAGCTGCGGACGGTCAGGTGGTATGGTACGGAATTCGTCCGACTTTTATAAAACAAAATAACAACGAAGATAATAAACCGGTTTTTGTGCTTGGTAGGGCGCTCAAAAATTTCGACCATATAAATCAGAACATAGGTGTGCTAATCATGGAGTTTGATCCTGAACCGATACAGCTTTTTATGTCCGAGGTCGATTTTCAAGCGCAAGGCACTACGTTTATCGTCGATCAAAACAACACGGTTGTAGCCGATTCGAATGCTTCCCGTCTCATGCAGCCTTCCGGGCTGAATCTTCCTTCCGAACAAAGTGGTTTTTTAACCGACTTGGTGGATGGCAAAGAAATGATGGTGGTCTTCGATAAATCGAAGATAACCGATTGGAAGTTTGTCGGAATGGCACCAATTCAAAACCTGGTCAGCGATTCGAGAGAAATAGGTTACTATACCGTCTATCTTGTCATTGGATTTAGCGTTGTGGCCATCGCGCTTGCCTTAGTGTTTGCCAAGCAAATGCACAAGCCTGTCAGGACGCTGTTCTGGTCCATGCGCAGAGCGAGAGAAGGCGACTTCGACGTACAAATTACGGATGTGAGAAGCGACGAATTTGGCATGTTATTTCACAGTTTTAATACGATGGTCACGAGAATCAAAGATTTAATCGATGAAGTGTACATTCAGAAGCTATTAAAAAAAGAAACCCAATTGAAGATGATGGCGTCTCAAATTAACGCTCATTTTTTGTACAATACGCTGGATTCGATTCACTGGATTTCCCGTATTTATAAAGTTGATGAGATCAGTACGATGATCTTCGGTTTGTCCAAATATCTCCGGATCAGTTTAAGTGAGGGAAACGATTTTGTTACCGTCAAGGAAAGTGCCGAATTGCTGGAAAGTTATTTGTCCATACAAAAGGTGAGGTATCAGGACAAATTCATGGTCAATATGAAGATGGATCCGTCGATTCTGCACTATCGGGTATTGAAATTCGTCTTTCAGCCGCTGGTGGAGAACGCGATTTATCACGGTTTGGAAAATAAGCGAGGGAGCGGCAGGTTGGACATTAGTTGGAGAATGGAAGGGCAAATCCTTTATTTTGAAGTTAAGGACGACGGCATTGGGATTGAATCCGAAAAATTGGCGGAGCTGACGGAAGTGTTGGAAATCGACGAGGTAGTCGGGGAACAAAATTTTGCGCTGAGAAATATTAATACACAAATCAAATTAGCCTACGGCAAGGAGTACGGGCTCTTCATAGACAGCACTCTTGGTGTCGGTACTAAAGTCACGTTGGTCATTCCACTTAGATAACGAAATTAAACACCTTTCTTTGGCTAGATGGTTGCTCGTCACTTCCTATTACCAAATAAGAGAGGTGTTTTTTGCTGTTATCAGATAAACACACAAAAATAACACACTAAAAACAAAAATCCCCTCGTTTCGGGAGACAAATGAAAACGGATACAATAAGGGTGTGCTCAGAAAGAGTATATTAAAAGAGGAGGTTAAAATATGAACAATGAAAAGATACGGATAGGCTGGCAAAGCAAAAAGCTTGTTGTACTACCTTTGGCGGCAACACTTGCAATGGCTTTAACGGCAGCCGGCTGCAGTTCGACTAACACCGCAACCACAACCAGCAGCACTAACAGCAAAGGAACGGATGCCAAAAGTACGGATAACAACAGCACTAAAGGTTCTACCAATTCGGGCGGGCCCGTTACGATCGATTTCTGGTTTCCGTGGGGCGGAGACTACCAAAAAGATTTCAAAGCTAATGTTGTCGACGTATTCGAAAAGCAGCATCCTGACATAAAAGTGAAAATGACATTCGTGGAGACGACAGGCCAGACACAGGCCTCCGATAAATTGCTTACAGCAATCGCAGGCGGCAATCCTCCCGACGTCGCTTTGTTCGACCGATTCTTGATCGGTTCCTGGGCGGCGAAAGGCTCCCTGACGGATTTGACGGCCTATGTGAAGAGCAGCGGCATTTCTACGGATGATTATTATAAAGGACTTTGGGCCGAAACTGTCTATAAAGACAAGGTATACGCTTTGCCTTGGGGTACCGACAATCGTGGTATGTTTTACAACAAGACGTTGATGAAAGAAGCGGGACTTGATCCGAACAAGCCGCCACAAACCATTCAAGAATTGGATCAAATGGCCGAGAAAATTTTCAAAAAAGGAAGCAACAACAAGTACTCGCAAATAGGATTCATTCCATGGATGAACCAGGGATTTCTCTATACGCAAGCTTGGAACTGGGGAGGCAAATGGGAGGATGGCAGTCATAATTTGACTCCCAACGATCCGCAGAATGTGAAGGCACTTGCTTGGATGGCCGGTTACGCCAAGAAGTATGATATTGGCAACTTGACTAGCTTCTCTGACGCTATGGGACAAACGGGGATGAATCCATTCTGGACGGGAAAAGTTGGCTTCGAGTTCGACGGCAACTGGATCCTGAACGATTTGGCGAAGTACAAGCTAAACTTCGATTGGGGCGTAGCTCCGATGCCGGCGGCTGAAGGCAATAAATCGGTGACATGGGCGGGCGGTTGGTCATATGTCGTTCCGAAGGGCTCCAAGCATGAGAAAGAAGCTTGGGAATTCGTTAAATTCGTAGCTCATAAAGAAGGCACATTGCTCTGGGCGAAACGACCGAATGCTGGTAACGATATTACGGCTTTGCCGGCCGTTAACGAACAGTTGAAACTTGCCGACAATGCAAATCTGAAAGTTTTCTTGGATCTAATGCCGACAGCTTTCACCAGACCGGTTTCACCGGCAGGTGCCTTTCTTTGGAACGAAACGATGCGCGTACAAGATTTGGCGATTCATGGTAAAGGGGACGCACAAGCGCTTCTCGATGAAGTGAAAAAGAATGTAGATGCGGAATTGGCTAAGCAGAAAAACTGATTCCGATAACAAGCATGAAAGCGAACATATAGAGGGTAGGGTGGATAGCTTTGCCCTCCCTCTTTTACTACATGTTCAAAAGACCTCGAAAGAAGTTTATCTCATAGAATAGACATGCAAAAAGGAGGTAATAGAATTGCCTGCGATTGAAACTTCCGAAAAAAAAATGACTGTTTTAGTTGATGTGGACAAGAAAAGGAAAACCCGATTCGAAAAAAAGATCAGCTTGTTCGGTCTCATCTTCGCGTTGCCCTGGATTGTCGGTTTGCTTCTTTTTCACGCCTTTCCGTTATTCATGTCAGCTTACTATAGTTTAACCTCCTACAGCATCCTGGAGCCGGGGGAATTCGTAGGATTCAATAACTACGCGACACTTTTTCAAGATAAGGTCTTCTGGATCAGTATTTATAATACCTTGTACTATACGGTGATTTTTGTCCCGCTGAGCATAGTGATGGGTGTAGGACTAGCCCTCCTTCTGAATTTGAAAATACGCGGTCAAGGCATTTACAGAACGTTATTTTTTATCCCCAGCTTGGTGCCGCCCGTAGCGACGACGATCATTTGGCTCTGGTTGTTAAACCCGCAATTTGGGCTTGTGAACTATTGGCTGGATCAGATCGGCATCTCCGGACCGCCATGGATCGGAAGTGAAGCTTGGTCTAAGCCATCCTTAATTCTAATGAGCTTGTGGGGGACAGGGCAAGCGGTCGTTATTTATTTAGCGGGTCTGCAGGATATCCCCCAAGATTACTATGATGCCGCCCAAGTGGATGGAGCTAACGCATGGCAGCGGACGAAGACCATTACAGTGCCCCTGTTAACACCCGTCATTTTTTTTAACTTGATTATGGGCACGATCGGCGCTCTGCAAAATTTCGTTCTGCCTTACACACTCTCGAACGGACAGGGTACACCGGCTAATTCAATGATGTTTTATGTGATGTATTTATACACGAACGGTTTCGGCTATTTAAAGATGGGATATGCTTCTGCTATGGCCTGGATTCTTTTCTTACTCGTGGTCATTTTAACGGCGTTAATCTTTGTCTCTCAGAAACGCTGGGTTCATTATCAAGGAAAAGAATAGGGAGGAGGAATCGTCATGGGAAGCACTGGACTTGGAACTGTTCAAAAAGTATTTGCTCATGTCGTGTTAATTGTAATTGGCGCCTTTTTTCTGTCGCCGTTTCTATGGATGGTTTCCACCTCACTTAAAGCAAACAGCGAATTGTTTCTCTGGCCGCCAGTGTGGATACCAAGCGTTATGGAATGGAGCAATTATCCTGCCGCACTAGATTATATTCCCTTTTTCAAATATTTGTCGAACACACTTACCATTGCAGGTCTATCGACTTTGGCCGTATTATTTTCCTGCCCGCTTGTCGCCTATAGCTTAGCCAGAATTCCATGGAAGGGGGCCAAACCGCTTTTTGCCATTACGCTCATCGTTATGATGCTGCCCTACCAGGTGACGATGATTCCTATTTTTATCGCATTCAAAAAATTCGGCTGGGTAGGGACCAATATTCCGCTATGGTTGCCGGCCTTTTTCGGTGCTCCGTTCTTCATCTTTCTGCTCCGTCAGTTTTTCATGGGGTTACCTAGGGAGCTAGAAGACGCCTCCCGCATTGACGGTGCCTCTGAAATTCGAATTTATTGGCAAATCATGCTTCCGCTATGTCGTCCCGCTTTATTGACAATTGCACTATTCCAGTTCATGGGCAGTTGGACGGACTATCAGGGACCGCTGATATACCTGTCGGATGAGAGCCAATATACACTAATGCTCGGTATGCAGGGGTTCAAGTCCCAACACGGGGCAGAATGGCAGATGATGATGGCTACGCTTGTCATGATTACTTTGCCGATAATCGTCCTTTACTTCTTAGTGCAAAGAGCATTTATCCGTGGAATTACTTTCTCAGGTATTAAATAAATTAAATAGCTCTGAAAGTCGTGAAGTTCACTGAAATGATCTATCAAGCGGCTGGGTATAAACCTTATTGAATAGAAGGATGAACCGACAAAAGGAGAGAACAATATGAACGTACAAATCGGAATGCGCATTCCGCCTAAGATCGGTGCTGAAGGAATGGAACAAGTTGCCGCATGGGCAATAAGTTCAGGCCTGGACGTGCTTGACGTTCCGAAACTGAATCTGGAAGTCAAGCAAGTGTGCGACAAAGTGGGAATTGGCATCGGCTCCGTCGATGCGGCACAGACTGCCGCGCTGTTGAGTAAACATGAAGCCCGACGGGAGACAGCAGCGGAAGCGGTCAAGCAGCAGATGACCGACATAGCAGCGCTCGGTGCAAAGGTGATGTTCATGTGTCTTGTGCCTGAAGATCATACGACTCCTCGTCAGGAGAGCTTCGCCATCTGGAAGGACACTTTCCCGGAGCTGGTTCGTCACGCTGAACGCCAAGGGGTCTACATCGCCATCGAGGGCTGGCCGGGACCTGCTCCCCACTATTCGACAATAGGATGTACGCCGGAGATGTGGCGGTCTATGTTTGAAGCGATACCTTCAAAGCATTTCGGCCTCAATTACGATCCTTCCCATTTGGTGCGGCTCGGTATCGATTATTTAAGAGCTTTGACAGAATTCGGTGAGCGTATCAACCACTGCCACGGGAAAGATACGGAGATTCTGCATGACGAGTTGTACGAATGCGGCGTCTTGCCAGCGACATTCGGCGCGAAATACGGATTCTCCGAAGGCTCGTGGCGGTATACGATTCCTGGACACGGCGCGGTGGAATGGAGTAAAGTCGCCGTGAGACTTGACCGTCTGGGCTATCAAGGAGCAGTCAGCATAGAGCTAGAGGATCACAGGTTCTGGGGAACGCTGGAGAAGGAGCGGGAAGGAATCGTCAAGGCAGCGGAGCATTTGGCTCTGTATTTCAAATAACGGCTGGAGCCCATACAAACCTAGCTTTTGCCATATCGAAATTTAGTATTTCGAATAAACATTTCAGTACTTTTGTGGAGGGAAATTACATGGGAAAAGTTCGTTTCTTAATAATTGGCGTTGGTGGAATGGGAAGAGAGCACGTTCGAAGATTGCTGCAAGTTCCCGAAGCAGAAATTGTAGCGTTGGCGGATCCTTCCGCTGCAGCAATTGAACAAGTGACTGAGCATTTTACCGAGTTGAAGACTGTAGCGGTTTATACGGACTATCGGGAGGCTATCTCACAGGCAAAAGCAGATGCAGCCATTATTGTCTCGCCGCACAGCATGCATTTTGAGCAAGGAATGGCATGCTTGGACGGCGGCTTACACGTACTGATGGAGAAGCCGTTTGTTGACGGATCCGAGAACGCGGAACGCATCATTGCCCATGCGGCAAGTGTAAACAAGCATCTCGCTGTTGCCTACCAGCGTCACTTGATGGGCCCGTACATCTATATTCGCGAGTTGATCCAAAGTGGAAAACTGGGAAAAATCAATTACATTTGCGCTTATCAGGCACAAAGTTGGCTGAAAGGTACGACAGGTTCCTGGAGGCAAAACCCTGTATTATCCTGTGGGGGGCAGCTGAATGATTCCGGAAGCCATCTTCTTGACGTTGTCCTTTGGGTTACCGGTCTCGAACCGGCAAACGTGTCTGCTTTCATCGACAACCGTGGATCGCAAGTCGATATCGACTCGGCCGTCACCGTTCGCTTTCGGGAAGGCGCAATTGCGACTTTCAATGTTGTCGGCAGCGCCAGCATCGGTTGGCATGAGGATGTATCTATTCACGGCGATCAGGGAACCGTATTGTACCGTAATAATAAAATATTCGTTGCCAAGGAAGGGCAAAGTGAACTTGTCGAAGTATCGGAAGAGCTTCCGGCATCCAGTGATCCAAATCGCGATTTTGTTGATCTCATCCTCGGCATAGTGAACGAAGCCGCTGCACCGTCCAGCTGCGGTTTAAGAATTGCGCGTTTGACGGAAGCGGCTTGGAAGAGCGCAGCTAACGGAGGTCAAGTTATCCATATGTAATCATTAACCATCTGATGAGCGAAAAGATGAAACAATATAGTATAGTTGCCGCTTGGGGGTCTACCACAAGCGGTTTTAAATTTAACGTCGATGTTAGCAGAGCGTTATGTTACTGTAAACAAACACGGCCAAACGAAAAAATGGCAGTGTTTGTTTTTTATTGTCAGCTGACAAGAACTTTATTCATTCCCGATTTTGACAAGAACACTATCTCATTCCCGAGGGAGGTCCGTGTAAGTATATTAGAACTAACCCATCTAAATTTAATTATTTTGTAGATAAGTTTAAAGCGTTATAATAATATCATATAGAGTAATCCAAATGGTGATAAATATGGCGGTAGTTGGCATGATTCGTATTTAGGAAAACTTCGCAAAGTAGTTGGCACTCAAAAGATAATCGTAAACTCAGTTGGGCTACACTTTCACCAAAATGCAGGATGAATTTCAAATATTTGTCCAACACCTTCCCGAACAGCAGTTGGTCTATTGATCGATTGTCGTTGTTGCATGGATGGAGAAGGATTCTTTTGGGAAATATTGAAATATTACAAAAGTACATCGTATTCTGATGGAAAATATGTCCATAGTGATTTCTTAGAAATCTATTGAATTATTCGGGGAAGGAGATAACCGCTTGAACGTTTTTATTATTATTCTCATTCTATTGGTTCTGATCGGCGTATCGAATGTCGTGAACCGCTTCGTTCCATTCATTCCCATCCCCCTTATCCAGATTACATTAGGTGCCATACTGGTGGTCGTTCCTCTTGGCATTCACTTGCACCTGGAACCGGAATTGTTCTTCCTTTTATTTATTGCCCCGTTGTTGTATAACGATGGAAAGCATACGCCGCGAGATGAGCTTTGGAAATTGCGCGCTCCGATTCTTCTTTTGTCGGTGGGTCTAGTTTTCATAACGGTGTGCGTCGTCGGATATGTCGTTCACTGGTTGATTCCTTCGATCCCTCTTGCAGCCGCATTCGGGTTAGCCGCCATCCTGTCTCCAACAGATGCCGTAGCAGTCAGCTCTTTAGCCGGGCGGATTCATTTGCCTAAAAGCTTGAAGCGGCTGTTAGAAGGAGAAGCCTTGATGAACGATGCATCGGGTCTCGTTGCCTTCAAGTTCGCCATAGCCGCGGCGGTCACCGGTGTTTTTTCTCTACCGAAGGCAAGTCTAAGCTTTCTCGTCATCTCCATTGGGGGCTTAGTGATCGGAGCTCTGGTCGCTTTTCTTATTATCGGCATTCGTCAGCTGCTGCGCCGAGCAGGACTTGAGGATGAGACGATGCACATGCTGCTGCAAATTTTGACGCCTTTTCTGCTCTATTTGATTGCCGAGGAGCTTGGAGTATCAGGAATTTTGGCGGCTGTAGCGGGAGGTCTGGTGCATGCGATCGAGAACGAACGTATGGCGTTTACGATGCCGACTCTCCAAAATGTATCTAATGCAACATGGTCTGTCATTTTGTTTGTCCTAAATGGATTGGTCTTTGTCCTTCTGGGTCTGCAAATCCCGGGCGTATCCCGGACGATTCTAAGCGACCCGAATTTCGATAATTTCAAAGTCATCGGTTATGCAATTCTCATTTTTGTACTGTTGTTACTGCTGCGTTTTGTGTGGACGCTTCTGTTCGCTAGAGGAGGGCGCTGGTTTGGGAATCAGAATCAAGAGGTGCCCAGCTTGCGTATGCTAACATTAACAGCTATTTCCGGTGTGCGTGGAGCGGTGACGTTGGCCGGTGCGTTCTCCATTCCGCTTGTCCTTCAAAATGGCGCTCCCTTTCCTCAGAGAGATCTCATTATTTTTCTTGCGGCGACCGTCATTCTATTCTCACTGTTGACGGCGAGTATCGTTCTGCCGCTTCTTGCAAAGAAGAAAAGCACAGCGGGTGATGCCGAGAGAGAACGTATGGAGCGCGAGTGGCAAATCGAGGTCATGGCTGCCGCTGTGCGGGCACTCCAGAAGACCAGCACCGAGAAGAACGAGGTCGCTGTAGACACTGTGATTGGCGACTATAAACTCATGATGCAGCAGCTTGGACAAAAGGATGGCAAATGGAAACGACTCCCGCGTTTTCAGCAGGAAGAAGCAGGAATACGCCTGCTGGCGCTGGATATAGAGCGCAAATATGTGAACGAACGTTTGGAGAACGGGCAAGTTAGCCGTGAACAGGCAAATTATTATTTGAAAATGCTGGAGCAAGTAGAGCTCATTCTAGCCAATAAACTGGATCTAGGCAAAGTCATCGTCAAGAACATCTGGCGACGCTTAAAAATGCTGATGACGTCCATCTCCCAGCCTCATCTGGTGACTAGTTACATCGAACCTGATATCACTGCGATTCGCACGCTGAAAATGCAATGCAGCCAAGCCGTCGTCGATGAATTCTCCAAACGCTGCGCCATCCAAAGCGATGATGCAACCGAAGGCGTGCTGGACTATTACCAGCAAATGCTGGATAGGCTGCGCAGATTCACCTTCGGCTCGCGGCGCAAGGATGCGTCATTCAACGATTGCCGACGCGAGCTCCACTGGATTGCCATACAGGCGGAGCGCGATGCGGTGCAAGTGTTTTTCGAGCGAGGAGACATCACGCGTGATATGGCATCCTTGCTACGGCGAATTATTCGCAACAGGGAAGCATCGCTATATGAGCTTGAGGAGATTGGTTGATTATGAATTATAAGAGAATGCCTGAGTAATCAGGCGTTTTTTGTTTTTACAGTGCCGACAACACTCTGTAATACCTGAAAGGCATACTAAAAAAACGATGAGCATCTAAGGATAAACAAAAAAAAATTTGTGCTAAGAACATATATCTTATGCAGCAATATTCAAATAAACGAAACAAACCATGATATGATAAAAGGGGTGATCTCGGAAATCGTGCTCTAACCGTCACTTGATGCAAATATTACAGTTCTTATTTTTGATAATGAATCTTCGAGTTCGGAAATATCATGTTTAATCGCGTACCGTAATCCACCTAATTCCCGCAGTCCTTGATGTTTTTTTACTCTATGTTCAATGGTCGTGTCTTCTGGAAATGAATGTTTATATTCACTTAATATCTGATTATAAAAGTCCACTCCCAGATAAACTTGCGTTGCCAAATCTTTTGCAGGGTCACCTATAGTCATATCACTAAAGTCGATAATTCCCGTTATACCTGAACATAAATCATCAACCAAAATGTTTCCATACCATAAATCTCCGTGGCACAAAACGAAGCGATGGAAAAAAAACGTACTATCTTCTAATGCTTCCTCCCACCATTTATCCATTTTCTGTTGCTCTTTTACGGTTAAAACCTGGTTTAATATTTCTTGTGTATCTTCACGTAATATCTTTATAAAGAGTTTGTTGTTTGATTCTTGCGGACAACTGCTATCTAACATATTGATTGGTATTTGATGTAACTTAATAATAAATTTCGCTAGTTGTTTGGCAATAACACTTGGATTTTTGAAGATGAGCACATCCGGATTAAGAGGGGTTCCCTTCATTTTTTTATATCCCATGATTCCCGAAGGAGTGATAGACGGATCAAACATATACGAAATAGGCAATGGTATTTCAATATTTAGAAATGCACGGATCTGAGGTAGCATCTGAACCTCTTTTGTGTATTGACGTGCGGTTTCTATGGTTTTAGCAATTCTAAAGACAGTTCCGTCTTTCTGTTCAATAACGATACTCCCAAATCCCTCACCTAAAATTTCGATATCATTCTTATCTATGTTCAATATTTGTAATGCAGCATCGAGCAAACCCCTCATACATGCTCACCCCTTTGTCTAGTTTTTTGCCACTATCATTAACCCTTGGATCTTGGTCATCGTTTCACGAATACAGTCGTTTCATTAAGCTAACGGAAACTATAGCTCAATAGACATCAGGAGAAGGCTGCCGACAGCACATAGAACGGCAGGATAGATAAAATTATATTGACGTAGAGAGGAAAGGTATTTCCAAGAATTCATAGAAGTATTTTATACTATAATACATTTTTACCCAAAATATCTTAGGAGTGCTACAATGAAAACTCGAATCTTCATTTTCGTTTTGATTCTTCTGATCGGAGGATCTCCATTCCCGAAATCACAGGCTTCCGAAATACCACGCCCCCTATCAGTCTTATTAAACGGAAAGACCCTTAGCTTTGAAACCCCACCAATTGAGGACAACGGTAGCATTTTGGTACCCATGCGAGGCATTTTGGAGGGAATGGGGGCAGTAATCGAATGGAGCCCGGAGATTCAGACTGTGGTGGCTCAACTTGGTGATATCAAACTCATTTATGCAATCGGAAAAAAGGTCGCTTATAAGAATAATGCCGAACTCAGACTGGAAACACCAGGGCGAATTGTCGAGGGCTCTACCTTGGTGCCAGTTCGCTTTATTGCGGAAGCCATGGGAGCGAAGGTTGAATGGAATGAGGCTAGTCGTACCGTATCCATAGATTATTCCGTGAGGCGTAATATCCGAGTCGAGCAAGTTTTAGACGGGATGTATCTTACAATCCGCTACACCGACGGGGCCAAAGAAGGAACCGAAGATACCGTGCGCTTTGCTGGCATTTCCCCTATTCATAACGGTCAAGAGGTAACAGAATATATTAGGTCGCTGCTCCCGAATAGTGTCGCGGTGTCAATTGAAATTCGGGGTGAACGCGATCGGAACAAGCACCTACATGTAAATGTGTACTTGAAGGATGGCACCCTTTTAAATGCAAAGCTTGTAGAAGAGGGATATGCGGCGAAAAGTCTGGATCTTCAAAAAGATGGGTTAGCTAGCATACTAGACCCGTTACAGGCCGATGCAATACAGAAAAACAAGGGTCTCTGGGCAAAGCAAGCAACTATTCGCCCCGTCTCAATACAAAAAATGAACATCATTACCACCGACCTTGTGTTGGTGACCGCCGAAGGTGATTTATGGACGTGGGGGCAGTTTTACGAGAAGCCGACCCGTATTCTTCAGGATGTCGTTGACGCCCAAGTGGATAGCGATGCTGGTATTGCTTTAAAGAAGGATGGTACAGTTTGGGTCTGGGGCTTCAACAACGCGAGCTTATGGGGCAACGGAGAACAAAAATATGAAACAACCGTCTTACCTAGACAAGTAGAGGGACTCCAAGACATCGTTTCTGTAGAAATAAAGCACTCAGGTATTTTTGCTGTTGATGGCGAAGGCCACGTATTCGCATGGGGATCGAACTTCAACGGTAAACTGGGGAAAACGTACAAGATTAGCGAGATCATCTATAAGAAACCTTATCAGACGCCCTGGGCAAATGTCCGATCTGTTAGCCCAG
The DNA here is from genome assembly GCF_059692075.1 of Paenibacillus sp. J31P190. Lineage (NCBI taxonomy): Bacteria > Bacillati > Bacillota > Bacilli > Caryophanales > Paenibacillaceae > Paenibacillus > Paenibacillus sp. J31P190. The sequence continues at coordinate 3,708 of NZ_JCAUAS010000014.1, read as the reverse complement.
GCTTTGAATTCACGGTGGTGCTCAAAAATGACGGTACTGTCTGGCAAACACAACAAACCAAATCTGAACTAAAGCAATTGAGTACCTTACATGATATCATTGCTGTTTCAAACTACAATAATTTTGCAGTGGCTCTCAAGAATGACGGCACCGTATGGACATGGGGTGTTAAGAGCATGTTCGGTGTCGGAAACGTCGACAATCCTGAACCGATACGTGTCGAAGGTCTTACGAATATCATTCAGGTTGATGCGGGTCATGACCATGCTCTAGCAGTGGATCGAGACGGCAATCTGTTTTCGTGGGGTGATAACGAGTATGGACAACTCGGAAGCACGGTGTTCGGGGATCACATAGCACAACCTGCAAAGGTGCCTAACCTATCCTCAGTTAAGTTAGTGGAAGCTGGCAGACGGCAATCCTTGATTCTCATGCAGGACGGAACTTTATGGGGAGTTGGGGCGAACGCCCACTATATTTTGAGTCCCATTACTCTGAGAGATAGTTATGAGAACAATGTGTTATACCAAAACAAATTAACACAGATCAAACTCAATCTTACGTTTTAACACCACTTATAACAATCACTTAAATCACTCCTTTCAAAGGTATAAGAATTTATAAAACGAGATTAGTTGAAACTTGTGATCCGTTATAACGCATCACAAGTCATTCGCTAACGCGAAACAAGAGTTCAACAATCGAATTACTTAGAGGAAAAAGGGGGGACTGAGTGAATGATTGATCAAAGAAATTCGAAGGATTTCGATCATGCGGTTGAAAAGGGATTGGAAGAGATTTCGGATACTGCAAGACTACTAAACTTCAGTAATGCAATAAAAAGCCTATATCCTCATTTGATTCGCATACACGCATTTGCTTATGACGCCTGGGATTGAAATAGGTTTTGAAATACCAATATCTCGCGAAGAATTCTTTACAAAGTTTTGGCAACCAGCTATGAAAGAGTCAAAAATTTCTGAGATTCAGAATGGAATAGAATTAAGAAAAGAGCAGTTGGAATCTGCACTTCGGGAGCTAGAAAATTTGAGAATATGGGCACAATCTAATCTTAAGAATAATGATTTGGAATATAAGGGCACTAGGATTGATTTGCTTATTAAAGAATTACCATTAGCTTCTAAAACAGATGATACCATTTTATGGATTGGATAGGTAATTATTGTAGCGGCGGAACAATGGGAAGATGCAGTAACGCTTTCCTGTGCAGTCAAAGCTCAACTAACGGATTCGTCAGGTTCGAAAGGGTACTAGCTTCTCCTTATTCGCTTCGGATCAAAATCCTGCTTTAGTGACCCCAACGGGTATCTTGTATACGGAGGAAGTGGCGGTAATATACATGGTCCGTCCTGATACTCCTCCCCACGTTAAATTGGTAGTTATTTCAGGAATCTTCAACAATCCGATAACGCTTCCGTCTGGTTCAAACACCCATACTCCTCCCGGTCCTGCGCAATACACGTGCCCCTCTGCGTCCACCTTCAAGCCGTCGGCGACGCCCTCTCCCTTGCTCACGTCCAGCTTGGCGAACAGTCTGCCGTACACCATTCGGCCTTGCTCATCAAGATCGAACACTCTGATATGCTGACGTTCCGTGTCGCTGACATACAGCTTTCGTTCATCAGGCGATAACGCTAAACCGTTAGGACCAGCAAAGTCATTGATCAGTAGTGTCAGTTTGCCTGACGGAGATAACCTGTAGACTCCCTGAAAAAACTGCTCTTGCGCTTTCGGTGCTTGCAATTCATTCACTAAACCGTAATTGGGGTCTGTGAAGTAAATGGAGCGGTCCGAAGCTACAATCACATCGTTCGGACTGTTCAAGCGTTTTCCCTCATAGCGGTCAACCAGCGTAACGATCGGTCCAATCGGATCATACAGGGAATATAAAGAGAGCCTTCGACCAGCATGTTCGCAAGCAATGAGCCGCTGTTCGGCGTCAAACGCCAGTCCGTTCGACATTCCACTTGGACGCCGCACTACGGAGCGATGGTCCTGCTCCTTCAAGCGATAAATCGTGTTTGCCTTAATATCGCTGAATACAAGCGAGCCGTCCGTTTTATCCCAAGCTGGACCCTCGGTAAAAATAAATCCGGTGGCCGCCTGTTCGAGACAGGTGATCTGAGGAAACAAATCATAAAATACGTTAGATGCAATATCAGCTTTCATTTCTTTTACCTACAATATCCAAATGTATTTCTCCTTTAAGACCCAGGATGAGTTTTTTCTTAGGATATGCAGGAAACATGTTCGTCGTCAAAAACATCACAACATTTGATAAAGACTTGAAGGCAGCTATATAACCTAACTAACAGGGGATGTAAAAGATGAATATGAAACGACTTCAATACCAACTTCAGATAAATTATATTAAGTTTTCATGTACACTTTTCAAAAGAGGATTTTTTGGGGAGGAGTAGTAAATATAGCGAAGACAAATCCGCACCTAATGACTCCGTCTAGTCGCTCAACTAACGATGAACAATAGTTCAATATCAATAGGACTGTCTCGTGCAGACCTTTGCACAGGCTTTAAAACCAGGATAATAATGTACGAGAGGATGATACAATGTCGATGTCGAAGAGAAAGCAGAATTGGGTTATATCTATCACGACATTGTTAGTGATTTATTTGTTTTTCTTTCCCACTCCAACAGCGGAATTAGCGGTTAGGAAGCATTTATTCTTCTCTCTCCATCCTATTAAGGTTTTCAGTGCTCAAATTAAAGGGGCGGGAAGTACTTCTTTTGGGGGAGCAAAATTGTACTATTTAGGTGATGTATCCAGATCTTATATTTGGGTGAAGAAAAATAGGTTAGGTTATCGTGTGATTGCGGATGGAACTGGACCATGATTTTTACGAGTCCGGGAACGTTTGTTCAATAAGAAATCAGAACGAGGCTGCCGGCATAAATAGGCAGCCTCGTTAAAGTAACGGGCAGATTTCTTCAGTAGCTCTTGTTTTTTTAATGTAGGTAATGGTAAAATATCGCAGGAACACACGTTTGCATGATGTTATAATTTTCCTACGGATATAGGAGGAGAAAAAGTGATTGAAATCGTTGAAAAACAGCAATTTTCGGTTATTGGTAAAGCAGGGAAGGGACTTGCTAATGAAGGACCAAAATGGATACTGCCATTATGGCAAGAAGCAAATAGTAACTTTATTGAGATAAGCAACTTGGCGAAATTGGATGCTGAAGGCAATATTATCGGGATTTGGGGTGCTATGAGCGATGTTGATGATAACTTTGAAAGATGGAAGGATGAAGGGAAATATTTAGCAGGATGCGAAGTTGTTGATGATGCAATCGCACCGAATGGATGGACAAAATGGGTCATACCTGCGTTTAAATATGTCGTGGTCAAATGTACTCAAGACTCGTATAACGAAACTTTAAAACAGATAATTTCGGATTATTTACCTTCTAATAATTACAAAATCGTTGGAGCAATTCAAGAATATTACAATCCTAAAAATAATAAAGGAGTATTGTCATTATTCTTCCCAATTGAAAAAATATAGAGTTGTAAAAGTTTAAACTAATGTAAGAACGATAGAGGTGGAGCTTGCATCGTGAACTGCACCCCAATTGTTAGACACAGTCTAACAATTGGAGGTGCAGTTTTTTTGGCTAAATACTCAACCGAGGAGAAACTAGAAGCAGTCCTGGCTTATCTAGAAGG
>NZ_JCAUAS010000013.1:0-194531 GCF_059692075.1 Paenibacillus sp. J31P190 | reverse complement strand
TTAATTGCTCATTTGCGTTGCTAGCGAGATTTTGCAATCTCTTTTTTGAACGATTTCTCGTTCGTGCTTACTCACTCGTTGTTCAGTTTTCAAAGATCAATTTCTTTCGTTTTAATCCTTCGCCCCTCAAAGGCGACTTGATTAATATACCACATCAGCCTATTCGATTGCAAGAACTTTTTTTAATTTCTCTCGTTCTTTCGTTCGACCGCCGAAGCGACAAGGAGTAATATAACAAATCTATATACAGAATGCAAGCTTTTCTTAATCATTTCTTAATAATAAAGAAAACCCCCTGTATAGGGGGTTAACATTACTCTTTATGCCTTTTAAATATGACCAATAACATCTTGAATGAACAGGCTTCTTTCTAATGTTAAATTTACGATCGTTCCATTAACGTTAATCCAAGGTCTGGTAGGATGCGAGCGATCGGAGAATATAATCTCACCTACACGGTTATCGCTTAGTTTCACGATTGTTCCATTGCTGATTTGTGTGGACTTGTTCATAAATACTTGAACCAGGGTTGGATCTACCTTACCGAATGATTCTGTGAAGAGCTGCTCTAGTACAACATAAGGCGATAAAGCCGTTTTATAGTAACGCTCATTGGTCATAGCATTATAAATATCAGCAATCGCTACTATTTTGGCATACATGTGAATCTTGTCACCTTTAACGCCTAAGGGATAACCCGATCCATCCTCACGTTCATGATGCTGAATGGCCGTTAATTTGACACCTTCGTTAATACCGGAAATATTTTTAAGAATTTGATACCCGATTAGCGTGTGCTGTTTAATCTCATCCATTTCAGATGCTGTTAGGGAGCTCTTCTTCTCAAGAATGGCTGGATCAACTTTGGATATACCAATGTCATGTAAGAGACCGGCTAACGCTATTTGCATCAGATCTTTCTGAGGAAGGCCATGCCATCTAGCTAATGAATAAGCGGTTAAGCTGACCTGAATACTTTTGTGATAAATGTAATCTTGCAAACTGCGATTTTTCGGTGTGAAGGTAAGTACTTTATAGGCATCAATATGTTGAATGAGTGCTTCAAGACCGTTTCGAAGATCTAAAATGGGAAGCGGTTGTCCACCATTAGCGAGATAAAAGACGCGTTTAAGCAGCTTCAACATATTCTGGTATTCCATATAAAAAGGATGAACGGTTGCAACTTCATTCGGTTTCGTTTCTTCACTCGTGGCTTCGGATTCTGTACCATTCTTAGACTCAATAAAGACAGAGGAAATGAGAAACGCTTTTAGAATCTCAATCTCTCTTTCACTAATAACTTTTCCTTTATTGAAAAGTACATTTCCCAATTTCGTTATTACGTTATCGCCTAATCTTTCACCATATTTTAATTGAGAAACGGCTACTGTCGGCACAATCATTCACTCACCTTAATTTTTCTTATACTTCTTATTGTAAAGTAAAAGGGATGGGTTTGTAAGCCCCATCCCGACATTTTATTCTTCTGTATCTGTTCCTTCTGTTTCTTCCCAATCGCCGTCTTCCTCATTCTCGCTTTGCTCTTCATTTTTCTGCACGCGAGCTAAGGTTCCAACTTCATCGTCTTCACGAATATTGATTAAGCGCACACCCTGCGTGTTACGACCCATCATAGAAATCCCATCCATGCTTGTACGAATAACAGTACCCGATGCAGTAATAATCATAAGATCCTCATCATTTTGCACCACTTTAAGACCGACAATAGGGCCGTTCTTATCTGTGACGTTCAAAGTCTTAATCCCTTTACCACCGCGAGACTGAATCCGATACTCAGAAACAGGCGTTCTCTTACCAAAGCCTTTGGTCGTTACAATGAGTACACTATTATCTTCATGGACAACGTCCATATCAATAACCGTATCTTCTGGATCCAAGTGTATCCCTTTAACCCCAGTAGCAGACCTACCCATGGAACGAACATCTTGTTCTGGGAAATGAATGGACATGCCGAGCTTGGTTCCCATAATAATACCTTGGTTACCGTCAGTCAGCTTAACGCCAATGAGATCATCATCATCCCGTAAATTAATGGCAATTAAGCCACCTCTACGAATGTTTGAATAATCGTCAATCGGAGTTTTCTTCACAACCCCTTGCTTCGTTGCAAAGAATAAGTATTGCTCAGTTTCGAAGCTCTCTACCGGAATCACCGCGTTAACCGTCTCACCTTGCTCGATCTGGATTAAGTTAATGATTGGTGTTCCACGAGCCGTCCGGCTCAAATCCGGAATCTCGTAAGCTTTCAGACGGTACACTTTACCTTTATTCGTAAAGAACATCAAATAATGATGCGTATTCGTCACGAATAAATGTTCGACGAAGTCATTGTCCTTGGTATCCATTCCGACAATCCCACGTCCGCCACGCTTCTGATTCCGATACGTCGTAACCGGAAGACGCTTAATGTAACCCGTATGCGTAATCGTGATAACGACATCTTCACGCGGGATGAGGTCTTCATCTTCGATGCTTTCCTCACCAACCGTAATTTCGGAACGTCGCTCATCGCCGAATTTCTCTTTAATTTCATTCAATTCTTCGCTAATGATAGCTAGAATCAGATTCTCATCAGCAAGAATCGCTTTAAGCTCAGCGATTTTCTTCATAAGTTCGGCATACTCAGCTTCGATCTTCTCACGTTCTAAGCCTGTTAAACGCTGTAGACGCATATCGAGAATTGCTTGAGCTTGATCGAGGCTCAAATTAAACGTAGTCATGAGCCCTTCTCTAGCTTCGTCCGTCGTACGGGAAGCACGAATCAAGGCAATAACTTGATCCAAGTGATCAAGTGCGATGCGCAAGCCTTCCAAAATGTGAGCGCGCGCTTCCGCTTTGCGCAGATCATACTCAGTTCTACGACGAATGACTTCTTGCTGATGCTTGAGGTAATAATGTAGCATCTCTCGAAGATTTAGAACCCTTGGTTCGCCGTTGACGAGTGCTAGCATAATAATACCGAAGTTCGATTGCATGGCTGTATGTTTAAACAAGTTATTCAGAACAACATGCGGATTGACGTCGCGACGAAGCTCGATGACAACTCGCATACCGTTGCGGTCGGATTCATCTCGAAGATCCGTGATACCATCAATCTTTTTCTCACGAACAAGTTCCGCAATTTTCTCAACTAATCTAGCTTTGTTTACTTGATAAGGCAGCTCATTAACAATGATTCTAGCTTTATTATTGTTTTCTTCAATAACAGTTCTAGCACGCATCGTAACAGAACCTCTGCCTGTTTGATAGGCTTGCCTAATCCCCTCACGGCCTAAGATAAAGCCAGCTGTAGGGAAATCCGGTCCTTTGATAGCTTGCATCAATTCAAGAGGTGTAATATCCGGATTTTCAATCATCATTTGGATACCTTCGATAACCTCACGAAGGTTATGAGGAGGAATGTTTGTAGCCATCCCTACCGCAATCCCGGAGCTTCCGTTCACAAGCAAGTTCGGAAAACGAGAAGGGAGAACAACCGGTTCATTTTCTTCGCCATCGTAGTTTGGTTTATAGTCAATTGTCTCTTTGTTAATATCGCGAAGAAGCTCCATCGCGATCTTCGACAAGCGAGCTTCGGTATAACGCATGGCCGCTGCCATATCACCGTCGATCGATCCAAAGTTACCATGACCATCAACCAGCATATAACGAAGTGAGAAATCTTGCGCCATCCGAACCATCGTCTCATAAACCGCAGTGTCTCCATGCGGATGGTACTTACCGATGACTTCACCAACGATTCTCGCTGATTTCTTATGTGGTTTATCTGGAGACATGCCTAGCTCAGACATCGCAAACAAGATACGACGATGAACAGGCTTCAGACCGTCTCTTACATCTGGCAGTGCACGACTGACAATGATACTCATCGCATAGTCTAAGAAAGATGTACGCATTTCGGTAGAAATGTCAATTTCTTTGACTTGCGAATGTAATTCTTCGCTCATGAATGTTCCTCCTGAAAGCTTACATCGTTAGCAACGTCTAGGACGTTTAGATATCTAGATTTTTCACGTACTTCGCATGTTCCTCGATGAAATCTCTTCTAGGTTCTACGTTATCTCCCATCAATGAATCAAAGAGCGTATCTGCTTCAATCGCATCTTCGATCGTTACTTGAAGGAATGTACGGCTTTCCGGATCCATCGTCGTTTCCCACAATTGTTCTGGATTCATCTCGCCAAGTCCTTTGTAACGCTGTACATTGACTTTGGCGCCTTCACCGAACTCCTGCATGATGGCTTCTCTTTGCTTTTCGTTATACGCATAGCGAACCGTTTTATTTCTTTCGAGCTTGAAAAGTGGCGGTTGTGCAATATACACATAACCGGTTTCGATTAATTTTTTCATGTACCTGTAGAAGAAAGTAAGCAGAAGCGTACGAATGTGTGCTCCATCAACGTCGGCATCTGTCATGATAATAATTTTGTGATAACGTGCCTTAGCGATATCGAAATCGTCACTGATCCCTGTGCCAAAGGCTGTAATCATCGCACGAATTTCCGTATTGGATAGAATACGATCCAATCTAGCTTTCTCTACATTCAGAATTTTTCCGCGAAGTGGAAGAATCGCTTGGAAGTGACGATCACGTCCTTGCTTAGCTGATCCACCTGCTGAGTCACCTTCTACGATGTAAATCTCACTGATAGAAGCATCCTTGGATGAGCAATCTGCTAGTTTACCTGGCAGCGCACTTACTTCCAATGCGCTTTTACGACGAGTTAATTCTCTCGCTTTACGCGCAGCTTCTCTTGCTCTTGCCGCTTGAATCCCTTTTTCGAGAATCTTCTTCGCAACAGAGGGGTTCTCTTCCATAAATGTTTGCAGCTTCTCGGCAAATAGAGATTCTACAATACCGCGGACTTCACTATTCCCTAGTTTAGTCTTCGTTTGACCCTCAAATTGGGGTTCAGGGATTTTCACGGAAATAATGGCAGCAAGACCTTCGCGCACATCATCTCCCGACAGGTTGGAGTCACTTTCTTTCAACGAATTACTTTTGCGGGCATAGTCATTCAAGATCCGCGTTAGCGCGCTTTTAAAACCGGACTCGTGAGTACCACCCTCATGTGTATTGATGTTATTCGCGAAGGAGTAAATATTTTCCGTATAGCTATCGTTGTACTGAAGGGCAATCTCGATGGAGATATTATCTTTGGAACCTTCCACATAGATTGGCATCTCATTGACGACTTCACGGTTACGGTTCAAATGCTGAACGAAGGAAACAATCCCGCCTTCGTACCTATGTGTATTGACCGTATCCGTACGCTCATCAATTAAATTGATCTCGATTCCTTTATTCAAGAAAGCTAGCTCGCGAATTCTGGATTGGAGAATATCATAGTCATACTCCGTCGTTTCCTTGAAGATCTCCGGATCCGGTTGGAACGTAACTTGCGTCCCTGTTTCTTCCGTTTCACCAATGACCTTCACGTCGTACTGAGGCGCACCGCGGCGATACTCTTGTTGATGAATTTTACCCTCACGCTTAACTTGAACCGTCAGCAGCTCAGATAACGCATTAACAACAGAGATACCTACACCATGCAGACCACCCGATACTTTATAGCCGGAATCATCTCCACCGAACTTACCGCCGGCATGAAGAACCGTTAGAACAACTTCGAGCGTTGGTCTTTTTAACTTGGCGTTTTCACCAACAGGGATTCCACGGCCATTATCGATAACGGTAACACTATTATTCTTATGAACAATTACGTCAATCTTTGTACAATAGCCGGCTAAAGCTTCATCGATACTGTTATCGACAACTTCCCATACAAGATGATGAAGTCCACGGGCACTGGTTGAACCAATGTACATACCCGGTCTTTTACGAACGGCCTCTAAACCTTCCAGAACCTGAATCTGACTGTCATCGTACGCATTTTGATTCACAGACATGTTAATCTTCACCTGCTTTTTTATAGTGAGAGAAACCTCTATCGTAGTCATTCGAAAATGAGTGACGCGCTTAGAGGACAGTATATTCGCCAATAAGAAAACTGATTTCGACATGCCGAAATCTTATTTCTTTCCTATGTGGGGAGAAAAGGTTAATTCGTTAGTAATTGATGCGCTCTTTTCTTGAGCGTAGTAGAGGAAATTGGAGAATAATACACTTTACTCTTCGTAACAACGAGTGATTTGCAATCTTCTTCGCCGATTTGCTCTGTTTTTTTATCTTTTAAAGCTTGCTGTATAAATTGTTTCGATATTTTGGAAGATTTCTCGATCGAGATATCGAAAATAGCAATCAGTTCGGATGCTCTAATAATTTTCTCTCCACCCAAATGAATAAACATGCTCCTCAGCTCCTGCCGCTTACATTTCCTTTCAAAACATGAAACACGGAAGCATGATCCAGTTGATCCAAATGGACACTTTCTAGACCTGTTGTTGTAATAAAAGTTTGGACTTTCTGCTGAAACGTACGGATCAGTTGTGTCTGTCTATACTCATCAAGCTCGGATAGCACATCATCCAGCAATAATAGGGGATACTCGCCAACTTCCTCATGAATAAGCTCTATTTCTGCAAGCTTAAGTGATAACGCTGTAGTACGCTGTTGGCCCTGTGATCCATACGTTTGGACTTCTTTGTCGTTGATGTAAAAAAGAAGATCGTCACGATGAGGGCCCACTAATGTAACACCTCTTCGGAATTCCTGATCTCTAACCAATGATAACTTTATCATAAATTGGTCTAATAAAACAGATTCATCTTCAAACGGTGTCATGTCAAAAGAGGGGGAATAGCGAATAAGAAGCTCCTCACTATCGTTCGTAATCCCTCTATGGATCGTTTCCGCCCATTGTTGTAGCTTCTTAATAAAGCTTTGACGTTTTTTCATAATTTTAACACCATACTGTGCTAATTGTTCATTCCAAATGTCTAACATCGCGTCTGGCGCGGTTTTTCCTGGAAAAGATTGCTTTAAATAATTGTTCCGCTGCACCAAAATTTTCTGATATTGCGATAAATCATGCAGATAGGAGGGCTGTACTTGGCCAATCTCCATATCGAGGAAACGCCTTCTAATACCCGGAGTTCCTTTGACGATCTCCAAGTCTTCCGGAGCAAACATGACCACATTCAAAGCACCGATAAAGTTACTAAGCTTCTTTTGTTCGAGGCCATTGATTTTCGCTTTTTTACCTTTGGTCGAAATGGAGAGATCCAGCTTACAGCTCCCATATCGCTTCTGAATTTCTGCATGCAGCTGCGTCTGCTCACCGTTCCAGCCAATTAATTCTTTATCCTGATGAGTCCGATGTGATTTCGTCATGGCCATTACATAGATTGATTCCAATAAATTAGTTTTGCCCTGGGCGTTAGGTCCAACGAATATATTCACATTGCTATCCGTTGTTAGCTCAATCTGGTCATAATTTCTGTAATGACTGAGTACGAGTCTGTTCAAAAACATGGGTGGCCATCCTCCTGGGTTAATCCGATCAGGAGCTAACGACTTCGAATTGTCCGAAACCCTCCACGGTTACCACATCTTGCGGCACGAGTTTCCGGCCTCTACGATTTTCAGCTTGTCCGTTCACTTCAATTTTTGTATCCACAACAAAAAATTTGGCTTGTCCACCTGTGGATATACAGTCCGATAATTTCAGAAACTGTCCAAGTGTAATATAGTCCGTATTTATGGGGATCTGTTTCATATAACGCACTCCTTAATTCGTTGTTCGATACGGCAAAATAAGCTGCAGAATGTTTGTGGAATCTTGTGGTTTCATGATGATTGGCTGCATAGCTCCAGTAAATCCGATGTGAATGAACTCGGAATCAAGAACTTTAAGCGCATCGAGCATATATTTGGAGTTAAATGAGATTTTGAGTAACTCACCAGCAATATGCTGCAGGTTAATTTGCTCCGTTACTTTTCCAAGTTCGGAAGAACTCGAAGAAATCTCAATCGTCTGGTCTTCAAGCATCATCATTTTCACAATGTTCGTCTTATCTTCTCTGGAAAGTAAGTAAGCACGGTCGATGGCTTCAGCCAATTCTTTGGTTGGTACGACCATTTCGGTTTGAAAAGATTGCGGAATCAGCTTCGATGTATCCGGGTAAGTTCCGTCTAAAATGCGAGAATAGAACAAAATTGAATGAATTTTGAATAAAACCTGATTGTCTGAAATAACTATATCTATAAGGGAGTTTTGATCAGGCAAAATTTTGCTTAATTCGTTCAGAGTTCGGCCTGCGATAACAATGTTAGGCAGTTGATGAGCATTATCATTATCAACCGTTACCTCTCTACTAGCGAGTCGATGACGATCACAAGCAATAAATTTCAGTTTATCACCTGAGATGTTCCAGAGCACACCCGTAAGAATAGGCGTCGATTCATTCGTTGATACGGCATATGAAGTTTGCTTTATCATCGTTTTTAGCAAATCGCTGGGTAAACGAAGCATTTTACTTTCTTCAATTTCAGGCAACAGCGGATACTCATCGGGATCGAGCCCCATGATTTGAATCTCAGAAGAACCAGAACGAATAATCGTTTGAAAGTTATTTCTTACTTCAATTTCGATTAATTGTGCAGGTAGTTTGCGAATAATTTCAACGAAGAATTTGGCTGGAAGAACAACACTGCCAGCTTGAAATAGTTCAATAATTTTAATCTTGTCATTTTCACTAGGGGTAAAGCTTTGAATGGAAATATCCGTATCGCTTGCTGTAAGGGTTACACCGCTTAAGGTTGCATCTATTTTGATCCCTGTAAGGATAGGTATGGTTGTACGAGAGGATATGGCCTTGGAAACGTGACCAATGGATTCAATGAGATGGTCTTTTAGGATGGTTAATTTCATGATTTCACTCCTGTGGTTCTTTTTTTCATTGCGTTAGCATAATCATTATATAATAACATTCTTTATTAGTAATAGCAGTAGGGGCTCTGGATATGTGGATATGTGGATGAACCTTATATAAATCAAGCCTATCCACATGTGAATAGATTGTGCATAGGCTTACCCAAAATTAAATGTTATCAAGAGGGGTTCTTGATGCGTTCTGTCAGATTATGAACGATCTTGTAAAGATCCTGATCTACTTTTAATTGTTGTGATATTTTATCATGGGCATGGATAACCGTTGTATGGTCACGACCACCAAAATTATCTCCGATTTTCGGCAAAGAGAAGTCCGTCAACTCACGTGCCAGGTACATCGCGACCTGTCTAGGGAATGCGACGGCTTTTGTTCGTTTACGGGCTTTGAAATCCTCTAGCTTTAAACCATAGAATTCTCCAACCCGTTGCTGAATATCCTGTATCGTGATTACCCGTGGTCGATTCGATGGAATAATATCTTTCAATGCTTCGGCTGTTAGATGCACGCTAATATCCTGATTGATAAGGGATGAATACGCAACAACTCGAATCAAAGCACCTTCAAGCTCACGAATATTCGTATCAATTTGGTTCGCGATGTAGATCATCGCTTCATTCGGAATTTCCAGATTCTCTGCTTTCGCTTTTTTGCGAAGAATGGCTATGCGTGTTTCTAAATCTGGGGGCTGAATGTCTGTAATTAGTCCCCACTCAAATCTTGAGCGTAACCGATCTTCCAGGGTTGGAATTTCTTTGGGCGGCCGGTCACTAGAGATAATAATTTGTTTGCCTTCTTCATGAAGCGCATTAAATGTATGGAAAAACTCCTCCTGCGTACCTTCTTTACCAGCGAGAAATTGAATATCATCAATCAATAGCACATCGATCGTTCTATATTTATTACGAAATCCTTCTCCGCGGTTATCACGAACCGCATTAATAAATTCATTCGTGAACTTTTCTGATGAAATATATAAAACACGTGCCCCAGGGTTATGTTCTAACACATAGTGGCCAATGGCATGCATTAAATGGGTCTTACCTAAACCAACTCCTCCATAAAGAAAGAGTGGATTATAAGCTTTAGCCGGCGCTTCGGCAACAGCTAAAGATGCAGCATGAGCGAATCGATTGCCTGATCCGATAACGAACGTATCAAAGGTATACCTGGCATTCATCATATTGGTGAAATTTTCTTCACCTGTAACGATCGCAGGACCTTTAGGTGGAATAACAGCTGGTTGAACCGCTGTTGACTGAGATTTCTGCTCTTCCGTTTCAATGATGAATTTCACAGAAACATGTTTACCTGTAAAGTCATAAATGGTTCCTTCAATTAGCTTGGTATAACGGCTTTCGAGCCATTCCTGAGCAAAATTGTTGGGCGCACAAATAACGACAGTTGAATCATTGAATACTGTCGCTTTGGTTGATTTAAGCCAAGTGTCGAAGCTTGGTTTACTGAGTTTGGTTTGAATAATCGTTAAAATTTGCTGCCATAAGTCCGTAGAATGGCCTTCCACAGTAATTCACTCCTTTGAAATCAAACATGTGGCATAAGGCCAGTAAAGATATGTTCGGTTTATAAAGCTTTATTGTAAAATCTCGAATATAAGCAATTTACATTAAACGTTCGGCTTAATCGAAATTTGTATATAGTTTGTGCGGTTAACAATGAAAAGAAACTTTATGTCTGATGCGGTCAAGAAAGGACGATTTTTGTCGATTTTATCCACATTATTAAGGATCGGCTGAAATGACTTATTCTTGTAGAGGGAAAATTGTGCACATTGTTATCCACAGGTTGTTGATAAGTCGGAGAGTTAGTGGTGTCTATCCACAACAGAAACATTATCATCTTATCAAAAGATTACTTGTTAATCAACGGATTGTTTGATATTATCCACATTTACAACAAGTTGTGCATAGATTTTGTTCACAACACAAGATATTGTTGATATTATGTTAATTTTCGACAAGCTTCTCTGTGGAGAGGTGAAATTTTATACACAGGTTGTTCTTTTTTTTATATTTATGGAGAAAATGTCTTCTTCAGCTGTACACTCGGGTATGTTGACTTTCTGCTGTAGAAATGATTTAATGAGTAGTAGAAATTTTGTAGGATGGATATCCTCAGGTAGGGAGGTGCTATAGATGGGTCCGACGTTTAACCCGAATACGAGAAAGCGTAAGAAGAATCATGGTTTCCGTAAAAGAATGAGCACGAAGAACGGTCGTAAAGTTCTACAAGCTCGTCGTCTTAAAGGAAGAAAAATTCTTAGCGCGTAAAAATGAGGCTCCGGAAGGGGCTTTTTTTTTTGCATTTTGTTGGATGGTTTATATGGGGACATTTCTGTTAAAACTATATAAGCTAACTAATATTGTATAGAAACTAAATTTAATCTTGGAGTCATCTGTCTGGAGCGTATATAATCGTGGAAAAAATATATAGATTAGCTAAAAGAGAAGACTTCAATAAGGTATACCGGTATGGGAAGTCGATGGCCAATCATCAATTCGTTCTATATTATTTGCCTCAACCTAAATTGGAACAGTTTCGACTCGGTGTGTCTGTTAGCAAAAAGGTTGGCAATGCTGTCGTACGAAATCGGCTCAGACGAATGATGAAGGAAATTATCCGGCTGAAAAAAGAGAATATGACGCCACATTATGACTACATCTTATTAGCTAGAAAACCAGTGGTTGAAATGGACTATGCCGAGATGGAGAAAAGTATCTGGCATGTGATACGTAAAGCTTCTTTATTAAAAAGAAATGATGTCATTAAAAAGTAACGTAATATTTCCTTGCGAGCTGAAGATGTGTTATAGTTTATGATGGAAAAGATATTTAGGAGGATCTCATTTTGACTCGTCGAATTTATATGCTAGCTTCACTCTCAGCGTTGATCTTATTACTGTCCGGATGTAGTCCGTCAAGTGCAGCTATGGCACCTATTGATCCGAATACCGCAAGTTTTTTCGTTAAATATTTTGTGTACCCGCTTTCTATGACGCTGGACTGGTTCGCTGATCATTTATGGGGTCAATACGGATTATCCATCATGGTCGTTACCTTGATCATTCGTTTAATTATTTTGCCGCTTACACTTAAGCAGTATAAAAGTTCCAAACGGATGCAAGATCTACAGCCAGAGATGAAGAAGCTCAAAGAAAAGTATAAAGATGATGCGAAGAAACAGCAGGAAGAAACAATGAAGCTGTTTCAGCAAAATGGTGTGAATCCATTAGCAGGATGTTTCCCAATCATTGTTCAAATGCCAATTCTGATTGCTCTTTATCAAGCGATTATGCGTAATGACCACATCCGTGAACATACTTTCCTATGGATGAATCTTGGACAACCGGATCACCTGTACATTCTTCCGTTGATTGCCGCGGCAACGACATTCGTTCAACAAATGTTTATGTCTTCCCAAATGAATCAACAAATGAAAAGCTTATTATATATTTTCCCAGTTATGATTTTCGTGATGTCCATGAATTTCGCAGCTGCACTTCCGCTTTACTGGATTTTCGGTAACATCTTCACAATCATTCAGTCTTACTTTATTTATGGTTCTCCTGCATCGCAAAAGGCGGCGCAAAAAAATAAGGGTGGCCTGTCCAAATGAAAAAAATTGTGGTGACTGGAAAGACTATTGAGCTAGCGGTTAAATCCGGTTTATCTCAATGGCAAGTTTCCGAGGATCGTGTAAACATTCATATTTTGGAGCAACCCTCTCGAGGGTGGTTCGGATTTATTGGTACCAAAGAAGCTAAAGTAGAGCTTGAATTGATTCCAGATCCACTTGAGGAAGCCATTGCTTTCTTACAAGATATGTTCACAGCGATGCAGATTTCCATCACCATAGATACGCGTAAAGATCGTGAAGGCTATATCTTGAATATGAGTGGCTCTGAATTAGGTATTCTCATCGGTAAAAGAGGACAAACACTGGATGCTTTGCAGTATTTGGTGAATATCGTTGCAAACCGGTATGCGAATTCTCATTTTCGTATTATCTTAGATGCGGAAAATTTCAGGGATAGACGTAAGAAGACATTGGAGGAGCTCGCAGTTAGACTCGCCAATCGAGTGATTAAGTCTAAAAAAGAAGTGATTCTTGAACCCATGAATTCTCAGGAACGAAAGATTATTCATGCCGAATTACAGGGACATCCAGTCGTAAAAACATACAGTAAAGGCGAAGAACCGAACCGTCGGGTGGTTATCGCTGTCAAATAACGATACCGCAATGACTTTGATCATGTCATTGCTTTTTCTTTAAGATGAGGTAAATTCGAGGTGTAAATACTATGTTAAATGATACGATTGCTGCTATTTCTACACCGCTTGGTGAGGGTGGGATAGCGGTTATTCGTGTGAGCGGAGACGAAGCGGTTCCACTCGTGGAACGTATTTTTCGCTCTAAAACGAAATTATCTGTTGCTGAGACGCATACGGTACATTATGGATTCATAATAGAACCTGCTTCTGCCGAAAAGGTAGAGGAGGTTCTAGTTACGTTAATGAAAGCTCCGCGTTCATTTACGATGGAAGACGTCGTGGAGGTCAGCTGTCACGGGGGCATTGTTTCTGTGAAGAAGGTACTCGATCTATTGCTGCAGCAGGGTGTTCGGTTAGCTGAACCGGGTGAGTTCACGAAGCGGGCATTCTTGAATGGTCGGATCGATCTGACCCAGGCTGAAGCGGTAATCGATTTAATCCGGGCTAAATCGGATAGAGCTTTCAAGGTAGCTTTAAAGCAAGTTGAAGGAAATTTGTCGAAGCAAATCAAACATTTACGTTATATATTAGTGGAATTGATGGCTCACGTGGAAGTGAATATTGATTATCCTGAGCATGACGTAGAAGAAATGACGAACACTTTGATAAAGACCAAGTGTGATACGGTAATGCTCGAAATTGACCGTCTTTTGGTAACCGCTGAGCAAGGGAAGATATTGCGAGAAGGTATTGAAACGGCCATTGTTGGTAAGCCAAATGTCGGCAAATCATCGCTTCTCAATGAATTAGCGCAGGAGAATCGTGCAATTGTAACGGATATTCCAGGTACAACAAGGGATGTTATTGAAGAGTTCGTGAATATTGGCGGTATTCCTTTGAAGCTGCTTGATACTGCAGGCATTAGGGAAACGTCAGATCTCGTTGAACAAATCGGAGTTGAGCGTTCGAAGACTGCTTTAGCTGAAGCGGATCTTATTTTGTTAGTGCTGAATAGTAATGAAGAGCTTGAATTCGATGAAATTGCGCTTATGAAACAATTAGCGGATAAGCAGACGATTGTCATATTGAATAAGACGGATTTAAGTAGAAAACTGAATGTCGAACAGGTTCTGAGTTATTTTCCTCATGAACGTATTGTTGAGTTATCACTGATTGAGAATAAAGGTATTGAAGATTTAGAAAAAGCAATCGCGGCAATTTTCTTTGAGGGTAAACTAGAATCAAGTGATTTGACGTATGTTAGTAATGTTCGTCATATTTCGCTATTGAAGCAAGCTAAACGTTCGTTGCAAGATGCACTGGATGCTAATGAACAATATGTACCTATTGATATGATACAAATTGATATTCGAGCAGCTTGGGAGCAGCTTGGAGAGATTATTGGCGATTCAGTAGGAGAATCACTGATCGATCAAATATTTACACAATTTTGCTTAGGAAAATGAAAACGACAGCATTTGCGTTTTCATAAAAGAGGGAGGGACGTTTATTATGGGATATCATGCAGGTGATTATGATGTTATTGTCATCGGCGCCGGACACGCAGGTTGTGAATCTGCACTGGCCTCAGCACGCATGGGTTGTAATACGCTTTTATTAACGATTAATTTAGACATGGTCGCATTCATGCCTTGCAATCCATCTATTGGTGGTCCTGCGAAGGGCCACGTTGTTCGAGAGATTGACGCGCTTGGTGGCGAAATGGGTCGTAACATCGACAAAACGTATATTCAGATGCGAATGCTGAATACAGGCAAGGGCCCCGCGGTACATGCGCTGCGCGCACAAGCGGACAAATTTGCTTATCAACATAAAATGAAAGAAACAATCGAAGCGACTCCAAATTTGACATTACGTCAAGGTATGGCTGAAGAGCTCATTGTTGAAGGCGGCGTATGTAAAGGCGTTATCACTAAAACAGGCGCTGAATATTATTCCAAAGCCATCGTGTTAACAACAGGTACTTATTTAAGAGGGAAAGTTATTATGGGCGAGCTGATGTATGAGAGCGGACCCAATAATCAACAGCCTTCTGTTAAATTATCGGAATCCTTACGTAAACTTGGATTTGATCTTGTTCGGTTCAAAACAGGAACACCGCCTCGCGTTCACAAGGATACAATTGATTTTAGTAAAACTGAAATTCAACCTGGTGATGATGAGCCTAAATTTTTCTCATTTGAGACAAAAGCAGCTGAGATTGGTGGTAATGAGCAGCTGCCATGTTGGTTAACGTACACGTCTGAGGAAACGCATAACATTATTAATTCTAATTTACACCGTGCACCGATGTTCTCGGGTGCTATTGAAGGAACAGGACCAAGATATTGCCCATCTATTGAGGATAAAATCGTTCGATTTGCTGATAAACCTAAGCATCAAATCTTTCTAGAACCAGAAGGACGTAATACTTCGGAATATTATGTTCAAGGGTTATCAACGAGCATGCCGGAAGATGTTCAATTGGGCATTTTGCGCTCGATCCCTGGATTAGAGAAAGTGGAAATGATGCGTACCGGTTATGCCATTGAATATGATGCGGTAGTTCCTACTCAGCTGAAACCATCATTGGAGACGAAATTGGTAAGTGGATTATTCACTGCTGGGCAAATTAATGGAACATCAGGTTACGAGGAAGCTGCTGGTCAAGGGGTTATGGCTGGTATTAATGCGGCTCGTAAAGTTCAAGAAAAAGAAGCTATCGTTCTGGATAGATCGGAAGGATATATCGGTGTTCTAATTGATGATCTTGTAACCAAGGGGACGAATGAACCTTATCGTCTACTAACATCACGCGCTGAATATCGTTTACTTCTTCGCCATGATAATGCTGACCTAAGACTAACGCCAATTGGTCATGATATCGGGCTTATTTCAGACGAACGATACGCTGCATTTTTAAATAAGAAGGCTTTGATTGATCAAGAAATTGAACGTTTGACTAACGTTAAGGTTAAGCCTGAGCCTCATGTGCAGGAATTATTAGAGAGCTTGGAAAGTGTGCAGTTGAACAATTCTGTACCAGCCATTTCGCTGCTTCGTCGTCCTGAGATTGAATATAAACATATTGAACAAATGACTCCTTCTCCACTTGAGCTTGATGATGAAATGAAAGAACAAGTAGGAATTCAAGTAAAATATGCTGGTTACATCGAAAAACAAAGCAATCAAGTTGAACGTTTGCGTAAGATGGAGAAAAAGAAAATTCCGGATGACATCGAGTATAGCGAAATACACGGGATTGCGACGGAAGCTAAGCAGAAGTTAGCTAAAATTCGTCCGATATCTATTGGGCAGGCATCTCGTATCGGTGGCGTTACACCTTCGGATATTTCTATCCTGCTCGTTTATTTGGAACACTACAACAGAGTCATAGCGGCTAGAGGTTAATTCATGGATCCTATTCAACAACAATTTGTTCAATTATTAGAAAAACAACAAATTACTCTTTCTTCACTACAGCTTGATCAATTTGAGTTGTATTACAAGACTCTTGTAGAGTGGAACGAGAAAATGAATTTAACGGGTATTACAGAGAGAGAGCAGGTTTATTTAAAACATTTCTATGACTCTCTTTCTGTTTCTTTTAATTATAATGTGGGACAAGTATCATCCGTTGCAGATATTGGCTCTGGAGCTGGTTTTCCGAGTATTCCTTTGAAAATTGCTTTTCCACATCTAAAAATTACGATCGTGGATTCTTTGAATAAACGTATCTTATTTTTGAGAGAGTTAGTTTTGCAACTCGGGCTTTCGGATACCGAATGTGTTCATGGTAGAGCAGAGGATATTGCTAGATTACCTAAATATCGAGATCAATTTGATTTGGTTACTGCAAGAGCTGTTGCACGATTGCAGGTTCTAAATGAATTTTGCCTTCCTTTTGTTAAGAAAGGTGGTACGTTCATTGCGATGAAAGGTTCAGAGATTGATGAGGAACTCAGTGAGGCTTCATTCAGTTTAGCAGAGTTGAGAGGGAAGGTAGTTAAGGTGAATCGTATGCAGCTACCGATTGAGGAATCGGTCCGGCATTTTGTAGAGATTCACAAATTAGCTTCGACTCCGGCTAAGTATCCTAGAAAAGCGGGTATCCCGCTGAAAGAGCCTTTAATCAAATTGTGAATTTGTTCCACGTGAAACATTTACATGGATTCGAGTGTCAAATAGAAGGAAATACAGACTCTATGTTGAATTAATAATAGAGTGAATTTAACCTAATTGATAAGTAATTTCAAGAGAATATACTTGTCACACTTCGACGTAATATTAGCAAAATGTTTTCCTTCGTTGAAATGAAAGATTAGGTTTATACTTTTGCTTCGCATCAACCTTGACAAACGCAAACGTCCAAATTGGACGAAGGTGCCGTTTATCCTTGTGTAGGACGAAGAGGTCGTCTATCTTTGGATCATTTTGGTCGCTTAAACTACGGGAAGAGTTGGTGGTAAGTTTTCCTATGAAAGAACAAATTTCAAAGCTATTTGGCCTAACAGATCGATCAACGACTGACGAGGTCAAGAACATATCGGTAAATAGTATTATTCCAAGTCCGTATCAGCCAAGGTTATTGTTTGATGACGATCGAATTGATGAACTCATGCAAACGATTCGCACACATGGGATCATTCAACCCATCGTTGTCAGAGTTAAAAACAACACGTTCGAGCTAATTGCTGGTGAACGACGTCTAAGAGCTGTTAAAAAGCTAGGTCTTGATACAATCCCTGCGATTGTACGTGATTTCAATGATTCTCAAGCTGCATCTATTGCTCTTATTGAAAATTTACAACGTGAAGGACTTACAGCAATAGAAGAGGCAGCAGCTTATCAACAGTTAATAGAGATGCACGATTTAACACAGGAAAGCTTAGCGCAGCGTCTTGGTAAAAGCCAATCAACGATTGCAAATAAGATTCGATTATTGCATCTAAGCGAGCCAGTTAAAATGGCATTGATGGAACGTAAAATTACTGAACGTCATGCTAGAGCGTTATTGGCGCTTGATCAAGAAGAATTGCAAGTAAAAGTTCTCGAAGAAGTTATCGCCAAAGAGCTCAACGTAAAGCAAACAGAAATTAAAATTAATTTCTTAAAGGAAGCTACTAAGCTCAAAAAATCTCGTCGCGTCTCTTTTACGAAGGATGTTCGTTTAGCTTTAAATACGATTCGCCAATCTGTAGAGATGGTTTCGAGTTCTGGTTTAAATATTAATACGTCTGAGCAAGATCATGATGATCATTACGAAATTATAATTAAGATTCCTAAACGATAATAAAGCATTTATTGCTACCTTAAACGGCGCAAGCCGTTTTTTTGCATCTTATGGACATAAACTATCAAATATTGATAAGGTAACTCGCCCATAGATATGTTAAGATAGTAGTACTGCTTTAGTATGGCATTTGGAACATAAGCGATTGAGGTGAAATGGTTTTGTCTAAAATAATTGCAATAACAAATCAGAAGGGTGGCGTCGGCAAGACGACAACTTCTGTGAATTTAGGTGCTTCCCTAGCCTCTTTAGGGAAAAGGGTGCTTCTTGTCGACATCGACCCACAAGGCAATACAACAAGTGGTATTGGTGTAAACAAAGCGGATGTTGTTAATTGTATTTATGATGTACTAATTAATGACGTTCACCCCAAAGATGCTACGGTTGAAACCAATGTTCCAAATCTCAAAATAGTTCCTGCTACGATTCAGTTAGCTGGGGCTGAAATAGAACTTGTTCCAACGATTTCAAGAGAAGTACGATTAAAGAAATCCCTCCAGTTAGTGAAACATTTATATGATTACATCCTTATTGATTGTCCTCCGTCACTAGGCCTTCTAACCATTAACTCATTAACTGCTGCCGATTCTGTCATTATCCCAATTCAATGTGAATACTATGCGCTTGAAGGATTAAGCCAACTGCTCAATACCGTTCGCTTAGTTCAAAAGCATCTTAATACAGGGCTTCAAATTGAAGGTGTTTTATTGACTATGTTTGATGCTAGAACTAACCTTGGTATACAGGTTATTGAAGAAGTCAAAAAATACTTCCAAACAAAAGTATATCAAACGATTATTCCAAGAAATGTTCGCTTAAGTGAAGCGCCAAGTCATGGACAATCCATTATTACGTATGATCCTAGATCAAAAGGCGCGGAAGTGTATTTAGAGCTTGCGAAGGAAGTGATCTCTGTATGACCAAAGGCCTTTCTAAAGGTTTAGGTAAGGGATTGGATGCTTTAATTACTTCTTTACATATTGATGAAAGTGATAAAGTTATCCAAATTCCATTATCCCAATTGAGAGCAAACCCTTATCAACCTAGAAAAAATTTCAATGAAGATAGTATTAGAGAGTTAGCAGATTCAATTAAGGAACATGGTGTTATTCAACCGATTATTGTGCGTAAAGTTCTCAAAGGATATGAGATCATTGCGGGTGAGCGGAGATTCCGTGCTTCTCAAGTAACAGGGATAGCGACGATTCCTGCTGTTGAAAGAAACTTCTCGGATCAGCAAGTCATGGAAATCGCTTTGATTGAGAATGTACAACGTGAAGATCTTAACGCGATGGAAATTGCTTTTGCTTACCAAGGTATCATTGATCAGTTTTCTCTAACACAAGAAGAGCTTTCTGCAAAGGTTGGAAAGAGTAGATCGCATATTGCTAACTTTCTGAGATTGCTGCAACTGCCAGAATCCATTAAACAATATGTTTCACGTGGAACATTATCAATGGGACATGCTAGAGCCATTGTGGGTGTGAAGGACGATAAGGTGAAGAAAGAACTCGCTGAAACGACCATCAGTAAACAATGGAGTGTACGTGAGCTTGAAGAAGCTGTGAAAACGTTAGAAGAGACACCTGGGCAAGAAAAAGAAAGAAGTAAGCAAAAAGAAAAGAATAGAGATCCATATATTAATCAAGCCGAAGATCAGTTGAGAGATATTTACCGCACAACGGTGAAAATCAAAAATCAGCAGGATAAAGGTAAGATTGAACTTCTCTACTATTCCAAAGACGATTTAAACCGTCTGCTAGAATTACTTCAAGGTAAAATCTCTTAAAATTAGATAGCATACCGATGGTTTTCTTTCGAACTGAAAGATCAAACTAAGGTATGCTATATTTATGAGTTGATAAGTAAGTTTACAACTAACGTGGTTCGCACAACCTTATTAAGCGTGCTCGTCTTTAAGGACGGCGAAAGCCGTTTATCCATGAGAGAGGGTGACAAAATGAAGGGTGTTATGTATTTTGATCAAGCCGCATCTTCGTGGCCAAAACCGCCTGCCGTTATGGATGCTATGATGCAATGTATGCATGAGTTCGCAGCCAATCCAGGCAGGGGCAGCCATCAGATGGCAGTGAAAGCCAGCAGAGTATTATTTGAAACTCGAAAAAATATGGCGCGTTTATTTGGGATAAGAAACCCAAATGATATATCGTTTGCATTAAATACAACCCATGCGCTGAATCAAGCAATCAAGGGATTCGTCAAAGCTGGAGATCACGTGATATGCACTAATATCGAGCATAACTCCGTGCGTAGACCGCTTGAATATTTGAAGTCCTCGGCTCAGGTTGAACTTACGTATATCCCTAGTGATGAACAAGGTAATATTCGATTAGATGAGTTGAAGAAGGCATTCCAACCCAATACAACGCTTGTGATTGTTAATCACAGCTCTAACCTTTTGGGAACTATTATGCCAGTTGGTGAAATAGGAGACATCTGTCGTACACAAGGCGTTAGGCTGCTCGTAGACGCAGCTCAGAGTGCCGGTATACTGCCAACTGACGTAGTGAGTATGAATATTGATATATTGGCATTTCCGGGCCACAAAGGGCTCCTAGGGCCTCAGGGGACTGGCGGTTTATACATTCATCCGGACATTGATTTAGAGCCGCTGTTACATGGAGGTACGGGGAGTCAATCGGAGGCCATACACCAACCCACCGTGCGACCAGATCGCTATGAAGCTGGGACACAAAATACAGTTGGAATAGCGGGACTGAATGAAGGCGTGAAATTTGTCCTAGCTGAAACCGTAGAAAAAATTCATGAGAAAGAGTGGCGTCAAACTCAGCTCTTGATGGAAGGGTTACTGGGAATTGAAGGAGTCACGGTTCTTGGGCCGACGCTTGGACAAAATAAAACAGGAATTGTTTCCTTTAATATTAACGATGCGGATTCGTCGGAAGTGGCCTTTATCTTGGATCAATCTTTTCAAATTGCTGTCCGTTCAGGTTATCATTGCACGCCACTTGCGCATGAAGCTGCTGGAACTTTAGCTAAAGGTGCAGTAAGAGCGAGTATTGGCTATTTCACAACGGATCATGAAGTGGAAGCGTTGATTGATGCTGTAAAAGAGATTCAAACGCAGTATGCGAAGTAGAAAGAGGGATAAATCATGGGGGAACTGTTTGGCCTTGATGGTGGGGTCATCGTATTAGCTTGTTTCGCATTAATTGTAGTGCTATTTATTTTCATATTAGTTGTATCCATTAAATTAGCTTCCCTGCGTAAACAATATACACAAATGATGAACGGCTCAAAAGCAGAGAATATAGAACAACTCCTTATTGACATGCAAAAAGGATTGAACGAGCAAAAGGCCGAATCAATAGCGACTTCAGCCAAGGTTGAAACGATTCGTCAAGCATTGATGAAGACAAAGTCAAAAATCGCGATTCATCGCTATAATGCGTTCAATGAAGGTGGAAGTGATTTAAGTTTTACAATTGCTATATTAGATGATTATCAAGATGGAGTCATTCTAACGGGAATACATAGCCGCGAGCAAATGTATTTATATGCTAAGCCGATTCAGAATGCACAATCAACGTATACGCTAAGCCCTGAAGAAAAAGTAGCGATTAATCAAACTTTAAAGCAGCTGTAGCATTAGGTGTATAGGATTGCGTGCGACGCAAAGCTGAATGAAGAGCGTCACCAATAATATTCGCCATATTCATGACTAAGCTAAGCCGCGTGTTCTGCAGGACGAAATACTCCATAAATCCACCGACATTTACAATTCCGGTTACATGGATGTTACCAACTGGTGGCAAATCTTTATTAACACCGGCGCCCGGTTTAAGAGGTCCATCTGCAACCTGAATGCAGCCTACGCTGGATACTTGACCAAGGCAAGCATCGATGGCAACGATGAAGGGATTTTGAAACTGGTTGTTGATTTTATCCACGGTTTCAGCTAAATTCATGGCATGGACAGGCTCATCTAAAGTACCGAAAAGATGGAGGTTGCGGAGGTTGGTCGTTCGATTCAAATGAGAACCAACTAATGGTCCTAAGGAATCACCAGTCGAACGATCGGTCCCTACACATATGACAACGATTGGTTGATAGGTTGGTAGTTTGCTAAAGATGGTGTGTAAATGCTTTGAGAGAAGATAAGGAGTATCGGCATCTGTATGTTGAATCTTCAGTGGTTCTAGAACCGTATTTTTCACTCCATCGAAACCAAATTGGAATTTCATCGTATCCCTCCAAATGTTACTACTTTTTTTACTAGTATATGGAGAGATAGGGACATTTATACGTAGAAGAGGGGGACTTTCCCTGAAACTTTCAATCATGTTGCTAGCGTTCGATTCTACTCAACAAGCACTGAGGGCAGAAATGCTGCTAGAGTATGCAGATATCGAGATCGACATAAGACCAACTCCAAAAGAAATCACTGCAGGCTGCGCACTGTCTATTGAATTTCCGGGAGAGAATTTAGAACAAGTAAGAGATATTATTCATTCTGAAAGTGTTGAAATAAGAGGCATCTATTTTAAAAATGACGATAAATATGTTACGATGGAATGAAATTAAGGGGGGCTGCACATGGCCTTTGTAACTAAGTTTTTTGCAGATTTAGGTCAATGGATAAACGAACATATAACGAAACCGGAAATGATAGCTTCGATATTTTGGATTGTTGTTAAAATTATATTAATCTATGTAGTAGCTAAAATTTGCATAAAAATCGCTGACAAAACAATTGCGCATATGATTTCAGCAAGAGATAAGTCTCCGTTGAAATTTGATAGAAGAAGAACGAACACAATAGGAAGTCTCATACATAATCTAATAGCTTACACGATCAATCTCATATGCATAATGCTGATATTAGGGCAAGTGGGGTTAAATATAGGTCCTTTACTAGCTGGAGCAGGTGTACTCGGACTAGCAATTGGTTTCGGGGCACAGAGTTTGGTCAAAGATGTAATAACAGGTTTCTTCATCATCTTTGAGGATCAATTCGGAGTGGGGGATGTCATTCAGATTGATTCATTCAAAGGTACGGTGGAGGAAATCGGGATTAGAGTAACCCGGATTAAGAGCTGGACCGGTGAAGTGCATATTATTCCGAATGGGAATATCAAACAGGTCACCAATTTTTCCACTTACAATTCACTGGCCGTAGTTGATGTGACGATTCCTCTTCATTTGGATATTGATAAAGCCACTGAAATCCTCAAGGAAACGGTGAAGCAAGTTCAGCTGCTTACCGATGATATTGTGAAAGAACCTGAGGTGCTTGGTGTTCAGATGGTGGGTACGACGGATTTGAAAATTCGTATTATCGCGGAGTGCAAGCCGACAAGACAATTTAATGTCACTAGACTTCTAAATATCGAGATTAAGAAGCAACTTAATATCACACAAATAGAAGTGCTATAACCCAAGAAGATCATGTCCATAAATTCGGAAAAGGCGGTGGCAGACGAATGGAGAAGAAGCAGTATCAACTTGGCGATATTGTGCAAATGAAAAAGCCCCATCCGTGTGGCACCAATGAAATGGAAATCATTCGGATGGGCATGGATATTCGGATCAAATGTGTAGGATGTAAACACAGTGTATTAGTGCCGAGAACGAAGTTCGAAAGTAAGCTGAAAAAAGTACTCCGATCCAATACAGAGATGCAAGAAGAGTCCTCCTAAAGGGTTCAGGAAAAACACTTGCGAGAGCCTGACTTTTTTGATACAATAAGTCCTGTTCTCGCTTTTCATGGAAAGGTACCCAAGTGGTCCAAGGGGGCTGACTCGAAATCAGTTAGGCGTCGCGAGGCGTGCGTGGGTTCGACTCCCACTCTTTCCGTACAAGCTTTAAATGAAGTGGCTCCAGGATGGAGCCATTTTTTATTTCTCAAAACGAGAAAATTTCATCGGAAAAGTACCTGACTGATCCGGACTTAGAAATAATATATGTTGTTTCCAATGGAGTTTTTATATAAGTCAAAAAAGGAACAAATGCCTGAGCTTATTCAAGGCGGTTGTTCCTTTTGTGTTTAGTGCGATGTTAACTTTTAGTATAGAGTTGGGATTGGAGGACATGAAACAGCATCAATTAAGTTTGAATCGAATCCGTAAAACATCCAATATGCGCCATTCCATCGATAACCTGAAATTTCACCATATTCAACCCGAGTTGGGTAAAACCAAAAGTTATCTCCAGTCCATAACCACACATAAGTGTATTGATATTGGCAGTCAATAATATAGGATGTAGAAGGTTTTGCTGGGACGAACATAGGTGGAGGAGATTGTGGCTTTGCGGTTGCTCCTTGAGACGGCATAAATGCCATTTGATTCACTCCTTATGATGAGATATTTATTCCAGACTGGTCGCCTTCCTTTATACAATATGTAGGTGAATAACTATACGATACAGTGTAGATGCCTAATTCAGGAAGGTTGCCGCGCACATCTAGGGTATGTTACTAAGGCTAATCTTTGATAAGACAAATCAGTTAGGGGTCGCGAGCCTTGTGGGTTCGACTCCCACCCATTCCGTACTCTAATGGAACAAGATCGTGAAACAAATTAAGAGCTTTTTACGTCTATGAAGACGTAGAGAGCTCTTTTGCTTGTGTAGGTAGGGAATAAAAGGCAAGGAAAGGAAGCAAAATAACCCCATATCTAGGCATAGGTAAAATGAGGAGGCAGATCGATATGAGAATTTGGGTGATGATGCTTCTGGTGCTGGCTGTGGTCGTCACAGGGTGCTCCAAGAAGAATGAGGGGGGCATAGCAAGTCCAACTGCTGGAGTGACTGTACAGCCTTCTCCAGGGGCTTCTGCAACGCCGAGCGGGACAAGCAGTCCAACTGGGGGAACAGCAGCTACTGCGACACCAAAGGCCGGCGACAATGCGACGAAGGATGAGCCGCTTCCTAAGATAACGAAGGAACAGGCCGATAAAATAAGTATGACAGGCACCTACGATGACGTAGTGAAGCTGACAGGATCCAAAGGCAAGCTGGTTAAAGATGAGAATGGAAAGAAAACGTATGAGTTCGAGATATCCAATCAACCTGGTTATTATGTGCAGCTCGTTTTCTTTGCGGATGGGAAGATATCGGAGAAGCGAGTTTATCAGAAATAACGAGAGTAAAAAGGCCGCACACCTATTGGTTGTGTGGCCTTTTTACTTTCTTATTGGCGATAAAAACCTAATGTAGGGATCTTAGGTCGGAGACCAAAGTCTTACTTATTTAACGCGGTCGTTCATCTTTGAATGGCCTCGAAAAGGTTTTCTTATAAGGTAGAAGTGGTTGTATTAGTCCCTTTATCGAAAATTTTCTCACCGTTGCCTGAACCCACATTGCCAAAGAGAATGGTTTCTCGGCAATTGAAATCCGAGATGCGGATCGGTGCTTTGGTGCAGGTGTTTAAGCTATTACCCGTTAACTGATTGTTATCCGAGTACGAACCGCTATCTTTGCCTTCGGCAGCTAGTAAAATGCCGTCTGCTTTACAATTTCGAATAGAATTCTGACGAATTTGATTATCATAAGCATTAATGAGGACAATACCGTTATTATCTATAGCCTGGAGCTGATTATTGGATATGATATTGTGATGAGGGCGTTTTTGTTGGATGTCCGCTTGTCCTACCAACTGAATACCAATATCATCGATATCATTTATCATATTAGCAGTAATCATATTGGAGATGCAGTGACCCTTGAGGCGGATGCCGTAGGTATACCCTTTATTTCCACTTGAATTTGTAAAATTCTCAATGATGTTATCGGAAAGGGTATTATACTGACAAGGTTCTTCCTTGGGACCGGATATAAGGTCAATCCCAGACTGATAGCACTTCTGCATGCGATTTCTCGCGATGACAGAATGGCTGCTGCCATTAGACAATGTGATGCACGGTTGAAACAGCATGTTGAATTGATTTTGCACAAAATGGTGATTCTTAACATTACTGCACCAGATGCCATAACCTTGGGTATCGTAATCTAGTGTTCCGATAATGTTATCGAAGGTACAGTTCTCGACAACTACTCGGTTAGAATCAACAGATTTTATGCCATTATCAATCATCGAAAAGGTGCAATCTATGATGGTAATGTCGGCAGCTTGGTCGAGTGCAATTCCGCATTCAATGCGTGGAACCGAGGCATTTCCGAAGGATCCAATTCCTTGGAAGGATAACCCCTGGATATGTACATGTTGAACTGCAGATAAATTAAGTAGACCAAATTTATGAGTGGATGACCGAAGGATGCTGCTGCTGCCGGCCCCCATTAAGGTTATGTTCGCGCTCACGCGTAAGGGTATCTTGAGGAAGTACATGCCTGGCGGGATGTAAACTATGCCCCCTGATAGAGCAGCAGTATCAATTGCGCTTTGGATGAAAGGAGCATCGTCTTCATCATAGCGTCGGTTGCCGCGGGCTCCGAAGTCTTTGACATTATAGAAAAGAGTGGAAGAGGTTGCCGCATGCGCCTTATTGCTAGGCATGAACAAGTCCCCGGCTGCTAAGGCTATGCCTGCTGCACCAAGTGTAGATAAAAGCTTTCTGCGGCTAAAAGAGGATGTGGGAGAGGGGGTTAGATCACTAGAGCGAGACTCACGCTGCGTATATCTATTTTCGTCCAAAAAGTTCACCTCGTACGTAGATTGGTAGATATAGTAAATTATAAAGCATAGCAAGCTAGCCGGAAAGAGCAGCATACAAAAATACAAAAAACCCCTGAACATATTGTTCAGAGGTATTTCCAGTACATAAGAGTCGTTACGTTTAATGACTCCTATCCCGCCGTCTGTAGCTGACAGAGAAACGGTCAATGATATACCCAACCAAGGCCCATGAGGCGATCGTTAACGCATAAATGATGAGCATTCGAAACATGGAAATCTCATAGATGTTCGTAAATGTTGATGCAAACCATGCTGGTACACTGAGCGCGTAGAACAGCATATAGAAGGCATCATGATCATGAAATAAATAATGAACCAAGCACAAGGCAGCACCTAGGAAGGTAAACAGCCAGGTAAACGTGGTAGTTCTCATAGCTCATTCTCCTACTCATGTTGAACTTCAATTTTACTGCCGTAGATGTTTCCGATGCCATTTCCGATTGTGGTTGCTCGTTTCAGGGAAGGTATCACCCTTTTTCAGTGTCACGATTTTGGGGTTATTAATCCCCATGTGAAAAGCATTTTCGCCAACTTCGATATACTGACCGTCGTTAGGAACATGATCGCCAGCATTGAATTGTGTCCATTCACCCATGATGATCACCTCTTCTTAAGAATAACATTCATGTTTAGATTACCCCTTTGGAGGGGAAGCATGTATGAATCCCATTACCAGCTTCCTCCTTCGCAGTTTGTTAGAGAAAAACTTGTAATATGTCGCTCGATTTGCTATAGTATTCAGGTGCGAGTTTTGAATAAGAATCCTCGCTCCTTGCTCCTTCGCTTGTCTGACAAGCTTAAAGAGGAGCCGCTTAGTCCAAAAGGAGGTGAAATACATGCGCAAATATGAACTGATGTACATCATTCGTACAGACGTTGAACAAGAAGTTGTTCAATCTACGGTAGAAAAGTTCCAAGGCATCATCACGAACGGTGGGGGAGAAATCTCCAAACATGACCTGATGGGCAAACGCCGTCTTGCGTATGAGATCAAGAAGTTCCGTGACGGGCACTATGTGCTGGTACACTTCAACGCAGAACCTGCTGTTGTAACTGAACTTGATCGCGTACTTAAGATTTCGGACGAAGTTATTCGTCACTTAATCGTAAACGACGTAGCTTAATACATGCCAGTATTTTCGTCAGGAGGGTTGTTCCATGTTGAACCGTGTTATTCTTATCGGTCGATTGACCAAAGATCCAGAACTTCGTTATACGCCAGCTGGCGTAGCTGTTACACAATTTACACTTGCAGTAGACCGCCCTTTCACGAATTCACAGTCGAAAGAACGGGAAGCGGACTTTATCAATATCGTCACGTGGAGGCAGCTTGCTGAAACTTGCGCGAACTATTTGCGTAAAGGTCGTTTAACAGCAGTGGAAGGACGTATTCAGGTACGGAATTACGACAACAATGAGGGCAAGCGCGTTTATGTGACCGAAGTTATTGCCGATAATGTACGTTTCCTTGAATCCAGCAACAGCGGCGGTAATCGCGAAGAAGGCGGATCATCTAACGCAAACGCAAGCTACGGCGGCGGAAGCGGCAGTGGCAATCGTGGCGGTGGATCGCGCGAGCAGCAGGATCCTTTCATTGATGACGGAAAACCGATCGATATTTCCGATGATGACTTGCCATTCTAAAGTAGAAAGGACTGAACAAACTAATGGCTTTCCAAAAAAGAGATAACAACAGTGAAGATCGCGGCGACCGCAAATTTGCTCCTCGTGGTAAAGGCGGTAAAGGTAAACGTCGTAAGGTTTGTTACTTCACAGTAAACAAAATCAAGCACATTGACTATAAAGATATTGAAACTCTTAAAAAGTTCATCAGTGAGCGCGGGAAGATTCTTCCTAGACGTGTAACTGGTACTTCCGCTAAGTACCAACGTGCATTGACGATCGCTATCAAGCGCTCCCGTACAATCGCATTGTTGCCTTACACAACGGAATAGGGTTAAACCAAGAAGGCAGCTGTATCTAACGGCTGTCTTTTTTGTATGCCAAGAAGCAAACGACGAGGGGAGAAACCAATCGTGAAAATCCACAAAGAGCAGGCGGATCACTACATATGGGGCGATGCTTGCGACGGCTGGTACCTAGAGCGGGATGCGGATAGGACCATTATTCAAGAGCGTATGCCGGCGGGCGCGAGTGAAGTTAAGCATGTGCATCAAAAAGCGAAGCAGTTTTTCTTCATTTTAAGTGGAGAAGCTAAAATGTGGATTGATGGTACGGACATCATCCTGAAGCCGCAGGAAGGTTGCACAATCTTGCCAGGTATTCCGCACAAAATTCGTAACGAATCCTTGGAAGATGTCGAATTTCTAGTTATATCAACACCTTGGGCGCAAGGAGATCGAACAGCGCTGTAGAGGCTTTCTTTTCTTGTGCCTATTTGTGGTATAATTGACACAATAGTCATTGCTGAATGAGGAGAGATGACGGTTGCTGAATAGGGAAAAGGATGTTGACCTAGCCAGACGGGCCAAAGTCATTGAATGGCTCAAGACAGAAGTCGTAGATCATGTGGCTCATCTGCTCAAAGGTATATGGGAAGGCAGCCATGTGAAAATTGTAGATGGATTAGCCAGCTTAATTTCGAGCGGTTACATCTTAGGCAGAAGACTAGGCATTTCCTTTCACAGTTTAGACGAAGCTATTGTAGAGAAAATGAAGAAGCACCGCCAAGAGGGCCATCAACTTGAGGACTGGTACGGCGACATTTCATC
This sequence comes from Paenibacillus sp. J31P190, assembly GCF_059692075.1. Lineage (NCBI taxonomy): Bacteria > Bacillati > Bacillota > Bacilli > Caryophanales > Paenibacillaceae > Paenibacillus > Paenibacillus sp. J31P190. The sequence goes on along the minus strand of NZ_JCAUAS010000013.1, from coordinate 164,723 downwards.
GTTAGAAGAACATTTACGTAAGAGGTGAGCCCGGTTGGGGAAACGAAGTTGGCAAAGCATCATATGGAGCGCAGTGACGATCGTCTCATTGCTATCCCTAATGACGCCTTTTATTATTTTCACATTTAGTTTTCTCATGATTCCAGTTCTAATGTTATATGTAAAATCAAGCACAAGGCGTTTCGTCATTAGCTATGTGCTCAGCTTGCTCGTTGTTTATATTCTTACCCAATGGCAGGGAATATTCCTTATGTCGGTATCCCTGTTCTTCTTACCGCCTGTTCTGGTCATGGGTAACTTATATAAACGTAAAGCAGCGGCAAGATCCGTGTTGACGGCAGGAATTATCACGATTCTGGCAGAGTCTCTGGTGAGTCTTGTTATCGGGTATGCGTTCGGATTTGATCCAGTTGCCAGGTTCAAGCAATTCATGATGGAAAGTATAGCGGCCATGCCACCAGGGATCCGCGATATTTTGCCAAAAGATCAGGATTGGTATGTCAATTTCATCGTGCAAGTGATTCCTTTATATTTAATTTTTGTTGCCCTATTCTACACGTTTGTCTCCCACGGCATTAGCCGCTGGCTGCTCAACAAAACAGGAGAAGGGATTCCAGGACTGCGCCCGATGAGGGAGTGGATGCTGCAGAAATCGCTTGTCTGGATCTATTTAGTTGTATTTGTTTTAGATTTATTTATTAATCCGGCTTCCATTTCGCTGATTTCTACGCTACTAATGAATGCGATGCCGCTGCTTATGCTAGCCTTTGCTATTCAGGCGATTTGTTTTCTATTCTTTGTTGCCCATGTGAACAAGTGGAAGCCAATATTACCCATCGTGGCGATTGTTTTACTTTGCTTCATGCCTCCTTTATTTATCGTATACAGCTTATTAGGGGTATTTGATGTTGCGTTTCCAATCCGAGAACGGTTCAAGAAAAATATATAGGATTAGGAGCTAGTTCGAATGCCGAAGTTCCTTTTAAAGCGGTGGCACGGTCAACATATCGTGTGGATTTTCGTCCTACTTATCATTCTGACAGCCATTATTTATATGTTCAAATGGTGGCTGGGCCTCACAGCCTTTCTGATCTGCGGTGTATTGGCCTACTTTACGCTGCAAGCGGAGACTGCTTTTCGTAGAGAGTTAAATACGTACGTTGGTACGATTACACATCGAGTGAAAAAAGCGGGCAATGAAGTGATGAGCGGCCTTCCCATCGGAATTATTTTATATAATGAAGAGAAGCGCATCGAGTGGCACAACCCTTTTGTGGCAAAAATGCTTGAGAAGGATTCGGTCATTGGCGAGTCGCTATTTGAATTCTTCCCTGATTTGAAAAACAAAAAGGATAAAAGCGACAAAAGTGACAAGCTGGAACTGTCGATTGGGAAGTTTATTTATCAAGTGTGGATTAAGCCTGAGGAGCGGTTGCTTTATTTCCGTGAAATAACGGAGCAAGCGATTTTGGCGAAGAAGTACGAAGATGAGAAAACAGCGATCGGCATCGTAATGATGGATAATCTGGAGGAATCGACACAAGGTCTCGATGATCAGACCCGCAGTATTATGCTGGCTAAGGTGACTGGTGAGATTACCGAATGGGCTCAGAAGTACCAGCTCTATTTGCGCCGGACGTCGTCGGATCGATTCCTTATTCTTATGGATCAGAAGGCTTTGCGCCAACTGGAACAAACGCGTTTTGAAATCCTGGACGAAGTGCGGGATTTAACGATTGAAAATAAGCTTCCATTGACGCTTAGTATTGGGATCGCTTCAGGAGCTGAGCAGCTCATGGAACTTGGCCAAATGGCACAGATGGGACTAGACATGTCACTCGGCCGCGGCGGCGATCAGGTCACGGTCAAAGTCGGGCAGCGACTTTCCTTCTATGGCGGAAGAACGAATGCGGTTGAGAAGCGTACGCGGGTTCGGGCTAGAGTCATTTCTCATGCCTTGCGTGATCTCATGAAGGATAGCGATAAAGTGATCATCATGGGTCATCGGTTTCCTGATATGGACTCCGTTGGCGCAGCGATTGGTGTCTTGAAGGCTGTACAGGTAGTCGGCAAGGAAGGCTATATTGTATTGGAGGGCGTTAATCCCTCGATTCAGAAAGTCATGGAGACGATTGCTGCCGATGAGCGGCTGCATCGTTGGTTCATTACGCCGGAACAGGCGATGCAAATTACGACACAGCGCTCGCTGGCGGTTGTTTTGGACACACATAAGGCGTCCATGGTAGCCGAGCCTAAGCTGCTGCAGCAGACGCACAGGGTCGTAGTTGTCGATCACCATCGACGTAGTGAGGAGTTCATCCATGACGCGACACTCGTCTATATGGAGCCGTATGCGTCCTCAACGTGTGAGCTTGTGACGGAGCTGCTTCAATATATCAATGAAAAGCTAACCATGGAAGTGTTGGAGGCAACGATGCTGCTGGCTGGGATCGTTGTTGATACGAAGAGTTTCAGCCTCCGAACTGGAGCAAGAACCTTCGAAGCGGCATCCTATTTGCGCCGAAATGGTGCTGATTCCGCCTTAATTCAGCGATTGCTGAAGGAAGATCTCGATTCGTATATCGAGAGAGCGGAAGTCATTAAACATACAGAAACGATTTACGAACACATTGCATTGGCAGTTGCTGAGCCAAATCGCAAATATTCTCAGTTGATGATTGCGCAAGTAGCTGATACATTGTTGAATATGACGAATATTATGGCATCCTTTGTCATCGCCGAACGACCGGACGGATTGATCGGGATTAGCGCAAGATCGCTAGGACAGATGAACGTTCAGATCGTGATGGAGCGTCTGGGCGGAGGCGGGCATTTAACGAATGCAGCTACGCAGATAGATGGCACCTTAGAGGAAGCAACGAACCGATTGAAGAAAGTATTAGAGGAAATGCAGGAAGAGGAGGGACTTTTCGAATGAAAGTCATTTTACTAAAAGACGTAAAAGGCCAAGGTAAGAAGGGCGAAGTGAAAGAAGTATCTGAGGGCTACGCACAGAATTTCCTAATCGCGCAGGGACTTGCTGCTCCAGCTACACAAGGAACCGTTAAGGTGCTGGATAATCAGAAAAAAGCCGAGCAGCGCCGCAAGGATCAAGAGAAAGCCGATGCTCAGGCACTCGGTGAGAAGCTTGGTGAAATGACGGTTCAAATCAAGGCGAAAGCCGGTGAAGGCGGACGTCTATTCGGAGCTATACCAAGTAAGCAAATCGCAGAGATTCTAGAAAAGCAGTACAAGATTGTAATCGATAAGCGCAAAATCGTGCTGGAAGATCCAATTCGTACGCTTGGTGTTACGAAGGTTGCTGTGAAACTGCATAGTGAAGTAACAGCTAGCTTGAACGTACACGTGACGGAAGAGAAGTAAGAGGTAGAGTAACAGAACGTAGGTAGCGTGTTCTGGAGCAAGAGAAACAGCGTTATTGAGAAAGAACATGGATGAAGGTAAGAGTCCCTTGGAGGGGCTCTTATCTATTGTGAGGTAATACCGCGGTTGTAGAGTCTACGATCCCGGTATTTCACGCGGTTTGCTTTAAAGGACTTTATTAGATGGATGTAGAGATGTTTAAGAGATTTGTGAGCGTAAAGAGTTAAGAGATTGAGAGTAAGAGTAAAGAGTAAGCCTCCAAACCTTCTAAATTGTTTGATTGTGCTGGAAATGATAGGTTGACTAACTGTAAGTATTTCTGCATCAACATAAATGCCCACTTTGGCAGCGAAGATGTAAAAGGTGCAGTAAATTCAGTCTATACCAGTATTTCTCAGGCGATTTGATGCAGAACGTGCAGCTAATTGTTCAAACATGAAACCAATTCAGTCCGAATTGTGGATATTTGATGCACTAAATACATCATTTCTGCTCAAAATGCGAATTTAGCGGGGATTTGCTGCACTTTTTGCATATAGTTACTTTTAGCTCAAAGAGTTGTAGCAGAATGCTGTATGATGTATGACCAGTCCAATGTATAGAGTACTTGCTCTGGAGTAGCAGCCCTATGACCTTGCGAAGGAACTTAGCAATCGGTGAGGTTATGAAAGAGTAGCAGTCTAAGTAGAAGACTAAGATGAACCATGGATGTTACAGAACGATTGGAAAGCTTCTCATCCAAGACTAGTAAACTAACTAACGAAAAGAAAGGCGGGTACAGCAGCATGAGCGGAGATAATATGTTTATGGATCGTGTACCCCCACAAAATATAGAAGCCGAGCAAGCCGTACTCGGTGCTATTTTGATTCACGGCGAAGCCTTGATTACCGCCATGGAGCGGATATCAAGCGACGACTTCTATCGTGGTACACATCAACGCATCTTCGAGGCGATCGTAGAACTCGCAGAAGAGCAGGAGCCTGTTGACCTGATCACGCTTACGTCGCGCCTACAGAACAAGCAGCAGCTTGAAGAGATCGGCGGCGTGACGTATCTTTCTGAGTTGGCTAATGCGGTGCCAACAGCAGCAAACATTGACTACTACGCGGCTATCGTCGAGGAGAAGTCGATGTTACGCCGTCTTATCCGCACGGCGACCCAGATCGTCTCCAATGGCTATGCCAATGAGGACGATGTTGGGTCGATGCTCAGCGAAGCGGAGGCGAAGATCCTTGAGATCTCGCAGCGCCGCAGCTCCAGCGGCTTCGTGGTTATTCGCGATGTGCTCATGGAAGTATTCGAGAAAGTGGAGCAGCTTTACTCGAATAAGGGAGGGTCAACGGGAATCCCTTCGGGCTTCATTGACCTCGACAAGATGACGTCCGGCTTCCAGCGCTCGGACCTTGTCATCTTGGCCGCCCGTCCTTCGGTCGGTAAGACCGCGTTCGCGCTGAACGTTGCGCAGAACGTGGGCGTGCGGGCCAAGGAAACCGTCGCCATCTTCTCCCTGGAGATGGGCGCGGCGCAGCTCGTACAGCGTATGATCTGCGCGGAAGCGAACGTCGACGCGAACCGCATGCGGACGGGTTATCTCGAGGGCGACGACTGGGAGAAGCTGACGATGGCGATTGGCGCCTTGTCCGAAGCGAACATCTACATCGATGATTCACCATCGATTACGGTCGCGGACATCCGCGCGAAGTGCCGTCGTCTGCAGCAGGAGAAGGGGCTCGGCATGATCCTCATCGACTACCTGCAGCTGATTGCCGGCCGAGGCAAAGGCGATAACCGTCAGCAGGAGGTCTCTGAGATCTCCCGTACGCTGAAGCAAATTGCGCGTGAGCTCAACGTTCCGGTCATCGCGCTCTCGCAGCTGAGCCGGGGTGTTGAGCAGCGGCAGGACAAGCGACCGATGATGTCTGACCTTAGGGAATCGGGATCCATCGAGCAAGATGCCGACATCGTAGCGTTCCTTTACCGGGACGATTACTACGATAAGGAATCCGAGAAGAAGAACATTATCGAGATTATTATTGCTAAGCAGCGGAACGGTCCTGTAGGAACCGTAGAGCTGGCATTCTTGAAGCAATTTAATAAGTTCGTGAATATGGATCGAAGTCACCAGGAAGCAGCAGCCGCGCAGTATTGACGGCTGCTTTTTTTTATTTTCGCAAAGCTAACCTATTAGTTTGCACAATATCCGAACGATTATACAGGCACCTGTGTAATTGTTCGTTTTTAATTGACTTTGCTCAGGGGGACTGCTACACTAGAGACGGTGAAAAAACCTTGGTCGAATGCCTGCTTATCGTAAGGCAACTTCGAAATAAGGTCGTTTTTCATGCCGTAAGGTAGGTTCACTTCCTGCAGATGACTGCCGAAGAAACCTGGATGTTCCTTTGCGGTGAGTAAGCCCTCTGAACCGGTTCACTAAGTGTGTAACGGTATAGAGGTATTTGCATCGCCAGAGGGAAAGTACGATGGACGCTAGACGCTTTAGCGCTTTAATGAAGTCCAACTTCTCTCTGTGGTACTAAAGCCATAACGGCTCATTATGGGTGATTCGTCACCGTACGGAGGTAAGTGCATATGTCAACGGTTGTTGTTGTCGGTACGCAATGGGGAGATGAAGGGAAAGGGAAAATCACGGATTTCTTAGCGGAATCTGCTGAGGTCGTTGCTCGTTATCAAGGTGGTAACAATGCCGGCCATACGATCATTATTAGCGGGAAGAAATATAAGCTAACGATGATTCCTTCAGGTATTTTTTACAAAGATAAAGCTTGTGTAATCGGGAATGGCATGGTTATTAACCCGGCTGCGCTCATTGAAGAAATTAACTACATTCATGATAATGGTTTTACGACGACGAACCTCAACATCAGTGACCGCGCGCATGTCATTATGCCGTATCATTTGCTGATGGATGGTCTGGAAGAAGATCGCAAAGGTGATAGCAAAATTGGCACGACCCGCAAAGGGATCGGACCTTGTTATATGGATAAAGCAGCTCGTAACGGTATTCGTATCGCTGACTTGATGGATGCGGAAGAGTTCGAATTGAAGCTTAGACGAATCGTTGCAGAGAAAAATGTTGTGATTGAACAAGTTTATGGTTCACAGGGGCTTGATGTAGAGCCGATTCTTAAAGAGTACCTCGCATACGCAGAAGTCATTCGTCCATATGTAACGGATACGTCTGTTGTATTGAACCAATACATTGATCAAGGACGCAGAGTACTATTCGAAGGTGCACAAGGTGTTATGTTGGATATCGACCAAGGTACATACCCGTATGTTACCTCCTCGAACCCAACTGCAGGCGGTGTATGTATCGGTTCCGGCGTAGGCCCAACGAAGATCCACAACATCATTGGTGTGGCGAAAGCTTACACGACGCGTGTTGGTGATGGTCCGTTCCCTACGGAGTTGGACAATGAAATTGGTGCTTGGATTCGTGAAAAAGGCTTTGAATACGGTACGGTAACGGGTCGTCCACGTCGTGTTGGTTGGTTCGACAGCGTTGTTGTACGTCACGCAAGACGCGTTAGCGGAATTACAGGCTTGTCCCTTAACTCCATAGACGTTCTGACAGGACTTGAAACGGTGAAAATTTGCACAGGCTACATGTACCGCGGCGAGTTAATTGAGCACTACCCAGCTAGCCTGAAAGCTATCTCCGAGTGTGAAGCAGTATACGAGGAGCTTCCAGGTTGGACAGAAGACGTATCTGGCGCACGTACGCTGAGCGATCTGCCTGAGAATGCCAGACATTATGTGGAGCGTGTTTCCCAGCTGACAGGTATTCCAATCGCGATCTTCTCTGTAGGTCGTAATCGCGAACAAACGAACCTGGTTCGTCCAATCTACGCATAATCAAAAAAGAAATGAAGCGTAATGTTCGCTTCTTCCTGAATAACTTTAAGAAATCCTTTGGGCTGTTTTGCAGCTTAGAGGATTTCTTTTTTATCAAAAAGGGATTTAATGGAGATGATTTCGTCAATACTGGAAGGGAGGAACATGATTATGCGCCAGGAGTGATAGCGAGAATGAAATTAATAGCATGGTTAAGTAAAATCGTCATTGGAACAGTCCTAATTACATCGATAACGATGTTTACGACATGGTATGTTGTAAATATGTACGTGGAGGATATATTTCGACAATATCAGATCCCAGCTTTGGGTAAAAAGGTTCAATTTAACGAATTTGCTGCAAGATTGGCGGGGGAGCTGAATATAGTTATGCGTAGAGACGGGGGGAAGCAAGCTGCCCCAGCTGAAAGCCCTGCACCTACGAAGCCTGTTCCTAGTCTCAACCCGTCTGGAAGCCTATCTAGCCCTAGTCCAAACGATCAACTTCCCACAAGTGGAGTTAGTTCAATGGGCGGCGGAGATGCTTCCCAAGGAGCCAAGGATGATGCCATAGCCGTTATGGGAAGAGCGCGAAGTGAAGCGAACGAGCAGAAAAAGGAACTCGTCATGTCGACGGAGGATTTTGCCAAAAAGAAAGAAGCACTGTCCAGCGACGATAAGATGAAAATATTTTCTTTAGTTGTTGCCAAGCTGCCGCAAAGTGACGTGCAGAATCTATCCGTTTTGCTCGAAGATGGGATTACCACAGAGGAGTTGAAGCAAGTCAATGACACGCTTAAAAAGTACTTAAGTGAGAAGGAATTGAAGCAGCTTACAGATATCCTTAGCAAGTATTAATCCTTTCCTTACTTGGATGTATTAATGGAGCTGCCCGCCGTATTTGATAATCGTATCCTCAGCTTGGCGATAGCGTGACTTCTCAACACTTACCATGAGTGCAAAGGAGGGCTCAGCAGCAAAGCTGTCTACGGATTGAATGAAGCTGTCCGCTTGTTGATCAGAACTAGGTAATATGCCATTATCGAATTTGAGATCTATTACACCTTGCAGTTTAAGTACTTCAGCCGCTTGTTCCAAATTTTGTCTATTTAGGAATGTGGCTGCCAAATTAATTTCCATCGTTGATATCCCCTTTCAATTTTTCATGCAAATTCGTCAATCCTTGTAGTTGTGCGCATAATCTCTTGGATTTCCATACAAAAAAATGAATGTTTAGCGCCTTCTTTTGGTGATGGACACGAATCTATCACATGGATATCGAGTATTTTGTTGAAATAGGCAGAGAAAGTGTGTTAAATTTAACAAAAGGAAGACATCCTTTATGGATATTATGTCTAATCAAGGTTTATTTATGTATCTACGGATGCAAAACCGTTCAAAGGGAGAAGATCATGACAGGTTTCAGGGGAATGCGCTTTGTCATGGATCTCATCAAGAGATTCACGCCTAAGCGAGAAAGCTTGACCGGAAATGAATCAATATCAGACAAGCAGCTGGAAGAATCAACGACAACAACGACACTAACGGTAATGAAACGACATAAATGGTCCCTTGCTCTGGGAGTTAGTGCAATTGCTCTAACTGGGATAATTACGTTTACTGGACATCAATATGTAGAAGCGGGCATGGTGAATGTGTATCATGTGAAGCTGGATGGCCAAGAAATAGGTATTGTAAGTGACAATAAGATTATTGATGAATATAAGCAAAGAAAACCGCAAGAGGTTCAACAAAAATTCCCAGATGTGCATGTCGTGCTGAAAACTAACGGAGTTACCTATGAGTCTGAAAAGGCTTTCAACGTAAAATCCGATGATTCAGCTGTTTTGGCAACACTTGATAAGCTGCTTGTGCCGCAACCGGTCGGCATTGAATTGAAGGTAGATGGGAAAACCATCGCCATTGTGAAGGATCAGCAGACGGCTGATCGTATTCTTGAACAGGTAAGTGCACCCTTCGCGCCTAAAGCCAAGGAAACCGCTAAGGTAGCTGCGCTATCAACAGAGTTGGGTGAGGATATCACAACAGCACCATCGGAACTCGAGAAAGTAGAGTTTATTCAGCAAGTCGATACTAAGGAAGTTCCTATCGAACCAAATGATTTGGCTAAACCGGAGGATGTTGTTAAGAAGCTCAAGACCGGTGATGTACAGCCTGCCAAGTATACAGTTGTCGAAGGAGATTGTGTCTCCTGTATCGCGAAGAAATTAGGGATTACGAAGCAATTCATTTATGATAAGAACCCCGGCCTTCAAGATGATAAGCTGAAAATTGGCAACCAACTTGATGTAACGGTGCTCAAACCTACGCTCTCTGTTAAGACAACAGAACGGGTTGTACAGAATCAGGAGATTCAATACGACACTGAGTATGTGAAAGATGATTCACTTCGTGTAGGTGTAGTTCAACCGATAACGGCCGGAAAGAATGGGCTGAAGAAGGTTACGATTCAAGTGACGAAGGTCGACGGTTTAATGACCGAAGAGAAGCTTGTGAATGAAGAGATCATTGATAAACCTGTTATGGCTAAGGTGAAAAAAGGAACGAAAGTGGTTCAAGGTGAAGGCTCAGGGAAGTTCGCGTGGCCTGTCATTTCCCCAAGTATTTCAAGTACGTTCGGCGTGCGTTGGGGCAAGCTTCACAAAGGGATTGATATCACAGGCAACAAGAATATCATGACGGCCGATAACGGCAAAGTCACGGAAACCGGTTATAAATCCGATTACGGCAATTATATTATTATTAATCATTTGAACGGTTACGAGACGCTATATGGCCATTTGAGTAAAATTACTACCACCGAAGGTACAATCGTCGAAAAAGGCGATAAAATCGGTATTATGGGAAGTACAGGCGACTCCACGGGTGTTCATTTACATTTTGAGATTCACAAAAGTGGTAGTTTAGAAAATCCTTTAAAGTATTTAAACCGCTAATTATAGATAGAGGCAAGGCCAAACCGGACAACTCGGGGGGGCCTTGTCTCTTTTTTCCACAATAGAAAGAATAAGTTTTGATTTGCCACAGGTAGAGGGCTTCTTACTTGAATGTATGATAAAATAGAGGGTAGTATGCTGGAAATAGACTGACTTTACATGCTCGTCCCTATAGGACGAAGTCATTTATCCTTGAGTAGGCGGTGGTAGGTTTGTTTGGTAAAATTCTCGTGGTGGATGACGAACAACCGATTGCAGATATTTTGAAATTTAATTTGGAAAAAGAGGGCTACCAGGTCATCTGTGCTTATGACGGCGGAAGTGCTGTAGAGCTTGCTTTCTCTGAGCAGCCGGATCTGATATTGCTGGATCTCATGCTGCCTGTGAAGGATGGGATGGATGTGTGCCGAGAGGTTCGCTCGAAGCTGAATACTCCTATCATTATGCTCACAGCCAAAGATACAGAACTGGATAAAGTGCTTGGCCTAGAGATGGGTGCTGACGACTATGTGACCAAGCCTTTCGGCACTAGGGAGCTGCTTGCAAGGGTGAAGGCGCATCTGCGCAGACAGACGAAAGCGCAGTCGGCTCCAAGCGAGTCTGACACGCAGCGGAATGGGATGCGTATTCATGCCCTGTTTATCGATAACGACATGTACATGGTGTATAAAGATGGCACACCGCTCGATTTGACGCATCGGGAGTTCGAGCTTATTCAGTATTTGGCCAAAAACTCAGGCAAAGTCATGACACGCGAGCACCTGCTGCAGGCGGTGTGGGGCTTTGAATATTTCGGCGACGTACGAACTGTCGATGTAACGATTCGGCGCTTACGCGAGAAGCTGGAGACGGACCCGAGCCGTCCGGAGTATATTATGACGCGCAGGGGCCTCGGCTACTTAATGCGCAGTCCTAAGGCCGGAGGCTTCTGAGCATGAAGGGCATCCGCTTCTTCCAATCGATTCAAGCGAAGCTGATTATTATTTATGTCTTACTCATTCTGATCGCGATGCAGCTCATTGGCGTATATTTCTATAAGACGGTAGAGACGTATTTCAAAAATGACTTTTTGGCTTCACGCAATAGTCAGGTGACGCTGCTAGCCGGCTTTGTGGGGTCATACCTCACAGGGGATCAGGACAGCAAGAACGCTGCTGAAGGCAAGAAGACGTATGCGGATTTGAACGAATTCGTCAGCAATTTATTTTCCATTAATAATGCGGAAATTCAAATTATAGATGCGAACGGTAACGTCATTAGCACATCGGTTCCTAATCATTTGAAACAGAAGAACACGCAGCCGGAAGTTATCAGGGCGCTCCAGGGGATTAAGGATAACCAACGGATCTTCACGGATGAGGATGGTTATCGGAAGGTTATTATCGCCAAGCCGGTAGGCAGCGGTGCCCGTGTACTGGGTGCGGTATACATTATTGCTTCGATGGAAGATGTCTATAAAACGATTCGATCGATTAATCGCATCCTTATTTCGGGAACATTGATCGCTCTAGGGCTAACCGCTATTCTTGGTGTTCTTCTTACAAGTACGATTACGAATCCGATCAAAGAGATTACGAAGCAGGCGACGGCTGTCGCAGAGGGTAACTTTGACCAACAGGTTATTATTCAAGGGACCGATGAGATTGGACAGCTAGGTCAAACGTTTAATTTTATGATGAATAGGCTTAAAGAAGCGCTCTCGCTGAATGAAGAAGAGAAGGAGAAGCTCGCCTCGATCTTAACGAATATGAATGACGGGATCATTGCCACTGACGATAGAGGGCATGTCATCGTGCTTAACCGCAGGGCGAAGCAGATTCTACAGACGGAAGAGGAGACGACGCTCGGTCTGGACATATCCGAGGTGCTCGGTATTCCGATGGATACGATTCGCGGTTTCCTCCAAGGACAGGTTAGTACAACGCTGCTGGATATTCATCTCCCCGATGACGATGAGCAGCTGTCTGTACGTATTACGTTCACGCCGATTCATCGCCGAGGTGAAGGGCAGAACGGCATTATTGCGGTGCTGCAGGACGTAACGGATCAGGAGAAGCTGGAGCAGGCGAGGCGCGAGTTCGTAGCGAACGTGTCGCATGAGCTGCGCACGCCGCTGACGACGATCAAGAGCTATCTGGAGGCGCTCGATGATGGCGCGATCGAGGAGCCGCAGCTGGCTTCACGCTTCATTAGCGTTACGCGCAGCGAGACAGAGCGGATGATCCGCTTAGTGACGGATCTCTTGCATTTATCGAGGCTTGATTCCAAGCAATCGATGATGAGTAAATCATCGACGCTTGTGAGCGAGATGCTGGAGGAGGTAGCCGACCGCTTCTCTTTCCAGCTGCAGCAGCGTAAGATTCAAATTCTAATTCATGTGGAGCAGGGCGTGACCCGCTTACTACTCGATCGGGATAAAATTGATCAAGTGCTCGACAATCTCGTGTCGAATGCGATTAAGTATACGGGTGATGAAGGGGCAATTCGGCTGGAAGCGAGAAAGATCGAGAAGGATGTATTGGAAATTTCGGTTCAGGATAACGGAATTGGCATCCCGAAGAAAGATCTGTCCCGCATTTTTGACCGATTCTACCGTGTGGACAAGGCGCGTTCCCGCAATATGGGCGGTACAGGACTCGGTTTATCTATTGCCCGGGAAATAGTAAAAGCACATGGCGGCTCGATCAGTTTGGAGTCGGAACTAGGACAAGGAACTCGTGTTGTATTCACACTGCCGATTCAGCAAGAGGAGGAAGATGAGCTATGATCGAGAGTCTGAAATCCATCCTTCTTGTTGTTCTGATTGGGACGAGCTTGTACCAAAGCTTCTATCTAGCTTCGTACACACCGCCGAAGATCGAACCTATTCAACAAAGTAATTATGTTCAGACGGAAACATTAGGTAAGCAATTGGAGCTTCATGACATGCTGTTTCCTGATCAAATCATCGTTCACTTAGGCAATCAGCAGCACTCTGTTCTATATCCTAATAATTACTACTACACAAGACTGCTCGATAATATTAAGCAGCGAAGCTTTAAAGGCTTTCGCAAAACGTCGATGTATTTGGTTAATGTAAACTGGGAAGAAGTTCGAACGAAACAGCAAGGGGTTGAGATTCGATTCCGAGACGGCATCCCTTTCACGATTCTTCAGCAGCTGCTTCGTATTGAAGGCGAAATGCCGGTTGATAATGATAAAATCACGCGGATTTGGATTTACTCCAAGGGCAATAACGAGGATGTTCGTGCCTTCTTCTTTACGGATTCCCCGGGTGTTGGATACGAAGTCATCGGGGCCGATTTTACAAGTAAAGATGTGGAGAATTTCGCGGCATTTGGTGATCCGACGAATCTTTACAAATCGACAAACAGCGGGGACTACTATCTCCCAATAAAGCCGCTTCGACTGCCGAACTATATATTTAATTATAGCTTGTTGACGGCAGACCAACTGAAACAAAGCCTGTTCGTTGATCCGGGTATTACCCGATATCTCAAAGAACGCGACGGTTCTGAAATTTATACGGACAGCAAGCGCGGTTTTCAGCTAAATCGAGATTTGCGGTGGGTTACGTATTCGGATCCTGTTGCACCCGTAGAAAGTAAAACAGAGGTATTAGATGACTTGCAGGCGGGTATCAAATTTATTAATCAGCATATCGGCTGGGATGGGAAATATATCGTTTCTCGCACGCCGCAGAAGCAGTCAATCGATAATCACTCGTTCACCTTCCGACAGTACTATGAATCCTTGCCGATTATTACGCCGCAGGCTGAGGGTTATGGCTCCATGAAAATGCAAGTTCAGAAGGGGATTATATCCGGATTCGAGAGGTCGATGATTATTCCAGACCTGAAGACGGTGCAGCGGCGTGATTTCGAAATCATGTCTGGTGACGCTTTGGAAGAAAGGCTGCAGTATTATCAGAAGCGATCCAGTATTGTTTCTATTTTCCCAGCGTATCGTCCGGTAATAACAGATAAGACAGTTGTATTGACGGCAACATGGGCGTTTGAGCTGCGAGATGGCACGTATGATTTTATGGAGTAAGCAGGTTACATTTCTGAGGAAAGGTTGGTGAGATCATGAATTGGAGTCGGGCTAAAACGATTTTGATTTGTTCCTTTTTGATGTTGAATTTGATTCTTGGTTTCCAACTTTGGTCCACCAATCGTTCCAATCAGACAGAAATCGCTTTGGATACGTCAGGTACCGTAGAAGAGCTAAATAACGCGCTCCGAAACAAAAATATACGGCTAATGGATGAGTTGCCGACGGATCAACCGAAGATGAAAGTTATAACGGTGAAGTATGACGATAATATGAAGCCCAGTGAACTGAAGACGCTGAAAACGCCCATTAATATGAGTAATCTGCTTGGTAAAGGGGCTAGCAAAGAAGTTCAAGCTCAGTCTGAAATACCGAATTTTGGCTTATACCAATTAGATTCAGCGATTAGTCGAAAAGGCGTTTATGTGTTCACGCAGCTATATGGCAAGATTCCTCTCTTCGATGTAAGAGTGGAACTGAGTGAGAATAATGGAGAAATTACCAGTTACCGTCAAGTATACGTTGAAGTAGAATCAGGAGTAGAGCAAACAGAGCAAAAGCTGATCCCCGCTCAGTTAGCTGTTCGCAGCTTAGTGGACAATTATTTGAGTGATGGTGCCATTATTACGGAAGTCAGACTGGGGTATCACGGACAGCCGTATAATTCAGAAACACAACCGATGTTTCCGCATTGGCGGATTAGGATCGATAACGGAGATATTTATTATGTGCAAGCTTTCAATGGAGCGGTTGAGTCTCCGCAGAAAGAATCTGAATTGGCTCCATTTGGTACGCAAGCAGATGGTGTGAAAGCAACGGAGAGCTCTGAAAATAGCGGGGACAAGAGCAAGGATAAGAAGTAGGCAAGTGTGATAGTCAACAATGGACGGCTAGATGGATGACATGTAGGCATAGAGGAGTAGGGAAGATGGGTATGAGGTTTACGGTACTGTCGAGCGGTTCGACAGGCAATGCGACGGTGGTTGATAATGGCGAGATTAAGCTGCTGATTGATGTGGGTTTTAGCGCCAAGAAGATGGAACTGTTAATGAAGGAACGTGAGCTCGAGGCGAGCAGTATTGATGCCATTCTGGTCACACATGAGCATTCGGATCATATTAAAGGGTTGGGAGCACTGGCTCGCAAATATGATTTGCCTATCTATGCGAATGAGAAGACTTGGGAAGAGCTGGATCGTCAAATCGGTGTGATCGCGGAAGGCAATAAGAGAGTCATGGAAACCGGAGGTATCGAGGAATTCGGTACGCTCCGTGTTGAATCATTCGGAATCTCGCATGATGCAGCGGAGCCGGTGGGGTACTGCTTTTATGAAGGAGAACAGAAGTTAAGCGTTGTAACGGACTTGGGATATATGAGTGAGAAGGTTAAAGAAAAGATTGTGGATTCAGATAGCTTGGTACTGGAGACGAATCACGATGTGGACATGCTGCGCGTGGGGCACTATCCCTGGAGTATTAAGCGTCGTATTCTTGGGGACAAGGGTCATTTATCCAATGAAGCCGCAGGGGAAGCGCTCTGTGATGTGTTAACGAGCAAGACGAAGTCCGTCTATATGGCGCATTTAAGCCGTGACCATAATTTAATGGATTTGGCCAGGCTAACGGTGAATAACATAGTACAAGAGCGTGCCCCTGAAGCTAAACAGCTGCGGCTGATGGATACATATTTTGACCGCTCTACGAAATGGGATGTATTGGATTCGGAGTAAGCGCGGCGTCGAGCTCTTTGGACTTGAGCTGGATTTCCTGCGCGGTGATGAGGCCCTTATCGATTAGAACTTGAATGAGAGATGAGAGGACGAGGGACTGGTGGTAGTGACTATCTTTGAGGTCAGCGAGCTTGCCAATCATGTTAATTTCATCAAAATGGGAAGGAATACGGTTCATTCTGAGCATTCTCCTTTATTTGTCTGATTTAAAATTTCAGTTAACTCTAGTATTTCGTTAAGAGATTTGGTTTACTATTATTGTAGGCAAGAAGTGAACGAAACATTCCTATTATTTGAAAAATAACCATTTATGGCGAGATCGAAAAAGAATTTAAAGAAGATACAAATAAACAATCCAAGGAAGATCGAAAGAAAAGCAGAAGAAAAAAAACAGTCCAAGATTAGATCGAAAGAAAAGCAAAAGATTAAAATAAACAGTCCAATACAAGATCGAAAAACAACCAAAGAAAAATAAAACAATCCAAGGCGAAAGCGGCATGGCTTAACCCCCATCAGCGAGGAGGGACCCGATATGAGTTTGTTTGATGATGATTTTTATTCCACCAAAAGGTCCAAACAGCGCCAGGATACTTGGCGTCCCAAAGGGACAGGGGCATTCACAAGCTTCGCGGGTCGAAGACGGAATGTGGCCCTCATTGCTGGAGTTGGCGGAGCGTTAGCCATGCTTTTGCTGGTCGGATTAGTAGGCGGCTACGGGAAAAGTGAACCATCTGGGGCTGCGTTAGCGATACCGGCTTCTGCGGCAAAAGCCGAGGCGCATCCGATGAACAGCAACGATTCAGTCGTGGCGGCAACGGAGAAAATAAAGCCTGCTGTGGTCAGCGTTATTTCCTCGAAGAAGGATGATAAAGGACAAGAGACCGGGCTGGGGATTGGCTCGGGTGTTATTTTTGCACGGAATGGTGATAAAGTTCGAATTGTGACGAATAGTCACGTTGTTGAGAACGGGAACCAGTTCGAAATGGTTAATTTCCAAGGCGAGCATCGCAAAGCAACTCTAATCGGCCGTGATCGAATTACGGATCTGGCTGTACTGGAAGCAGATGGAAAAGATATCAAAGTGCTTGCTGAATTCGGCGACTCTGAAACGTTGCGGGCAGGAGAGATGGCGATAGCCGTTGGCAACCCACTTGGACTCGGTTTTTCACCAACCGTTACCCAAGGTATCATTTCTTCGCCAAAACGAACGATACCGGTTTCGCTGTCACGTGAAGGCACGGATTACGACTGGGAGATGGACGTTATCCAAACGGATGCGGCTATCAACCAAGGGAACAGCGGCGGACCGCTGGTGAATATCGAGGGCAAGGTAGTCGGAATCAATTCCATGAAGATATCGGATACGGGCGTGGAAGGCTTAGGTTTTGCCATTCCTATTAATAGTGTGAAGCCGATTATTGAGAGCTTGATCAAGGATCATAAGGTGAAAAGACCGTTGATGGGTGTTTCGACGCAGGAACTGCAAGCTTTTAAAGGGACGGATGTATTAAAGCTGCCTGCAGATGTTAAGACTGGAGTTATCGTCTTCGATGTGTCGGGACCTGCCAAAGAAGCGGGCCTCAAAGCGCAGGATGTCATTGTTCAATTGGATGATCGCAAGATTGACAGTACAATCTCGCTGCGGAAATATTTGTACAATGAGAAGAAAATTGGCGATAAGGTCAACGTGGTGTATTACCGTGGCGGTAAGAAGTTGACGGCGGTGGTTACGTTGGTTGAAGCGATGGATAAGTGATAAAAGATGAGCAATGAGTGATGAATGATAAGTTGATGAGTGATAGTGATAAGTGATAAATGATGAAAGATAATTTTGAAGAGACACAAGATATGCGTGGAAAGAAACATTGCGGATGAGAGGTACTTGCATGCATGTAGTTTGTAAAGATCATGTAGAAATCGCGATTGATGAGTTTGTTGATGAGTATGAGGAGGCTCCAGACATTGTGGATCTGCAGAAGACCCACTTCGCTAGCTGGGAGCCACCGACGCACTGCGAGCATTGCAAGGAGTTAGCGCGATTTCTAGTTGTATGAGGGAGGCGGAGGCCTTCCTTTTTTGTTTGGTTTGGGAGGAAAGTAGAAATACATTGGATGATATCCAATGATGTCTCATGACATCGGCGGTTGGGGTTTATTCCATTGGATTTATACAGTGGAATAGGTGGAAAATAGCCCAGAACAGCTGGTTTCGGAGCATTCTGTTGGATTAACTCCAATGAAAGAGGGCAAACAAGGTGAATGAGCTCGATTTGATTGTATTTTATCCAATTGAGCAAATGAGGGGAGATTGTCGGTTATGCATATACAGATATTAACCGTAGGGAAATTGAAGGAGCGTTATCTCGTGGACGGGATCGCGGAGTATGTGAAGCGCCTTGGGCCGTATGCCAAGGTGCAGATGATAGAGGTGCCGGATGAGAAGGCACCCGAGAACATGAGCCCTGCTGAGGAGCAGCAGGTGCGTGTGAAAGAGGGCGAGCGGCTATTAGCCAAGCTCGCTGCGGACGTGTACGTCGTGGCGCTGGCCATCGACGGCGAGATGTGGACGAGCGAGCAGCTGGCAGGCTCGCTCGACAAGCTGGCCACCTACGGGCGGAGCCAGGTGGCCTTCGTGATCGGCGGCTCGCTGGGGCTATCGAGCGAGCTGCTGCGCCGTGCGGATATGCGGCTGTCTTTTGGCCGCATGACGCTGCCGCACCAGCTGATGCGGCTGGTGCTGGTGGAGCAGATTTATCGCGCGATGCGGATAAATCGGGGAGAACCATATCATAAATAAGACAAGTTTTTTTAGTGTTCAAGTTTTTTATTAAGGCAGATAGGAGAGATACTAATGGGAAATACGGATAAGTTTGAAATGATAGCTAAAATGTATGACACTCCTGAAAGAATCGAAATTGCAAAGGTATCATCAGATGCCATTCGTGAATATTTAGTTGACGCTAAAAATAAGCATGCTATTGATTTTGGTTGTGGAACTGGTCTTGTCGGAATGCACTTGTTAAACGATTTTAATTCTATGCTTTTTCTGGATACATCACCAAACATGATTAATCAAATAAAGCAAAAAATTTCTGATTTTAATATTCAGAATGTAGATACATTGTGCTTTGATTTTGAAAAGGAAGGTCTAGCGGATTTTCATGCTGACTATATTTTTATGGCTCAGGTTTTGCTTCATATTCATGATGTTGAATTCCTTTTATCAAGGTTATTTGATGTTCTGAATGAAGGAGGACATTTACTAATCGTAGATTTTAATAAAAATGAAAAAATAGTTTCAGATATCGTTCATAACGGATTTAATCAAGATGAGCTGACTGACATTATGTCTAAAATAGGGTATAGGGATATTCATTCCAAAACTTTTTATACTGGAAGTAAAATATTCATGGGACATGATGCATCTATGTTTATTCTTGATTCTCAAAAGTAAACTTCTAAGACGGAAATTATCCGATATGAACACTATTTAACAAACAAACAATTTTGCAAGTCAAAATGTTCTCTTGAATCATTTTTGGTATAATATTTGGTAGATAAGAAATAATAAGAGAAAACGAGGGATGGAAATGTCATATATCGTTGATTTCAAAAATGTGTCTACGGTAGGTTTAGAGTCTTCACCTGTAGCAGAAGCGCTTGCTGGTTTACGTGCTAATGAAGCTCGTTATTTTATGAACAAATACGAGCATGAATTTACGGTTGTACCAGCTAGCGAAAGTCAGGAGAACCTTGATTATGTGAACCGAATTTTGAAAGAACGTGATATTGCGTTTGCAGCCAAACCTTTAGAAACGTCGCGTTTTCAAGTGGAAAATATCCAATTTACCTACGTCTTTTATGAGGATGGTCTTGCGATCAATGTCATGTATACGGTTGATGACCCTAAGAAGCGGGCCGTTGGTTTTAAGCTTTCTGAGGGGATGGAGGTACCAGCGGAGTTAGAAGGGAAGTTTAAGTTTGCTAGGCAGAAGTCTAAACTAGCTGGAACAATTCGGGGCTCGTTTTTCGTAATTAAAGGACAATATTAAGTACGACTAGGCGATCAAATATTAAGGGCATCCCAATGGGGTGCTCTTAATTTCGTCTTAGACGGATTGTTTTTTGAAACCGAGTCCCATGTATCTCTCAACCTTACCGGTGTTATGTTTTATTACTTGTTTTACTAATTTAATACAATTGTTTTCATTAGAAAAAAATATTACAATATACTTCGTCAGTGAAGTAATATAGGTTAGACGATAATCTTTCTAGCAGCTAAGAATGTTTATTAAGAAGTATAATGGTGTGGAGAGCGCTTACACATTAACCGGCAGATCTTCATACATTGTGGGCATTTCAGTTTGTCCAAAATAACAGCTAAGAGCAGCAGAGAGAAAGAGGGACTGAAGTGAAAAACAAAGAATTGAAGAGGGGTCTCGAAGCACGTCATATTCAGATGATTGCTTTGGGCGGTACAATCGGTGTTGGGCTATTTATGGGTTCCGCAAGTACCATAAAATGGACGGGTCCATCCGTTATGCTTGCGTATGCAATTGTAGGGATTTTTATATTTTTTATCATGCGTGCAATGGGGGAAATGCAGTACGTAGAACCGAGCACAGGGTCATTTGCGACCTTTGGCTATAAGTACATTCATCCTTTGGCAGGTTATACGACGGCTTGGAGCAACTGGTTCCAGTGGGTCGTTGTCGGGATGGCGGAAATCATTGCTGTTGGGACATACATGAAGTACTGGTTTCCGGATTTACCTGCTTGGATACCAGGTATTATCGCAATGGTGATTCTCGGTGCAGCCAACCTTTTCTCTGTTAAATCATTCGGTGAATTTGAGTTTTGGTTTTCCATGATTAAAGTCGTAACCATCGTTTTGATGATTGTTGCAGGGATTGGTGTGATTTTCTTTGGGATTGGCAACGGAGGCAACGCTATCGGGTTATCTAATCTCTGGCGACATGGGGGCTTTTTTACCGGTGGTTGGTCAGGCTTTTTCTTTGCACTCTCGCTGGTGATTGGGGCTTATCAAGGCGTTGAACTTATCGGGATTACTGCAGGTGAGGCCAAAAACCCACAAAAAACGTTAATGAGTGCGACTCAAAGTATTATTTGGCGTATTTTGATCTTCTATATCGGTGCGATTTTTGTGATTGTAACAGTTTACCCTTGGAATCAATTACAGGCAATCGGCAGCCCATTCGTGGCAACGTTTGCGAAAATTGGGATTACTGCAGCCGCGGGGATCATTAACTTTGTCGTCATCACGTCTGCCATGTCAGGTTGTAATAGTGGGATTTATAGCGCCGGGCGCATGCTTTATACATTAGGAGTAAATGGACAGGCACCGAAAATATTTACGAAGCTATCTCATAACGGCGTGCCCTTGCTGGGAACGATTGGTGTGCTTGTGGGATTGGGCATTGGTGTGATTTTAAGCTATATTTCACCGGAAAATCTGTTTGTCCATGTGTACAGCGCCAGCGTACTTCCCGGTATGGTACCGTGGTTTGTTATTCTGATCAGTCAAATGAAATTCAGAAAAGTAAAGGCAGCTGAATTGGATAATCATCCATTCAAAATGCCTCTCGCCCCAGTGACAAACTATGTAACCATTGCCTTTTTGCTTATGGTATTGGTCGGTATGTGGATTAATGATGATACACGCATCTCCCTTATTAGCGGGATTGTTTTCTTAAGTATTGTTGTGATTAGTTTTTACGTTTTCGGAGTTGGCAAGGCTGTTCCAGTGAGTGCTCAAACTGGTGACGAAATACGAACAGATTGATCAATAAGCGGATGCCCATAGACTGGACACTTAAAAAAAAGTGTTTCGTCTATGGGTCTCTTTTTGTATACGGATGTAAGCAGCGAGTGGATGTCGGACTATCTCACTCCCAAAAAGGTCTCTGGCGTACTTAAGTTGTGCTCTCAACCATACAGTTGTTTATCCGGAGAGTCTCCCTTTCTTATTTCTGAAGAAGGTACCAATTTTGCAAACCATTCCTTTGATTTCACAATCACAATGACAGCACCGAAACCCCATACCCATACTATACATTCGACTACCCACAACGGTAAAACTTTACCTTGATACAAGCCCGCAAAAAAATCGATTAGAGCATGAAGTATAACAGCATAAAGCAAGTACACGGCCTTTCGTGTCCGAATCCCGTACAAAACAGTTAATGAAAGTGCAATTTGGATACATATCGCCGGGATGCGCTCGAACGCGCCCAACCAATATTCACTCTGCGGTGTATGGATCAATCGGTCTTTGAGGCCTTGGAAAAGAGTAATTTGCTCGGATGGTGTTTGGGCGCCAAAAGCTTGCTCGAAGGTTCCGGAGTTAATCATTGTTGCTAATGCGATTCCTAGTATGCCTGTACCTACGCCTATTATCAATACCTCAATACCGCCATGACCTATACCTACAGCAATGCCGTCTTTGCGCTCTTGACGCTTTTTTAATAGAAACGAGAAGCCAAGCCAACGTCCCACGTTTTCAAATATACCCGCGGCTAAACCGCCGTATATGGCTACCATCCACGGATTTTTCAGCCACTCTGCCGTTGTTTGGTTACCTGAAAACATATAGACATGCAGCACTTGCTCTAATAACTGTGAGAAAACGATGAAGATAAGGATTCCTACACCGACTGCACGGTAAGAAATCTTAAGCGTACTGCGGTAATAAATGAGCAGAGAGAAAGAAATTACAATTCCTAGAATAACCTGAATGATCATAGCTGTGATTGAACCTTCACTCACCATTTGGCTTCACTCCTTATTCTTTTTGATCAAAGCAGTTGTTCGTTCATCATCTTGCTGCAGTTCCCAATTTTATGATATTACAATGATATCACATTTGGCAAATTATTCAATTTTATATACTTCCTGTGGCTGAAATAATTCGTCCTCATTAAACCGTTATGGGGGTATAATAGGTAATGCTTGTCTATTCATACATTAACAAGTCAGGAGATACAACATGGATCTTTACACATCATTTTTATTGCTAAGTCTCACTTCATTCTTCACACTTATTAATCCACTTGCCATCATGCCAATCTTTATGTCGATGACAGCCGATCTGGAAGCACAGAAGAAAGTCTATACCGCACGTAAAGCAGTGATTGTTTCATTTTTTACATTGCTTATTTTTTCAACTACGGGCGAATGGGTATTTCACTTTTTTAACATTTCAATTAACAGTTTAAAGATTGTCGGTGGGGTTATCTTTATTTTAATGGGACAGGATATGCTTCAGGCACGACTTGTTCGTACAAAGGTTGATAAAGCGGATGTCGATACATATGTAAATGATATTTCCATAACTCCGTTGGCTATTCCAATGATTTGTGGTCCTGGTGCAATAACGAATGGCATTGTTCTTATGGAATCTACGACAAATTTTATAGAAAAGATTATATTAATCGTTGTCATTGCGGTTGTACTGCTGCTTACATACATTGTTCTTGTTCATTCAACGGCTATTTATCGATGGATTGGGCCAACAGGCAATAATGTGCTAATGCGTTTAATGGGGCTCATTGTTATGGTGATTGCCATTGAGTTTATGGTCAGTGGTATTACGCCGATTATCCGGCAAATTATGAAGATTTCGCCCTAGCAATTGTGATACAAAGCACCCCAAAAAAATCAAATGATTTTTACTTTTTTTTGGGGTTGACATCAAAAGGTTGATCGGATATATTAATTACATACCAACCGAATGTATGAAAGGAAATGGCGAATGGCAAGAAATAAATATCCGGAAGAAACAATTAATCAAATCCTAACCGTGGCTCTTAACCTGTTCATTCAAAAAGGATACGAGCAGACCTCCATCCAGGATATCATCAATGAGCTGGGCGGGCTTACAAAAGGGGCTATTTACCATCACTTCAAGTCGAAGGAGGAGATCTTGCAGGCCGTCATCGAACATATGTTCAAAGGCGTTGACGAGATGTTGTCCGGCGTCCGGGACGACAATGGGCTGAACGGCCTGGAGAAGCTCCGCAAGATTTCCCGCGTCTCTCTCGACAATCCCGCCCAAAACGAAATGGCATCGGCGGCGCCGAACCTCTTACGCAATCCGAAGATTCTGGCGGCACAGATCGAGAACATCATTGAAAAAGCCATACCCGTCTATATCCAGCCCATCATCGAACAGGGTGTGCGAGACGGCTCGATCCAAACCGACTATCCAAGAGAGCTTAGCGAAGTGTTGCTGATTCTCACCAACGTGTGGCTAAACCCGGCGGTTATCCAAGCATCGCCCGAGATGATGTTGCGCAAGGTAAGGTTTTTCCATGAAATATTGAAAGGCCTGGGGCTTGAGCTGTTCGATGAGCAGATGTTTCAACGATACGAGGAACTGTTTCGTTTGTCAGCTAGAGAAGTCAGCACAAATAACTAGACTGCCGAAAGGCAGCTTATTTTTAAACTTATTCATACCATCGGTTGGTATGAATAGGTGTCCGAGTTCAATGTGTGTTAGAAAACTTATTATAAGGAGATGTGAATGTTATGAATCAGAAATTGACAATGACCTCCCGCCGGGTGGAACGGCAAGTAGTGACAAGCTTTAGCGCAAGCAACCTGACGAAAAGCGATTTTGCAGGCGTTACAGCCCATAAAGGACATTTTAATGGCAGCGCGTTGCACGGTTCCGACTTTTCTGGCGCAGATTTGACCGGCAGTACGTTCAAAGGCAGCGATGTACGCGAAGCCAATTTTGACGGAGCGAATCTGACGGACTGCAACCTATCCGTGCTTGACCTGACAAATGCAAGTTTCAATAAGACGATCCTTGTACAGACCAATTTCAGCAAGTCTAAGCTTGACGGAGCCAAATTCAAAGGAGTAAGACTGACCGACGTCACGCTAACGATGATCGATCTTAGAAAAACGATTTTTGAAGGTTGTTTATTTGATGGGGTTGACTTCAAGTACTCCGATCTGAGCGGGAAGCGTTTGGACGGACAGACGTTTATCGGCGTCAAGTTTGAGAAAGCTGCATTAACCGACGTTTCGTTCAAGGGCGCTACATTGAAAAATGTTTCTTTCCAGCCGGGGTTTATGTTGAGTAAAAAGTACTATCGTATGATCAAGACCATCTGCTTTGACGGCGCGACGATGGATAAACTGACCTTTGCTCAGCTCAAAGGCATGGATGCCAATTTGTCAAACGTTACAGTCATTTAAGGGAGCTTGTCGAACATAAGAACGGTTTGACCGTTTCGGATCCTTCTATAGTGAAAGAACAGAAGCGGATTCTTTGATAGAACCGCGGTTAATAAAAGAAAGGTGGAGAAAACATGTTGGCTTTGTTTAAAAATCGCGCCGTAGCATCGATCTTGAGCTCCAATGTACTGCTTCAGCTCGGCATTTGGGTCCGAAATTTTGCCATCCTGCTTTACGTAACCGAAATCACCAATAACGACCCGCTGTACGTATCTCTCATCTCGATAGTCGAATTCGCTCCGATCTTCCTCTTTTCGATCATTGGGGGCACGTTCGCGGACAGATGGCGTCCCAAGCGGACGATGGTCATTTCAGATTTGCTTTCGGCGTTATCCGTCGGTGCCGTGCTGTTGGCGTTCATATGGGGAGACTGGAAGGCGATTTTTTTGGCGACGCTCGTCTCGTCCATCTTGTCGCAGTTTTCGCAGCCGTCGGCCATGAAGCTGTTCAAGCAGCATGTTTCCGAAGAGCAGCTTCAAAGCGTTATGGCGATGTTTCAATCGCTTGTGGCGATCTTTATGGTGCTCGGTCCGATCATCGGAACGTTCGTCTATCAACGCTTCGGCATTGAAATTTCGATCGGAGTCATGGGTGCGATGTTTCTGCTGTCTGCATTGGTGCTTACTTTCCTTCCTAAGGACAAAGAAAAAGAAGCATCGTCCGGCAGTACGCATTTCATGCGCGAGCTGGCGGACGGCTTCCGGTACGTTTGGGCTAGCAAGGTGCTCAAGGCATTGATCGGCACCTTTATCATGGCCGGTCTGGCTTTTGGCTTGACACAGCCGCTAAACATCTTTGTCGCCATCGAAAATTTAGGAAAGTCGAAAGAGTTTCTGCAGTGGATGCTCATGGCGAACGGAGCGGCGATGCTCGTCGGCGGCGGAGCGGTCATGGCGATCGCCAAGAAGGTTTCCCCGCAAAAGCTGCTGGCGATCGGAATGTTCGGCAGCATGATCACTACGATCGGAGTCGGATTGTCGGAAAACGTGATTGTTACAATGGCGCTTATGGTTTTCGGCGGCTTCTTATACCCCTGCATTCAAACCGGTATCAATACGCTCTTTTTGCAGAACACGGAAGAAGCGTTTGTTGGACGCGTAAATGGTGTAATGCTGCCGATGTTTATGGGCTTTATGGTCATCGGATTGTCGCTGTCGGGAATCTTGATGAAAGGGATCTCGCTTCTCGGCGTATTCACGGCAAGCGGAATATTGTTCTTGGCCGGTGCGCTGTTTCTCGTGCCTTTATTTAAACTCGGCCGGAAGGAAACGAAGACCGTAAGAGAAGCTCCAATCAAAGGAGGTTTGTGAAATAGTTAAAGAAGGAAGACGCTATCTAGAACTTAACTTAGATATTACTTTAAGGAAAACGCCACCGGGAGAGAATTTGTACTTTAAAACAATAGGAATGATAAAAAAGTAAAGTGAGGGATACGAAATGGAAAAGATGATGGGACAAAGAAACAGAGGCTTCTCCGAAATAGGGCTGCGCAAAATGAGCGACGTGCTGTCACGGCACGTCGAGTCCGGGAAGATTCCTGGGCTCGTCGCCCTGGTGAGCCGGAACGGTGAGACGCACGTCGAAGCGCTAGGTACGATGCGCCCTGAAGGTGGCGCGCCAATGCGCCGGGAGACGATCTTCCGGATGGCGTCCACTACCAAGATGGTCGCGGTCGCGCCGGTGATGATCCTGCTCGACGAGTGCAAGATTCATCTGGATGATCCAGTAGACACATGGCTGCCTGAACTAGCAATTCGGCAGGTGCTGAAACGGGCCGACGGCCCACTGGACGACACCGTGCCGGCGCGTCGGCCGATCACCGTACGGGACCTGTTGACCTCCACGTTCGGGCTCGGAGTGGATCTGACTTTGATGGGCTCCCCAATCCAAAACGCGATCTTCGAGAATGGATTATTCGACACACCAGGGATGGAGTTGCCCGAGCCCGATGAGTGGATGCGCCGCCTGGGCACACTCCCGCTGTGCTACCAGCCCGGAGAGCGATGGCAGTACCACGTCAGCAACGAAGTGCTCGGCGTGCTCGTTGCGAGGGTTACGGGGCAGCCGTTCGAGACGTTCCTGCGTGAACGCATCCTCGATCCGCTGGGGATGAAGGACACCGGCTTCTACGTGCCCGCAGGCAAGATTGACCGACTGCCGCCCGCCTTCAACCCCGATCCGCAGACCGGAGAGTTCATCGTGTGGGACGAGGCTGCAGGCGGACGCTACAGCAAGCCTCCCGTGTTCCAAGCAGGCGGCGGTGGGTTGCTCTCAACCGTCGACGACTATCACGCGTATTTACAGATGCTGCTGAACCAAGGGATGCACGGTACCAAACGGATCCTGTCCCGGCCCGCCGTCCAGCTGATGACCACCAACCGCCTCACACCCGAGCAACAAGCATTCCGAGACGACCTGGCCAAAAATAACGTCCATTTGTCTCACGGCCAAGGTCTGCACGGCGGCTGGGGCTTCGGGATGGCGGTACGCACTTACCTCGGCGACTACGCGTCCATCGGCCAGTTCGGCTGGGACGGCGGAACCGGCACCTCGGCGTACGCCGACCCGGACAAACAGCTTACCGGAATCCTGCTCACCCAGGTTGGGATGTCCACTCCGGATGCGATGCGGGTTATCCAAGACTTCTGGACCACGGTCTACCAGTCAATCGAAGACTAACACCGATGGTTCATTACTAACGGGGAAATTTAATAAAACAGTAGCAGTCTCAGGACTTTATTTTCTCGTCTCTTTGGCTGCTGCTTTTCTTATTAATGGGCATGGGGTACCGCCATGGAAAGACCCCTTGATCGGGGAAATGGATTTTGAGCACGTGACCTTTCAGCAGCCCAACAATCCGGAACTAAAGATTATGATTTATACCGCGTCGCCATCCACTATAGAGCTTTTGAAGAGTATCCTGGGAATCTAGGAAATTTGTTGCTGTCACTTAAAAGAAAGGATGGTGCTAACCCATCCTTTTTTGCTTTGAGTTGCCCTGCTAGAGAGCTAGGGCATAAGAACCAACGCTACTGTCGAAGTTTGTCATTTTGCCGTCATTGGCGTGTGATAGGGTAGTCTCTATACGATATAAGTAGGAGGCACATCATGAAGAATAGGTTATTCAAGAAGGTAGTACCATCTCTAGTTATGGCAAGTCTATTGTTTTCTTCGACGGGAGTAGCTTTGGGTGCATCGGCATCAGCAACGCCGGACATTAAGGGACATTGGGCGGAAGATCAAATATCTGCATGGATGGATAAAGGATTCATTAAAGGGTACGACAATGGTAGCTTCAAGCCAGAGAATCAAATTTCACGAACAGAATTCCTTGCTTTGGTTAATCGATCTTTCGGATTCACAGATGAGGCAGAAATTTCGTATAGTGATGTTTCAGCTGGAGATTGGGCATATCCTGAGGTTGCAAAAGCATTAAAAGCAGGCTACATTACAGGCTATGCAGATGGCACTATAGGTGCAAACAAGGCAATCAGCAGACAAGAAGTTGCGGTGATTGTCGATCGTCTTTTAGGACTTTCTACAACAGAAGGCGCAGCGAAATCTTTTACAGATTCGGGTACCATCGCAGTATGGGCAAAAGGATCCGTAGATGCAGCCGTTGCTAAAGGGATTTTGCAGGGCTATGCAGAGGACAACTCCTTTAAGCCAAGTAAATCTATTACGCGCGCAGAGGCTGTGGTTACTCTAGAGCGTGCGGTTGCAGCTAAAGTTACGGTTTATAACTCAGCAGGAATATATGGGCCAGCAAAAGGGACAGAAACAATAAACGGCGATGTTGCCATTAATGTAGCGGGTGTAACCTTACAAAACTTAGAAATTAAGGGCAAGCTCTTATTCGCGGCTGGCATTGGCAGTGGAGAAGCATTCTTAAATAACGTAACTGTAAAAGGCGACACTACCGTAAATGGAGGCGGCATTAACAGTCTTCATTTTAAGAATTCTAAGTTGAATAAAATGATCATTAAGTCTTCTAAAGGAACTGTACGTGTAGTTGCTGAGGGGTCAACAACGGTCACTCAAGTGAATGTATCTTCACCAGCAGTTATTCAAGAAGACGGTGCAACGGGGAGTGGTTTCGGAGATGTAACCCTGAACAAGGATTTACCCGATGGTTCTGATGTATCCCTAAAGGGTACCTTCGACAATGTCGTTGTTCTTGGGGACAAAGCAAACGTTGAGTTGCAGGAAGGCACAGCAATTAATAAATTTAAAACAGATACGGATACAACTGTAACTGGAAAAGGAACAATCACTACAGCTGAGTTGGGTAAAAATTCAAAAACAACCTTTGAAACGAAGCCAACAACAACTACAGTGGACGGAACGGTTCTGCCAAATTCGCCATCACCGTCGTCAGGAGGAGGTTCAACACCAACACCACCTGTAACGCAAAAGGGAACTGTTATAGGATCTGTTTACAAGGATATATCACGTAATGAGCCAATCGTTAATGTTACTGTTAGTGTGTACTCGGGAATCCAAGGTAAAGGATCTGTAGTTGGTACAGTAGCAACGGGTTCCAATGGGATGTATTCCATAAACAATGTCCCGGTGGGAGATTTTTATTTAAAGTTTGCAAAAGCAGGATATACGGATTTAACCGTTACTCCTTCGAATCATAAGGTTAATGAAAATGCTTCAACAGTTGTTTCAGCCGTTTATATGTACAGTAATTTGGTTAAAGGGTTTGTAAAGGATACAAGTCTTAACCCAATAAGTGATATTGAATTGTATTTTTACGATCAAAGTAATTCTGATGGTTATAAATTTACTACAAAAACCGAACCTGATGGATCCTTTTATTTGTATAATGTTCCGGAAGGTAATTCCATATATGTCTATATAGGGCATAATCATTTCACCTTTTTTGATGTTGATTCACCAATAGGTTTGATTTCGGCAGACGGAGAAACAAATATCAATATTGAGCTAATCGATAGAAGATTAAAAACTTTGACTTTAAGTGGTATTACTTTTGGCGAAGATTACAAAGCGACCGTACCATTTAGTGTGACAAGCACTGAAGTTTCGGCAACAACGATGGATCCCAAAGCAAACATTAAGGATGGATTGGGAACCCGGTCCCTCAAAGTAGGGCATAATTCAATTGAAGTAACTGTAGCCCCAATAAGTGGTGGGGGTTACAATAGTACCTTCACGATTGAAGTTTATAGAGAACCTGGCGCCGCCCAATTGGCAGCTGTAAAGGTGATCGAAAACTATGAAGGAGAAGATATAGACTTTGTAGATGTTCTAAACGTAGCAACTGGATTAGATACAGCTATTGGTGCAAACACACGGCCTTATATTGATGCCGTAGTAGCCGCAGCCCCTGGCGCATTAGATACATTTGAAGAAATTGCTGAGTTAATAGAATTTGTAAATCACAGAGAAGATAAGAGGTTAAGCTCCTTGGAGCTAACTGATGTAACATTAGACCCTGCATTTTCTCCGGATATTCTCGAATACACAGCAAGCGTACCGTCTAATGTGACAAGCACAACAATATTAGCTACACCGATGAATGTGAATGCAAATGTACACTTAAATTATGAACTAGGAATAAAGAAGCTGGATGAAGGGCATATGAATCAAGCCCAAATATATGTAAACCCGGAAAGTGGAGGGTATTATGATATCTACACGGTAAATATTTTTAGGGAATCAGGAGCAGAACAATTGGCTGCTATTGCAAAAATTGAAGCAGTAACGGTTTCTGCTGAATCAATCTCAATAAGTGATCTAAATAAAGCAGCCGGGTTAGATACAGCTATTGCTGAGAATTTAGCAGCTTATAGGAATGCTATTGTAACCGCAGCCGCTGGCGCATTAGATACAGTGGAAGAAATTTCAAATATGATAGAAAATGTAAACGAAAGCTTGTTATAAAATTGCAAAGTGTAAGTAAAAATGTCCTTTGGGTGAATTTCTCCTGAAGGACATATTTATGCTTGCGGTTGAAAAGTAGGGAACTTCTATCATTTCGAGTTATTTCGACAGGTTTCTATGTTTTTTTCATTCGCTTCTGATAACATAGAAGTTGCAGTATGAATGATTAAATCCTGCACGGGGGCTAGCATCTATGAGCAATTTGTATTTATCCTTACTACTAATGGCAGCTACCTGCTGTTCATTGGTTATAACGTACCTCTCTTGGAAAAGAAGAGAGCTTCCTATTGCTATAAGCTATGGCTTGGGTTTGTTAGCAGGCGCATTTTACACATTCGGATATGCTTTTGAAATTGTCAGTACGACTTTAGAACAAATACGTTTTTGGC
Organism: Paenibacillus sp. J31P190; assembly: GCF_059692075.1. NCBI lineage: Bacteria > Bacillati > Bacillota > Bacilli > Caryophanales > Paenibacillaceae > Paenibacillus > Paenibacillus sp. J31P190. The sequence goes on along the minus strand of NZ_JCAUAS010000013.1, from coordinate 133,183 downwards.
TGCGAATTGAATATATAGGCATTCCTTTTGGTACTATTCTTTGGTTTGTTCTTGTTCTGCAGTATACAGGACGACAAAGGTATATTAACAAATGGGTTATTGCTCTGCTCATGATCGTTCCCGTTATTACCTTTGTAGCTCATAATACGAACGAATGGCATCACCTATTTTATAAAAGCATGACATTAAATTACTCAGAAGGATTCCCACTGGTTACTTTGGAAAAAGGACCCTTATATAGGCTTCATGTCGCTTACTCCTATACTTTTTTTGTAGTAGGTATGGGTTTACTGATTGAAATGTTCCGTAAAGCAACGCCCCGTATGAAGAAGCAAATAAGCTTTATGATTATTGGATCTTGGGGCCCTTACGGCTTTACGCTCGTTTATTTAAGTGGCGTTATTTACATGCCAATTGATATATCACCCTTCGGATTTCTTTTCTCAGGCGTGTTTTATATGTGGGGCATTTATCAATTTAACATGCTGAGGTTAGCCCCCCTGGCGCTGCAAAAAGTGTTCGCGTCGATGCAGGATGTGGTCCTGGTGTTTGATTTGGACAACACACTAACTAGCTTTAACCAGTCAGCCAATCGAGTCATAGAAGGCATAAATCACAAATGGATTGGTCAGCCGGCTGTTCAAATATTTAATCAGTACCCTGATCTGATTGAGAAAATCATGCAAGGACCCTCTTTGGAAAGCAAAATCCAAATTTCAGGTCAAATGGATGAACAATTTTATAATATACATATGTCCTTTATTAATGATAAAAACCAAAAGCCCGTTGGTAAAATGCTTTTGTTAAGTAATGTAACGGAAATGGTGCGCTCAGAGGAGAGACTGCTTGAAAATGCAAGACAGTTAAGTGAACTGAATACGTTCAAAGATAAGATGTTTAACGTAGTTGCTCATGATATTCGCGATCCTCTTGCCGTACTCATCAATTTGATGGAGCTAATGGAGGAAGAGATGCAGGCCTGCGGCGAGAACCATGAGGAAATTGTACATGAAATGGGCCAACAAATTCAGAATACATTTACTCTGGTTGAAAGCTTGTTGGATTGGTTTCGGAGCCAAAGGGGAGGCATGGTTTTTCATCCGGTTGAAAGGGATCTAGCTCACGCAGTTCAGACCAATTTGCGATTGCTGCTAGTTCGCAGCGAGGGTAAGCATATCCAAATGATATCCGACATACCAATGGGTACGTTTGTTTATGCGGATAAAGAAATGCTCGATTTAATTATCCGAAATCTGCTTTCCAATGCCATCAAATTTACAGACTCCGGGGGCGCCATCCGATTAAAAGCCGATCGCAGGGATGACAAAATGATTGTATCTGTAAGCGATACAGGGGAAGGAATATCTTCGGATCAAGCCACTACATTGTTACAGGAAGCCTATCCGATTTCTTCAGCGGGAACAGCCGGGGAGCGGGGCGTCGGTTTGGGACTCACCTTATGTAGGGAATTTGTCCGCTTAAATGGGGGAGAAATTTGGTTTGACAGTACACCCGCGCAAGGAAGTACATTTTATTTCTCTATCCCTACTCCACCTGAAGCTGTATCTAAGCTAACAGGCAGCATGGAAGGGATGGTGGTGAGATGAAGGTCATCATAATCGATGATGAGAAGGCGATGCATTTAATTATGAAACGGATGCTTGCCAAGGTTACGGATTTGGAACTTGTAGGCAGCTTCATGGAGACCGCAGCAGCGTATTCTTATGTGATGAATCATGAAGTGGATTTGATCTTTGTAGATATTAGCATGCCGAGGGAGAATGGATTAGAGTTTGCCCAACGGGTGCGGGAAAGCGGAAGAGAAACGAAGATCGTTTTTATAACATCGCATAAAGAATATGCTTTATTTGCCTTTGACGTCTATGCTTTCGACTATATCGTGAAACCGGTTATACAAGAAAGACTTCACAAAACAATCCAAAGAGCATTCGCGGAAAAACAGTCCGAACAGTTATTAGAAGCGAAGCAGGATCCTACCTTCAATGAAGTTAAGTTCTATTGCCTTGGTGGAATCGATATTCAAAGTACAGAGGGTGTAAGGGTCAAATGGAAATCTAGTAAAAGTGCGGAGCTTTTTGGATATCTGCTATTACATAAAGGGAGACTTGTATCTAGAGCGAGGCTTATTGAAGATATGTTTGGCGACATGCCCCAGAAGAATGCCGAAATTTATTTAAATACGACCGTTTATCAGCTTCGCAAAGTATTGGAAACGTATGGACTGAAGGAGAATCTGCATTCCGACAACAATCATTATGCACTTAGTCTAATCGATGTGCGTGTCGATATCCTGAGCTTTGAAGAGGGCTATAGGAAGATGCCCTTAGTGGATGAGTCAAATATCGAGCAAGCGATAGAGCTTGAACAGCTTTATAGGGGCGATTTATTTGGAGATCGCGCCTTTTCTTGGGCATGGAACGAGGTCGAGCGGCTATCGTTAATGTATACTTCTTTTACCCAGCGATTGTGCGTCGCCTTGTTAAACAGAGGGGAGACGAATGCGGCCATCCGACTATTGATGAAGCTCATTACCCATAACGAACTGGATGAAGAATCTATTATGCTGCTTATGAAGGCGTTGTCCTTACAGAAGAACAAAGAGGCTATAACCCAGCGATATATGCAGTATGCAGAGACTCTTCATAAAGAAATCGGAATAGAACCATCCCGTGAGGCTGCTGATTTGTACTCGCAGCTGCTTTCCGAACTGAATTCGTAAAATATTAATGGAGAAGGTAACGGCATATTTGCACCTAACAAACAATCCACTAGAGCAGAAGCTTTGACAATTGTTCTGCATGCTTTACAAGCAAATCCGGACCTTAATACTCTTTTAAACTCAATTAAATAAATATCTAACTTGGGCATGTGGGTAAGATTACCACGTGTCCTTTTTTCAAGGCTTCTAAGGGAGGTTTTGTAATAGCAACGTCGAATGTTTGTGTAACTAGCTCTGCAAAACCGAATCGCATATATCCAAATTAACGGAGGTGGCTTTATATGAGAGCGCTATTTATCGGAGGTACAGGGACGATCAGTTCTGCAATCACCAAGCAGTTGTTAGAAAAAGGATGCGAGCTTTATCTTCTAAATAGAGGCACAAGGAATGAGGACTTGCCAACGGGCGTAAATATTATGAAAGCAGATATTAATGATGAAAAGCAAGTATCTAAGCTTATTGAGAACTTGGAGTTTGATGTCGTTGCGGATTTCATAGCATTTGAACCGGCTCAGTTGGAAAGAGATTATCGCTTATTTAAGGGTAAAACGAAACAATTTATGTTTATAAGCTCTGCCTCTGCCTACCAAACGCCGTTGTCCGACTATAGAATTACAGAGGGAACCCCTTTATCAAATCCCTATTGGGAGTATTCCAGAAATAAGATTGCGTGTGAAGAATATTTAATGAAACAGTATCGTGAGACTGGCTTTCCGATAACGATCGTAAGACCAAGTCACACTTATAGTGAACGTTCGATTCCACTTGGCGTACATGGAAGCAAGGGTACCTGGCAGGTTGCTAAACGAATGCTGGACAACAAACCCGTGATCATTCATGGAGATGGCACTTCCTTGTGGACCATGACACACAATAGTGATTTTGCTAAAGGTTTTATTGGTTTAATGGGCAATATTCATGCGATGGGTGAGTCCGTTCATATTACTTCAGATGAGACGGTTACCTGGAATCAAATTTACGAGGTAATTGCTGATGCTCTTGGAGTAAAGCTCAAAGCTGTCCATGTTGCATCTGAATTTCTGGCTGCCTGCAGTAAGGAGGATTACAGGGGCGGGTTGCTAGGAGATAAGGCAAATTCAGTCGTATTTGATAATTCAAAGCTGAAACGACTTGTTCCTGAATTTGTTGCAAGCACGCGATTTGATCAAGGGATTAGGCAAACGATCGCATATATTTTAGCCCATCCTGAACATCAAACAGAGGATAAGGAATTTGATAGTTGGTGTGACAAGGTTATCTATGCATTGGATGATGCTGTAAGGAAAATAACGGAATAGGTCATGCCAAAGGTAGGGATCAGTCATGTATTGGTTATTTTTAATCATTATTTTGATATGCATTCTAATTTTTATGTTCATGTTTGCACGCAAGGCTAGAGATAAAATGGAGACAAGAAAGGTAGTTCAATTATCACTTAAACAAAAAAAGAATTCGGCGAATAAACAAACTTGTAGCTTTTGTCGAAAAAAAGCCAAACGTCTTTATTTTTATTCATCAGAAAGCGGTCAGGTACTAGGCGTATGTGAGCAATGTAAACCACAAGCGGAGCGACGAGCTTTGATGAGAATATAATCAGTTAGGAAGACATTCGTTGGTGACATATAATATTCAAAGAACAGGTCGGGAGAACGTTTTCCTGGCTTGTTTTTTTATGTTCTTTTCATAAAGCTAGAATTATTCAAGCAGGGAATAGAAGGAAACTAGGCGAATATATTAGTCGAATATAATTGGATATTGTCGTTTTCTGAGACAAATAAGGAGATTTAATATTCATGATGGAGACACTCTCAAACACCTATGACTTCCCCTTAGTCGTTCTTTCTATTATTATCGCAATAATTGCTTCGTTTGCAGCATTGGATCTAGGAATCCGTATACATAAAGCTAAAGGTAATGCACGTTACATATGGTTATCTGGCGGAGCCTTTGCTATGGGGATGGGCATTTGGTCTATGCATTTTATAGCTATGCTTGCGTTCCATTTGTCTATTCCGGTTACCTACAATGTAACGCTGGTCATTGTTTCGATTATTCCTGCAATTTTATCGTCGGGGCTAGCACTATATATTGTAAGCCAACCTTCTATGCGCAAATTTCAAGTAATCACGGGTGCCCTTTTCATTGGGACTGGAATTGTTTCTATGCATTATACCGGTATGGAAGCCATGGTTATGGAAGCCGCAATTACGTATAATCGTTTTCTATGGGCTCTTTCTGCCATCATCGCTATTGTCGTCTCATTAGTAGCGTTGCTTCTATTGTTTTTGGCAAAAGAAAACTCGAATAAACCGGGTTTTGGGTGGAGAAAAGCAGGAAGTGCCCTCATTATGGGGGTAGCTATATCGGGTATGCATTTCACGGGGATGTCGGCAGCATCGTTCAAACACGATCATCAACATATCAGCGTGTCGGGAGCATCGTTCGATAATACCCTTTTAGCATATTCGATTGGAATTGGCATGCTGATCATTTTGGGATTGGTGTTTATCAGCACTTTTGTTGAAAACCGTTTTGAATCCCAATCTTTAGGGTCAGAAAGAAAATTCCGATCCGTGATCGAGTCCGCTAACGACGCCATTATTTTAGCCGATAGCAAGGGTACCATTATTTCATGGAACACCGGAGCCCAGCTTATTTTTGGGTATCAAGAAAAAGATGTTTTAGGTAAAATGCTGCAAATCATCATACCTGAACGATATAGGGAAGCTCATAGAAAAGGAATGGAACGTTACCTTACCACACACGAACCTCACGTTATTGGGAAAACCGTCGAATTACAAGGATTAAGACAAGACGGAAGTGAATTTCCAATCGAACTTTCTATTGCTGATTGGGTAGAAGAAGGAAATACCTACTTCAGCAGCATCATTCGAGATATTACGGAACGCAAAAAAGCCGAAGAAAAAATCAATCAAATGGTATATCTTGATTCTTTAACGGGACTACCGAATCGACGCTTACTAAATGATCGCCTCACGCAAGCGTTGGATCAGGCAAGTGAAAATAAACAGATCATAGGGATTATGTTTATCGATTTGGATCGATTCAAATATATCAACGACACGTTAGGACATGCCATGGGTGATCGTTTATTGATTGAGGTTGCCAAGCGGCTTCGAGACTGCATGGGTAAAACGGATACAGTTTCACGCCAAGGTGGAGATGAGTTTATTGTGCTCCTCCCCAATACGACTTCTGATGAGACTATGAAAAAAGCCCAAAATATAGTCAACTTATTCACGCAATCGGTTGTGTTAAGTGATCACGAGATGTTTGTAACCCCATCGATTGGGATCAGTTTGTATCCATCCGATGGCCGGGATATAGAGACCTTGATCAAGAATGCGGATACAGCGATGTACCGTGTAAAAGAGCAAGGTAAAAATAATTTCCAATTTTATACGCCCGATATGAATGAAGCGGTATCTCAAAAAATGAAGCTAGAGATGGGACTCCGCAAAGGTTTGGAACGCGGTGAGTTTAAGGTTTATTATCAACCGCAGATTGATGTCATTTCCGGTAAGGTAATTGGTGTAGAAGCCTTGATCCGCTGGCAGCATCCGGAGTGGGGAAATATCCCTCCCGATGAGTTTATCCCTTTGGCGGAGGAAACTGGATTAATCATTCCAATAGGCGAATGGGTGCTTTATGAGGCATGCCACCAAAATAAAGTTTGGCAAAATGCAGGTTATCCTCCTTTACGCATCGCTGTAAATATTTCTTCCCGTCAATTTCAGCAAAATAATTTAGTTGAGATCGTCAGTAAAACTTTAAAAGAAACGGAACTAGACCCTCAATATCTTGAGCTTGAACTAACAGAAAGCATCATCCAAGATTCGAAGTATGCAATTACGACAATGCAAAAACTAAAAGCCATGGGTATTCATCTATCCATTGACGATTTTGGAACAGGCTATTCTTCTTTAAGCTATTTGAAGCTTTTCCCCATCGACAGCTTAAAAATCGATCGCTCTTTTACAAGTAATATCTTTGAGGATTCAAAGGATGCAGCACTTGTTCATACCATTATCGATATGGCGCACAATCTGGATTTAAAAGTGATTGCGGAAGGTGTTGAAACGCAGGAGCAGTTACATTTCCTTAGGCAGAGACAATGTAACGAGGCACAAGGATACTTTTTTAGCCGACCAGTATCCGGTGAAGAACTATCCATATTCCTAAAGAAGCATTCGTCATCATAGAACAAATGGTTTGGTGAACATTTGAGAAGGTGACGCTCGAACAAAAAGACTGGACAAGTATAAACTTATCCAGTCTTTTTGTTTATGCCGTACCCGTTATTTTTTAACCAGATCCTCAATGGAAGTAAGGTTCATATATTTCGGTACGACTAGACCGAGCTTGGTTCCGATCAGGTTGGGTCCCAAGTCCTCGAATTTACCTTTAAACTTCTCATAATAATCTTTATGCGTGGTTGGCAACCAAGCTGCCACCATGGCGTCCGCGTCCCCGCTAGCGATACCCGCCCACATGGGTCCTGCCTCCACCTGAAGCATATCTACTTGGTATCCCAACTTGCTCTCCAATACGTATTTAACCACATTTGTACTCGCAATTTCGGAATCCCATGCGACATAGGCAAGCTTTAACTTCTTCCCTTCCACTTTGGGAATACCGTTAATCCATGCATTTACTTTATCCGGGTTAGTCTCCACCCACTGTGAAGCGGATTCCTCTGGTTTCTGGCCGTCTTTGATTTTCGCCATCACCTGCTCCATATCAGCAGGTTTCCACTGAAAATTATCGAGGAATTGGTAGGCCGAAGGCTGATCGGTTTGCAAATGGAGACGTACAATTGAGTGAATCTCTTCATCTCCGCCGAATACATTCTTCGGATCCGCCAAATATTTTAGATCGTACTTAGAAAACATCCAGTGAGGTGTCCAGCCGGTCACAATGATGGGCTTGCCTTCCTTATAGGCTCTATCCAAGGCAGCTGTCATAGCCGTACTAGATCCTTCAATTAGCTTCCAAGAGGTAAGATTATAGGCCTTAAGCGCTTTTTCAGAAGCATTCATTAAGCCGGAACCGGGGTCAATGCCAATAATGCTGTAACCCACCTGGTCTCCGACAAAAGCACTTGTCGAAACAGGGGCCTTCTTCCCAATCGCTATAAAGACAGCAACGATGCAGAAAGCAGCTACGGCTGCGATTGTTATTGGCTTCTTAAGTGCAAAAGACTTGTTCCCTCTTCTTTTCTTGCCAATAACGCTCTGTGTCAGTCGATCCAGCAAGATCGCCAAAACGACAACAGCCAGTCCAGCCTCAAATCCTTGTCCCGTCTTCAATTGCGTCACCGCCCGGTATACGTCGGCTCCGACACCTTGCGCTCCAATCATTGAAGCAATGACCACCATTGACAAAGACAGCATGATGGTCTGGTTAATCCCAGCTAATATAGTCGGCAATGCCAGTGGAAATTGAACTTTAAAAAGCTTCTGAGCCGGGGTTGACCCAAATGCATCCGCAGCTTCCACTAAATCAGCAGGTACCTGCAGAATACCAAGGTTCGTTAAACGAATGGTCGGCGGGATAGAGAAAATAACCGATGCAATAACGCCTGGAACCACACCAAGGCCGAAAAAAGTAACCGCTGGGATGAGGTAAACAAACGCCGGCATCGTCTGCATAAAATCCAGCACCGGGGTCAGTGTACTCCTCACAGAGCGATTTCTGGCACACCAGATTCCGAGCGGCAGCCCAAGAATGATGGAAATAAGGGCAGAGGTTAAAACCAAAGCCAATGTGTCCATCGTGGGGTCCCAGTATCCGAGATTCAGGATTAGCAGCAATCCAAGCACAGTAAATAGCGCCAGCCGCCACTTGCCGAAATAATAAGCAAGGAGTGTTAGCAGTAGGATAACAACAATAGCGGGGAAGGCATGAAATAGGAAAGTGAATCCACCTACGATCCCACTAATGATGGAAGAGAAGAAGTCGAAGAGGAATGCTAAGTTAGTATTCAACCAACGGATGAAGGATTCCACCCAGCGGTCCAAAGGAATTTTAGGCAGCATTAGGGGTTCACCTTCTTGTCAGTAGTATCCTGGGTGCCGGCAATGGCAGCTAGAACGGCGCCGCGAACAATAATGCCTAGTAGACGTCCCTTTTCATCGACCACAGTAACTGGAATTTTGGCAGTACTAATAAGCTCGAAGCATTCATTCAAATGGATCTCAGGCGGGACGGTAGGCACATCACGGACAACGATATCCCCAATCGATTTACCACCTTGAACAGCCATAGCGGCATCTTCTGCCGTAATGGCGCCAATGAGCCGTTTTGCTTTGTCCACAACGTACAGGTTCGATATGCCACTATCCTGCATTAACTGCAAAGCAACCCTTGGTCCGCGTTCCAGAGTGATTGTTTCTGGCCTGCGCATCACGTATGCTGCCGTTAATACTTTGGACAGATCGACATCCTCTACGAATCGCTGCACATACTTGTTCGCAGGATTCATTAATATTTCTTCCGGAGTTCCAATTTGGACAATAGAACCATCTCTCATCAGAGCGATCCTGTCACCGATTCGCAAGGCTTCATCCAAATCATGCGTAATGAAAATAATTGTTTTTTTCATTTTATCCTGAAGCTCCAGCAGTTCATCCTGCATATCCTTACGAATTAAAGGATCCAATGCGCTGAATGCCTCATCCATAAGAAGGACATCTGGATCATTCGCTAAAGCGCGCGCTAGTCCAACCCGCTGCTGCATGCCTCCGCTCAGTTGATCGGGACTGCTGTCCTCTAATCCTTTTAAACCAACAAGCTCCAATGATTCGAGCGCCTTTTGCCGATTGGCCTGCTTGGAGCCGCCTTGAATCTCCAATCCAAACTCCACATTCTCAATGATCGTTTTATGCGGGAACAACGCGAATTTCTGGAAAACCATGCTGATCTTTCTTCGCCTGACTTGACGAAGCTGTTCATGGTTCATCGACACAATATTCTCGCCATCAATAAGAATTGTTCCAGAGGTGGGCTCAATAAGACGATTCAATAGACGGACGAGCGTAGATTTACCGCTTCCTGACAATCCCATAATGACGAAGATTTCGCCCGCCTGAATGGTGAAATTAACCTTGTTGACACCAATGGTATGCTTCGTTTCTTCGTATATTTTCTTTTTGGACCATCCTTTATCAAGAAGGAAGAGAGCCTTCTGAGGATCTTGTCCGAATACCTTCGTCAAATTATTGACTTCAACAATGTGCATGGTTACCTCCTGTTGTTTAGTTGAAATCAGACTACCTTAAATCAGAAATTTCCTCTCCGATCAAAAAAGCCGTAGTAATAATATAAACATAAAGACAGGAATTGAAACACGAGGTCCTAAAAGGGAGAAGAAGTGCGATAGTATTTGATGCCGGGATTCTTGGAAAGGCGTAACAGGCGAGTTGTGTGCAAGTGGTTATTAATATTCACAGATGAGAGGTGGATTGGCGAAACGGAGCTCTAAATATTTAAGGGGCTTCCCTAAGTGTTTAAAATCTAAAAGGTGGCCCCATGAAGTGTTAAGTTGACGTTTGTTGGGAACCGGGTGGAATGTAATAAGGCGGTATTTTAATCCACCCGTGTTTCATCATTAATTGTTTTAGTTTTGCCCCCAACATCACTTTTTCCGCTTGGAATTGAAGAAACATCAAGCCGAAATCGGTCCGAATCGATTCGGCATTGGCACCTGCGGCACGGAGAATCAAACTAACGATTTTAAGAGATAATTCGTTGGCAAGAACTTCATCCGTCAATTTAACACCAAGCGGAATACTGTTAGGATCCGAGTGCGGCATATTTTCATGAGCAGGAGGTAAAGTAATTCCTTCCTTAAGCATGAATTCATAGAGGCGTTCACGTTGACTATGATTGAGTTCCAAATCGTCCTTGAGCATGGCTTTTAGATCCTCATCACTCGTGGTGTTTATACCCGCTTGAACAGTTGCTTTGGCTATTTCAAGGCCCGCTAAGTAAATCCAACAAGCCATCACCTCTCCTACATGAAGAGGTTGGGGTTTTTCTTCATCTGTTAAAGATTTAATTGTAGTAATTGCTGCTTCCAATATGCCAACCATGATGATTCCTCCTGATATTGTCATTTATTTGGATATTGTTTACTTGGCAGTCTTTTTTATTCATACTAAAAGTGTGCCGCCAATCAGAAGGAGAGACAGATATGCAAACAATTATGATAGTAGAAGACGATCCTAAAATTGCTGAGCTCTTGCAGTCATATATAAAAAAATACGGCTATAACGTCATATCTGTAGCTGATTTTGATCACGTAATGGATGATTTTCATAAAAACAGGCCGGATCTTGTGCTTCTCGATATCAATCTACCCAGCTATGACGGGTATTATTGGTGCCGGCAGATTCGTACGCAATCGATCTGTCCTGTGATATTTATATCAGCGCGAACAGGTGAGATGGATCAGGTCATGGCGCTGGAAAATGGCGGAGATGACTTTATAACGAAGCCGTTTCATTCTGAAATTGTGTTAGCGAAAATTCGCAGTCATCTTCGGCGTGCATACGGGGAATATGCGGTGAAGGTTGGTGAGCGGGTATTGGAAAGAGATGGACTTAAGCTTTATCCAGAAAGGCTGGAATTCCTATTCGGTACAAAAGCTGCTTCACTGACGAAAAAAGAAGCCGACATCATCGAAAGTCTGATGGAGCGCTATCCGCGCGTATCTGGCCGTGAAGATTTACTTGAAAAGCTATGGGACGATCAAGCGTACATAGATGAAAATACGCTCAATGTAAACATTACACGCGTTAGGAAAAAATTTCTTGAGCTAGGCATAGAAGATGCGGTGGAAACGGTAAGGGGCGCTGGATATCGTCTGAACGTTACATGGACGAAGGCGGGAGATCAATGAAGTTATTTATCAAAGAGCATTCTCTATTGTTGGTCTTGCAGATTATTCAATTTATCACGATTCTAGGCATTTACTGGCTTGATGGATATCGCAATACGGCACCGGCTCTGTATGCCATTTTCCTTGGATTCTTCTTTCTTGGATGCTATCTGTTATATCAATACTACAGTCGTCGCAGTTTCTATCAACGCCTCAGCAACCCACTTGAGTCACTGGATAATTCCTTCCAGAAAACGGAGCAAACCCCTGTGTCCGAAGCTTTTAATAAGCTGTTGAGAAATCAGTATAAGCATTACCAGCAACAAATCAAAACGGCAGAGCATCGACAAGAGGAGCATCTGAAGTTTATGGACCAATGGGTACACCAGATGAAAACACCTCTGTCCGTCATCGAACTCACAGCTCGAAACTTGGATGAACCGGATTCTTCCTATATCCGCGAAGAGACGGAGCGAATGAAGACGGGGCTAAATACGATTCTGTACATGGCGCGCCTTAGAACCATTGAGCAGGATTTCCATGTCAAACCTGTCGTTCTGTCCAAAATCGTGAATGAAGTGAATCAGGAAAATAAACGGTTCTATATCCGTAATCAGGTTTATCCTCAACTGCAAGAGATAAAGGAAGGAATCATCGTAGAGACGGATGAAAAATGGCTGTTTTTTATGCTTTCACAACTTGTCAATAATGCGGTGAAGTATTCAGCAGGAAAAAGTAAAAAATTGATCATTTCCCTATACGAGAAAGATAAAGAAGCGATACTAGAGGTTACTGACTTCGGAGTGGGCATCCCGGATACCGATAAAACCCGTATTTTCAACCCTTTTTACACAGGGGAAAATGGGCGTAAATTCAGAGAATCGACCGGAATGGGTCTTTATTTAACGAAGGAGGCAGCCGAACATCTTGGGCATCGGATAGAACTTGATACGAAAGTTTCTGAAGGTACGACATTTCGAATTATTTTCGTGTCATCGCAAAACCTTACATCGGTGTAAGGAAAGTGAAAGATGAATCAATAGTTGGATTCGATCGATAGCGGTACACTAATCACAGATCGAATGATGATGATTTGAAAGGGGCTTTCGTGATGCTGAATGTGAAGCAAGCTAGTAAAATCTATGAGGGGAAGATCGCTTATCGCGCTTTATCGGATATCGATTTAACCATTGAATCAGGTGAATTTGTTGGCATTATGGGTCCGTCTGGAAGCGGGAAAACAACTTTGCTTAATATGATCGCAACCATAGACGAACCGACAACTGGCGAAATTTTAATTGCTGGTCATAATCCGCATCATCTAAGTAAAAACGACCTAGCTAAATTCCGCCGGCGTGAGCTGGGATTTGTGTTTCAAGACTTTAATCTCCTACATACGTTAACCGTTGAAGAAAACATTGTCCTACCTTTGACATTGGACGGGAAAAAAGTCAGCGAGATGAAGCAAAAAGCAAATGAAATTGCCAAGAAACTTGGGATTACAGATATTATGAAAAAGCGCACGTATGAGATATCTGGCGGGCAGGCGCAGAGAGCGGCAGTTGCCAGGGCGATGATTCATACACCTAAGCTATTGCTTGCAGATGAACCGACAGGAAATCTGGATTCAAAGGCATCTAAAGATGTTATGGAAATGCTTGAATCCATCAATCAAACCGAACAGACAACGATGATGCTCGTAACGCATGACCCTCAAGCAGCCAGTTATTGCAACAGAGTCGTCTTCATCCGAGATGGAAGGTTTTATTCCGAAATTCATCGCGGCGATAATCGTCAGGTTTTCTTCCAGAAGATTATCGCTACACTCTCTTTATTGGGAGGTAACGCAAATGACCTTTCGTCAATTCGCGTTTAATAACGTCACTCGCAATAAGAGGCTATATGCGGCTTATTTTCTGAGCAGTATGTTCATGGTGATGGTATTTTTCACTTTTGCCATCTTTGCTTTCCATCCGGCGCTGAACGGGGAAGCGGTAAATTCCAAAGCAACCTTTGGTCTATATGTGGCTTCAGGCATCATTTATGTCTTTTCTTTTTTCTTCGTTATGTATTCGATGAGCTCTTTTTTGCAGTCTCGCAAGAAAGAATTTGGGCTATTGATGATGCTAGGCATGTCCACAAGACAAATCCGTTCGATGGTATTTTGTGAAAACATGCTAATCGGATTTTTCGCAACAATAGGGGGCATAGCTCTTGGATTAGTCTTTGCAAAAGGAATTCTACTTACAGCTGAAAACGTTCTGATTATCGGAACCGAGCTGAATTTCTATATGCCATTGAAGGCAATGATCATGTCGTTTGTATCTTTTACTATTTTGTTTCTGTTCATTTCATTTGTTGTCTCTTATGTTCTGCGCAGCGGAAAGTTAATCAACCTGATTAAAGGAGATAAGAAGTCCAAAGGAGAACCAAGGGCCTCTGTTTTTTTAACCTTAACAGCCATTGCATTGCTCGGGATAGGTTACTTCTTTGCTTTGATCGCGAAAGGATCCCTTGTCTTCGTTGTTATGGTGCCAGTTATTATTGTGGTCATCATAGGTACCTATCTGTTGTTTACCCAATTAAGTGTTTATGTGATTCGCAGTCTAAAGAACAGGGATTCCATCTTCTGGCGGAAAACAAATATGCTGCTGTTTGCTGATCTTTCGTTTCGAATGAAGGATAATGCAAGAACGTTTTTCATGGTTGCCATCATTTCAACCGTAGCCTTTAGTGCTATTGGATCACTTTATGGATTTCAATCATTAACCACAGGTTCAACGAAAGAGCAAAACCCCTACACGTTAACCTATACGGCAGACAAGGTCGACAGTAAGGATAAGGAAGAGAAGGATATCGCTTTCATTGATGGACAATTAGGCAGCAAGCAAATCGAGACCGTGAAGGCTCAAGCCATACTCAGTTACTATCGTGTAAATGATCAAAAGACTCCTACATTGATCACCAAGCAGTCAGATTATAATCGCTTTGCTAGCTTAATTGGCGTCAATAAAATCAACCTGCAAGACGGACAGTCGGCAGTCGTTCATTTTGAAAGAATGGGGAATAACCGAGATGATAAACAGCTGAAGCAACCTATTAAGCTTCAATCAGGCATAACCCTCCAGCCTAATGTCATCGTCAGTTCAAGAGTATTTACGGAAATGTATGATTATTATATCGTCAAAGATGATGCCTATGAGCAGCTTCCAGATTCAATTGAACAAAGAAGGTTTCATGTATGGCAGGCGAAAGGGAACCAGGAGCAGGCCGTTATTCAAGCAGGCGAAATTTTAACGAAACAGGTTGGAAGGCATGCGCTGTCTGCTGTTGATTACGAAGTATATGATTTAAATAGAACCTATGGACCGGTGCTGTTCATTGGATTGTTTATCGGAATTGTCTTTTTCGTTTCGGCCGGAAGCTTTCTATATTTCCGCCTCTATACGGATTTAGACGAAGATAAACACAAATTTAAAGCCATAGCTAAAATGGGTTTGACTGAAACCGAATTGAAAAAAGTGCTTAACAGGCAAACAGCGATTCTTTTCTTCGCGCCGATTGTAGTAGCGCTTGTCCACGGGGCTGTGGCACTTACGGCATTATCGCATATGTTTAGTTATAATTTGTTTACAGAGTCCGCCATTGTACTATGCATCTTTGCCGCTATACAAGTTGTCTACTTTTTCATCGTTCGCTTTTTCTATACGAAACAAATTAAACTGGCCATTTAAAATTTAGCCGTCATTTGCGTGCGAGGTGAATCCAAGCATGAATGACGGCTAAACTTTTTTTCAAAAGAGGGGTCATGTATGCTAGTATAAAGCATTAGAATTTAAGTTCATGAGTAACGGATAAATTCAGACTTCCCTCAAGTAGGTGCGAATCGAAAGATGCAGAATTTAGTCAAAAACGAAAGATTGCAAATGATCGTAATCGCTATAGCTACGGCAACCGGAGCACAATTCAAGATAAATCCCTTTAGCAACGATTATTTTCGCATTGGTCTTGGTGTTAGTATCTTTTTGTTTTTTTTATTGCTTATGCCGCATCTACCTTATGTAAAAACGGGTATCCTAACGGGTATCCTTAGCATGATCGTTCAATCTGGAGATTGGATCACTCATGTTCATTCCTATACGATCCTGGAGAGCTTGCAGAATAATGTGGCAGCCGGTTGTTACTATGTCATATTTGCTTTTGGCATGAGTAAGCTTCGACAAAGATTGAAAGAACTTCACCCTCTCATGTTAGGTGGATATATCGCATTAATTGACTTCGTTTCTAATGAAACGGAGTTATTATTGCGTGGGGTATTCCTCGGTACGAATACCTTTTATTTTAAAGAATGGTTCCTTATAATGGTCATAGCCGTCGTACGCAGTTATTTTGTAATCGGTCTGTACAACAGCATTGTTATCAGTCAGATGCGGTTTCTACACGCGGAGCAGGAAAAACGGATGGAGCAGATGCTGAACATCAACTCTGGTTTGTATGGAGAAGCTTTTTATTTGAAAAAAGCCATGGATACCATAGAGGGGATTACCGCGGATAGCTATGACCTCTATCGGAAATTAAATGAAGATAATCTCAAAGGCTATAGTCAGCGTACGTTAGGCATTGCCCAACAAATCCATGAAGTAAAGAAGGATTCTCAACGTATTTTGGCAGGATTATTGAAATTGTTCGATAGTGAAGTTGTTGTTCATATGAGCCTTTCGGAGATCATGCACTTTGTCGTAAAAGGAAATCAAGAATATAGCGAAATGTTAAGGAAAAAGGTTATCATTGAAAAAGAGCTGGCATTTAATCTGAACACGACGCACTATGTGCCTTTGCTGACAATCATAAATAACTTAGTTGCTAATGCGGTAGAAGCTATAGATAAAAATGGAACCATACATATTCGGGTCTTTGAAAAAGAAGAAGACGTCTATTTTATCGTCATAGATTCCGGAAAAGGAATTCCTGATCATAAGAAGGAACTTATTTTCGAACCTGGTTACACGACTAAATACAATGAAGAAGGGATAGCAGCAACCGGAATCGGTCTTTCTCATGTACGCGATATTGTTCATTCCTTTGGGGGGAGTATCGCAGTAGCATCACCCGAGAAAGCAAGCGGTACTCAGTTTGTTGTTCGTCTCCCAATTACAAGTCTAATTAAAGAGGGTAGAGTCGATGGCACTTTCAATTATGATCGTTGATGATGATGTCGTTTGCAGAAGTATGCTGCAAGATATTATTGATGAATGCGGCATTGGCGAGGTTATGGGGACGGCGGAAGGTGGAACGGAGGGGGCTCGAATGATCCTTAAATCGAAACCGGATGTCGTGTTGATTGATCTGTTGATGCCTGATCAGGATGGTATTGAGACAATCACGCAATTAAAAAACAGCGGGTATGACGGAAAATTTATTATGATTTCACAAATTGAAAACAAGGACATGGTAGGGGAAGCTTATCAAAAAGGAATCGAGTTCTTTATTCATAAGCCGATTAATCGCGTGGAAGTAGAGCACGTATTGAGCAAGGTTAATGAGCAGTGGAAATATGAGCGGTATGTTTCTGAGATCAAGCAATCTTTAGCCAAATTGGATATCGCTGCACCGTCCTCTCCCCGCAAAGAACGAAAAGTTCGTGATGTGGTGAAGACGATTCTAATGGATTTGGGAATCATCGGTGAGATTGGCAGTAAAGACATTATAGCCTTAATGGAGAATGCCATCGAACATAGAGAAGCAACGAGTTTTCCCCCTTTAAAAGAATTGTACGAGTCTGTCGCCCACACCTATAAACAAGGCCAGAAAGATATTGAGAAGGAAAGTAAGGCGATTGAACAACGCATTCGACGGACGATCATGGCTGCTTTGAATAATATGGCTTCCATTGGTTTAACCGATTATAGTAATCCTAAGTTTGAATATTATGCGCCGCTGTACTTTGATTTTCAGGATATTCGCATGAGGATGAAAGTCATGGACGAAGATCTGCAGCCTGATAAAGGAAAAGTAAACATCAAAAAGTTTTTACAGGTTTTTTATATGGAGACCCTAGAAAAATTAAATAGTTGAGCAAGGAATTCAACCTCTCAAGTCTGGAGATAGTAAGGACTGGAGGTTTGGATTCTTTTTTTATTTCATTGTGATATATCATCACATGAAAAAGATACCCATACGAAATGTAATCGGATACAAAATTTTCTAATGAAATTACTAGTCGCGTATGTAAACTATATTTTCATGTCATGTAATTGTTTTTGTAGGATTCTGTATGTTGCTGTAGAGCGGGAAGTAGTATGTAATTACAAAGTGATCAAATTAATCGATCTCAAATTTAATAGAAGAAAAGGGGTTCTTACATGAAAAAGGGTTTATCAGTAGTACTGGGAACTGTTTTAGCTTTAACACTTAGTGCTTGTGGAAATGGTGCTGCAACGGATAATAAGTCTACGCAGACTACACAGCCTGCACAAACAGCAGCAGCAGTTAAGAAATACACATTCGGTACAGATGCGACGTATCCCCCTTTCGAGTTTCAAAAAGATGGCAAGTACATTGGGATAGATATTGATTTAATCAACGCAATTGCCAAAGAAGAGGGATTTGAAGTTGAATTAAAACCTATGAATTTTAAAGGAATTATACCAGCTATTACATCCAAACAATTAGATGGCGCTATTGCTGGCATCAGTATTACGGACGAACGTAAACAGGTTGTTGCCCTTTCGGATCCGTATTACACAGCCGGACTTTCGCTAATCGTCCGAGAAGATAATACAACAATCAAAACGCCTGAAGACTTGAAGGGGAAAGTCATTGCTATTAAAAAAGGTACTTCGGGAGCAAAACAAGCAGATGAATATGGTAAAAAATATGGCGCTACAGTGAAGTATTTCGATGATAGTCCGGCCATGTATCAAGAAGTCGCCAATAAAAACGCCGATGTAACGATTGAAGACTTTCCGGTGATCTCGTACAAAATTGCAGTTGATCCGAATTCCAAGCTGAAAATTGTTGGGGATCGTTTGAACGGCGATAACTATGGTATTGCGGTGAGTAAAGAAAACGAAGAATTGATGAAAAAAATTAATGATGGAATCAAAAAGGTAAAAGCTAACGGAAAATACGATGAAATTATCAGCACTTATATGGGAAAATCCACTAAATAGATAACACAAGCGCTAACCTTTTGTCACCCAATGTTCGATGGGCCTCAGAAGGTTAGCGTCATTATGAATTCCATTAAAAAGGAAGGGTTGGGATCTGGTGACTTCCTCGTTTCAGGTTATTTTAGATGCATTACCCATGCTGCTGAAAGGCGCTCTAATTACCTTTAAAATTGTTATCATCTCTTTACCGATCGCTTTTCTTATAGGTTTAATTACGGGTTTGATGAATGTTTCTTCTAGTAAAATTCTTCGGGGTATTGCTACTTCTTATGTTGATATCATTAGGGGAACACCGCTGTTAGTGCAGGTCTTCTTTGAGTATTTTGGTATACCCGCTTTCTTTGATATTCGGATACCGGCAGAGACCGCAGGTATTATTGCCATCAGTTTAAATGCTGGTGCTTATATAGCTGAGATTTTCCGTGGGGGTATTAACTCTATTAACAAGGGACAGATGGAAGCGGCGCGTTCATTAGGGTTAAGTAAATGGTTGACGATGCGATTGGTCATTTTACCGCAAGCGATTCGCCGGATGATACCTGCTTTTGTCAATCAATTCATTGTAAGTATTAAGGATACTTCCCTTTTGTCCGTCATCGGAATTAGCGAGTTGACACAGAGCGGGGAGATTATTATCTCTGCCAACTATCGTGCTTTTGAGATATGGGGAGTCGTAGGTGTCATCTACTTTATTATCATCTATGCGTTATCCCGCTTAGCTTGCGTATTTGAGAGGAGGTATGCTTCCAAATGATCGTCGTACAAAACTTGAAAAAGAAATTCGGTACGAACGAAGTACTGAAAGATATTTCAACTACGATCCAAGAGAAAGAAGTGGTTTGTGTTATTGGACCTTCTGGATCAGGAAAGAGTACATTCCTGCGTTGTCTGAATCTTCTTGAGGATGTGACGTCTGGAAAAGTTGTGATCGGCGATGTCGAAGTCACTTCACCTACCACGAATATCGATCAATTACGTCAAAATGTAGGCATGGTTTTTCAGCTCTTTAACTTATTTCCTCATCTGACCGTATTGGAAAATATCATGCTGGCCCCGAAGCACATTAAAAAGGTAGATAAACAGCAAAATGAACAAATAGCCATGAAACTGCTGAACAAAGTCGGCTTAGCTGGGAAGCGGGATGCGTACCCTGATCAGTTGTCTGGTGGACAACAGCAGCGTGTAGCTATTGCCCGTGCGCTGGCTATGAATCCGCGTGTGATGTTATTCGATGAACCGACTTCGGCGTTAGACCCCGAGATGGTCGGTGAGGTGCTGCAAGTGATGAAGGATTTAGCCCATGAAGGGATCACCATGATTGTCGTCACGCATGAAATGGGCTTCGCGCGCGAGGTGGCAGATCGTGTCATCTTCATGGATGGAGGGTATATCGTAGAAGAAGGATCACCTTCCGAACTATTCGATTCCCCTAAACACGAACGTACCCAAGCATTTCTTAGCAAAGTCCTATAAATGGATTTATAATAAGGTAATATAAACTCACCTCTAGCAGGTCGCTCATTTTTGAACGGTCTTGATAGAGGTTTTCTACTTGTTGTTTGTTTATGTAACCGAAAATCATGCGAAAGGAGCGTTTCTATGAAAAAGATACTTTTGTTAGCTACGGGTGGAACGATCGCTTCTGTGGTTGGGGAGGATGGATTGACCCCGGGGATGACGGCCGATGAACTGATCAGCTATTTGCCGGCACAAAATAACCTGTATCAGGTAGACAGTAACGTTCTGATGGAAATTGACAGCACGAATATGCAGCCTGAGTTTTGGGTCCGCATCGCGGAAGCCGTGTACAACAATTATGAGGATTATGATGGATTTGTGATCACGCATGGAACGGATACGATGAGTTATACATCAGCCGCGCTTTCCTATATGCTGCAAAATATGAGTAAGCCGGTTGTTATTACAGGTTCGCAGGTTCCTATCCACAACAACCACACAGATGCCATCCAAAACATGCGCAACGCTGCCCAGTTTGCTTGTGAAGACATTGGTGGTGTATTTATAGTTTTTGATGGCAAGGTGATTAACGGAACAAGGGCTGTGAAAGTGAGAACCCGCAGTTACGATGCCTTTGAAAGCATTAATCATCCGTATGTGGCTTACTTTGAAGGCGATGAAATCAAGTACACTTCGTCTGCTATACCTGTGCACACTAAAGAGATAGAGCTGGACATAGCGCTATGTCCCGATGTTTTTTTGTTAAAGCTGCATCCTGGTACGAAGCCTGAACTTTTTGACTATTTGAAACAACACTATAGAGGTGTGATTATTGAAGGCTTTGGTTTAGGAGGGGTTCCTACCCAAGGTCGCAACCTTCTTCCGAAAATCATTGAGCTTATAGAAGCTGGAGTCGCTGTTGTCATTACAACACAATGTCTGGAAGAAGGCGGCGATTTGACACTATATGAAGTTGGGCGAAGAGTAGGCAGAGAACAGATTATTTCGTCGAAGGATATGAATAAAGAAGCGATCGTTCCGAAATTGATGTGGGCATTAGGCAAGAGCAATGACCTCAAAGAGATCAAGGAATTGATGGAAACGTCGATCGCTGATGATACCACTTTATAAAAAGAGAGTTATTTCGATAGCGGATCTTATTTCATTTATTTACATCATATAAGTAAAACACATAATCACTAGATACTCCTGCATGTCCGAGCTGACGGAGCATAGATGTGATGTTGCCGCGGTGGTATGTGCCGTGATTAACAACGTGCTGGATAAGCTCTTCAATGCTGGCATGCAGGACGCCATATTTCGGATTCGGAAAGTCTTTCACAGCTTGCCAATCGACATCGCTATTCAAAAAGATTCTGTAAGCCTCGGCTAGCTCCAAGAAGGCGGCCTCTAATTGTTTCAAGCTCTTCCCTTTGGTCTTTTCTTCAACCGTAACGATCAGCTCTCTGATTTGCTCATAGCTGTTTCCCTTCATGCCGGATAACCAGACAGTATCCACTCTGTAGATGTGCACAAGGCCGGCATGTATGGTTGGAAATACATCGCTCAACTCCTGCAGCAAAATTTCCTCCGGCAGTTCCTCTAAACGAGTGAAAACCCGCTTATTAGCCCATACATGATACTCGTAATTTTTGAGAATTTGAGTAGACATCGGATCAATCCTCCTTCTTAGTTGCTTGATAGAGTTCTATTAATGTGCCGTCTGCATCCCGAAAATGGGCAAGTCGTCCATTCCATGTCGGATGATGAAATGGTTCTTTGACGAATTCGATGCCTTTATTGGATAAACGTTGGTAGGTATCATCTATATTTTCAACTTCAATATTGAGTACAAAATTCGTTGCATAGCTGCCATTTTTACCCAAATCTTCACCCAATGCTTCACCCATGGCTTTGCGGGACAGCAGCTCGATACGAGCTGCGCCCGTGTTAAACAACGCGTACTCCATCGACTCTTCATACCAGTCCGCTTTCAATTCTAATAGATCCCTATAAAAAGCTGCGCTTTTGTGAAAATCATCTACCAAAATACGAACTTGTAATAAATTCATGATCGTTCCTCCTTAGGTTTCACCTAAGACCCATTGTAGCCCATCTTCACTGACAGAAATGGTCAGTCAAGCTGCGCAGCCGCATAATAATTGTGTAAATTTTTCGTTACCTCAATCATTTGGTTTTGGAGCAGCTGCGGCTCTTTAATGCGAAGGGTCCCCCCATAAGTCAGAAGAAAGTAGGGGAGATTAAACAAGATGTATCGCTCTTCCAGTTTAAAATGAGCTTCAAGCTGCGAACGTTCTACCAACGCATGAGCCAGAAACCAATGACCACATAAGTCATCTAGTGCTTGCTCTCTTCCTGTAATTTTGACAGATATGAGCTCATCCGGCTTATCCGAATCAGGCAGCACACTGGAAAGGATAAATTGGCGCGCCGAGAAATCAGCAGGCCGTTCAAACGTCTTATCCGTCGTAGCCAACTTTCGAATACGATCGATACGAAAGCTTCGAATTTCTTTGCGAAGATGACAATGACCTACCACATACCATTTGCTTTTCCAGCAAACAAGCCCGTAAGGATCCAAATGACGAGCTTCTGTTACAGATCCGTAGCCTTTTTGATAATCCATCAATATTGTTACGCTCTGAGCCACCGCCATTTCCACTTCTTGAAGCAGGGATACTTGCGAAGCATCAGCTTGGGGAAGAATGACGTCAAGACCTTGCTCATGTAGATGGATTTGATGGCGTTGTTCTTCATTGGTATACATTTTCAGCTTGGCGACGGCCTGACTTAATTTCTCACCAAACGGATACCCCGCCTCCTGGGCAAAAGCAGCCGCATGAATTAATGCTTTTTGTTCATCGAGATCAAATACGAGCGGTGCTTCATTGAACTGACCGAGCAAGCTATAACCGCCATGATGCCCGGAATCAGCAATAATCGGGACTCCGCTGGCACATAAAGCATCGATGTATCGATAGACGGTTCGGATGTTAATCTCCAGCTTCTCGGCAAGCTGCTTAGCTGTTATTCGCTTCTGAGATTTGAGCAACCACAGGATAGAAAGCATATGATCAGCTTTTGACATAATCCATACTCCTTTCCTAGGTAATGCTTTCCATATAGCACCATCATACCATCGATAGACCGATGAAAAAAACACCCAATCTCCAAGAGATAGGGCGGTAGGTCTAACTAATATTTCGTTAAAATAACGTTATGCCGTACTCCTCAATCTTGCGATATAGCGTCGTTCTTCCGATTTTCAATTGTCCGGCGGCCTTGCTAAGGTTCCATTCCGAGGCCTTCAGCGCCTTTTTGATCGCCGTGATTTCTGCATCCTTCAAGGTAAGTGGGTGATCTTTGCCTGATTCTGCTTGCACAGCCTCATCGGATTCTTCGAACGAAAGATGCTCAGCGTCAATTGCCTGTCCTCCAGCTAGGAAGACCGCCTGCATAAGAATGCCGCTAAGCTCTCTTATATTGCCCGGCCAGCTGTAGGTTGACAGCTTCTGCTGCGCGGCTTCCGTTAGGAATGGACAGGGCGAAGCATGCTTTTGGAGTAAATGCCCGGCTACTGTCAAAATATCGCTTCTTTCCCGTAAGGACGGCAGCGTAATATGTATCCCCTTCAACCTGTAATACAGATCGGCACGAAATCGGCCTGCCTTTATCTCCGTGGCTAAGTCCTTATTCGTTGCTGCAATGACTCTAATGTTAATTGCTTTGCTCTTCGCGCTGCCTACCGGAGTAATCGTGCCTTCCTGGAGTACTCTTAATAAAGCAGCCTGCGCACGTAGAGGCATGTCGCCTATCTCATCGAGAAAAATAGTACCCTTATGCGCGGCCTCGAATTTCCCGGCATTGCCGTCTTTGTTCGCTCCCGTGAAGGCGCCGCGAGCGTAACCGAACAATTCACTCTCGATCAGGCTGTCCGGGATGGCGCTGCAATTCAGTGCAATGAACGGCTCTGCCGACCGGGGGCTAGCGGTATGAATGGATTGCGCGAACAATTCCTTTCCGACGCCGCTTTCACCCAGTAATAAGACTGGAAAATCAGTCGCTGCCGCCTTCTTGGCCAGTTCTTTCTTCTGTATGAGGGTCGGACACGTGCCGATAATATCTCTAAACGCATACAAATGCTGCTCGTTTGCCGTCTGCTTTTGAATGGAGACGGACTGCCACAGCTTCTGATGCTCATTATGAATGGTTTCGACCGAAAAGCCTTCCAACTTCGTAAACACTTTGCCGATTGCGTCACTTCCAACAATGCGGATGGCGGCATGATTAGCACGAAGGATGCGGTTATCCCGGCTAAGAGAGAGCAGCGGCAAAGGATGATTAAGTGAGGAATGCTCGAGTTCTCTGAGGGTAATGAGGTGCTCCTTCTTCGATTCTTCCAGCAGAATTTTGTTCTGCAAAGAAAGGGCTGCCATACAGGCAAGTGTAAACGTATAGGCGTGGTAATTCTCTTGTTTGCCGCTAATATTGATGATACCGATCAGTTCGCCGATGGAATTGAAGACGGGGGCCGAGGCGCAAGTCAAGAAATGATTGGAGTTGAAATAATGCTCTTCGGCATGCACACGGACGGGTTTTTTCTCTGCGAGGGCGACACCAATGGCATTGGTTCCTTTTCTTCTCTCGGCCCAATTTGCTCCTACTTGCAGCTGAACCGCTAATGCCCGGCGGGAGAAATCGATGTCTCCGACCGTGTGAATAATGGTTCCCTCCGAATCGATTAGCAGCGCCATCTGGCCGGATTGCTTGATGCCTGTGTGCATTTGTTCGAATATTTGTTCCGTGTAATGAATGGTTTGCTCATTTTGCCTTAATAGAGATTGCATGTGGCTTCCGGTTAAGATGGTATCGTCAATGGGGTCGGTGGGCATTAAACCAAATTCGTGACAGCGCTTCCAAGATGACGCCGCTGCTTCTGATAAAAAGTTATTTTCCACGGATAGCAAAAATAAAACACCTCCATTGCAATCGGTTTCCTAACCCGATCATATCATAGTTGCTTTTATTAATGGAGTGCTGAAAGAAAGAATGTCCCAAAATGGAACACTTCCGTTGTTTCAGAGCGGAACAAAAACGAGTAAGCGTTCGCCATATTGCCTTATTGGACGGCATTCCAATAGGTTGGCACGATCCTTGCTTATTTATTTAACGTATTCCATTTTAAGGAGGCTGAGCTAAATGATTTATGCACAACCTGGACAAAACGGATCAAAGGTTACATTTAAAAAACGGTACGAAAATTTTATCGGAGGACAGTGGACTGCGCCTATTAAGGGCCAATACTTTGACAATCCATCTCCTGTAAATAACCGTGTTTTCTGCGAGGTTCCACGCTCATCTTCAGAGGATATCGAGCTGGCGTTAGATGCTGCGCATGCTGCAAAGGACGCATGGGGGCGCACGTCCGTTGCGGAGCGTGCCGTCATTTTAAATAAAATAGCTGATCGCATGGAAGCGAATTTGGAAATGCTCGCGGTTGCCGAGACCTGGGATAACGGAAAGCCAGTTCGGGAAACGCTTGCGGCTGATCTGCCGCTGGCGATCGATCATTTTCGCTATTTTGCAGGATGCATTCGCGCTCAGGAGGGCTCGCTCAGCCAATTGGATGATAATATGGTGGCTTACCATTTTAATGAACCCCTTGGCGTCGTGGGTCAGATTATACCGTGGAACTTTCCACTGCTTATGGCGACGTGGAAGCTTGCTCCGGCACTTGCGGCTGGAAATGCGGTCGTCCTGAAGCCAGCTGAGCAAACGCCGGCATCCATACTGGTGCTGATCGAGCTCATCCATGATTTGCTGCCGCCTGGCGTACTTAATATCGTCAACGGCTTCGGACTTGAAGCCGGCAAACCGCTTGCCTCGAGCAGTCGCATCGCGAAAATCGCCTTTACTGGCGAGACAACGACAGGCCGCTTAATTATGCAGTATGCTTCGCAAAACCTGATACCGGTCACCTTGGAGCTGGGTGGCAAGTCGCCGAACATTTTCTTTGAGGATGTGGTCGTACGTGATGACGCTTTCTTCAATAAAGCGCTCGAAGGCTTTGCGATGTTCGCCCTGAATCAGGGAGAAGTCTGCACCAGCCCGTCACGCGCATTAATTCAGGAATCGATTTATGATCAATTTATGGAAAGAGCCTTGAAGCGAGTCGCTGCCATCAAGCAAGGCAATCCTCTAGATACGGATACGATGATTGGCGCACAAGCCTCAACCGAGCAGGTTGAGAAAATTATGAGTTATATTAATATCGGTGCAGAGGAAGGTGCTGAATGCCTGATCGGCGGAGGTAGGGCAAAGGTGGATGGAGATATTTCCGAAGGCTACTACATTCAGCCGACCGTTTTGAAGGGGCATAACAAAATGAGAATCTTCCAAGAGGAGATTTTCGGACCGGTTCTTTCCGTTACGACGTTCAAGGATCAGGAAGAGGCTCTGGCGATCGCGAATGACACGCTCTATGGACTTGGCTCCGGCGTATGGACGCGCGACATGAACACGGCCTACCGGATGGGGCGTAGCATTCAAGCCGGCCGCGTATGGACGAATTGCTACCATGCGTATCCTGCCCATGCGGCCTTCGGCGGATATAAGAGCTCGGGCATTGGCCGCGAGAATCACAAAATGATGCTCTCCCATTACCAGCAAACCAAAAATCTACTCGTCAGCTACAGCCCCGACGCACTGGGCTTCTTCTAAGAGAGCCGTACGATGACGATAGAAGTGAGCAAGGTTGTTGCTACCGATGCCGCTCTAGAGCTAATCGAAATCTTAAAGGCCAAGCATGGACCTGTTATGTTCCATCAATCCGGCGGCTGCTGCGATGGCAGCTCTCCGATGTGCTACGCGCAAGGGGAGCTCCTTATCGGTGACAGCGACGTATGGCTAGGGGATATAGGCGGCGCACCTTTCTATATGAGCAAGCCGCAATACGATTATTGGAAGAATACGATGCTCATCATCGATGTGGTGCCTGGCAGAGGCGGGATGTTTTCGCTTGAGGGGCCGGAAGGGCGACGTTTTCTGACTCGCTCGAGGATGTTCTCGGATGAGGAACGGCGTGTGCTGTGCCTCTAAGTTTTTTATCGGGTAGGATCGGGAAACCCCTGCTTCCTTGACAAAGGGAACAGGGGTTTTTGTGCTGCAGGCAGCCTTTTACAAGAAAGGCTTCTCTCCTATTGGGCCTATATGATCATGAAGCAAATCGTAGACAGGCTGCATGCTGACGTGACAACGGTTTAGAGAGCAAATGAATTTGCAGTCCTCTTCAAGGAGGGAAAACCGTCTATAAAAAACTTAACTAACCTATTTTCCGATGAATAGGCAGCCGTTAGGCAGCCTTCTAGCATTGTTAACTCTGGATTTTGCCGAGCTGAGTGAGATTGTTGATACATGTATAACCATTTGGTAAGGACTTTGTTTTCCTGGTGTTTTTTTTTCTGGTTTTTGGGATAAATGGGGAATTAGCAAGGCAAGTTGTACAGCGTGCAACAATTTCCTTGATTTCTTCCTGAGAAGTTAAGGATGTTGTATGTTGGAGATTGTCGATTCATTGATCCAATCTTGTTTTACATGGAGGTGTCATAAATCGGGACAATCTTCATCTATGCTCAATTGAGATTGCTAGATAAATGAATCCCTATTACCGGTTGAATGATGTTGTAAAAAGTACAACAATTGCTGCCTAAATCTCGCCTTTCTCCCTTCGTTGTTGCATCATGTACAACAATTTGGTCCTATACAGGCCATTTCGCAACAAATGGGTTCAAAATTGTTGTACAAACTACAACTTCAAGCAGCCAAATAGCCTTTGTGCGTTTGAATTGTTGTAGATAATACAACATTGATAACCGTTATAGTCTATTTGCCTTCACGAAAGCAGAATGATTCTAAAATCGAATTTTGGCGTTTTGAAACCCAGTTGTGAGAGGCATAATGAATCAATCGACAGTCTCTTTTTTGCAGCATTCGCATGGAAAAGGTGTTATTTGCTTGTGTAAAATTGTACAAAATACAACATTCCACGGACAAGCATGCGAATGTCTTAACATAATCATAGTGTAAATTGCGTTGCATTAACCTCTCCAAAAACCAAATAAAGTTTAAACTTTAAAGCTTAAATCTTAACGTTTGAATCGTGAAGTTTAAAGCTTAAATCGTAAAGTTTAAATCTTAAACTTTAAACTTTAAAGTTCATTCCAATTAGCTGCTAAAAATACCAATTACTCCAAATACCCTCCCAATTGGCCCTAGTTACGCGAATCTTTATATAAACTCAAATAAGGCCACCGGAGAGGGGAATAGACTTGACAAAGAACGAAGTCTTAACCACTACCATCACGCTGTCTATCGATAATGGCAGCAGTCACGTTAAAGTGATTTACGACCATTTGGACTGTAACTTTATTTTCCCTAATGTGCTGGCACAACCGTTTGGTGAACGATTTCTTTTGATGGAACAAGGTGATCCCTTGGATTTCCTTGACGTACAGATTACATCGCCTTCGATTGAGAGCGATCAGTACCGACATGTTTACGTGGGTAACTTAGCGATCGGTGACGAAGGGATTATTCACGAAATTGTCGGGGATAAAGCGGTGCAAAAGAAGGCCCAAAGACCCGAAACGATGGTGACGCTCCTTACGGCTGCGGCGTATGCCATTGCCAAGAAACATGAGGATGCCATCAGGCGGGGGAAAAAGCGGATTAAAGCCGCTGTCAACTTGGGTACAGGTCTGCCGATTCGTGAAATAACGAAATTCCGTGAGGAATTTGCTCATAAGATTACAGGAGGCGTACATTCCGTTACATTCGGGACAACCCCCGTATTTAAAGGGATAACGGTGGAAATGGAATTTTCGCTTCCTACTGATATCAGCATAGACGATGTATCCGGTGTTTACGACCTAGAGGCCACTTCCAAATCGCATCTATCCCACAAAGGCTTCGGCATTGCGGATGTAGGTGGTGTTGACATGGATATCGCGTTCTTCAAACCCGGCCTTGATCTGGATCAGCGGCACTCTACTGGCGCTAAGATCTACCTCAATGATGCATTAGAGAGCATTCGCAACGAGGTTAATTCGCAAGGCGAGGAATTGATCGCAAGCACGGCGGAATTGACCCTCATGCTGGTCAACAAAGAGTATGAGATATATGCGGAGGGTAAGGTTGTTTTTGACATGACAAGCCTGATTAACCGGCATATGCGCATTTTAGCGGAGAAAGTGCTGAAATACGCCCGCAACTCCTGGAAGCATGTTCGCTATGCCAATGAGTTTTGGTTTATCGGCGGTGGAGCGGTCGTCTTGCAACCTTGGATTGAGAAGCTAAACGCTGAGCTGGGCTTGCCCATTAAGTTTGATACCGTGGAACACAGCCAATTCCGAAATGTGCGAGGCACCTTTCTTATGCTTGACCACGCGCTGCAACACGCGGACGAATCCGCCGCGGCAGCCAGTGCTGATTCTGAAGGATTGTCGGAGCGCGGGAGCGGTTCGGATTGAAAAAGCGTAGATCCACCGTTTACGTTCGCTCCGGTAAGGATGTTACACTCTATATTCCGTCTGATACTCCGCCGGAGGTTATCGATTATTTAAACCAACTGAAAATGGAAGGCATATTCAGTCAAGGGATCATGGATATTTTGACAAGATATGTTCGAGAAGAGCAATCGGGCAGAAGAACGATTACGGAATTATTTCCCGGGAAAGAAATGGTCTCGGACTTGGATGAGACCGTTTCTCTCGCAGACAGCTATAGTGGCATGGAGTCGGCAGAGCCTATTGAACCTGCTCATGAAGCGAATGATGATTTCAACCAGTCGAAGAAGGAGATCCCGGGTGCCAATGATCAGAAAAAATTCAGCTTGGCACAAATATTCAAGCAGTCTCGGCACAACTCGGGTAAGCTGGTACAACCCTCGGATGAGGGAAAATGAGTAGGTGAACTCCATGATAATGAAAAGGAGGACATCGGATGGACAACGGACAAGCTAAGGACGCAGCGCGTCATTTTAATCTTTCAGATGAAGTTTTTCACCATCCCGGCATGGATATTTATGCACAAATGACCTTTATCGTCTTGAAATGTTTTTCTTCGGAATCGAACATTCCAGGATTATCTGATATTGCTAAGCTCGGTCGCATGAGTCTCAAGCAGGCGACAAAGGCATTGCAACAACTCGTGGAGCTAAGAATTGTCTCCCACAAAATATTCCGCCGTATGGTGGGAGATTTCCAAGACGATCGGCTTTCCTGGGCTGCTAAGGGCTTGCTTACGTTTTGCAAAGAGAACCCGAACATCAACCTAGACGATTTAGTGGAACTATCCAGTGAATCGGGCGAGGATGAACATAGCATACGCAAGGCTCTTAAGGAATTGTACGAATATGGGTACTTGGAAGAGTACCCTGTATGGAGCAAAATCGCTAACTAAGGTATGGCGGACATAAGAATCAACTAAAAGGCATCCTGTAGGGTGCCTTTTAGTCATCTCCGTACCGTATTAAAGGCAATTTCGACGAAGATTGTTCAATCTGTGATTTCATTGACGACTTCATGGACATCTTCATGCTCAATCTCTTTAGGGATTGATTTTGCCCATTCATCTATTAAATCCATTGCTTTTAATCGGGGATCCCAGGTTTTTTTCAAAATATCGAGCATTTCACGGCTTCTTGATTCATGAGGGAACTGAGTAGCATGCCAAGCTTCTCGAGGCAATCCATATAAGGACGAAATTAATTTGCGCTCGGTCTCGTCTAATGGCCGCCGTTCTTCATACCCTTTTAACAACGCTAGTATGAAATCGGGATTGAATTGTGTAGTGTTCATGAGGGCTTTCGCTAGATCTACATAGATGGAACCCACTTTAACACGGTCCCAATCGATGATGAATAGTTGGCCGGTTTCAGAAATAATGACATTAGGGGAAGTAATATCGTTGTGTATCAATGCGGGACGGTTCGCTTCCTTCTCCAAAAGATTAACGATCTCGGGGCTGTTTAAGTTAGCCCATGCCCGATCGGTAAGGCGCTTACAGTACTTTCCGTATATTTTGTACCATTTGCGGTTCCGTTCATGGTTTTGAATAGCTTCATTCATCCGTCTACGAAAGAGGCGATCTTGGATTTTCCATAATCCGATTTGTTTATGCGTGAAGGGCCCTTTAGTGTCAAGGATACCACTGGATGTAGTATGTAGGATGGCAAGGGCCCGGCCAAGCTCTTCAAAATCTTCGTTCTTTTCCAAATTCCTCCCTTTTATCCATTCAGTCATATAGAAGGGGCGTTCGCGGTGTAAAGTCCATAACTTCCCAGAACGGGTAGTGAGCCATTTGGGCATGTAAGTGAATCCACTATTCATCAAGAGCTCTAGATACGTTGCTGTTGTTTTCATTTGGTGTACGGTACTAGTACGGAGGAGTGTATTTCGAAAAAAAGGCTTCAAGGCATAGGTGCCCATTTTCGTTTGTACTTGAATAATCGCGTTTTCTCGGTAAAAGGATGCAACCGTGCCTGATCTCAACGCTCGAAGGCCGAAGCGGCGAGTAATTTTGCGAATTCGGTGTTTCGTATAGGGATTTGCCATACGCAACCTCGCTTTATATAAGATGGGGGAAAGGAGTAGATATTAGCTAGACTATTCATCCCGGGGTACGGCTGTATGGTCTAATACCACGAGTGCAGCAAAAAACATTCAACTGGGGCAGCGAGGAAAACGAAAAAAGACCGGAAGGCTGTGGGCCTTACCGGTCATTTCTGTAAACAGGCGTTTCGTCTTCAATTTTTAATATCCGTCTGTTCGCTTTCCTGAGTTTTCGGCAATTTCAGCGCCATTTCTTTCAGAAGCGGAACCGAGGTGTGCCGAATCGGAGTTAGCTTGAGCAAGACCTTCAGAAACACGTCGACCGTAATCCGAATCGGCCTTTGTGAAATGTTCAATCATTTTATTCCGGATAATCGGCTTGCATATCTTCAGCGCATCTACCAAATTCGCAATCAATTCATCGCGTTCCCAATCTTCAAATTTACGATAGGTGTCTCCTGCTTGCCCAAAGTCGTTGGTTCGGCTGATTTTTTCACGGACTAATTTGTCATTATACATAGGTTGATGTTCTTTGCCGGAAGGAACCGCTTCTTTTAACCCGCCAAGTGAGGAGGGCTCGTAATTCACATGCGGATTTTGCCCAGGGGCCCGATCCACCATGATGGCCATTTGCCCATCTCGTTGGTTCGTAGCTACACGTGTTTTGGGGGCATTAATCGGCAGCTGAAGGTAGTTCGTTCCCACGCGGTATCGCTGGGTATCGGAGTAGGAGAAGGTTCGGCCCTGCAGCAGCTTGTCATCAGAAAAATCAAGACCATCGACCAGAACTCCCGTACCGAAAGCTGCCTGCTCGACTTCGGCAAAGTAATTTTCGGGGTTTTTATTCAGCACCATTTTGCCCACGGGTAAAAAAGGAAATTGTTCATGATCCCAAAGTTTAGTCGGATCCAGCGGGTCGAAGTCGAGCTCAGGGTGCTCGTCATCACTCAAGATTTGAACGCAGAGCTCCCACTCCGGGTACTCACCGCGCTCGATAGCTTCATACAAATCCTGCGTGGCATGACTTACGTTTTTACCCTGTATGCCTTCTGCTTCCTTCTGAGTCAGGTTCTTCATCCCTTGCTTCAGCGGTTCCCAATGATACTTGACTAAAACGGCTTGTCCTTCTTGGTTGACCCACTTGTAGGTATTCACACCAGACCCTTGCATTTGTCTATAGTTGGCTGGAATCCCCCACGGAGAGAACAGGAATGTGATCATGTGAGTGGCCTCAGGTGAGTTCGATACAAAATCGAACATTTTCTCCGGGTTTTGCAGGTTGGTAACGGGGTCCGGTTTGAAGGCATGAACCATGTCCGGGAACTTCAACGGATCACGAATAAAGAATATCTTCAAATTGTTGCCGACTAAGTCCCAGTTGCCGTCCTCGGTATAAAACTTTGTGGCGAATCCACGTGGATCACGAAAGGTTTCCGGAGAGTAATTGCCGTGAACGACCGTAGAAAATCGGACAAATACAGGGGTCTGTTTACCAGCCTCTTGAAAAAGCTTGGCCCGTGTATAGGTGGAAATAGGATCATTCCCCACTTTGCCATAGGCCTCAAAATATCCATGAGCACCGGCACCTCGTGCATGAACAACACGTTCAGGAATTCGCTCCCGGTCAAAATGGGATATTTTCTCGATATAGTGGTAGTTT
The DNA here is from genome assembly GCF_059692075.1 of Paenibacillus sp. J31P190. NCBI lineage: Bacteria > Bacillati > Bacillota > Bacilli > Caryophanales > Paenibacillaceae > Paenibacillus > Paenibacillus sp. J31P190. Next base: position 99,621 of record NZ_JCAUAS010000013.1, on the reverse strand, counting down.
TCGAGCGTTGAAGGCCCTCTATTTCCAATAGTTCGTATGTTTTGATTATCTGAAATCGGATGACCTTGTCGATTCGTTAAAGTCATTTCTTCATTTTCTTTGTCCATTATCTCCAAATCATCCTTCCTTAAATTGTCAGTAGTACCTTTTGCCATGTATAGGAAATTTATTCATCATCGAATACTAAACGTGATTTCCGTTTTATCTGCAGGCTCTGTATAATAAATCTATATTTTTTACTAAACCTCGGGGGTGCTCCATGTCAAAGAAAAAGTGGACGGTGGGGCTGATAGTCATAATTGTTGTTTTCTGTTATTTTTTATTCCAGTTTTTATCTTCTACACTTAAGATCGATCATCTGGTTGGGCAAATGGAACAAAGCAAGGTAGATGATAAACCTATCAAGCACGTTGTGCTTATAGCTCAAGAGATCGACAATCCATTCTGGAGAACGGTGGAACTGGGAGCCAAAGAAGCCGCGGCGCAGCTGGGTATGAAGATTGATTACATGGGGCCGATTCGTATAAATCCTGCTGAACAAATGAATCTACTGGAGAAGTCGATTGCTGCCAAGCCGGATGCTATTTTGGTCCAAGGAATAAAGGAGCAGCGCTACGATCTTCTGATCAGCAAGGCTTTAGATCAAGGTATTCCAGTGCTTACAGTAGACGCGGATGAACCGGCGAGCCGGCGCCTTGCCTACGTGGGAACAGATAATTGGGAAGCGGGCAAACGCATGGGGGAGCTTGTGGTGAAAGCTGCTGGCGGCAAAGGCCGTATCGGTGTCATGATCGGCAGCGAACTGGCGGATAATCAACAGCTGCGACTAGAGGGTTTCCGTTCAATTATTCGAAATACACCAGGATTTGAAATCGTCTCTGTCCGCTCATCAAATATTTCAAGGATTCAAGCCGCTAAGCAGACAGAAGCGATGTTAAACCAATACGCAAGTATTCAGACGATGGTCGGATTTAGCTCCTTAGATGCTGTTGGTATCGTGGAAGGACTGAAGGCAACGAATCGATCAGATATAAGCGTGTACGGATTTGATGACCTGGAGGAAACCAAGATGGGCATCGTCCAAGGAGCAATTCGAGCATCGATCGTTCAGCAGCCCAAAGAGATTGGATTCAAATCCGTTTCTTTGCTAGCAGAAATTTTCAAAGGGGATTCCATTCCGGTCCAGCACTTCACCGCTACGGATATTCTGGATAGAAACCAATTGAAGTTAAGTGTGGGCAGCCCATGAATATACGTAGAATGCTATTTATTGTTATCCCGATGCTTTTTATATTGAATAACGCGGTTGCTTATTTCATCTTTGAAAGCGGAAAAACGGTGCAGATGAGCTATAATGTGATGCTGGATCGGGTATTATTGTACAAGCAAATTGCCGGACAGACGCAGGGGAATCTTCGTGCTTTGAATGTTTACTTAATGGATCGAACAGAGAACAGCCGCAAGGCCTATATAAGTCAGAGGGATGAGCTTAATCAACTGCGGGAAAGCATGTCTGCACAAGGGACGATTATTCCAACTACTGATCTAGCAGTCCGCAGTTACCGCAATATGATCGATACTTTTATAGGGCAAGAAGCGGGTGTCATAGAGGCTTTAAACAGCCAAGGCTCTTTGGCTTATGCGGCTTTCTACGAAGAGGCTGAGCAGACAGCCGCGTACATCCAAACAGAAGGACACCATCTTATTGATTTGGAACTCAGTTATTACCAGCCTTTTTACAGACAAATTCTTATCCAAACCGATGTTATGAATCATTGGGGCGTCGCTATTTTTATTTTAAATACGCTGATAAGCGTCTTGTTTGCTTATTGGATTTCCCTAGGTATTACCCGACCGATCAAGCAGTTGGCCTTAACGGCTCAACTAATCTCAGACGGGAATTTGCAAGCTCCCCCTCCGCAGATTAGCGAGCATAATGAGTTTGGAATGTTATCAAAAGCTTTTGGGCGCATGCAAGACAATTTGAAAGAACTGATTATGAAAGAGAAAGAAAGCTTGGAAAAGGACAAGCTGGTCAAAGAATTGGAGCTGGAGGTTTTGCAAAATCAGATCAACCCGCACTTTCTCTTTAATTCCTTGAATGTCATATCCAAGCTTGCGCTGCTCGAGGGTGCTGAGAAAACAAGCGATCTCACGGTATCCATGTCGAATCTTCTTCGATATAATCTTCGAAGATTGGATCGTCCGGTGACGCTCAGGGATGAGGTCGAGCATGCCAAAGAGTATTTTACCATCCAACAGGCACGCTTTCGCGACCGGATTCAGTTTGTAACAGAAATTGACGAGAGCGGACTGGACGTGTACGTTCCCATGCTAACCCTTCAACCGATACTTGAGAACGTTTTCGTCCACGGTATTGAGGGAATGGAAGAAGGGGCTGAGATTAAGCTGGGCATTGCGTGCGGGCCTGGTGAAGTAAGGGTCTCCCTATCAGATAATGGGATCGGTATGAGCGAGGAGGTCCGTGAGTCTCTGCTTCACTTCGAATCCGAGCCGCTGCTTGGCCAAGAAAAGGGACAATCCACTGGCTTAGGGACGCGCAATGTGTTTAGACGTCTTGAATTATTTTATGAAAAAAAGAATCTTGTAGATATTCACAGTGAGCCGGGCCAAGGGACGACTGTCCTCATTCGGATTCCTGCTTCAGGAAAGGAGGATGGAGATGTATCGCCTACTGATCGCAGATGACGAAGCTTTAGAGAGAGAAGGCATAGAGTGGATTGTGACCCGAATGATGCCGAATACCTTTGAAATTATTCATGCAGAGAATGGCCGCGTGGCTATTCAAAAGGCAGATGAATTTCGGCCGCATATCGTGCTGATGGATATTCGGATGCCTGGCATTCAAGGACTTGAAGCGTTAAAGGAAATCAAGGCTCATAGTCCGCAGATCAAGATGGTTCTGGTTACAGCCTATGAACATTTTGAATACGCCAAAGAAGCCCTTTCCTTGGGGGTGAAGGAGTACCTGATCAAGCCGGCTAAACGCAATCAAATCGTCGCACTCCTCCAGCGGCTGGTAGCTGAAATTGACCAGGACCAAAGAAAGCGCGACGAGGAGTTCGCAATGCGTGATAAGTACTTCCATCTGCTCCCGTTGGCGGAAACGGAAATGGCTCTGGTCTTTATGTCAGACCAAGTGAATGAAACCGAGGTGGGATATCTGGCTGATATCCTCGAGCTTTCCATAGATAAAGGATGTGCGCTTGTGCTCGCTTTGCCGGAATTCGGGCATACATCCGAGCAGGAATTAAGCCTCGAAAAGAAAAAGGTTTACGAAACGGTAAAAAGCTTCGCCAAAGGATTTATCAAGAATAGGGTCGGTTGTGTGGTCAGTTCCATGGTCCATTGGCACATGGTCATTTTTCTACTCGAGAAGGCAGACATCAAGGGTGAAGAATTGCGCGATGAGGCTCATTCCCTAGGTGCTAAGCTGGTGGAGACACTCCACCAACAGCGCAGTATCGACGCTAATGTAGGCATTGGGTCCGTCCAAGTGGATGTTGAGGGAATAAGGAGATCGTATTTTGAAGCAGTCTTCGCATCTACGTATCCTAAAAAGTGGGGCAACCTTTGCTCATTTGAGGATCTGAAAATGCTCTCCCAGGAAGGTGAGCGGGAAACGGCTGATAAGTTGATTGCAGAAAACACTACCGAACGTACTTATGTGGAATTGGCCATCAAACGAATTCGTGAGGAACGTGAGCAGCGAACATGGAGTGTCCTAGACAACGCCATCACGTTCATTCAAGATAAATTCCGCGAGGAGCTTTCCCTCGAAGATGTTGCGGAGCATGCCCATTTGAACCCGTATTATTTCAGTAAAGTATTCAAGCAGCAAACGGGAGAAACCTTCATAGATTATGTGACAAGACTGCGGATCGAAAAGGCCAAAGAATTCATAAACGAAGGGCAATTCAGTTTAAAGGAAGTCTGCTATATGGTTGGTTATAAAGATCCAAATTATTTCAGCCGAGTATTTAAAAAGGTCACAGGGGTAACGCCTACCGAATACCGCAACCAACTTTAACAAAGATAAAGGTTCATGCAGAGATGCATGGACTTTTTTGCTTTTACACAACAAAAATATGCTAGTCTGCCGCCCTATATGAGGCGGAGAATTGCAGGCATCAATATTATGCTTGTAAACAGCAAATAAGTGAAGGGAATAGGCCCCTAGCTTGAACAAAACGCATGGTATAATGAGTCTCGCATTATACGGATTGACTATTTTTTCACGATAAAAGACTCGCACGCAGGTGCGGATAAGTCAGAAGGGATAATCGCTTATGAGCTCACATATAAACAATCAAGACCAACAAGTAAGCATGAAGTTTGTCACGCTAGTTTCGATGGTTGCCGCTTTGGGCGGTTTATTATTTGGATTTGATACAGCTGTTGTATCGGGTGCAGTCGGTTTTATGAAAGAACGTTTCGACCTCAGCGAGGTGCAAGTGGGGTGGGCGGTCTCTAGCTTAATCATCGGGTGTATCGTTGGAGCAGCTGGATCCGGTATGCTGGGGGACAGGTTCGGTCGGAAAAAAGTGCTGATTATGGCTGCGATCCTATTCATTATCGGATCCATCGGTTCCGCCATTCCAGATACGTTCACCGGTTATATTATTGCCCGGATTATTGGCGGACTGGGGATTGGTATTACCTCAACGCTATGTCCTCTTTATAACGCGGAAATAGCGCCTGCCAAGTATCGCGGCCGTCTTGTAGCCCTTAATCAGTTCGCAACGGTGACGGGTATCTTCCTCGTATATTTCATTAATATGGGCATTGCGGGGTATGGCGACGACGCATGGGATATTTCGACAGCTTGGCGATGGATGTTTGGCTTCGGGGTTCTTCCAGGCTTGCTGTTCTTAGTACTGCTTTTCTTTGTACCTGAAAGTCCGAGATGGTTAATTAAACAGGGGAGAGCAGCAGAGTCTCTTCCGATTTTACTTAAGATTCACGGCGACGAATTGGCCAGACAGGAAGTACTGGATATCAAGGAATCGTTCAGTCAGGAAAGCGGATCGATCCGCCAACTGTTCAGCCCCGCTTTGCGGCTTGCTTTAATTGTAGGTGTGGGACTTGCCATTCTCCAGCAAGTTACGGGAATCAATGCGATTATGTACTATGCCCCGGAAATTTTTAAGGAAACGGGTGCTGGCACGAATGCTTCGCTGATTCAGACCATTCTGGTCGGTTTGATTAATTTCCTCTTTACCATTCTTGCAATATGGCTCATCGATAAAGTAGGACGTAAGGCTCTTTTACTTGTTGGATCTGCCTCAATGACACTGTGCTTAGTCGTTATAGGCGCGGCCTTTCACACGGGACAACCTTCAGGGCCATTGGTGTTAATCTTTATTTTACTGTATGTAGCTTCCTTTGCTGTATCGCTTGGTCCTGTCGTGTGGGTGATTATGTCCGAAATTTTCCCGAACCGTATTCGTGGAAAAGCTACGGCGATAGCTTCTATGGCGCTATGGGCAGCGGATTATATCGTATCGCAGACTTTTCCTCCGATGCTTGGCTCTGCAGGGCCAGCGGTGACATTCTGGATATTCGGTTTCATGTCCTTGCTTACTTTCTTTTTCACATGGCGTCTTGTGCCCGAGACAAAGGGGAAATCGCTGGAGGAAATCGAAGCCTTGTGGTCTTCGAAAAAAGCTTCTGCTGCGAATCAAAGCAAAGAAGAAGAGGGAATCCCTTATAGAACTTTTCCTAATACACGCGAATCCTGAGTGCTCGTTGTGGCGAGATATAGCGGTTGTCGAGCCCCATTTACCATGAAAAGGAACGAAGATTCACTATTTTGAGCAAATGGGAGCTAAACAGGCATCTCGCGGAACGAGGCTACCTTATTTCTTTAAAAAACACGCTGCAGGTGCAAAAATGGATCAAATAACGTCCCCTCGTTCCACATGAATCGATATTTGAGCAAATCTCAGGAAATAACGCCTCCTCGTTCCCTTTGGACAGGTGGGAATAGGAACATGCTCCACCTATCAATGCGAAAAGAACCCCAACTCCTCAAAAAGGAGCTTGAGGTTCTTTTTTTACAGATCCTTGGCAGACAGGCATTATGATCATCAGCTATTTTGCATCGATAATGGGCTGCCAGTTACTACAGCATCATAATACCTTAAAGCTTTCTTCCCGAATATAAGAGAGCAATTCCTGCGTCATATCAAAAAATGCTTTTGTATGTTTGATTTCATAATTGCGGGGCCGATCAAAGATTTAGGCTAAAATTGTTGCATTTTATGCAACAATCGCGTGAAAAATGGGGGTTAGATTGCATAATTTTGTATAAATACAACTTTACACGTATAAGCAAGCCATTAGCATTTCGCTTCTTGGGCGCAGCATGCTTTTGGCGTATGCTGTTTATTTAAGAAATCTTACTTCAGCCAAAACTAGGCATTTGTCACGAATTAACTTCCATTGCATATCATGCAGATATATGAATTACAAGCGAAATGGAGTTGTTCCGAATTGACGACACCTGAAATAGCATATACGCAACCAGATGTTCAATACTTTTTTGATATCAATAAAAACCGATTAAAAACAAGGAATGCCGAAAATTTTATTAATCGATTGGGACGAGAGAATTTAAACACGCTGGGTAACGTTTCTTTGCTTGATATTTATTTAAGTAAAGGACGTGTTGTTGAACCGCATTATCATCAAAATGCATCAGAGCTTGTTTATTGTATTACGGGAACCGCTAGGGTTTCCTTAATTAATCCTTTTAATAATGTCATCACAAATGTGACGATAGTCCCAGGACAAGTGGCGAATATTCCGCAGGGCTGGTGGCATTGGGAAGTGGCTCTAGAAGATAGCACCCATTTACTCGCCATCTTTGATGCTCCGTATCCAGAGTATATATTCGGGTCTGATATTCTAACAAAAACACCAATAGAAGTCCTTGCCCATACGTATTGTTTAGATCCAGAACTATTGAGGAAAACTCTTAAACCTCTAGATAATCAAACCATTATAATTGGACCTACGGACGAATGTGTGTCAGAAATGCATAAGCGGCAGGCCACTCCCTCGTATTCAAACACGCCAAGTCATCCCCATGCAGCGCCTCAATACCAGTATCCCCCTCAAAACAATTATCATTATGGGAATCGCTAAAGTTGATTATGCAAAAAGAAAGGCCATAATTCGGTTTTCTTTAGAGAAAATCGGAATAGAACCTTTCTTTTTTTGCACGCTAAATGAATTCGATTGTCTTTTGCCGAAAGACTATTTTGTGCACCCTATGACGCAATGATGAAAAGCATCGTTACAGCATTGAAACGATGCTTGAGCTCCCTTGCAACAATGTAAAACATCGTTCCATCAACCTTTTATAAACAATTTTTCGCCCAATCGCCCTTGTAACGATGTAAAACATCGATGCAGCAATCGTAAAGCTACATCAACTTGAATCTAACGATGAAATACATCATTGCAGTAAAAGTGGCTGTACAAAAAGTCGCCGAAGATGACCGTGAAAAAGACTTTACGATAACAAAAGGGGCTGTCCCCAAAGAGACAGCCCCTTGTTTGTATGATTAAAGAGTTACACATTAGCAGGCTTGCGTTCTGCTAGATAACAAGCAAATCCTAAGATCAGCGCCAGTCCTACAAGTATAGCGCCGACCCAAGGGAGGGCTGTGATGGACAGATGGGTAATGACCCATCCCCCAATGAAAGCGCCAGATGCATTTCCTAGATTACCGGCAGAATGACTGGAGGTAGAAGCAAGTGCTGGCGCCGCCTGTGCAAGGCTCATAATTCGTACTTGCAGCCCAGGGAACACAGCGAAGGAAGCAGCTCCCCACAGGAAAATAGTCAGTACGGCAGCGGTTGGACTATAAATGGTAAAGGTGAAAAGAGTGAGAAGAACACATATCGAAAGGTAAAGTCCCAGTATGGAAGGCATCAGCTTCCAGTCTGCAAGCTTCCCGCCAACGATATTGCCGATGGTTACTCCACAGCCGAAGAGGACTAGAATCCAAGTTACGCTATGTTCAGCAAAACCGGTGACTTGCACAAGCAGTGGCGTAATATAAGTAAAGACGGCGAATAGGCCGGCGTTGCCTAGTGCTCCGATAAGCAGGTAAAGAAGGAGCTTGGGCTTGACGAGAGCGCTTATCTGCTTAACGATACTCGCTGGTTTGTCATGTCGAATTTGCGGTATAAAGATAAGAATGCCGATTAATGCAATGATTCCCATGATCGCAATCGCGCCAAATGATGATCGCCACCCCATGTGTTGACCGATGAATGTCCCCAGAGGAACACCGATAATATTGGCAATGGTAAGACCGGCCATCATGATGGAAACGGCCCCGGCACGCTTGTCCGGACGTACAAGATTGGAGGCGATAACAGCCCCGACCCCAAAGAATGTCCCGTGTGTCAATGCGGTTATCATACGGGCTCCCATGAGAATGGCATAGCTTGGAGCGAAAACAGAGATTCCGTTACCCAGAATAAATAAAACCATTAGCAGACATAACAGTTTCTTTTGCGGGATTCGGTGGGTGAGAACCGTCAGTATAGGCGCGCCAATAGCTACCCCGAGGGCATACATCGTAATGAGTTGTCCTGCGGATGAGATGCTGACATGCAGATCATTCGCGACATTAGGCAAAAGCCCCATGATGACAAATTCAGTCATTCCAATGGCAAAGGCGCCAACGGTAAGAGAAAGTATAGATATGGGGAACGGTTCTTTGGCTGTTTGTTCCTTGGTAATACGGTGAGATAACTCCATGATGTCAATGGCAACCTTTCTGTTGTGTGTACTAAAGCTCAAATCATAATCAAGTCGTGCCGATCAATAAGACCTTTTTCATATTATTTAGTTTTCTAAGCTTATAATCAAGACAATTCTTTTAAAAAATATGTAAAGAGGTTCGTTTTTTTGTCGAGCGATTGGACATTTTATTAGAAATAAGGAATAAAATGGCTGCCGTCAAGCACAACGCAAACAATATGAAATAAAGGAAAGGTGCGCCCATATGGTCAATGAAGATACCTCCAAAGGCACCCCCAATAATTCCGCCAAGTCCCGTAGTGATCGCTGCAAATACCGTTTGAAAGGTAGCCTGATTCTCGTCTTTGGAATAACTTTTCACCATTTCAACAGATGCGCTTGCGAAAAAAGCATAAGCCATTCCGTCTAAAAGCTGTGAAGCCAGCACCAGATAAATATCGTGCGTGAAAGCCAAAGTCAAACACTTGACCGCATAGCAAATTGCAGCCATGCAGAGGACAGGCAAACGTCCGATTTTGTTATTCAGCCTAGCTGATACCCAGAACATCGGTACTTCAATAATTGCTGCTATCGCATACGTGGTGCCAATCCAGGCTTTATTAAAGCCCATTTCTTTGAAATAAATAGGAAGAAATGAAAAGTTGATCGCAATCGATAAATTCACCAGCAAGCAAATCCCGATAAAGCCTAGAAACCGTTTATGGCTAATTACCTCTTTAGCCTGATCAAACATCGACAGCTTATGTTCGGACGGCTTGATTTTTGGAAATAGAAACAAAACACCGAGGACAGCAGCATTGATGATAAGGAAATAGAAAAAACTACTTCCGTAGCCGCTGCGTTCATAAATAATACCTGTGACAAAACTAGCCAAGGAAAAACTCAGGGCTCCCCAGAGACGAATGCTGCCAAAAGAAATACCCGCATTACTGCCAATCTCAACAGCCAACGCATCGCTTAACGAGGCAGAAGAAGATTGAAACCATGGGAAGAGAACCGAGAAGATCAATAAGGCAAAGTAGGCGTCAAAAAAGTAGAAGCCAAATGCGAGAATAGGGGATAGGATGGTACAAAGCATCAATATTTGTCGGCGATCGTTCAGCCGGTCATTCAGCATGCCCATAATGGGCTGAGCAATGACACTCGTAAAGGCCCAAAGAGATAGAAGCAGCCCGACCAGGGTAGAGCTTATCCCCTTATCACTAAGATATAGGCTAAGATAAGGCATTAATGCTGCCTGTCCGAGATAGTATAGGAAATAGTAGGACGCAAGACTTTTCATACAAGAATCCCCTCTCAGATGTCCCAACCAAATAAAGGGCATATACGTGTAATGTGTGAATTGATAGGAATCTGTGCCCATTTAACATCTTATTCTTTTCCCGTTACCTTGGCAATCAACTGCATTAAGGATTTTGGCTGCTCCATAGATCTTCAGGATCCGCGCTCAGGATGAACGCGGCCCTTTACGTAAGTTTAAATTTCGGTAAAGAGTGTTACTCCAATTCACTAGAAGAATAGCTGAAGCAAACAGGGTGTGGCTGTCCCAACACCTAGGGACACAGAAAATAAAAAAATGAGAAGGCATGGTTACTCCTGCCCTCTCATTTTTTGTTTTGTCGATTGTTGGGGAAAGCCACCTGACCACTAATACTATGTAGCGGAACGTAGAGGCGTTATTTCGGGAAAACAGCGCAAAAAATCGATTGAGAGGAACATGAGGGCGCTATTTGATCATTCAACACGATCCGGAGGCGAAAAACCGCGAAATAACGCCTCGTCGTTCCGCTTCCTCGTGATTGTGGGGGTTTTTCGAACAAATAGCGAATCGACGTTCCCTCTCAGCAAATTCGGGTCCAGTATATATAGGTAGAGAGGCTTAACATCAAAATGGCTATGGGATAGCGGCTTTCCGTATTAGTAAGCTCGAGTATATTGTTCCGGGATATGATTCGGTTCTTTGCGAAGTGTAATGGCTGCATGTGTAGCCCAGTACGGATCACGCAGCATGCCCCGTGCAATCGCTACGAAATCTGCATCTTCACTGCCGATAACGGACTCAGCAAGCGCTGGGTCTTCGAGCATACCTACTGCAATCACGGGTACATTCAGCGCTTCGCGGATTTTACGTGCGAACGGAACCTGATAGCCGGGGTAGTTGCCTGGTTTTCTCTCTCCAGCGGGTCCTTCTCCGCCTGAACTCACATGAAAAGCATCTACACCAGCAGCTTGGTAGGCTTTGGAGAGCTCGATGGCATGATCAATATCATATCCGCCATCGCCATACTCCACTGCGGAGATGCGGAAGATGAGCGGCATGTCAGCAGGCATTTCTTTTTTGACGGCTTGAATGACTTCTACGCCAAAACGGGCTAGGTCTTGACCGTATACATCATCTCGTTTATTGGTTAGAGGCGATTGGAACTGATGGATCAAATAGCCGTGAGCTCCATGAAGCTCGATCGTATCCACACCTGCTGTTACAGCACGGCGGGCGGCATCACCGAATTTTTGGACGACGTCTTGAACCTCCTCGGTTGTAAGAGCGCGCGGCATCTTGTAAGCCGAGCCAGGAAACTTAATCGCAGATGGGGCAATGGGGACTGCCGCGTCTTCTGCTTTGCGTCCAGCATGAGCGATCTGAATCCCGATTTTGCCATTATGCGAATGTACTCCTTCGATAATTCTGGCGAATGCTGGAATATGATCATCTGACCACAGTCCTAAGTCGAAATCAGTAATGCGGCCATCGGGATCAACATCCGTCATTTCCATAATAATGAGGCCAGTACCGCCAATAGCGCGGCTAAGATAGTGAACGTAGTGCCATTCATTTGGCTTTCCGTCTTTGGCCGTAACCGAATATTGACACATTGGCGCCATGACAATGCGATTGCTTAAGTGCAAACCTTTCAAATCATACGAAGAAAACAATTTCTGAGTCATAGTGATCTCTCCTTTAAGCTATTTATGAAGACAACCCTAACAAGGGTTCCTATTTGCAACTGATAGTCACGCCATTTATTATTAATGGTATTACAATTTAAAGCAAGTACCTACTTTTAAGTACTATAGTATCAAAAAGTATACTAAAGGAGTCGTTTACCATGGGTGATCAACGATTTAAGACTCGGTAGAAATGAGCAAACTCTCTTGCTATTCTTTGACGCGGTCATCCTGAGATTACTCCTTGAGTACACCTTATACAGAGGTTGTCGATAATTCTCGAGCTCTATCCGTGCTTGGTTTTTTCTTTTTTGTTTAGGAGATAATGACAGGGGAGGAGGGACATAAGTATGTATGCCTACGTGGAAATTCTGATTCGGACCGTTCTGGCTATTTTACTGCTTCTGTTTATAGCCAAAGTACTTGGTAAACAGACGATTTCCAATATGACGTTTCATGATTTTGTGACTGGTATTACATTAGGGGCTATTGCAGCTAATTTGGCATTCAATGAAAAATTAAGTCTTTCGCATATGATTTTATCGCTGATTGTCATTGCCATTACGTCCTATTTGTTATCCGTCATTGCATTGAAAAGCCGCAAAATGAGAAACTGGATATCAGGTTCCCCGACGGTACTTATTGAAAGCGGGAAAATTCTTGAAGATAACATGAGAAAAGTGAGATATACACTGGATTCATTAGATCAGGCCTTAAGGGAAAAGGGGATTTTTAATATAGAGGAAGTGGACTATGCCGTACTTGAGGATAATGGCGTGGTATCGGTATTAAAAAAAGACGAGTACCAATATGTCACTAAAAGGGATATGAAGCTTCTTCCAAACGCCCAAGTTTTTCCCGTTGAATTAATTATGGATGGGAAAATGATGGAGAAAAACCTAGAGAATAACGGACTGACTAAGGAATGGTTGGAACAGGAGGTAAAACGCAAAGGAAAACAGATATCGGACGTATTCTATGCGGCAAGAGGTACGAAACAACAACTTGTCTTTGATTTTTATGAAGATGGAATCCAACAAACCATTGATAAAGAATAAACGGATGTAAACTTTGTGAAATTTTACAAGGTGACGGGAGAAGGATTTTCCAGTAACATTATTGCATCTAAATAACGTTAGGAGATAATCATTCAACATGAGTAACGATCAGACATCAGGAAAAGCAGCAAGCAAAAAAACAGGAACGGTTGAACGATTTACGTCTACTGGTTTTATTTTGGCTGCAATCGGCAGCTCGGTAGGGCTAGGCAACATGTGGAAGTTTCCCTACATTACAGGTAAACATGGCGGTGCCGCCTTTTTCCTGTTGTTCATTATTTGTTTAATTGTTGTAGGCTTACCTATTTTGCTTGCAGAGATGACGATTGGCCGCGGCGGTAGAGGGAATGCATCGGTATCCTTCTTTAATTTGACGGGTAAAAAATACTGGGGAGCATTTGGGTTATTATCAATTCTAACCGCTTTCATGATCATGTCCTATTACGCGGTAGTCGCGGGATGGACACTCCATTATACGGTAGAGTCGTTTACTGGCCTCTTGTTCCAAGAGGGCTCCGACTATAAAGAGAAGTTCCTGTCATTCGCTTCGGGCTACTGGCCTATTTTCTGGCAGGCTGTTGTTATGTTGGTCACAGGGTGGGTTATTGCCAAGGGGGTTTCTGGCGGTATTGAGAAATTCAACAAAATTTTGATTCCTGGTTTTCTCATCATCCTACTCATTCTTATGTTCCGTTCGCTTACGCTCCCGGGAGCAGCAGAAGGGGTATCCTTTTTCTTAAAACCTGACTTCTCCAAGCTGGACGCGGAGTCTGCGCTAGTTGCTTTGGGACATGCATTCTTTTCCTTATCGTTAGGGATGGGCTGTATGTTAACGTATGGCTCTTATGTGGAAAAAAGACAATCACTCGGCACGGCGACGCTCGCCATCGGTTTCGGTGATTTGGTCTATGCTTTCATCGCGGGTCTAGTCATTTTCCCTACGGTGTTCTCCTACGGGCTTCAGCCAGGCGAAGGCGTAGGCTTGGCTTTCATGGCGCTGCCTGCAGCGTTCTCGCAAATGCCATTTGGTTTCTTCTTTGGTGGTCTATTCTTCTTGCTGCTAGCCATTGCGGCGTTAACTTCAGCGATTTCCATCTTAGAAGTTCCAGTCGCTTATGCTATGCACAAATGGCAGTGGAGCCGCAAAAAATCAGCGGTTATCTTATCTATCCTTTGTTTCTTAGTTGGTGTTCCTTCAGGGCTTTCTGTTGGAGGCGTGCTAGGGGACTTCCATCCTGGAGGTAAAAGCATTTTTGATTGGATGGACTTCGTTACTTCCTATGTACTGATGCCATTCGGTGGGTTGGTCGTTACCTTGTTTACTGGCTACGCGTGGAAAAAGGCTGGAGAAGAAGCGGGTTTGAAGGGTTTTTGGTATAAAGCCTGGATGTTCTTGTTGCGCGTGGTAGCTCCCATACTCATTGTTTGTGTGTTCTTGCATTCGGTAGGTATAATTAAATTTTCATAGACCTGTACCAAATATCATTAGTAAAGAGGATACCGCGAGGGTATCCTCTTTTTTTCTTACTTTTTTTCAATCATTCGACGGCAATGGACATATCATTTTAATGTCTTCCATCTCCAACATTTGAGAACGCTCGACTAGACTGTTCAGAGGGACACTTTGTTCATTTTCCGGTTGATCCAAAGGATAAATTCTGGCGGTTTCATTCTTTTCGTCGACATTTTGAATGTAGATTGGCGTCCCATTATAAGTGACATCTACCATGACAGGTGAAACCGCAATCTCTTGAGCGCGTTGATTGTTCATTTTTTAGCCTCCTTGACGTACTAGTTACATTATTTGTGGATGTGAAAGGATGTATTCATAAAAAGGCACCCCCAGCTATTTGGAGGTGCCTTACCTTTTATTCGATTCTCATACTAAGATGATAGCTCTAGCTAACCAACTAAATTTATTCAGCTGAGCTGTTGAACCGTTACCAACTGTAATAAATGAACCCGTAAAAGTAATTCCGCGGTTGATTGTAGACCTTTGAATATAACCTTCATAAAGCTGGTTGTTTATTCCTGGGATGCTGCCGCCCGGAACAAATCTTAGGAAAGTAATTTTACCCGAAGGTACGTCATACCATCCTCGAATGGTATTCCCGAATACCGTTCCTGTCACAAAGCCATTACGAGCGATTGTAGTGTTTAGCAGTCCTCTAAATCCATTTGCTTCAATAGACCATGTCGCTACAATAATAGGGATTTGAGTAGGACGCACACGACGTTTTTTAAGCAGAGCTGCTTGTTTTTTGAAATAAACAGGGAGTTTTTGAGTTTTGGATGCCATGTTTTTATCACTTCCTTTTATCCTATCCTATGTAAGAGCGGTGGGAACTGTATGGATTAATAGATTAGTAGAATAGCGTATTTTTCATAAAGGATGGTAAAATAAGAGGCAGATAAAGGAACGTGTATGGCCTCTCACTCCCCTTGTGTTCATGAAGGATTTTTGGCACAATAATAAACAGATGGTACGCTTCGGCTGCTTAGTAGAATAGGACTGTATGTGAAAGTCTTGAAAAGAGGATAACGATGAATAAAGAATCCATCTTTGGATTAACGTTGGATCAATTGATTGCATGGCTTGAGGAAAAAGGACACAAAAAATCGCGGGCATTACAAGTCTGGGATTGGCTATATCGGAAGCGGGTGACCGACTTCTCAGAGATGACGGATGTGAAGCAGGATTGTATTCAGAGTCTGGAAGAGCATTTTGTCATTCAGACGTTGACTGAACATACGAGGCAAGAATCAGCGGACGGTACGATGAAGTTCCTGTTCAAGCTGCAGGATGGTAATTTGATCGAGACTGTGTTGATGAGACATAAATTCGGGTTATCTGTGTGTGTAACGACGCAAGTTGGCTGCAACATTGGGTGCAGCTTCTGTGCGAGCGGGCTTTTGGCCAAAAGTCGTGATCTATCCAGCGCCGAAGTCGTGGAACAAATTATGAAGGTTCAGTTTCATTTGGACAAAGCGGGCAAAGACGAACGTGTCAGCCACATTGTTGTGATGGGGATTGGCGAGCCATTTGATAATTTTGAAAATATGGTTGATTTTATCCGTGTTGTGAAAGATCAAAAAGGTCTAGACATTGCCGCTAGACATATTACGGTATCAACTAGTGGTCTTGCTAACAAAATAATCGAATTCGCAGACTCGGATTTGAAGGTAAATCTGGCGATTTCTCTGCATGCTCCGACGAACGAGCTTCGTACCCGGATCATGAAAATAAACAAAGCGATTCCAATTGAGAAATTAATGCAGGCGATCGAGTACTATTTGGAGAAAACGAACCGGAGAATTACACTCGAGTATATTCTGCTGAAGGATGTAAACGACGGTAGAGAGCATGCGCTGCAATTAGCAGAGCTCATCCAGCATATCCGCCACCTTGCTAATGTGAACTTGATTCCTTACAATCCTGTGGATGAGCATAGTCAATATCAACGGAGCGAGCGGGAATCCGTGCGGGCTTTCTATGATACGTTGAAAAAGCAGGGCATTAGCTGCAGTGTTCGCCTTGAGCATGGGACAGATATTGATGCCGCTTGTGGACAATTAAGAAGCAAACAGATCAAACAATCCACAGGGGATAACCTGGGTCAGGATAGTCTGGTTGTAGGATAATAAAGGAGACAGGACCCCATCAGATATTGATCGGGTCTTTTCTTCGTAAAGAATATCAGCTGTGATATAAAGGGAAAAATGACTTAAGATCCAACTGAGATAGGTATAGGAGGCGTAGAATGTCAGATTTCAAAGCCGTTATTCTAGAAGAGGAAACTGCACCTTCTCATGCCATCGCATGCCAGCAATGTGTCAAGGAAATGACTTAAATGGAGATGAATGTTCTGTCTTCCCAACCCGTAGCTGCTGCATTTTTTGGGCAACCCACACTGCTCTTGGCTCGTTCACTGCTCGGTAAACTGCTTGTGAAAGAAACCGAATTAGGCATAGCTTCAGGCTGGATTGTAGAAACAGAGGCCTATAAAGGGCCGAGAGATCGCGCCGCACATAGCTTTGGCAATCGCAGGACACCGAGAACGGAAGTCATGTTCGGCCCTCCGGGCTATGTCTATACCTACGTGATGCATACGCATTGTTTAGTGAACATAGTAAGCGGGGAGCCCGGTCACCCAGAAGCTGTCTTAATTCGAGCTGTGGAGCCCTGCATAGGAATTGATCTTATGTATGATCGCCGCGGCCACGATAAAAAACGCAAGGATCTCACAAACGGTCCCGGCAAACTAACGAAAGCCCTTGGCATTGCAAAAGAGGATTATGGAAGGCCCTTCTTTGAGCGTCCTCTCTTCATTGCTGAAGGAAAAACAGTAGAATCCGTTGCGACTGGACCGAGAATCGGCATCGATAATAGTGGGGAGGCCAGAGAATATCCGTGGCGATTCTGGATCGAAGGGAATCCTTTTGTTTCAAAATAGCTAAGTATCTAAGGAGCTGCATTTTTTTCGTCTATCCTGCATCTATTTTCAGTAAACTTTAAGCCTATCTTCGGCTAAATTTCAGGGAATTTCCCCCAGCTCCATGCTATTCTATTCGTACAAGAGGTTGAAATGGGGGAACGACAATGGAAGAGAAGCAAACGGAGTGGGAATCATCGAGCACGAAAATAACGCGTCGCCGGTTCTTGGTATCAAGTGCTCTAATGGTCACCAGTGCGGCGTTAGCTGCCTGCGGAATCAATTTGGGCGGTGGAGCAACGACTGGAGAAGCAACGACTCAGCCTGAAGTTAGTCATGCGAAGGAAATAGCTAGCGAATCACCGAAAGCTGCGATTCTGGAGCCAACACCTGCGTGCGGTTCACCAGAGGAGATGACGCTGGCTGTCACCGAAGGTCCGTATTTTACACCGAACTCGCCAGAGAAAAGTTCCTTGCTAGAGCAAGGAATGAAGGGAACGAAGCTTACGCTTGTAGGCTACGTTGTATCCACGGCGTGTAAACCAGTTGCGCATGCGCTATTGGACTTCTGGCAGGCAGATGCCGACGGTCAATATGATAACAAAGGCTTCACCCTTCGGGGACATCAATATACGGACGATAAAGGCAAATTTACGTTGGAAACGATTGTGCCGGGCTTGTATCCAGGGCGAACTCGCCATATCCATGTGAAGGTGCAGGCGCCGAATGGTCAGGTGCTGACGAGTCAGCTTTTTTTCCCGAATGAAGCAGGCAATGCGAAGGATGGCATCTACAACAAGGCACTGCTGATGGACACTAAAAGCAATGCGGATGGCAGCCTGTCAGGCGCCTATCAATTCGTTGTAAAGGTATAAATAAAGAGGAGCCCATGAGAAATCATGAGGCTCCTTTTCGTTTTAGATATGTAAGAATTGAGGGTAAGCATAGCTTGTCCCCTGATTTTGCTGTATCTTTATCTTCTTCTTTTTGTCTCAGTCTTTTATCCTATGTCTCGGTCTACTCCCCGCTTAAGTTTTACAACGTACAACAATTCCGTTAGTTTCTTCTCATTAAGCAGTAAGTGTTGTATGTCGTACAACAATTTAGCCATATTTCATGGAATTGAGCTAATTTATTGGAAAATTGTTGTATTTCCTGCAACAATCGCGGAGATAACGCGGATGCAGCCTGCGTAAAGTTGTACGTAGTACAACTTTACGATTACCTTGGGCTAACATTGCTTGGAGCAAGCGACTTTTTGAATGAAAAAAGCTTGCATCTACTAATAAACTTGCTCCGTATTAACCGAACAAACACCACACTCGTCCAAAAGGAGGGCATAATCCGAATTCTTCATAGAGTTACATTGATTTCCGATTACGCGTAATTATCATCAAGCCGCCTGCTACGATGAGAACAATGGCAATGATCGGTTGGTTGTGGAAGAACTTGTTGAAAATGGAGCCTATGGAGAAAATGGTGAAGAATAAAAGGGACATGACCGTCAGAATGTTTATCGGGATGAGCAGCCATTTATTTCGGCCTCCGAACCAATATAGTTCGAATAAACCGACGGCAACAGCAAGCATGAATCCAGGCCACATAAGATGCCAGATATCGAACAGCATGGAGATTTGGCAGATGATGCCGGCCGTTAAAACAATCCCCCCTGGGACAAGTACGCCAACACCTCGCCGCTGCAGGATAAAGAAGTATAGCCAATGGAAAAATATGCCAACTGGTATGACAAACAAAGTTGGCCAGAAGTACTCAAAAATGGTACCGGTATTAAAAGTACTGTCACCTTTTAGAAACATAAAAATACCTAAGATGATCAATATAGGGCCCAAAAAGGCGCTGCGATTCATATTCAACATGCTCACTCCTAAACGTTATTATCCATTCTCAATTAGTTTAAGGATATCATGACATACAGAAAGTGTCTTCCTACTCAGGGGGAGGATGAGTATCGGTCGGAGGACTGATTTTTCTGCGTTGTAGTCTCTTTTTCTGGTTTTGGATCGTGAATCATTTTCATGAATGAAAATAGTCCATAAGCACACAATAAACGGACTATGTACACATTTATGCCAAAAGGAGAGATGTTGATGCAAGGCAAGTTTCTAAAATTAACGCTGCTATCGATATCCATAGCCTTAAGTGTTGTTCCGCTCAGAGCAGAGGCTAAAGTGGCAGACGAACACGCCGTCGTAAAAATGCAATAATACAGCCAATCAATGGTTAAGCTGAAAGGCGATTTAAGAAGGCTGTGGATCGATCATATTTTGTGGACGAGAAGCTACCTTGTAAGCGCACTTGCTGGTCTAGAAGATCAAGAGAAAGTGCTGGCTAGATTGCTCAAGAACCAGAGGGATATCGGAAATGCGATAAAACCTTATTATGGGGAAGCAGCAGGTAATAAGTTAGGAGACCTGTTGACAGAGCATATCGTCTTAGCGGGCAAAGTCGTAGCTGCAGCCAAAGGCGGCAATACACCTGATTTCGAGAAGTATAATAAGGAATGGTACCGGAATGCCGATGATATCGCCGCGTTCCTCAGCAAGGCCAACCCGAATTGGTCTATGAAAACTCTGCAGGATATGTTACACGTGCACTTGCAATTGCTCACAAACAATGTGGCGGCTAGGCTTAAAAAGGATTGGGAAGCGGACATCCACACGTTGGATCAAGGTGAGGATCATATGATTATGTTTGCGGATGTTCTTTCGGACGGGATTATTAAGCAATTTCCTAAACAGTTTAAGTAACAGGGATAGCAAGCCCCTAAATGTGCAGTGAAAAACAAAAAAGCCTCGAAGACAATTGTCTTCGGGGCTTCTTCGCGTCATTAGAAAAACTTAACGAGTTGATCCTTAATCTCATCGTTTGAACCGCCAACGACCGTCTGGAATTGCGGCTTATCAAATAGCGCTTGAATTTGCTGCGGATAAGTCTGCTCAATGCTGCGCAAACGGATCGACTCATCGAATTTAGCCGGATGAGCGGTCGAAAGGGCAACCGTCACTTCACCGTCTAGAGCTAGCTTGTCGGCAGCAGCTACCCCGCAAGCTGTATGCGGATCGAGCAGATACGCGTATTTTTCATAGTACTCGCTGATGGTATCCAGGCACTCTTCATTCTGCACGCCATAGGCAGCAAAATCAGCTTGCACGGCTTGCAGCTTGTCAGCAGGAATAACAACGCGGCCTTCGGCCTTGAATTGATCCATGATAGCCGAGACAGCTTGCGCGTCTTCGCCATAGAGGTAGAACAAGTAGCGCTCGAAGTTGCTAGCCACTTGAATGTCCATGGAAGGACTGTATGTTCCGCGGAATGCTCCTGGTTGGTAGACGCCATCTTGTACGAAACGCTCAAGAATATTGTTTTCGTTCGTTGCAAGAATGAGTTTATGGATGGGAAGACCCATTTTCTGAGCCAAGTAACCAGCAAAGATATCTCCGAAGTTACCAGTCGGCACACTGAAATTGACCTTATCAGCCTGATTATTGTTCGCTAATTGGAAGTAAGCATAGAAGTAATACACCGTTTGTGCCAAGATGCGGGCAATGTTGATTGAGTTAATCGCACGCAAATGGTAACGGTGCTTGAATTCCACGTCGGCGAACAGCTCCTTGATAATACGCTGGCAGTCGTCGAAAGTGCCTTCAACGGAAAGATTCAGCACGTTCGCATCGTCAACAGTGGTCATCTGCAGCTCTTGAACCTTGCTAACCTTCCCGTGTGGGTGAAGAATACAGATCCGGATGCCTTCTTTACCGCGGACACCTTCAATTGCTGAAGCCCCTGTATCCCCTGAAGTTGCTCCGAGAATATGGATAATCGAATTCGTTTTACGAGAAACGTACGAGTAGAGATTGCCTAAGAATTGCAGAGCAATGTCTTTGAAAGCAAAAGTAGGTCCGTGGAACAATTCCAGCACATACGTGCCATCGTTCAGACGTTTGACGGGTGTCACAGCGTCATCCCGGAAGGTTGCATAGCTATCGTCAACGAGCTGCTTCAGCTCATTGCGCGGGATTTCGTTATTCACATATAACGAGAAGATTTCAAGAGCCAACTCCGAGTAGGAGAGCTTTTGCCACTTCTGTAGTGTGTCTGCCGATAATTGCGGGATATGCTTAGGAACAAGTAAACCGCCGTCGTCTGCCAATCCCATCAAGATGGCGTCGATGAAGCCGATGGGTTCTACTTTACCGCGAGTGCTAATGTATTCCATATGAGTCCCCTTACGATTGAATTTTCAGCTATTGTATCAAAAAACAGACCATTTGGACAGTGTAGATGCTTTACAAATGAGCAAAAAAACCCTCCAAAGCGGGAAGGTTTCTTCGATATTTTTAAAGTATTAACCTATTCTTGTTCAGCAACTACAACGATTTTCCAAGCATTACCGATTGGGGGAAGGCTTTTCGTCAGTGCAGGTCCATAAAATCCGATAACATTCGCGCCTTTAACAAGAGCACTTTTCTCCACTTTGTCACCGTTTTTATCTACGATAGCCGTCTCGGCTGCCATTTGTAGAACAACCTCGCTCGGAGCTGTTTCCATTAAACCGGCACCCTTAATGAGAAGACTCACATTGCCCTTATCATCGCTGCGGACTTCTTCAACCACGCCAGATGTGCCCAAGCTGTTTGCCTCTATTTTCGTGTCCAAAACCGTAATTTTGGAAGTGGACGTTTGTGGCGGCAAGCTGAGAGTAACAGCCATAGAATGCTCTGCAGATATGGTTAAGCCAACGTGAAGATCGGAAAGACTAAGCTTAGTGCCATCCAGCATTTGATATTCCGTATCTTTGTTCACATTGAGGACCATCCCCTCCGTGCCAATTCCTTGAACCTGAATCGCTGTATAATCACCAACAGGTCGAATCGAGGTGATTACGCCAGTCGTTTGAACTTTCTTGACGTCCTCTTTCATCGCGATGGAAACCGAAGCTCCTTCCGTTGTGACAGATCCATGCAGCACTTTGCTGACAAAGGAAGCAGGCACGTAAAGCTTGTTATCGACCAATTCAGGTGCCGTACCAAGCGTTGTGAACATTTTATTAATCGCATAGCGATCTTCGCCAGTCTTCACGGTTGTAAATACATTGCCTTTCAACAAATCAACAGAAAGCGTTTCTTGATTCCAAGTGAGTTTGAAGCCTAGGCTCTTCGTTACAGCTCGAAGCGGCAGCATAGGTTCAGTCGCAGCAGGTTTCAAATAACCTTTCTCGGAAAGGGCTCCTCCATTGACTTGAACGGAAATAGCCGCTGGAGCAGCTTGTGTGGTGACAGGCATAATAGTAGTCGTGTGGACAGTTTCATTCGTTGCAGCATATGCGGCACCCGTCGTCATCATGGCGGATAAGGATAGAATAGCTAAGCTCTTTTTCATCGTACGATTCATGGCTGTAATACCTTCCAGTATGTAAGTTATGTTGGATAGTCTGTCTTCCTAAACGAAGGGTTTTTCCAGAATGTTGCAGGCGGACGGAAAGTTTCGTTAAAAACAACTTAATAAGTGGACTTCAATTGGCTTAAACTATAAAATCAATCTTAGTGGGAAATGGAAAGGGGTGGAAATCTTGTCTTTTGTAATCAAATTGCGGTGGTTTTTCAAAGAAAGATGGAAATACTACGTGCTTGCAATTAGCTTAATGATCTGTGTGAATTTATTGGCGACGATTCCGCCTAAAATGATAGGGAATACAATCGATCAGATCGGCAGCAGGAGTTTAACGGCATCTAGCTTAAGTCAGACTGTTCTTCTGCTTGTAGGCTTGTCTCTCCTATTATATGTAATTACTTATGTTTGGATCACGACTTTATTTGGCAATTCAGCACTTGTTGAGAAAGTGCTCAGAGGTCGTTTACTGGCTCATCTGACGAAAATGACACCGGCTTTCTTTCAACGCAACAGCACGGGTCAGTTGATGGCATTAGCTACTAATGATGTACTCGCTATTGGACAGACCGCTGGTTACGGCGTTATGACACTCGTACACACGTTGGTCGGGGCATCCGTCGTCATTATTACGATGATCTCCCTAATTAGCTTCAAATTAATGATTGCGGCGCTGATTCCTCTGCCTTTTCTAGCCTTTGTGATTAGTAAACTGGGTCAAAAAGTGAGAGTTCGCTTCCTTGCTGCACAGGCTTCTTTCGGCCAAATGAATGATCATGCACTCGAGTCCATCTCCGGTATTCGTGTGATTCGTTCTTATGTTCAGGAAGATCATGATCTGGTCGCCTTCGATAAAGTAACGTCAGAAGTGATGAATAAGAATAGACGCGTGTCCATGCTGAATGCGCTTTTTCAGCCGCTTACATCGTTGATTGTCGGTCTAAGTTACTCGATAGGCATTGGCTATGGTTCTTATATGGTCTTTCACAATGAGATCACGCTGGGTCAGCTGATTTCATTTAATATTTACTTAGGTATGCTGATCTGGCCGATGATTTCTTTCGGCGAGTTTATTAATGTCCTGCAACGCGGCAGTGCCTCGGCAGACCGTCTGGATACAGCGCTGACGCAGAAAGCGGATATTGTGGATGTTGATGCACCGATTGCGGTGAGTGTGCCGGAAAGTATCGAGATGAAGGATTTAACCTTTACGTATCCGACCGCAAACCATCCAAGTCTCGTTAACGTTTCTTTCCAATTAGAAAGAGGTCAGACGCTAGGGATTGTAGGCCGGACGGGTAGCGGCAAAAGCACGCTGCTGAAGCAGCTGCTGCGGCAATTCCCGATAGAACCAGGTAAGCTGCTGTTTGCAGGCGTGCCGATTGAGAGAATCGCCTTGGATCAAGTGAAGCGCTGGGTAGCCTACGTTCCACAGGAGCATCTGCTGCTGTCGAAATCCATTCGTGACAATGTCGCGCTGGGTAAGCACGACGCTTCGCCGGAAGAGATTGCAAGGGCCATTGAGATGGCCTCTTTTACCCAAGATATCGAGCAAATGCCGGAAGGTTTAGCGACAATTGTCGGCGAAAATGGCGTCATGCTGTCCGGTGGACAGAAGCAGCGTTTGGCAATTGCTAGAGCCCTTCTGATCGACTCGGAAATCCTGCTGCTCGATGACTCGTTATCCGCTGTCGATGCGCGGACCGAAAGCCGCATCCTCCAGCATATCCGTAAGGAACGCGCGGGCAGAACGACATTGATCAGCACGCACCGACTTTCGGCTGTAAGCCACGCGAATTGGATCCTCGTCCTAGATGAGGGGCGAATTGTCGAAGAGGGTACCCACGAAGAGCTGATGTTGTTCGGGGGCTGGTACCGTGAGCAGTGGGAACGTCAACAAATGGAAGCGAGTTTGGAAGAATGACAAACAGAAGAAGGGAGGACGACAAGATGCAGAAACCGTCCACGGCGAGAAGGCTGATTTCGTATGCGCTCGTCTATAAGTTCAGGATTATCGGCGCACTGCTCATTCTTTGCTGTGCAGTAGCCGCCGAGCTGGGCGGACCTTATATAACCAAAACCATTATCGATCAGCATTTGTCTACAGACACACGAACGATGGCGCCTGTACTTAAGCTGCTTGGTCTCTACATGGGCTTGCTCCTCGTAGCAAGCATCTGTAATTTTTCGCAAGCCTATTTGCTCCAATCTACGGCTTTGCAAATTATCAAAAACATGCGCATGGACTTAATGCAGCACATTCAGCGCATTTCTTTGCGCTATTTCGATAACACGCCGATCGGGCAGGTTGTATCTCGAATTGCGAATGATACCGAGGCTGTCCGAGACTTATTCATGAGCTTCATGGCAACGTTCGTCGTAAGCATGATGCAGCTAACCGGCATCTTCGTAGCTTTATTCATTCTGGATTGGCATCTCGCTCTTTTTTGCTTGGTGCTGCCGCCTATCTTTGCACTAATTATGGTTGTTCACTTAAAATATTCGAAAATCTTCATCACCATTATGCGTGCGCGGCTGAGTGATATGAATGCGATGATTAATGAATCTATCGTCGTTATGCCCATTATTCAAGCTTTTCGCCGGGAGAAAGTGACGCTTGAGGAATTCGAAGTACTGAACAAGGATCGCTATGTGAATCAACTTAAGCAGTTCCGCATCTTTTCCTTATCCTCTCGTAATATTGTGGGGACCATCGGCAGCTTGGTGACGGCTATGGTCATTTGGTATTTTGGTAGGGAATCGCTGACAGCTGTGATTTCTTTCGGGGTGTTTTATGCTTTCATCGATTATCTGGGGCGAATCTTTCAGCCGATTATCGGGATTTTCGATCAATTGACGAATGCGCAAAGAGCCTTTGTATCCGCGGATAAGGTGTTCACCATCCTAGACATGGAAGGCCAAGAGGTTGAAAAGACTGATAAGGTTAGCCGCCCGGAAGGCGTTGTGAAGTTCGAGGATGTAACCTTTGCTTATAAAGCAGGGGAAAACGTACTGAAGCATATTTCGTTCGAAGCTCGCAAAGGAGAAACCGTAGCCTTGGTCGGACATACAGGCTCAGGCAAAAGCTCCATCATGAACTTGCTGCTCGGTTTCTATGAACCGGATGAAGGCAGCATCACGATTGATGGACGCGACATCCGGGGGATGTCGAAGCAAGCGCTGCGTAAGCATATGGGCATTGTTTTACAGGACCCGTTCTTGTTTGCCGGAGATATCAAATTCAATGTGAGCCTATACAATGAAGAGATTTCGCTTGAACGCGTGAAAAATGCGCTAAGTGATGTAGGTGCAGCCTCCTTCATTGAGCAGCTGCCTAATGGCTATGATGAGCAGGTTGTGGAGCGGGGGAGCACCCTGTCTTCCGGCCAGAGACAGCTCATTTCATTCGCGCGAGCGCTGGCCTTCGACCCGTCGATTCTCATCTTGGATGAAGCGACAGCCAGCATCGACAGTGAGACGGAAGGGCTGATCCAGCGAGCGCTGAAGGTGGTAAGCGAAGGGCGAACGACCTTGATCATCGCGCACAGGCTGTCGACGATTCGCGACGCCGATCAGATTCTCGTGCTGCACCGCGGCGAGATTGCCGAGCGCGGTAATCATGAGACGCTGATGGCGCTGGGCGGCCGATACGCGAAGATGTATCAGCTGCAGAAGGGCGAGTCGGCTGTAGTGGGCTGACCTTAACATATGAAGCCTGCCTATAACTGAAGCATAGGACGTGTTTCAAAAGGATAAGTCTTTCCCGATAGGGGGAGGCTTATCTTTTTGTCATTTTACCTGAGCGCGGTCATTTTGGTTAAAGATGAAGATGCAAAAGTGCATGTATTTTCAGGTGGTTAGGACCAGCCTCAAAACGAACAATACTTAGCCCAAAAAGGCTCAAATACCAACCTTTCTTTTGACTAACTAAGCGGATACTAACGCATGATAAGCAGCGTGATAAAGAAAAGCACATTATTTTTCAAATTACCTGTTGACATCTATCTCAAAATGAAGTATCTTTAAATCAAGATATTACAAATTAAGATTTCGCAGCAAAGCATAACACACCACAGATCATCACAGCATAACAAAAAGATAAAAGAAATGAGGTGAACCAAATGAGTGAACAGAGAAACGAATCATTAGATCTCTATATTGCACTCTCCAGAGCAAGTGAATGGGTCAACGCCCATGGGGACCGCGATATTCGTAATTATGGATTGAATCGAACGGAATTCGGTGTTCTCGAGTTGCTTTATCATAAAGGCGCGCAGCCGATTCAACAGATTGGCGGTAAGGTGCTGATGAGCAGCGGGAACATCACCTATGTTGTAGATAAGCTGGAGAAGAAAGAGTTCGTAAAGCGCAAAACATCAACCGAAGACCGCAGGCTCATTTTTGCAGAAATTACGGAAAAAGGGAAGCAGTTTATTGAAGAAGTATTTCCCAAGCATACCGAGGTCATTGAGAAAGCAGTGGCTGGACTTACAGCAGAAGAGAAGAAGATAGCTAGTCAATTGTTGAAGAAGCTTGGTAGGTTTGCTCAGGATGGTTTCAAGTAGTTTGCCCTCCAATAAGAGGTGTTAACTACTTAACCTTTTAACTAATATCTTAAAATAAAGATTCTTAAATTGGAGGAGAATGAATATGAGTATCGCATTAGGATTATTAATTATTCGTTTGGTTGTTGGATTAAGCTTTATGGCGCATGGGGCACAGAAGCTGTTTGGTTGGTTCGGAGGCTATGGTCCGAAAGGAACGGGCGGCTGGATGGAATCCATCGGCATTAAACCCGGTGTTGCTATGGCGGTTATGGCAGGACTCATGGAGTTCGTAGGCGGTGCGTTATTCGCCGCTGGATTTGGTACAGTCATTGCTTCATTGCTCATCGTCATGACAATGGTCGTTGCGATTGTCAAAGTACACGCTAAGAGCGGCTATTGGGCTACCGCGGGCGGCTATGAATACAACTTGCTGCTGATTGCTATTGCGGTTGGCGTGGCATTAACTGGCGCAGGAGCTTACTCTGTCGACGCTTTATTCAATTAATAATCTTGGATACTTTTAAATTAGGTCTGGAATAATTAAACTAAACTAAAGGAGTTGGATTCAATGACACAACAACAACAACAAACAGCAGGTATTCACCATATCACAGCTTTCGTTCAAAATGCACAAGAAACGGTAGACTTTTATGCAGGGATTCTAGGACTTCGGATGATCAAAAAAACGATTAACTTCGACGCACCTGAAGTCTACCATCTGTACTTTGGTAATGAAATGGGAAGTCCAGGAACGATCATCACTTTCTTCCCATGGGCGCACTCTCGCAAAGGTCGCATTGGCGGCGGTCAAGTCGGTATCACAACGTATGCTGTGCCAACAGGCAGTCTGTCATTCTGGGAAGAGCGTCTAACGCAATTTGATATTCCTTTCGAAAAAACGCAAAGATTCACAGAGACATACCTTCAATTCGAGGATCGGGATGGTCTGAAACTTGAAATCGTAGAGCGTGAGCAAGGAGCGCCTAGCCAATGGTCATTCGGCGGTATTCCAACGGATAAAGCGATCAAAGGCTTCGGCGGCGCTGTTCTCTACAGCACGGCTCCTGATAAAACTTCGCAGCTGCTTGAGCAAGTGATGGGGCTTCAAAAAGTAGGGCAAGAGGGAGCTTACGCTCGATTCAAATCCTTCGGAGACTTGGGGAACATCGTCGATGTTAACGTAACCCCGATGGCCTACGGAGCTGGTGGAGCTGGTACCGTCCATCATATTGCATGGCGCGCCAAAGATGATGCTGAGCATGCACTATGGAGAAGCCATGTACAGTCGAATGGATTCCAACCTACGCCGATCGTGGATCGTCAATACTTTAACGCGATTTACTTCCGTGAAGAAGGCGGCATACTCTTTGAGATTGCAACGGATCCTCCGGGCTTTGCACGTGATGAACAGCCAGAGGCGCTAGGTGAGAAACTGATGCTGCCGGAATGGTTCGAGGAGAGCCGCGAACAAATCGAGCGTAATCTTCCGCCGATTCAAGTACGTGTATTGGAGGCGAAAAAACAATGAAACATATTTTTCAAAAAGGAACGGATATAACGGCTCCGGTACTCGTGCTCTTTCATGGCACGGGTGGCACCGAACGTGATCTTATGCCGCTAGCTCAGGCGATTTCACCGACATCGTCGGTGCTGAGCGTCAGAGGTAATGTGCTTGAGAATGGGATGCCGCGGTTTTTTCGCAGGCTGGCTGAGGGAATCTTTGATGAGGAGGATCTCATCTTCCGTACCAAGGAATTGTACGATTTCCTCGATCAAGCTGCCGTGGAACACGGCTTTGATCGTAACAATCTCGTAGCCATTGGTTATTCCAACGGTGCAAACATCGCCGGAAGTCTGTTATTCCACTATCCAGATGCACTGCGAGGAGCTATTCTCCATCATCCAATGGTGCCGCTGCGAGGCATTCAACTGCCGGATCTATCCGGGATTCCAGTCTTTATTGGAGCAGGTCAGAACGATCCGATCTGTTCTCCGAAGGAGACAGAGGAATTACAGAAGCTTTTAAGTGAAGCGGGATCAACTGTCGCTGTTCACTGGGAACAGGCAGGGCATCAACTAACTCGTTCGGAGGTAGAAGCGGCAGCGACTTGGTTCAAGACGAATTTAGCATGAGACCGAGTCTAGTAGCAGAGAGACTTTGAGCATGCTCAAAGATCCCTATATAAGGTGGGAGATGCGTTGTGAGATCCATTGATCCCTCAAGTCAAAGTGAGCGGGAAAACTATAAGCTATTGATAGGCAGCATAATTCCTAGGCCGATCGCATTTGTTACATCCCTATCTTCAGAGGGTGTGCTCAACGCAGCACCGTATAGTTACTTTACAATTGTGACGGCGAATCCTCCAATGGTCGCTATCTCCGTGCAGAGGAAGCAGGGTGTTCGCAAAGATACTTCGCGAAACGCCATCGATACTGGAGCTTTCGTCGTTCATATCTCTGACGAATCGTACATCGATCAGATTAACCAAACTGCGGCTGTGTTAGCGCCGAGCGAAAGCGAAGTTGCTTTAGCCGGACTTACACCCGTCGCGAGTGAGAAGATTGCCGTACCGGGCATCGCCGAAGCGAGCATTCGCATGGAATGTGTTCTGGAGCAAGTTATAACGCTTGGCGGAACAGACGAAGCACCTGCAGCCGATTTATTAATCGGTAGAGTCGTGCAGTTTCATATTGCTGAGTCCTTATATGAGAACGGTCATATTGACCCGAATGGACTTAAACCAGTCAGTCGATTAGCCGGTAACTGGTATGCGAAATTGGGAGAACAATTTGCTATGGATCGTCCCGTTTGAAATAAATAGGCAAGCCCTCGTGGCCCATTATCTTTCTTTCGAAAGAAAAATGGACTACGGGGGCTTTTTCTCTTTTTTTATTCCATATTCGTTGTCGTGGGAGAAGAATTTGGATTTATAGGAGCATCTGTTTTACTCATACTTTACTTTCTTCTCCTTTATCGAATGATCACTATCGCGCTGAACATCCGCAGCCAAACAGGCATATACATCATTGGCGGTATTACGGCCATGTTTCTGTTTCAAGTTTTCGAAAACATTGGGATGCTGATCGGTATCATGCCGATTACGGGGATCACCCTTCCTTTTATCAGCTATGGAGGGACCTCGCTTTTGATCAACATGATATCTATTGGCTTTGTTCTAAGTATAAAAATCTATGATGATATAGATGTAGAAGATAGAATCATTCATTAATAAACCAGTCAAATAAGGCAAGTCAGTCATTATCAAGAGGACACTCCCACGATGGGGTGCCCTCTTTTTGCTATGATCACTTTTTAAGCCGAAGCCCGTTTCTCTCGCAGGTCCTGTCTATAGCTGACTAAACCAAGGATCAATCCAAGAACCTGCAGCAGGGCTCCCGCTCAAGGCAAGAAGTTAAGCCCCATATGGGTGATGACCCACCCGCTAATAAAGCACCGCTAGGATTCCAACCTCTCTAGATCTCTTTGACAATCTCCGCCACAATTTCATAGGACCTCAAGCGAGCGTTGTGATCATAAATTTGGCCGGCGATGATCCACTCATCGGCTGCAGTTTGCTGCTGCAGCTCAGCAAGCTTCTCGCGAACGGTGTCTTTACTGCCTACGATGGAGAAGCTTAGGGCTTTGTGGACGTAAGCTTTCTCTTGAGGACTCCATAGGGACTCCATGCTGTCCACGGGTGGGCTCAGCATGCCAGGACGGCCGCGCACGATGTTCAGAAATTGCTGGTGCTGCGAAGTCGCCAAATGCTGAGCTTCCTCATCGGTTTCGGCAGCAATAATGTTAACGCCGACCATCGCGTACGGCTTCTCAAGCGCGCCTGACGGGCGGAACTGACGGCGGTACAGATCAAGAGCCGCCAGCAAATAATCCGGAGCAAAGTGACTGGCGAAAGCGAAAGGAAGCCCCAGCTGCCCAGCCAGCCGGGCGCTGAAATCACTCGATCCGAGCAGCCAGATCGGGATGTCTAGCCCTTCGCCCGGCACGGCGCGCACGCCTGGTACACCCGTACCCAGCGCCGGATTGAGATAGCCGCGGAGCTCGCTCAGCTGCTCCGGAAAGTCATGGCCGTCGCTGCCTAAGCCGCGGCGGAGCGCTCTTGCCGCAGGCTGATCGGAGCCAGGCGCACGCCCTAAACCAAGATCGATGCGTCCCGGAAACATCGATTCCAGCGTCCCGAACTGCTCGGCGATGACGAGCGGTGCGTGGTTAGGCAGCATAATGCCGCCGGAGCCTACGCGAATCTTCTCCGTAGCCATAGCGACATACCCGATGACGAGTGATGTGGCAGAGCTGGCAATACCCGGCATGTTATGATGTTCGGCGAGCCAATATCTATGGTAGCCCCACTTTTCAACGTGTCTGGCTAAATCAACGGAACGGTGAAATGAATCTCTTGGCGTACCGCCGGCAATAACGGGAGCCAAGTCCAAAACAGATATAGGTATCATTGAATAGACCTCCATTTTTTATATACACTACTATACCAGCATTAAGTAAGGTGCGCTTAAATGGGTCAAGCTAGGAGTAGTTACCTCCTGCGACCACAAATCAAAGTTCATTATTTGTTCACTTAGACTTATCTATTTGTATACAGACATTTCCTTTAATAATAATTATAATTTTTACATATATGGAAATAATTATTTAAGCAATATTTGCAGAAAGGCATACGTTAGTTCCTTCTATGGAGCTAATTTTGGGAGAGATTATTGTATTTTGCAACATTTGAAGGGTATAACAACGATTTGTTCGCCTAATGTTGTAATAAGATCAACTTCCTATTCACTTGGTCAAAGCATGGAACAAGCTTCGGATCATACGAAATCATTATTGGTTGGTTGTAGAAGGCGGTTTGTATTTTATTCCGTATGAGAAACCTCTTTTTATGGGAAAATAAGGGTTAGGTTGCCATTCGCAGGATGATTTTTGGGTTGTGCAGAATAGTAAAAAATATGGTCTAATGCACATATGACTTATATTGCATTTTACAAAAAGCGTTT
Organism: Paenibacillus sp. J31P190; assembly: GCF_059692075.1. Classification (NCBI taxonomy): domain Bacteria; kingdom Bacillati; phylum Bacillota; class Bacilli; order Caryophanales; family Paenibacillaceae; genus Paenibacillus; species Paenibacillus sp. J31P190. The sequence goes on along the minus strand of NZ_JCAUAS010000013.1, from coordinate 67,403 downwards.
TGGAACCTATGATGAGAGGGCAATGTAACATTTCTTCTCTTATAACGGGAACTTAAATGAATTCCCAACGTACTACATCAGGTGGCACAAATCAGTCCGGTACGAAACGGAGAGAAGGAGCTTTAATTAGAATGACTCAACAAGACAAAGGTGGGTGGCGGTCTGACATCGCGCCTTACGAAAGACCACATATGAAGCACAGTGTGTGGCAAATCATTAATACATTGGGACCCTTTTTTGTACTTTGGTATTTCGCCTTCCTAAGTCTATCGGTTTCTATCTGGCTTACGTTCGTGTTAGACATTATTGCAGCAGGATTCCTGATTCGAATCTTTATTATTTTCCATGATTGCTGCCACAAATCTTTTTTCAAAAATAAAATCGCGAATGAAATTGTTGGTACATTAACAGGCATTTTGACGTTTGTCCCTTATCATCAGTGGCGTCATACCCACTCCGTCCATCACGCATCCAGCGGTAATTTGGATCGTAGAGGTGTCGGCGATATATGGACACTAACGGTTGACGAATATATGGCATCTTCTCCGGCTAGAAGACTATATTATCGGGTTTACAGAAATCCGATTGTGATGTTTATTGTCGGACCTATTTTCATCTTTTTGATTGATTACCGTTTTAACCGCAAACGCGCAGGAATGAAAGAACGTATGAATACGTACATCACGAACTTGGGTATCTTTGGGAGCATTGCACTGCTTTGCTCAGGTATGGGTTGGCAATCATTCCTCCTAGTCCAAGGTCCGATGTTTTTAATTTCAGGTATGGCTGGGATTTGGCTTTTCTACGTTCAGCACAACTATGAAGACTCGTACTATGAGAATGACGGAGAATGGGATTATATGAAAGCGGCTATGCATGGAAGCTCTTTCTACAAATTGCCTAGAATTCTGCACTGGATCACAGGTAATATTGGCTTTCACCATATTCATCATCTGAGCCCGCGAGTTCCTAATTACTATTTGGAAAAGGTTCATAACAAGAACGCTGAGCTTCGCAAAGTGCAGACAATTACATTGAAGACAAGCTTGGAATCCCTTAAGTTCCGTATTTGGAACGAGGAATCGAAGAAGTTCATACAGTTCAAAGATCTCAAGCCTTTCAAGTCGAAAAGAATCATCGAGACTCTCAAAGCTAAGGCGGAGTAGTGTTTCAAGAAGAGTCGACGGCCTCAAGCAGCATACTGCTTAGGTTGTCGGCTTTTTTTCTTCGATTCTATGCTTGCAAAAAAAGAAGTACACACGTTATAATCATTCCATTACGTCAAAAAGTGAACAGGTGTTTATTATATGCAGGTTTTAAAAGATGACATAAAAAAGAGTATCCGCCAAGCGGCATTGTCTGAATTCAAGAAACATGGTTATATGAAAGCTTCTATTCGGCATATTGCAGACGCTGCGGGTATTACACCGGGCAATATTTATCGGTACTTTAAAAACAAAGAAGACCTATTCTATGAGCTGATACAACCGGTTTATGAGCAGCTTGCTGCTTACACCCTAGAGATCAAGAATGAAGTTGATTTCAAATTGTGCAAAGAAACTGCCGATCATCTCGTTATTTTACGTAAAATTGATGCGACGATTTTGCAGCTTTTCAAGCAATCGAGTGTTGAGCTGACCATCCTCCTAAATCTGAGTGAAGGCTCACGCTACGAAACGGTGAAACAGGAACTCATTACTTTGGTATATCAAATTTTGGAGAACGTGTTTGCCACAACGAAACAAACTCCAGCCCCGCTCGAAGTGAATGAGCAGCAATCTGCACGGATGCTAGCTGTTACGCTTATTGAGGGGATGAGCCTTATTCTGCGCGATTATGAAGATGGCGATACCATTAAGGTGCTGGTTGATGAACTGTTGTACCTGTATTCTGCGGGTATTTCAGAAAAAATAAAACTTCAAGGGCAGTGCTAAAATTTTTTGATTCAAAAATGAACGCTTGTTTACTAACGATTACGTAAATCGGAGGAGGAATTAGAGAGATGAAACAAATAATTAAATGGCGCTGGACGATTGTCGCCCTGTGGCTGGTAGCTACCGTGGTTCTCACGGTTTTTCAACCCGATGTGAATGCCATTTTAGGGCTCAGGGGCCAAGATCCGCTGCCAAAGGACAGTCCATCGAAAGTCGCTACATCGATTTTAAATAAAATGAATGGGGTTGAGGGGACTAGCGATATCATCGTGTTCCACAACCCGAATAAACTGTCTGATGCGGACATGAAGCAGATCGAGTCAGGTATTACGAGTATGAAGAACCATCAAACGGAGCTTGGGTTCGATCAATTGCTTGATCCGTTCTCACTGCCTGACGCGAAGTCCTCGCTTATATCGGAGGATCAGACGACATTAATGGCTAGCTTTAGTTTGGATAAAAGAGGACGTCATGTTGATGAGATTCAACAGGAGTTTGAGGCTGTTTTGAAAGATGTGAACGTGGATTACTACCTCTCAGGTGAGGACTTCATTCAGAACGATTACATCAAAGCCTCCGAGTCTGGTGTGGCCAAAAGTGCGGCGTTAACGGTTATCTTCATCCTAGCGGTGCTAGTCATTATGTTCCGTTCCGTTGTTATTCCAATTGTCTCGCTGCTTGCTGTGGGTATTTCCTACTTGTGCTCCATGGGGATTGCCGCGCAGTTGATTGATAAGTTTGAGTTTCCAGTGACAAGTGTCACGGAGATGCTGTTGATTTTGATTCTTTTCGGCATTGGAACTGACTATAACATCCTGTTGTTCAATCGGTTCAAAGAAGAATTATCCCACGGTTTGTCTGTGGATGAAGCCATTATTGTGACGTATAAAACGGCTGGGAAAACGATTTTTTATAGCATTTTGACTGTATTTATTGCTTTCGCGAACTTGACTTTCTCGGATTTTGGTATTTATAAATCAGGCAATGTGGTGGCTATTGGTACCGCGGTGCTCTTGCTTGAAATTATGACGGTGACTCCTTTCCTCATGAAAGTACTGGGCAGTAAGCTGTATTGGCCTTCCAAGGGTGCAGCTGGGCATAAGGAAAGTAAATTTTGGGCGAGCTTGACGGCTATTGCGGTGAAAAGACCGGTGATCACAACGCTGCTTATTCTGATTGTGATGATTCCGATTGCCCTTTCTAACCATCAGAAATTGTCTTTTGACCAGTTAAAAGAGTTAGGAAATGGCCATGAATCCACCAAAGGATTCAGCCTCGTAGCGGATCATTTTAGCCGAGGTCAAGCGCTGCCGACCATGGTCGTGATTGAGAATGATAAAGCACTTGATAATAATGACGGATTAGCCGCAATTGATAAGCTAACGGACAAATTGAAGGGTGTTCCGGGCGTAGATAAGGTGTCCAGTGTGACGCAGCCACAGTCGAAGCCGATTGATAACTTCTATATTTCGACCCAAACTTCGACCGTTGCAGAAGGAATTACGGCTTCGCAAAAGGGCGTTAATCAAATAAAAGATGGTTTGAATTTGATGCAGAGCAAACTGGTTAGCCCAGATTTGTCCGGCACCGACCAGTTAGTTGATGGAACCGGCAAGGTTCACGATGGCTACAGCCAGATTACTGCTGCGCTTGGGCAAGTATCGAAGGGCATCGCGCAAGGGGCCGACGGAGCTGGTGAGCTAACTGCGGGCATTGCGAGCTTAAAGGAAGGCATGGCGCAAGTCGAGGCTAACACGTCGAAAATTAGCAGCGGACTTACGCAGCTGCAGCAGGGTTATAGTGCTTTATCTGACGGCTATCGTCAGATTGAAGGGAAGCTTCCTGGCATTCAGCAGGGGTTGACTGGGATGAATGGGCTAATTGGCGGGCTGGGGGAAAAGTACAGCCAGTTGAAAGCAGATGCCGATTACACGAAGCTGAAGCAAACGGGTGAGGGCTTGGAATCCGGTCTCGCCCAGCTGAACGGCGGGTTGAAGGAGCTTGGCGCGAATGCAGCCAAGTTGAATGGCTCTTTCGCTGAGGCTGCTGCGGGACTTACGCAGATTAACGGTGCGCAGTCGCAGCTTGCTGCGGGATTGGCTTCCCTGCAGAGCGGCTCAGAGGCGCTTGCGAAAGGGCTGAAGCAAGGCAGCGCGGGCAGCCAAGAGATCGCCGCGAACATGGCGAAGTTGAATGACGCGCTGGGCAGTGTCAAGGACGGGCAGCAGAAGCTGAACGAGGGCTTGTCGGGCTTGGCTGGCGGGATGAGCCAGCTGAAGGACGGCCTCGGCCAAAGCGGCAACGGACTGGGCGATGTGTCCGATGGGCTCGGCAAAACGAGCCAGTTCCTGACGCAGCTGAACAGCTCGAAGACGTTTTTCATTCCGAAAGAAGCGCTTGTGAGCGCGGATTTCGGCAAATCGTTGGACAGCTTCATGTCCAAAGATCGTAAGAGTACGAAACTCATCGTCATACTGAAGGATGATCCGTACTCGTCAGCGGCTATGGACACCATTGAGGGGATTAACGCCGAGTTAGCGTCTAGTTTGAAAGGCACAGTGCTTGAGAAAGCGAAAGTCGGTGCCGCGGGACCAAGCTCGACGACCTATGACACAAACAAAGCACAGCTGAAATCGTTCAACAGCACGGCGATCATCGTGATCATTGGCGTATTTATTGTCCTGTTGTTCGTGATACGCTCCTTCTGGCCAGCGGTCTATATCATCGTGTCCTTAGTGATTTCCTACTATGTAGCCATGACCGCTACCAATATCGTTACAGATAAAATCATCGGTGCAGACGGCGTTTCCTCATTCGTACCGTTCTTCTCCTTCATCATCATCATCGCAGTCGGCGTCGACTACAGCATCTTCTTGATGATGCGGTATAAAGAGTTGGGCGAATTATCGCCGTCAAAAGCGATTGTTCAGGCCGCTAAGCACATCGGCGGCGTGGTAATCTCGGCTATGGTCATCCTCGGCGGTACCTTCGCGACGTTGGTTCCATCAGGTCTAGTTCTGCTGATTGAGCTAGCCGTAGCAGTGATCGTTGGGCTCATCGTGCTTTGCTTTATTTTGCTGCCGATGCTGCTGCCGGCTTTGCTGGCTATGCCTGAGGCGTTGCGGATGAAGCGCAAATCAGCGGCTAGGCAAGTGTCCGCGGAGAGTAGAACCGCATAAGGATGAAGTGAATGGATTGATAGGGCGCCTCCCACATTGTGGGTGGCGTTTTTTGTTTATCTTGTGGATGTGGTGGCTTTAGCGATGATTTTCATCGTTAACATGATGGTATTGAGCAGCAGCCCGACTATAGCGATGAAAAACAGTCTTAGGAGCGGGGATATTCACTTAAAGGCAGAGTAGATGGAAGCCTAACGATGAAATTCATCGTTTGAGAGAATGTATTGAGCAGCAGTCCGACTTTAACGATGAAAAACAACCCAACGAGCAAAAAATTTCACTTAAGAGCCAAGTAGCATGAATGAGGGCTGGACGTGTTGGGAGTTGGAGGGAATTTGGATATTCGGAAGCGGGCTCTGACTGAGCACGAAAAACGCACTACACTACATGCATTTTGTGCATCAAAATTAAGCGGTGAATGTCTGTTGGAGGGTTTTATATGCAAAATGTGCAGCTAATTTCTCCCAAAAGCGTTCAAAATCACGCTTTCCGGGAAATTTGCTGTAGGAAACGCAGCTAATTCATCAGTTCAGAGTAAGTTGAGCCAATTAGCTGCATGTTTTGCAGCAAAAGGTGTTGAAATCTTACGCATGTCACGCGATAGACGGGGAGATGTTCGATACTGTGAAGGGCGGATGCTAGCAGCCGAAGACTTCTTTTGTGATTCTCACATTCCTCCAACGACTCCCGCACGTCCAGCGCAAGCCGCCCTCCGCCCCGCCATACGTCCAAAACAAGCCGCCCCGCGGCACTTCCCCACCTAAAAAAAACACAAGTGAGTGAAAAGACAATCCATTGTTGCAAGCGCTTTAGCAGGGTACGATGTAGGTATAACATCAGCGAAGAATAGTGAGGGGGGCCAAGAATGGCGGTCAACGCACAAGCGGTAAAAAAGATGAATCAGCGCTCGCAGGTACGTAAAGGTAGATCCTTTCTGCGAACGTTCTGGAAGTATAAGGCGCTGTATTTGATATCGCTGCCGGGGATTTTGTATTTTATTGTTTTCAAGTATGTGCCCTTGTTAGGTTCAGTCATTGCTTTTCAAGATTACAACATTTTTGATGGCTTCACGGGAAGTGAATGGGTGGGGTTTGAGCATTTCACTCGGATGTTTGCCCATTATGACTTCCTTAAGATTTTGAAGAATACAATTCTGATCGGCATTTACGACTTGGTACTGGCTTTTCCAGCGCCAATCATTCTCGCCTTGCTGCTTAATGAGCTGCGTGTTGTCGTGTACAAGCGGTTACTTCAAACCGTTGTTTACATGCCTCACTTCTTGTCGTGGGTTATTGTGAGCGGGATTGCGATCGGTATTCTTTCTCCTTCAACGGGAGCTTTGAACCATCTCATCACTTGGCTGGGTTTCGAGCCGATTTATTTCATGGGTGAAGAGTCATGGATTCGTACAGTGCTCATTTCTTCGGGTATTTGGCGTGATTCCGGCTACGGTACCATCATTTATTTGGCGGCGCTGGCAGGAATTAATCCGGATCTGTATGAAGCTTCTGAGGTGGATGGCGCGAACCGCTGGAGACAAACCATTTCAATTACGCTCCCGTCGCTTCTACCAACCATTATGATTTTGTTCCTCCTTCATATCGGTAAATTTTTGGACTTTGGCTTCGAGCGTGTTTACGTGTTCCTGAACCCTCTGAATAAAGAAAATGGTGAAATTCTAGACACGTATATTTACACTGCGGGGTTGTTAGGTCAGCAGTTTAGCTATACAACGGCAATCGGACTTTTCAAAGCACTAGTTGGCGTAATTTTTATTGTTACGGGTAATATTTTAAGCAAAAAAACAACGGGTGAAAGCTTGTACTAAGACGGAGGTGAACGCTTTATGAATCGCAAGCCGACAGCCGGCTGGCAAGTTTTTAACATCTTCAATGTGCTGTTTCTGACTCTTCTATCGCTAGCGATGCTCCTGCCGTTCTTAAACGTGCTGGCCCAATCGTTCAGTTCTTCGGAAGCCATCGTGAATGGGAAGGTATTATTTTTACCTGTTCAATTTACATCAATCAACTATCAATATGTGTTTAGCGATGCAGCGATCTGGCGTTCCTTCGGAGTGACCGTGTATATTACAGTAGTGGGTACCCTGATCAATCTGATCGCCACGGCATCACTAGCGTATCCGGTGTCTCGACCCGAGTATGCTGGCCGCAATGTTGTCGTTATTATGGTTCTCATTACGATGGTTTTCACAGCTCCGCTGATTCCTAACTTTATTTTGATGAAAAATTTACACCTGACGAATTCGCTCTGGGCCTTATTGCTTCCAGGTGCCATCAGTGCTTTCAATTTTTTCATTATGCGGTCGTTTTTCTTGCAAATTCCGAGTGAATTGATTGATTCCGGACGTATCGACGGCTGCTCCGAGCTTCGGATGATCTGGAATATCATTCTGCCTTTGTCCAAGCCGGTCATGGCTTCTCTGGGGATCTTCTATGCGGTGGGTCACTGGAATACGTACCAAAGTGCACTTTACTATATTAACAAGCCTGCCTTATGGCCGCTTCAGGTAAAGCTTCGTCAATTGATTGTGTCTGAGGATATTAGTATTGATCCTAACGCTTCTCAATTCAGCGGACTTGCTCATATGGATCCGGAAGGGATCAAGATGGCGACTATTATTATTGCGACGATCCCCATTATTCTTATCTACCCGTTCTTGCAGCGCCATTTTGTCAAAGGAATGATGGTGGGTTCTGTAAAATCTTAAGGAAATAGTGCTGAATGAAATCAACAATTTCTACAGCATTCTAAAAAAAAGACAAATCGAACTAAAGACATTCCATATCGGCAATTTGTAAACGCTTTTACAATGGAGATGTGAAAGCATTCATATCTCAGTGAAATGAAAAGAGGGGTAGAAATGAAAAAATGGATTCCCACCACGATGGCAGCCGTAATGATGGCCAGTTTGCTGGTTGCTTGCTCTTCTAAAACCGCTGAACAACCGGCATCAAGCGCGGCGGCTGGCACGTCAAGCACAAAGCCTGCTGAAAAAACGAAGTTCTCCATCTCCTTGCGTACACTCGCATTCGGACATGTAGAGAAGTCGCCTGATATTAATCAAGACAAATGGGTGAAAAAGTTAGAAGAAATGACGAACTCCGATATGAATATCGTGCTTGTTCCTCACAAAGAATATGAGCAAAAAATGATTCAGATGTTTGCAACCAATGACATTCCTGACGTTGTACAGGGCAGTGGCGGTGTGAACGGTAAAGAAATGGCAGGTTCCGTGAAGGCTGGCGTGTTCACGCCGCTTGATGAATTGCTGAAGAAGTATGGACCGAATCTGCTCAAAAAAGTGCCAAAAGACGCTTGGGATAACGTAACTTACCAAGGTAAAATTTTCGCCATTCCGGAATACTTGTCCAATCCGTCCCGTCGCTCTATCTTCGTTCGTAAAGATTTGCTTGATAAAGCAGGCCTAGGGGTTCCTAAAACGGTTGACGAGTACATGGCCGTACTTCGCAAGTTCAAAGAAATGGGCGTTGAGAACCCGTACATGGGTCGTGAAAACTTCAAGTATTCAGACTCCTTCTTCGGCGCATACGATGTGTTCCCTTATCTATCCATGTTCGAGAAGCAAGGCGATCAAGTTCTGCCGAAGTTCTTTGACACAGAGAATATGACGAAAGCGCTGCAAACGTACAAAACGATGTTTGATGAAGGCTTGATCAACAAAGAGTTCGCAACGATCAACGCTACAGTATTCAAAAACACCATCCTTGCGGGTAAAGCAGGTATGTGGTCCATGAACGCGAATGAATTGCTGCAATGGGAAACACAGCTGAAAACAACCGTTCCAACGGGCGATATCGAGATCATCGCATCGCCGACAGGACCAGATGGAAAAGGTGGTCACTACTTATACGGACCTGCTCCGCGTGCTTACTTCATCAATAAAAATGCTAAAAATGCTGCGCAAATTATCCAGTTTTTTGATTGGATGATGTCAGATGAGGCAGAGAAATTCTTTACTTTCGGTATCGAAGGTGATACGTACAAAACGGTGGATGGCAAAATTGATTACAAAGCACCGACGGATACGGCGGGTGTCGATGAAGAGCGTTACCGTCAATCCTTCTTGTGGCTTGTCCAAGATACGACTTATAATAAAGGGACACTAAGCTTGACGGACGAAGGTAAGAAATTAATGAATGTCTATGACACAACGTTAAAGAATGAAGGACGCGACGGTATCAGCTTCGAGCCACGTCTTGAATCTTTAATGAAAAATCCGGACATTTCGCCGCTTTCCGACCAAGCTCCTCCAGTCATTCTCCAGCACATGGTCAAAATGGTGTACGGCAAAGAGCCGATCTCCGATTGGCCGAAAGTATTGGAAGAGTGGAAATCCAAAGGCGGTAACGAAGTAATCAAGGAAGCAACAGAGAAATTCAATAGTAAAGATTCCGGTACGACCGTGTCGATGCCGCGTAAATAAGCTCATCTGCTGAGCATGACCGCCTCCTCACGTGCCACCAGCCCGTGGGGAGCGTGCATTTCATAAGGGTTTGAAAGGAGCATTCCTCATGTACCGCATACTCATTGTCGATGACGAACCGATGATACGCAAAGGCTTACAGAAACTCGTTGAACAATCGGAGCTCCCCATCGAAAGCCTGCGAACGGCTGAGAATGGCGTTGTCGCGCTGCAGCGGATTCAAGAGGAACGACCTGACTTCCTGTTCACCGATATTCGGATGCCTAAGATGGATGGACTGGAGCTATGCGCTCGTGTTGCAGAAATGGATGCAGACATCCAAGTTGTGGTCATTTCCGGCTATGGGGATTTCGAATATGCGCAGAAATGTGTGTCTTACGGGGTGAAAGAGTACTTACTGAAACCCGTCAACATTAAGGGATTTCAGCATGTGTTAGAGAAGCTAATTCGTAACCAAAGTAAAGTAAGCTCCGAATCCTTCGTTGCTGTAACGAAGCTGGAACAGTGGGCAGGGCGAATGGAGCAAGCCGTGTGGATGCTGCAGCAGGCGGAATTAAATTGCGTCATAGAGGAAATTCAGGCGGAGTTGAAGGCCAATAAGCTGAAGCTCAACCGGGTTAGTGATATTTTGCAAGAGATCCACACCCTCCTGCACCAAAGGTTAAATGTGAGGGATGTATATTTCATGCAGGGTGAGCTTGATTTGACCGGTGCTGTGAGCGAGGAGGAAGCGTGGCTTCGTTTCACGACTGCGATCAGCGGGTATCTGGATGAGCTTCGAATCAAACGCAAAGGCAAGCTTAAGGACCCTGTTGAGGAAGCCAAGCACTATATAGAGACGCATCTCGCTGAAGAAGTATCTTTAGAAGAGGTGGCTGACTTTATCGGGCTTAATCCTTCTTATTTCAGCCAATTGTTTAAGCAAAGTACGGCGGAAACGTTCGTGCAGTACCGCACGCGCAGACGCATGGAGAAGGCGAAGAAGCTGCTTCAACAGCCGCAGTGGCGAATTACCGATATCTCGGGTGAGGTCGGTTACGCCGATCATCCCCATTTTACAAAAACATTTAAGAAATACGAGGGCTGCCTTCCTTCTGAATATCGACAACAAATGGGTATCCGTTCATGAAAAGAAAGACGTTATCAGGTCAAATTTATACGTACTTTCTCATTGTGATCGTGCTGTCCCTTTTGTCCGTAGGCGCTGTATCCTATTGGCAATCATCGCGGGCGTTAGACGACCAAGTAAAGCAGTATATGGAGCAAATGGTTGATAGTGCGAACTATCAGACGGATAGTTATTTGCAGGCTTACGAGCTGCTTAGCAATGCTTTTTCATCCAACTCTGATGTCAGGAATTTTATGGAAATAAAGCCTGACGACGCATATGAATATTATGTGTATTCGGATAAAATCAAGAAATTTTCGGAATCGTCCGTTCAATCCGTTGTCACCTTGTACAAACAGTTGAACATGATTTATGTCGTCGGTAAGCATGGGCGTTCCTTCATTTATGAGAATCAGAATCTACTGAACCTCGATCCCGTACTCGTACAAGAACAATTCGATAACCTGATGAAGATTGCGGGTGACGGCAAAATTGCGCTGCTGAATATGAGCATTCGTCCTGTTGATCAAGGATCAGTCGTAACGATGGCCCGTAAAGTAAGAGGACCTTCTTACGGCGACGAGAATCGTGGGGTAGTTGCCATTGAGATCAAGCTAGATGAACTGGCAAAGACCTGGGATCGTGTAAGTTTGGGGAAAAAGGGCTTTTTCTTCATCGTGGATGATGCCGGTAACTACATCTATCCTCGTTCGATGAGCGAGCGGAAGCCTCAAGACGAACTGTCGTCGCTCGTTTTGGCGAGTGGCAATCAAACATTCCTTCATAAATACAACGGGGAGGAACGTATGTTTGTATCGAGGAAATCCGGTTATTCCGATTGGAACCTTGTCGCATCGATGCCAGTTGAGGAGCTGCGCCGACCAGCTAATACCATTCGAACGACAACAATCATTGTTGGTCTGGTTACACTGGCTATCGCATTATGGCTAGCATACCGTTTCGGTCGGTCTATAATTGCCCCCATACGAGGGTTGAAAGATGGCATGCGGGAAACGGAAAAAGGAAACTGGCAGTACATCGACGAGATTGGCCGAACGGACGAGATCGGCGGACTTATTCACAGCTACAATCTAATGGTGACGCGTCTTTCCGATATGATCAAACGGGTGTATGAGGCCGAGCTGGAGCAGCAGAAGAACCAGCTTGAGCTAGGTGAGACGAAGCTTGAACGGCAGCGGGCAGAATTTCAGTCCTTGCAGCTGCAAATCAATCCGCATTTTTTATATAACACGTTGGAAACGATCAATTGTTATGCAATAGTTCAGGATTCCAGTGAAATTACAGAGATGGTAGAAGCAATGGCTTTCATGCTCCGCTACTCGGTGCAGACGAATTTAGAAGAAATTACGGTAGCGAATGAACTGAATCATGTACGCAATTATATGATTGTTTTGCAGCACCGGACGGGAAAAGAGTTTGAAATTGATGTCGCGATCCCGCCAAGTTTGCTATTGGAAAAGATGGTTCGGCTGACCTTGCAGCCGCTCATCGAAAATATTTTCCAACATGCATTCCCAGATGGTGTGGAACCGCATCATTTCATACGCATCGATGCTCGCAAAGAAGGCGGATTGTTCCAGGTGTTCATCCAGGACAATGGCACAGGCATCAAGCCGGAGCGGCTCGCCGAGCTGCGCACGAAGCTGGAGGAAAACCGCTTGGCGGAGCCGGAAGAGACAGGCGAATCGCAAGGTGGCGGCATTGGACTAATGAACGTCCACCGACGGATTCAGATGGTGTTCGGCGAGGCCTACGGGCTGTCTATAGACAGTGAGTGGGGACGAGGGACCTGTTTAACGATGACCATGCCGGAGACGGTGAGGCCTCGGTTGCGTGGGTGAGCTTGAGCGGAACTCAGGGACAGCCATTGGACTCCAGTGCCAAGTGGGGAATAGCAGTCTCTAAAGGCTCTTATCTGAGCAATATTAGCTGAGGAGTGGAAAATAGAAGCTGCTAGAGACTCTTATCTCTCTGTAATTTCTTGGAATTACTTGTTAACGAACGAATAGCAGTCTCTAAAGACTCTTATCTAAGCAATATTGGCCGATGAGTGGAGAATAGAAGTCGCTAGAGACTCTTATTCCTCTATAGATTCGCTAAATTGCCTAATTCACAGTGAGTTTTTGCAAAGATAGCTAGTTTTAATTAGGAACATGGAGAAACGGTAAACCACACATACAAATGGGAGGAATTCAAATGAACATCGATTTGACGGGGAAAATTGCACTGGTGACAGGATCTAATGCGGGGATTGGACGTGCAATTGCATTAGCTCTGGCTAGCAATGGGGCGAAGGTTGGCGTGAACTGCTTGAATAATGTTGCACAAGGGCAGGAAGTTGTAGCAGCCATTCAAGCGGCAGGCGGCGAGGCTGTATTGGTACAGGCGGATGTGACGAATTTGGAGCAGATCGACAGACTCGTGAGTGTTGTTGAGCAAGCATTGGGGGGAACGATTGATATTCTCGTGAACAATGCAGGCCATCTCGTTCAGCGTGTTGCGAATTCTGAAATGCTCGAAGAGATGTACAACCGAATCATGGATGTAAATTTAAAGAGTGCCGTGTTCATGTCCCAAAGAGTGCTTGCCGGCATGAAAGCGAAGGGCTACGGCCGTATCGTCAATATGACATCGGTTGCTGCGCATAACGGCGGCGGACCAGGTTCCAGCATATATGCAGCTAGTAAAGCAGCTGTACAAACATTCTCCAAGGGATTAGCCAAGGAAGTGGCGGCAAGTGGAATTACCGTCAACAACGTCTCCCCTGGCTTTATCGGCAATACCATGTTCCACGCGACATTCACGACAGACACAGCACGCCAAGCAACTGTGAGTGGCATTCCGCTGCAGCGTGAGGGAACACCAGATGATGTAGCAGGTGCTGTGCTTTACCTTGTTTCCGATCTAGCTGCCTATGTAACGGGTGAAACGATAGAAATCAACGGCGGGATGATGATGCGATGAGTACCGCGCTGAGACTCGGCGAAAAGCTGGAAAAACTGACTTGGGCAGGCCGTACAGCACACATATTGAAAGAGGAAATTGATGGGCTGCAGCAAGTAGGCAGCCTTTCCATTCCTATGGAACCTGGGGGTTGGTGGCACCAGTATGTCTGTCCACACCATCATACCGAACTGATGTTCGATCCGATGCAAGTGGATGCGTCCGAATTTCTATGTCCGCACGGCTGCAAAATCGAGGGAGAAGCTTACCGAGGCGCTTGGCTCGTGTTCAAGCACCAATCACTTGCGCGGGTGGCTTTGCAGTCAGCGGCCGTTTATGCATTGTTGGGCGAAAAGTCGTACGCGCAGATTAGTAAAAGGCTGCTCGTAGAGTACGCAGAGCAGTTTCCGCTCTATCCCGTGCATCCGGAAGCTCAGAGCTGGATGCTGAAGGGGCGTGCTTTTCACCAGGCGCTGACGGAGGCGATCTGGTCCACGACCTTGATTCGCGCTTACTTATTACTGCGCGATGAGGGTGTTGTTTTCGAGGCGAAGGAGCAGGCGGCGATTGACGCCTTCCTGGGTTTGCTCGCTGGTAGTATGGAAGAATACCGGCACATCCTGATACATGAGCGGAACAATGCGGAGAACAACTACACCGCTTGGTTGAACGCGTCATTATCTTGTGTCTATGCCGCTCGCGGAGAGCACGCGGCTTTGGAAGCACTTATTGAAGGCCAAGGCGGCTTCAAGCATCACTTATCGATCGGCGTGAAGGCCGATCAGCTGGAGTTCGAGGGAAGCACGTACTACCACGTATTCGTGCTTCGGGCGTACTTAATCTCTGCAGAGATGGCGCAGCGATTCGGTATCGATCTCTACGCCACGACAGGCGCAGGCGGCCAATCCATGCGCGGCATGCTCGAGGCGCTGGCCGATCTGGCCGACGACCAGGGCGCGCTGCCCGCCCTGCATGACGGGCCGCTGGCGCGGGAGCCTTACGCCCGCGAGATCGCCGAGATCGCTGAGCAGGGGCTCGCGATCTACGGCATCGCCGGGCTAGCGCCGGTCCTGCGCGAAGCGTACCGGCAGCTAGGCGCTGCCGGCGGCGAGCAGCTCGAGGCGCTGCTCTACGGCGCTGGCGAGGCCGCTGACCGCGCGCCTGCCCTAGAGCCGCGCGGGTCGCGGCTCTGGCCGGACGCCGGCTTAGTCATCGGCCGCGCAGTCGGGAACCCGCTGTCGTTCCTCGCCGATTTCGGCGAGCATGGCGGGTCCCACGGCCATTACGACAAGCTGCATCTGACGTTGATGCACACGGAGCAAACCCTGACGCCCGATTTCGGGATGGTGCCTTACGGCTCGCCCATGCGGAAATCGTGGTTTGCCGAAACCGCCAGCCATAACACCGTGTCGCTGGATGGCCGATCTCAAGCGCCGCATGAAGGGCGCTGCGTCCGCTATGAGGCTAACGATTCGACCGTGTACGTTTGGCTTCAGTCAACAGAAGCCTACGAAGGGTGCACGTTGAATCGCCATTTGCTGCTCACCGGCGAGTGGCTGCTCGATTGGTTCCAAGTCGAGCTTGCGGGCGAAGAGCCGAAGAGCATCGAGTGGTGGATGCATCCTGCTGTTCAAACGCATTCGGGGCAGCTGCATAGCCGAGATGAAGTTTACAAGCTTCTCATTGAACAGAAGGATGCTGCTTCCGGTACCGTCGCCGACTCCGTGCAAGATCTGCCGATCATCGGCCACTTCGTGCCTAGCGATTTCGTCGACGCAAGCGGTTCGGCTCAATTGCACGTATCCTATGCCCTTGGCTCTGATCTTAACGGCTCCACCGCGATCGTGTTCCACACAGCGCTTGTTCAACCTGGCGATGA
Source organism: Paenibacillus sp. J31P190 (assembly GCF_059692075.1). Taxonomy (NCBI): domain Bacteria; kingdom Bacillati; phylum Bacillota; class Bacilli; order Caryophanales; family Paenibacillaceae; genus Paenibacillus; species Paenibacillus sp. J31P190. The sequence goes on along the minus strand of NZ_JCAUAS010000013.1, from coordinate 51,874 downwards.
GATCCTCGCTGTACGGACACCGGGCGACTCCGTTGATCCGAGTCAGTCGCTTACAGCGATGCTTCACCGTCGCAATGATCGTAAAGCTGACTTTATTCATGTGTATCGTGCAGGCAGCCGTGCTGAACTAACTCGCTTTTCCGCACAGGAAATTGCCATTTCAGTTCCGGGACAAACGAATAGCTCCAGACGCATTCAATTAACAGCAGATAAAGGCTTGCTTTTTATATAATATAATTTCCAATAGAGAACCCACCCGGGAGGAGAATGGATATGACTTCATTGTCACCATTATACGAACCGCAGAGCGGCGTTTTAACTGTACAATACGAACCGAATGAGCAGACCGTACTGCTGGAAAACCCACCTCGTTTCACGTGGATTCCTGCACAATTGGAGCATGATCGCTATGTATTGCAAATCTCGCATTCTGAGGCCTTCTCTCAGGCTGACACACAAACGATAAAGCCGGTTCCATATAACTTATATACACCGGATGATGCCCTAACCCCAGGCACATATTTCTGGCGGTACGCCCTTCTCCAGGAAGATGGCTCCCAAACCGTCTGGAGCCTCGTTCGACGCTTCGAGGTGACAGCCGATTTACCGGAAACTCCGCTACCTAGCAGAGAACGCCGATATGCGGAAGCATCTTCCCAGCATCCCAGATTATGGCTTCAGTCTGTTGAGCTCGATGCCTTCCGCAGTGGGCTAGCTGCAGATCAGGCCTATTGCGGATTTGATGTCTTCTACGAGAAATCTGTTAAGCCTTGGATCGAGCGTGAGCTGATTGCAGAGCCGCTGCCGTACCCTGGAAATAAGCGCGTAGCTAAGCTATGGCGCCAAATGTACATGGATACCCAAGAAGCTCTCTATGCGGTTCGCCATCTCGTGGTGGCCGGTACGATTTTGAATGACGAAACGCTGTTAGATCGCGCGAAAACGTGGCTGCTCCATCTGTGCAGCTGGGACGTGAACGGTACAACAAGCCGCGATTATAACGACGAATCCTCCTTCCGTATGGCTGGAGCTATTGCATGGGGTTATGACTGGCTTTATGCTCGGTTAACAGAGGATGAACGTAAGCAGGTGCGGCAAGTTCTGCTCGCCCGTACACGTCAAATCGCCCAGCATGTTATTGAGCATTCCAAGATCCATCATGTGCCGTTCGACAGTCATGCAGTGCGTTCGCTATCCAGTGTATTGGTGCCGTGCTGCATCGCGCTCTTGAATGAGGAGCCGGAAGTTCGCGAATGGCTCGATTATACCCTCGAATACTATGCGTGCTTATATTCGCCTTGGGGCGGGCCGGACGGAGGTTGGGCGGAAGGTCCGATGTATTGGACGACCGGGATGGCTTTTGTTACGGAAGCGATGAATTTGCTGAAGAAATATACAGGCATTAACTTCTATAAAAGACCGTTTTTCACGAAAACTGGCGATTTTCCTCTTTACGCATTTAGCCCGGATACCCTTCGCGCAAGCTTCGGTGATCAATCGACCCTTGGCGACCCGGTCAGCTTGAAAACTGGCTTTAACATCCGTCAGTTTGCCGGTGTGACTGGTAACGGTCTGTACCAGTGGTATTTTGAGCGGGTACGTGAAACGGATACCGATTCGGAAATGAAATTTTACAACTATGGTTGGTGGGATTTCCGTTTCGACGAAATGGTCTACCGTCATGATTATCCGCAAGTGGAAGCTATCGCTCCAACCGACGCGAGTATCGAGCCGGTCAAATGGTTCCGCGACATCGGCTGGGTAGCGTTTCACTCGCAAATGGCCGATCCGGAGCGCCATATCATGCTGCTGACGAAGAGCAGCAAATACGGCTCCGTCAGCCATAGTCACGGCGACCAGAATGGCTTCCTGCTGCATGCTTATGGGGAACCGCTTGCCATCGAAAGCGGTTATTACGTGGCATTCAGCAGCACGATGCACATGAACTGGCGCAGACAGACGCGCTCGACGAACAATATTTTGATTGACGGTTTGGGTCAATATGCCGAGAAGAATAAAGTGCTGAACATGGCGGCTAATGGGTTCGTTGAAGTTGCCGAGCAGCGCAAAGGCTACGGTTATTCCCGTAGTAACGCAACCGCAGCATACAAGGAGTACGTTCCTTATTTGGAGCGTTATGTACGCGAGCTTTACTTCTTCGGAACGTACGTTGTTGTCGTCGACCATATCGACCTGTCGCAGGCAGGCTCTATTGACTGGCTGTTCCAGACACTATATGAAATGAAGCTGAACGGGCAGACTTTCAAAGTCCAGGGCCGCAAGGCGGATATGGACGGGCGTTTCGTCTATTGCTCCTCCGGTGAGCTGGAGCTGACGCAGCATCAAGGCTTTACGGATGTGGATCCGTCTGAAATTGAGGGATTGCCGCTGCATTGGCATCTGAAGGCAACAACCAAGTCGGCGCGCAGCCACCGCATTGCAACACTCCTTGTGCCGATCAAGCACGGCGAGCCGAAATACGTGTCCTATTTCATGGATGATCAAGGTTTCGACACGCATATTTATTTCACCGAAGACGGTGTCACGCATAGAGTCGAGGTTCCGAAGGCTTACTAGTCTTTACAAGCTGCACTCATCATTTATCTTTAAAGATCGACCTCTTATTCGCTGAACTAGCGAGAGGGGTTGATCTTTTTTGCTGTACTAGGCAGCTATTTATTTAAATAGAAAACTGATTGTTATTGTATGGGTAGCTAAAGGTTCTAGGAGTGTGATCCCGAATGAATTAATCGAGGGTTCGAAATAGCAACTGAATGCTTTGGTATTAGAAGAATTAGATCATTTTTTATCGAAATAAAGGAGCTAATAGTAGAAGCTGATCTCTGAAAGTTGTACAGCGTACAACATTTTCCTGGGTATTATCTCTTTTTACTAGAAATGTTGTACTTTGTACAACAACTTTGCCGTATTTCACCCAAAATGGGGTCTTTAAAGTATTTTCTGCAACATTCGCCTCTGACACGCGATTTATCCTGATTATTGTTGTATAAAATACAACTTGGGTCACTCCCGCTTGCAGACTCCACTCCATCAGTCCAACCTGACGCCTCCATTCCAGCACTCCACCAGCAATCTCATTAGTCTTTCTCTCCTGTCGCCACCACACAAGCAATCTCATTTTAGTCACTCCTACTTGCCACCACCGCACCAGCAATCCCATTAGTCACTCCCTCCAGCGATCCCCCCAGCCACCAACCTGCCGTCACCACACCGGCAATCCCACTAGTCACTCCACCAGTACTCCCACCCTCAATCCCCCACTTCCAACATAAACCTATAAAAATCAAACATCATACCTATAGTTCCCACATTGTAAGGGTTACCATATTCGAGCGATAATAAGAACATCAAGAACAACCAACAAACGAGGGGGATTCACATTGGTAACTAAATATAAAGCACTAAGCGTCGTTGCAGCTAGCTTGCTAACTATCAGCTTAACAGCTTGCGGTGCAGGTGGAAGCACTACCGGCAGCACAACTGATACGAAAACAAGTGAGGCGCCGACTGCGACAGCACAAGCTAAAAAGCAGGAGAACATCACGATCACGTTCCAAAATATATATCCGGATCCAACCGATCCCAAGAACGGCATGTTGAAGAAAATCGTCAACGATTACCAAACGAAAAATCCGAACATCAAAGTCGAGCTTGACTCCCTGAACACAGATCAACAAAAGCTGAAGCTCAAAACACAAGCCGCTTCCAAAGAGGTTCCCGACATCACGATCGTGAATCCGGCAGCGCAAATGAAGCCTTTCGTCGATGCTGGCCTGTTCGCGCCACTGAACGACATGGTGGATCAAAACGGATTAAAAGGGACGTTCCAAGAAGGTATTCTGAACTGGTACACGTTCAACAACAACATCTATGCACTGCCTGACGGTAATAACATTGCTGTCGTTTATTACAATAAAGATCTATTCAAACAAGCTGGCGTTGAAGTGCCGAAGACGTTCGAAGAAATGGTTGCAACGGTAAAAACACTCAAAGGCAAAGGCATTCAGCCAATGGCGATCGGTGAAAAAGATTCCTGGACAGGTTCCTTCTTGTTCATGAACGTACTGCTTCGCACAAATGGCGGTCCTGGCTTCCTACAATCTGTCGTTGATGGCAAAAAGACGTTTGCTGATCCGGCATTCACAGAGGCTGTAAGCAGCTTCCAAGACCTGGTTCAAGCTGGCGCATTCCAAGAGGGCGCAACATCTTTTGACTACAACGCAGGCGAAAACTTGTTCAAAACCGGCAAAGCCGCTATGTACTTCATGGGCAGCTGGGCAACGGGCGGAATCGAAACATCTTCCGTTAATGGTAAAGTTGGCGTGTTCAAATTCCCTACGGTTAAAGGTAAAGGGAACCCAGACGAGTTCATGCTTGCGCCAGGAAGCGCGTTCGCTATTTCTGCAAACAGCAAACATTTGAAAGAAACCAAAGATTTCTTGAACTACTTCATGCTGAACTTCCCTAAAGAAGCTTTCGCTGTTAAAGGTGCTGTAGGTATCGCACAAAAAGTAGATGGCGACTTCAAAGCCGCTGGTTACTCCGATATGGCGATGGAAGTGCTTGGCTTGTTCAAACAAGTGAAAGGCGGCGATCTTGCGTTCGACAATACGATGAACCCAGGAACAGCGCAAGGACACTTAACAAGCATCCAAAACCTTTTCGTACAGAAGAAAGATCCTGCTGAAGTGGGCAAAGAACACCAAACCGCTTACGAAACGAATAAAAAATAAGATGAATTAGCAGCCGAATCGGAATTTATCTTGAGCGCCGCAATGGGCTGAAGGTAAATTCCGATTGGTATATGCCAGGAAGGAGGCGAGCCAAGTGAATGTGTTAAGAGTCTCCAAGTGGACAATTGCCATGTTTGTATTACCGTGTTTGCTGATCTATGTTAGTCTCGTTTTCGTTCCGATTCTCGTGTCTCTTTACAGTGGACTGCTGGATTGGAATGGAATTGGCGAGTCGACATTCGTTGGTCTCAAAAATTTTCAAACACTGCTTTTCTCAGACCCTGTGTTCTGGCCGTCTGTTCGCCGTACATTGATGTTTGCTGTATTTTCCATGGCCGAAATTCCGGTCGCTTTGGGTGTAGCTATTCTCCTGAACCGATTTATCAAAAAACCGAATTTTCTCGTTTCGAGTTACTTTTTACCCGTTATTCTATCCGTTGTTATCATCGGTCAATTGTGGAAAACCATTTATAACCCCGCCGCAATGGGGGGCATGCTCAATCAAGTGCTCGATATGTTGAATTTGCATGGTTGGACGAGATCGTGGCTGACAGATCCTAAGATCGCGATGTATTCTCTCTATTTTGTAGCCCTATGGCAGTACTTGGGTTACCATACGCTGATCCAGTTTACCGGTATTCAGAACATCCCTGCTGATATTTATGAGGCAGCCCGGATTGACGGAGCCGAGGGGCTTAAAGCCGACTGGCATATTACTTTCCCTATGAATATTCCGATTTTTAAAATATCGATCGTCCTCGCCTTTATCGGCTCGCTGCAAGCGTTCGACATGGTCATGGTCATGACCGCAGGGGGACCGGCACACGCGACAGACGTCATTTCCACGCATATGTACAACATGTCCTTCCTCTCCATGAAATATGGGTACGGAAGCGCGATTGCGGCTTTCTTGGTCGGCATGTGCTTAATTGCAACGGTTATTATTAATGCGGTATTCAACCGACTAGAGAGAAGATTTTCATGAAGGAGGGGAGTGTTACCATGCAGACCGCACGGGAAATAGCTTCGGCTAAGCCTGCAACCATTCGGAGACGCAAACGCCTCTCTATCGTCAAAATCATCGTGATCGCCTTTCTATCCCTACTCGTGGTTACGCAAGTATATCCGCTGCTCTGGCTGGCTATTTACTCATTAAAAAGCAATGAAGAAATCCTGTCAGGCCAATTTTTCGCTCTTCCTCATTCGCTTCAATGGAAGAATTTCACGGATGCGATCAAGGCCGGACACTATTTTCAATATTTGAAAAATAGCCTATTCGTCACTTCGGTTACGATGGTGAGCGTCCTGCTGCTCAGTTCTCTTACCTCGTTTGCCATCGCCCGATTCCGTTGGAAATACGGTCAGGTCGTGATGGTCATCTTCCTCATCGGAATGATGGTACCGCTGCAGGCAACGCTGTTGCCGCTCATGATTATTTTCAAAAATCTACACGCACTGAACACGCATATTTCGATCATTCTTCCTTATATAGCGTTCCAGACGCCGATTGCGGTCTTTATCCTCAGTGGATTTATGAAATCCATTCCGAGTGAGATTGAGGAATCCGCTGTTATGGATGGCGCGGGGGTTTTCCGGATCTTCCGCAGTATCATCTTACCGATTTCCATCCCTCCAATGATGACCGTCTGTATTTTAACTTTCATTAGTATTTGGAACGAATACATTCTCGCGGCGACTTTCATTTCGTCCGAGCGGCTGAAAACGCTGCCTTTCGGGGTGAACAGCTTCGTCAGTCAATATTCGGTCAATTACGGAGCAATCGGTGCCTTCCTTGTACTGGGTGCGCTGCCGGTCATTCTCATCTATTTCTTGTTAGCAGATAAAATTACAAAAGGTATGGTAGCGGGAGCGGTGAAGGGTTAATTTCACCCCTCTCTTTTTGCTGTTTCTTGGGATGCCTATGATAAAATAGGAAGTAGCGTATAACGAAAGGGGAACGACAACCAAGTGACACGAGGCTTACACTCCATTCATAACCGGCTATTTCTTCTCTTTATCTCCTGTATGTTAGTCCTCGTTCTTTTGGGAAGCGTCCTCTATTATAAGAAGACGACGGATATCATCCATAGTAAAATTAGTGATTTGGCGGAGAAAAATATTTCTCAAACGGTAGGTTTATTTGATTTGCTGCTGCAAGGCTATGACAGTATTACGAAGTCTCTGAACAGCAATTTTGAGCTGCTCAGATTAATCCAAGATCGCGACACCAATAAGGATGAAGCTATTAGCATTATTAATGAGCGCACGATTACCAATATCTTAGGGGCTATCTATTACTCGCGCGATGATATTGTTGGCATTCATGTGATTACGAATGCCGGCAAAAACTATAATTACGAACGAGGATTCCATAGTGTTATGGACACGAATTATCCATCCTCGGAGTGGTACCGGAAGCTGCAGGACTCCTCTGGAGAAATGGTATGGCTTGGCCTTTTCCAAGGCTCTGTCATCAATCAGTTTCAGAAGGATCCGTTATTCATATTCGGGCGCAAACTGTACGATTTAACAGACCACCGGGTGATTGGCGTTATGCTCATTGAAACGAATCCGCAGCCGATTCTTGCCGCTCTTTCGAACGTCACCATCAGTCCAAACAGTCAGGTGTACATTGTTGACCGGGAAGACCGGATGATCGCTTCTACTGCGGCAGAGAAGGTCATTCCGCCTTCTTTCAGCGGGCTTCCGCGTCCTCAAACGAATGAGATCATCGTTGATGATCGAACGGATCATCTCCTCGTTGCCGCGAAAGCGAAGATGTCAGATTGGACCGTGCTTGGTTTGACTCCAAAAGGTGATATCAACGCCGAGGTCGTGAAGACAAGAGAATATTTGTACGTGGTTATTGTTGTACTCGTTATTTTGTCAACCGCTTTGGCAAGTCTCATATCCCGCAACATCGCATCACCGCTCAAGCTCCTCATCCGCGAGATGAAGCAAGTCGAGATGGGGAATTTTAAAGGATCGGTGACGGTGAAGTCGTTTGAGGAAATTAATTCGTTGGTTTCATCGTTTAACCGAATGGTGAATCGGATGGATGAGCTTATCGAGCGCATTACACTCTCTTCCATGAGTGAGAAGAATGCGGAGCTGCAGGCGCTTCAATCGCAGGTTAACCCTCATTTCCTCTATAACACCTTGGATATGATTTACTGGATGCTGGATGAGCGTGAGAACGATCGATTGGGCAAGGTGATCCTAGCCCTGTCTCATATGTTTCGATACAGCAGCGACTGGCAGGAAGCGTCTAAGACGACACTGCGGCAGGAGCTGGACCAAATGCGGCATTACATCACGATTATCGAAAGCCGTTTAGAGGGCAGGGTTAGTACAAACATACAAATAGACCCAGATGTTCTTGATGTCAATCTCCCGAAAATGACCCTGCAGCCAATCATCGAGAACGCCGTTAAATATGGGCTGGAGCCTTCCCGTGAGCCGGGCAATCTCCGTGTATTTACGGAGGTCCAAGAGCAAGAGCTTCATATCATTATTAAGGATAATGGGGTCGGCATCCCGGAGAGCACCTTAGAGGAAATGCAGGAAATGCTGCGCGCGGATACAACGGAGGGAAGTGGCATGGTGGCTTCGATGAAAATGGAGCAGCCTATAGTGCAAAGCTACGTCCAAGCGGCAAGTCCTTCTGTGAGAACTAGGCGGGGTATTGGACTCACCAATGTTCACCGCCGCATAAAGTTAATGTTCGGAGATGCCTACGGGCTCCGTATTCATAGTAAACAAGGAGAAGGAACAACGGTCATCATCGCGATGCCGCTTCCTCGGAAAGGAATGTAAACCATGGACATTCTCATCGTAGATGATGAAACAGTCATACGAGAGGGCATTCAGCGTACGCTGCAGAACCGCTTCCCCGAGCATCGGGTTCATCTGGCTGCGAATGCGGAGCAAGCCATCACGCTGCTGCGGAGCCATCCGATTCACATCGTTCTGACAGACATTCTGATGCCGGGTATGACCGGTCTAGAGCTTATGAATATGTCTCGAAGCCGGCACCCCCATGTGAAATGGGTTGTCATTTCGGCCTATTCGGAGTTTGCCTACGCCCAGGAGGCAGTGAGGCTAGGGGCGAAGGACTATTTGCTTAAGCCGATCGGCAAAGAGGTTTTGATTGAAATGATCGGCAAGCTTAGCGAAGAAGTTACGCGTGACACGGAGCTGATCGAAGAGGCTGAGCTGCTGAAGGCTAACCGCAAATACTTGCAGGAAGCCGTCTTCCAGCGCTTTGCGCAGGGTTTGGACACAGGTCGCATCGATATGGGACCCTTCATGGAGCAGCATCCTTATTTTCATCTCATCATGGTTAAAATGGAGACCGATAAGCCCGTCTTCCTCGAAAATTTCATTATCGAGAACGTCCTGCTCGAGCTTATCGAGCGCTATGGTAAGGGCTTCGTGACGGTGCACGACAGCAAAAGCCTACTAGGGCTAGTCACGCTGCCGGAAGGCGGCAGCCTGACCCTGCTGGTGGATGAGCTGCGCAGCCATCTCGTGAAATATTTGAAGGTGCCCTTCCAGATGATGAGCTCCGAGCTGATCGACTGCTTCCAGGCGGTGCCGGCAGAAGTACAGCGCATGAGGCAAGCGTCTACGACGCAGGTCTACGAGCACCATGCCAGCGGCAGCGATCGCTCCATAGAAGTTGCCCTGCAATATATCCGCACGCACTACCATGCCGATCTATCGCTAGAGAAGGTCGCTTCGATCGTCTACCTGAATTCTGTCTACTTTAGCCAGCTTTTTAAGCAAAAGACGGGTCAAGGCTTCAAGGAGTACGTTATTCACCTGCGTTTGGAGCAGGCGAAGCAGCTGCTGATGAATCCCAAGCTCAAGCTTGCAGACGTGGCTGAACGTATCGGGTACCATGATTTTCGCCACTTTTCGCAAGTTTTCCGCAAAAAGTACGGCGTAACCCCTTCGGAATATCGCCAGGAGAGCACGGGTGATAAACCGGATAAATAGGTGTCAAGGGAATGATTTTCATCAAATTCTCATGGAATTCTAAGAATGGCGGTTTTTGCTAGGCGTGGCGCGTATTTCTCCCTCTTCAGGTAAATGTTGGATGATCGTAGTGTGGTAAGGTGGAATCAGGGTCAAACAAGCCCGTCACAACACGATCCATGAAGGAGGAAGTCCAATCATGCTATTAGTGAAAAACAACCGCCTTAGCAAATCGTTAGTGGGGATAAGCTTAAGCCTTTCCTTGTTAACTTCAGGAACGATGTTCCTTAGTCCGGAGTCCGCTCATGCAGCAACAGACGCCGCGTCAACAGCAACATACAGCGCAAGCGCAACGAGTACCAGCAAAGATGACAGTATCATACGTACGGCGAAATCCTATATAGGTAAAGTTCGCTACGGATTTGGCGTAAGAGATACGAATCGTTTAATCTTAGACTGCTCTGCTTTTACGCAAATGGTATTTAAGAAGAACGGCATCACGATCCCTTGGGGCTCTAGCGCGCAAGCGAAAGTAGGGACTCCTGTGAGGAGTAAATCGAAACTACAAAAAGGTGATCTAGTCCTGTTTAGTGTTAGCAAACCGGGACGCATTAATCATGTTGGCATCTATATAGGAAATGGTAAGTTTATTAGCAACACGACCAGCTCCGGTGTAGTAATTCGTGATATGAATACGGGTTACTGGAAAGATAGATTCATTTCAGGCCGTCATTTGTAAAATTGGACAGGCTGCGCGCGCGAAATCCGCGCTTAGCGGAGCGCTTCCGCAGGAATAAGCGCTTTATCCGCGCTTAAGCCTAATCTACCTCCTTAAGCCCTCACTCGATCTCCCATCATGGTGAAGCTCTTACCGCCATGAATAGAAGTATCGAGGTTAGGGCTTTTTGTTGACCGAGGGCACTTTTAAATGGTATATAAAAGAAAACCGTTTGTAAGGGAGCAGAAGAAACGAAATGACCTTAAAAAAAGCATTTGATGATGTTAAAAAGTTTCATGAGACGTTTGAGCATCCCGTAGGCACATCCCCACAGCGCCTTTCCGAAAGCCGCAAAGCGGCTCGTTTAGCTTGGATGGAAGAGGAACTTCAGGAGTTCAAAGAAGCAGCTACACTGGAAGATGAAGTTGATGCGATGATCGATGAGTTATATTTTGTCCTTGGTACTTTAGTTGAAATGGGTGTGGAGCCTGGACCGATTTTTGATATTGTTCAGCATGCAAATATGTCCAAGGTATGGCCTGATGGACAAGTTCATAAAAATGAGACCGGCAAGACCCTTAAGCCCCCCCATTGGCAGGACCCATTCGACAAAATTAAGGCTGAAATTCGCAGACAGCAAGGCAACCAAAATGGCTGAGGAGGGCGCAACAGTGGCGTTTCACACGAAATTAAAAGAGCTCAGACAGCAGCAAAATCTAACTCTCCGAAAGCTCGGGGAGAAGGCTGGAATCAGCTATTCCATCCTTAATTCTATCGAAAATGGTCGAATCGAGCCGTCGAAAGATGTCGCATTAGCACTAGCAATTGCCTTGAAAATAGAGGACAGGGAAGAGTTCTTATCTTTAGCAAGAAATCCCTCCTAGGGATAATTGCATTACATGATATTGTGTGGTAAAGTAATGTTAAGTCTTAAAGATTCACCCTGAATTGCGTATTGCAAAGGGTTATCATTAAGTAAATGAAACCTTTTCCAATGTGTAATTTTTTTGTTCGAAACAAGAAAAAAGACATGTTAATAAAACTTTGGAGGTATTACCCATGGCAGTAGGAACAGTAAAATGGTTTAACGCAGAAAAAGGATTTGGCTTTATCGAAGTTGAAGGCGGCAACGATGTATTCGTACATTTCTCCGCAATCACTGGCGAAGGTTTCAAATCTTTGGACGAAGGCCAACGCGTTGAGTTCAACGTAGTTCAAGGCAACCGCGGACCACAAGCTGAGAACGTTGTAAAACTGTAAGCTTAGCTTGCACAAATAGCATTCTCGAAGAACGGCCTCTTAACATTACGTTGAGGGTCGTTCTTTTTTGCGTTCTGCTCCAAAGGCAGCAAAACCAAAAATAAAGAACCTCTTTAGAGGCTCTCCATTCACGTTATTATTGATAATCTTTTGCTTTTTTCACAAGCTCTTCATAAGCAGCTTCTGGCGTTATTTTGCCGAACATTACTTTTTCGCCGATGCTCTTATAATCTTTAGCTGTATAGTTACTCCAGCCTTTAGCCCCGGCATTGAAAGGTTGAGCGTCAGGAGCAACCGTTTTAATGAGTTCAATTTGCAATTTGTCTGCGGGAGTTAACTTAGGTGTCAGGAAATCAAGCATTTTCTTGGAAACCGGCACGCCTCTTGTCGTCGTTAAAATGTCTGCGGCTTCGCTATCATTCACGAACCAGTCGATGAATTTCTTGGATTCTTCCGCATACTTGGAATCAGCACTTACCGACCAGAACATAGAAGGTTTCAGCCAACCACTGGACTTTGTTCCTTTAGGCTGAGAAACAAGTGAGTAAGCACCTGGTTTTACACCCTCGTAACCAGGGAATAGCGCGGCGAAAGTACGTTTCATCAATACGCTGTCATTGTTCATTAAATCGAGTTTCGCGTCAGATTCTTTGTCTGTGCTAGCGATTTCTGCGGGGGGAATAACTCCGGCTGTTCGCAGCTCCGCATATTTCTTAACAAAGGTCAGCCACGTATCTTTATCGAAGTTGAATTTGCCGTCCTCGGTGATTGGGTAGCCTTTACCCTGACTAATTTGATAGGCGGAATACGTGGTATAATCGGATGTCGCATCCATTAACACATATTTGTCTTTATCAAGCTTGGCTTTAGCATCTTTACCGAATTGGAAGTATTCATCCCATGTCCAACCGTTTTTGGGAGGAGTAACCCCTAGTTTATCAACGGCATTCTTATTGTAGATCATGCCAGTAGCATTATTGCCTAGCGCGATGGCATAAAGCTTATCTTTAAATTTCCCTGAATCCACGAGCGATTTGTCGATATCTTCGGTACGAATGCCTTTGGATAAGTCAGCCAGCTGGTTTCTGCCTGCATACTCGGCGAGCCATGCCGGATCCATTTGGATAATATCTGGAGCATTTTTGGCAGCAGCTTGGGTAGCCAGCTTATCCGCGTAGCCATCAAACCCAGAAAATTCTGGCTCAAAGGTCACATTTGGGTGTTTCTTTGTATACGCATCTAGTGCTTTTAATGTGGCATCGTGCCTTGCCTGTGAACCCCACCATACAATGCGAAGCTTAACGGGCTGGGAGGTTGTAGCCGCGGGTGCTGCCGTTGCAGCAGGACTGCTTCCTGTAGCACTTGGTGTATTTCCGGAACCACATGCACTTAGGGACAGCGCTATCATGGCAGTCATCGAGAGCATGCTCCATTTTCTCATCTGCACTTTCATTGAAAATCCCCTTTCACTACCTCATTATCTTTACAAGTTAATTATAGGACAACTGAAAAGAAGAAAAAGGAGAGTAATGAACACACTTCTTTCACTATTGATCACAATATTGCGCTGAATACGTACATTCTCGGTTATAACCCGCTCTTACTTACTTCACTTGGGCTAATGCCATTATATTTTTTGAAAATAGAGCTAAAATAAGGGACGTTTTTATAGCCAACTTTTTCGGATATCTCATAAATCAAATATTTGCCTTCGGCTAAAAGGGCCTGTGCCTTCTTCATCCGCACTTGGATGACGTAGTTCGTGAAGGTTTCACCGGTCGCTTTCTTGAATATTTGATTCAAATAATTGCGAGACAAGTAAAGCTGCTTCGACATATCTTCCAAGCTGATCTCTTCGGCATAGTGATCATGTGCATATTGAATCATGAAATCAACCGCTTCTTTATGTTTGGAATTCTCGTTCCAATGGCGGCTGGTTGCAATGATATGAATTTTACCCTGCAGCCATTGCTGCAATTGTTCAGGTGTTTGAATTTGAGTTATTTCCGACTGCAGCTTCATTCCTGGAAACAGTTCATCAAGCACAATACCTACGCTGTATAAGGAGTAAGCAAATATGGTCCAAAGCTCTGCACATAAGTACTGCAAGTAAGCCGGGGTAATGGTTGACATAGTTTGCAGACGGTGGATATAAGCTTCCACAATCTGTGCAGCCGTTTCTTCTTTGGAATAAACAATCGCTTCCGCAAGCTCCTGATAAAACTTAATTGGACGAATAGCAAGTTCCTTCTCTGATGGAACAGTCGACGGATGCTCTCGTGCAAGCGGCGGGATGATGGTTATCTGTAATAAATCTAGAAAGGCTTCTTCGGTGGAATCCGATATTTCCTGCCATGATTCCTTCATCTGGCCTAACCCTAGACGGATCGTTAAACGCAGATAAGTAAGGACACAATCCGTGATACGCTCGCCAATCAATTGAATTCTATGCATAACGTCATCGTTTACACTCGAACGCTCAATATGAAACATTATCGCGGCATGATGGCTGTGAAGCTCAATGAAGTCGGACTCAGGCCAATCTTCGGCCAAGATTTCTCTAATAATATTGGCTAATGCAAAACGAAACAAATTCCAATCGATTAGCGATAGGTTAGCTGTGCGAACAGTGCTCATCAGCTCTATACCCATCACGAGGTGATTCCTTTGCAGCCAATAGGCTTGTTCAGATAGCAGAATGCTTTCCGCGGCAATCGTTTCATTAAAGGTGCCGGTAATGACAGACTTCAACCATTCTTGCTGCACAAAAGGCTCATACATCATCAGCCTTCTTTTGACTTCTTCTTGCTCTATTTTTTTCAGTTCTTTTGTTTCGAGTTCTTTAATGACTTTGGCTAGCACAGCCCCCAGTTCTTCAATGGTTACGGGCTTGGACAAATAGTCACTCACCTGCAGCCGCAGAGCCTGCCGTGCATACTGGAAATCGGCGTAACCGCTTAGGATGATCAATTCACCGGGAAAGTTAGTCTCTCGGAGCTTCTCGATCATTTCCAGGCCGTTCATTACAGGCATGTAAATATCCGTAATCACGATATCCGGCTGAGTTTGTCGGACCATTGCAAGACCTTCGGCGCCATCACTGGCTTCACCTACTAATTCGGCGTCAATAGACTCCCAAGGAATCGCCTTCTTCATACCTTCCAACACTTGAAAGTCGTCATCAATAATGAGTATTTTCCACATGATACTTCTCCTCGACTTCTTCTTTATTTTGGATTTGCGGCAATAGAATGGTGACTTCGGTGCCCCTGCCTTCCGTACTTGTAATATGGACCCCATAAGGAGGCCCGAAATAAGCCTCAATTCGTTCTTTCACATTTCGCAATCCGTAACCGCCTGTTTTCCTTGCCTTGGGTTGATCCCAATCGGGTCGCAGCCCAACACCATCATCCCAAATTTGAAATTGGATATCTTGCCCTAGCAGCTGCACATTCACTCGGATTTCGCCTTTCTTTCGCCCGTGAAAACCATGGATGATCGCATTTTCAATAAAAGGCTGCAGGGTAAGTCTCGGTACATAGAGTTCTTTGGCTGATTCGTCGACAGAGATGGTGAATGTCAAGCGATCGCCCCATCGAATTTGCTGAATTTGCAAATAACATTCGACATGCGTCATCTCGTCCGCAATGGGGATCAAAGTTTCACCATTAGAGAGGCCGATGCGAAACATTTTACCCATTAAGGAAAGGATCTTGCTGATTTTCGTTTGACCGGAATCAATAGCTAA
The DNA here is from genome assembly GCF_059692075.1 of Paenibacillus sp. J31P190. Lineage (NCBI taxonomy): Bacteria > Bacillati > Bacillota > Bacilli > Caryophanales > Paenibacillaceae > Paenibacillus > Paenibacillus sp. J31P190. The sequence goes on along the minus strand of NZ_JCAUAS010000013.1, from coordinate 36,414 downwards.
CCAGTTTAATTGATCCAATGTGTTGTATAGAAAATGGGGATTGATCATAGCCTGCAGTGCCTTAATTTCGGCTTCGCGTTGGCGCTTGTGCTGAGCTTTCAATGAGGTTAAAAGTTCCTCAATTCGTTCCATTTGTTTACGATAGCCGTTAAATAAATTTCCGAATTCATTGGTGTAATCCGTAGGCAAGTCCGAAACAAGACCCCGATCGGGAAGCTTGCTCATAAAAGCAACCAAAAGTCTAATTGGATTGGTAAATTGTCTGGATATAAAGAAAGTGAAAAAGGATGCAATAAAAATGGCGGATAAGCCGACAGTTAAGAGAATTAGTGCTAATCGAATACTGCCATGGATAATGCTCTTCCATGGTGTCACCTCAACGAGTGTCCAGTTCGAGGGGGATTTACTCCAAACGAGTAAGGCTTCACTTTGCTCTTTGGCTTTTAAATGAACACTTCCGGACTTCTCCTGAATCAACCTAATCTTCTCCAGCTCACTCTCTTGTAAGTTGGGATCGCCTATGGCAGCAATTGTTCTGCCGCCAGCGTCAACTAACAATCTGCTTCTTCCCTCTGTTTCACCTCGAATCAAATTCTGGATTTCGGATGATTTCACATTAAGCAAGAGCAAGCCGTAATAGATACCTGAGTTATTGTAAAGCTTTCTTGCAAAGCTAGTAACCGATAGCGAGCCTTTATTGGTTGGAATAGTACGTTCTTTTATCCAAGCAAAATCATTATTTTGGATGTCCGAAAACCATTCCTCGTCCTTCACCCTCTTTAAGTCATAAACGCGAATTGGCCCCTGAGCATCTGTCACGAACGGGCGTTCGATATATAAATAAATGGATTGCACCATTGTCGTGCTGTAGGTAATGCTGGCTAGTAGGGCCTCCAAATCTGCCTTGCGTTTTTTTAGCTCAAATAAGTCACTCTCCAGAGGATCATACCCAATAATATCGATATTTCTGGAGGCTGCGTTAGACATCTGCTCAATAGAGTTCAACTGAGTGACCAAGCGCTTATTCAACTCATTTAACAGATCCTGCTGATAATTAGCGGTATTGTCAGCTAACTCGCGTGAAGTTAGACTGTAGCTGATCCAGGAGGAAATGAGCAGCAGCACGGCAATGAATACGGCGAAGCTTCCAAAGAACAGGCGACCGATTCGAACGCGCTTGAATACGTTAAACACAGCAGCTCCTCCTCATTAACTTCCATAAAAGTGGAAAAAAGGCTGCGGTAGCGCAACCTTTTTCTTATTCTATTATTTTATCCTTTCACTGCACCTGAAGCAATGCCATCGACAAAATGGCGCTGCGCCATAAAAAAGAGAATCAGTGACGGAATAATAGAAACGAGCGACATGGCAAGTAATTGTCCCCACGGAAGAGCTGATTGGCTGTCGACGAACAGCTTCAAAGCAAGACCGACGGTGTATTTGCTCACAGAATTGATATACAGCAAGTGTCCGAAGAAATCGTCCCAATTCCAAAGGAAACAATAAATGGCGACCGTTACGAGTGCGGGCTTCGTTAAGGGCAGCACAATGCGTAAGTAAATGCCGAACCAGCTGCAGCCGTCCATTTTGGCCGATTCGTCCAGCTCGCGCGGAATTCCGCGAATAAACTGCACCAACAGGAAGATAAAGAAGGGTCCTCCGATCCCGCCTGCTAGGGCATGTGGAACATAGAAAGGCAGATACGTATTGACCCAACCCCAAGTATTAAACATGATGTACTGGGGAACCAGTGTCACTTGACTTGGCAGCATCAGGGTAACCATTAGAATGGAAAACCAGAAATTTTTCAGCGGAAAATCCAATCGAGCGAAACCAAAAGCAACCAAGCTGCAGGAAATGATAGACGTTACAAGAACTCCAGCAATCAGTTCAAAAGTATTCAGATAAAAATGAGTAAAGGTGAACTTAGGAATGGCGACCCACCCTTGGCTGAAGTTACTCCATAACCACTCCGTAGGAAAGAAGCTGGGCGAGCTCATCTCCGCGTTCGATTTAAAAGCAGCTCCCACCCACCACAACATGGGATATATCATGATGAGACTAAACAGTGCCAATAAGAAATGTGTTCGAAAAGTGCGTGTTCCAATCAGCTGGTTTCTCATTTTCTTCTCCCTCCTTCTGTTTCATAGAATACCCAGTAACGGGATGAGGCGAAAATTAATGCCGTTACGATCGCAATCACCACAAGGAGTATCCATGCCAGAGCGGAAGCATAACCCATCTCATATCTAGAAAAAGCACGATCATATAGGTATAAAGCATACATATACGTGGAGTTAATGGGTCCGCCTTTCGTTATGATGAAGGCTTGCGTAAACATTTGAAAGGAACCGATTGTCTGCAGTACGAGATTAAACAACAGTACAGGCGACAGCATAGGTAAGGTAATACTGAAAAACTGTCTGACTTTAGATGCCCCATCCACGGAAGAGGCTTCGTATAACTCGGCTGGTATTTGTTTTAATCCGGCTAGGAAAATAACCATCGAAGAACCAAACTGCCAAGCAACCAGAATAATTAAGGTGCCTAGTGCCGTATTGGGATTGCTAATCCAACTGATTCCCTCGATACCGAAATAACTTAAAAATCGATTGATAAAACCGTTAATGCCGAAAATATTTTGCCAAAGAATAGCTACAGCAATGCTGCTCCCTATTAATGAAGGTAAATAGATGAACGTTCGATACACAGAAATCCCTTTTATTTTCTTATTGAGCACCATTGCAACCATTAAGGCGCTGAAGAGTTTGATGGGCACGGATAATACGACAAAAAGAATCGTTATTTTCAAAGATTGACGAAACATCTCATCGTCTGCAAAAATGCGCTCATAGTTTCTTAAGCCGATCCACTCTGGCGCATCTAACAACGTATATTTTGTGAAAGAGTAATACATCGATTGAACCATCGGCCATAAGGTTAACAGCAGAAATCCAAGTAACCACGGGGAAATGAATAGATACCCAGCTATGGGCGATTCCCAGCGTCCTTTCAGGGTGAATGCCGTTGATATTTTGCGTGAAGAAAGCTTTTGGGGAGCCAATCTAGTTTCAGGCTTCATCGGGATTAACCGCCTTTCATTTCAATAACACCTTTATGTTTAGTATAAAAGGTATTGCCCACCCGAAAAATGAGAGTAATGAACACAATTCATTCACAATCGAACAAATTGTTCTGCGAAAATAAAGTTGTTAAACAAAAACCCAGTCAAAACACCAAAATTAAGTGTTAGACTGGGTTTTTATTTACTACTGCTCTGCCAAGCAAGGTTCACGTCTCGTTTGCGGACAGGCCGGGCCTGGTTCCTATTACGACTGTAGCGTCCAGTTCGTCTAATCTAGCTACCTGCGGGATCAGCCCATTGCTAGCGAAAATTTTGATTGTCTGCGGCGCCTGCCGCTGGCTAGTCTCAATCAGAAGATGGCCACCCGGTGCCAGCCAGATTGGCGCCGCAGCCGCCACACGGCGCTGGACGTCATGCCCATCTGCGCCCCCGTCGAGCGCCACAAGAGATTCGTGAATCCGGGCCTCTGGAGGCAGCAGCCTGATCGCCTCGGTGGGGACGTAAGGTGCGTTGGCGACCAAGATGTCGACGCGACCTTGCAATTTGGCGGGAAGCGGCTCGTAGAGGTCGCCTTCATATACGTGACCACTGACGTTGCGGCGGGCACAGCGAACTGCGGCTGGGTCGATGTCGGTGGCGTACAACTCGATCCGTTCTAAGACGGCAGCCAGTGCTGTGCCCACTGCGCCCGAGCCGCAGCATAGGTCGACCACTATGGCTCCTGACTGTGCGAGTGCTGCGGCCTGGCGAACGAGAAATTCTGTGCGGTGGCGAGGTACGAAGACTCCTTGATCCAAGGCTATCTTTAGACCGCAAAATTCCGCCCATCCGATTACATGTTCGAGAGGCAAACCGGCGACTCGACGATCCACCATGGTGATGAGATCGTCCGACGTCCGAGCTGCTGAGATGAGTAACCGGGCCTCATCTTCGGCGAAAACACAACCAGCGGCTCGAAGCCTGCTGACAAAGATTGTTTCATTTATAATTTATCTTCACTCTCTTTCGAATAAATCGATCATGTCTCATAATGAACATGATAACAAAACATTTAAGGACATTGTGGAGAAAGAATCGCTATAGTCATTCTGTCCGTAAGTTCGTCTTGCTGTTGGCAATTCTATGCATCCCCTACTGGAATTAGGTTGACGTAGCCCCCCAAACCGCCTATACTGACCATGATTCTCATTCTCACATAAAACTAGTTTGAGGTACCCTTAACTAAAAGAAGGTCACAACAAATATGCCAACAAAGAAACAAATTGTTCGTTTCCTGGCAATCCTTTTGATCGTTTGTTCTATTTTTCTGACATGGCAATGGTTCGATTCGAAGGAATGGCTCCGGGACGTAGAGCTTCTTTTCCATCAACCTGAGTGGTTGGTCTTCATGTTCGTCATCTACCTGCTCTCCTTCCTCTTAAAGGCCGCAGCTTGGCGAATTTATACAGGGTCTGAGGTGCGATTCAGCATTTATTTACATGCTATTAGCTATAGCTTGCTCGTCAATCATGTACTTCCGGTGAAAGCGGGAGATGGCGTTCGTGCTGGCTTATATATGAAGCATGGCGGGAAATCGTGGGAGGAAGCGTTCCATTCCGTTGCGGTCATGCGATTGCTTGATATGCTCGTGCTTGCTGGAATTGGGGGAATTGGCATCATTCGGTTAGGTCTGCCCTCTTCATGGATCTGGGTGACGGTGTTGGCTGGGGGAACCGTGATTCTCGCAACAGCGCATTACCTGCCCGTGATTCGCAAAATTCCGTTCATAGCGAAGCATTCGGCTTATTTTCATCTTAAAATGCTCTCTGGCAAAGGGCTCGTTATTGTAGGCTTGATTGCTTTAAGCTGGATCCTAGAAGCTGGTGTTATCTTTGCTGTTGCTCGCATGATCGGCTTGCAGCTTGGGACAATCTCGCTCGTTTGGGCGAATAGCATGACGATTTCTGGACAAATATTCCATATAACTCCAGGTGGGATAGGTACCTATGAAAGTACAATGAGCGGGTCCCTTGTCTTGCTCGGTGTTGATGGTAAGGATGCTTATAGGGCGGCACTTGTGTCGCATACTTTTAAATTTCTTTTTGCCTACACGTTAGGGGCGTATTCACTTGTGCGAATGCCTTTAGGTTGGCACGAGATGAAAACCTGGATTGCACGGCTTAAAGGTCACAAAAAACCATCATTGAATGGTAACGCACGGAAGGATGATTAATATGAAAAAAGCTTCATCGTTTGAAATCGTCGCAGCTCGCTGCTGGAACTTGCTAAATGAGGGAAAACCGTTTACCCCGATTTTCGTTGTGGGCGTCTTTCTGCTCTATCATATCGGCGTATGGTCCGATCCTAGTTTTTGGAGTGCCGCTGGTTTGGGGCTGCTCGTGACCCTCCCTCTTTTTGTGCTGTATTATTGCTTTGATTTTCCGCTTTTTTTGCGAAATTATTTATGGATGCCATTCATTGCTGCGCTGCTGATTTGGGAGCGGTCTGAGTTCTCGCTGTATTTGCTAGCGCTAGGGTTGTTCTACTTCTTTACGGTTTATTTCTGGGGCACTTTTTACTATCATCTACGAATTGGGACGACTTGGTGGAATTTCACACGGTTCTGGAAGCTAGTTCTGAAAAATAGCGACTCGACAAGCGGCAATGCGCAGGAGCAGATGCCTAAGTTTTTACTGCTGCTTTTCGTATGGAGTCATTATTACCGTCAGTTCGAGGGTGGTGTTTCCGCTGATGTAGGTACGGGGCTTCTATTTGCGGGCGGTTTGCTGATATACAGCTTCATTCTCCATCGTTATTTGTTTGACTGGAAACCAGCAGAAATCCCAACGTACACACGCGATTCAAGCGATGTACAAGCAGGCGGACAAGCACTGAATAAGAAGGTCATTGTGATTGTCGTGGACGGGATGCGCAAAGAGCGCTTTGAAGAAGCCGACGCGCCATTTATGAAGAAACTGCGAGCAGAAGGCACGGAGTATGCCCGGATGGAAACCGTGTATCCTGCGCGTACCGTGGTATGTTTCTCATCGATGTTCACGGGTACTTATCCGCGCGAGCACGGTATTCGCTCCAATATGGTTTGGAGGCTGGGGATTCGGGTTGAAAGTATTTTTGATTCGCTGCGTAAAGTTGGCAAAAAAGGACGTCTGCTCGGCATAGCGCACTTAATCGACTCCATGGGGGACGATGTTGAGAGTGTGACCGCTGTGATGCATAACGATGTCGCAGATCGTAATATTATCGAACGGGCGAAGAAGATCATGGCCGAACAGAACCCTGATTTACTCGTTGCCCAATTGATTGGTGTTGACCAAACGGGTCACAGCCGAGGCGTTTTATATGACGATTACACACAAAAAATTGCCGAAGCCGATCAATTAATTGAAGAATTCGTTGGCTGGCTTGAAGATCGCGGCATGATGGAGAATACGACGCTCATCATTTGTGCCGATCACGGACAGGCTGATGGTATTGGCGGACATGGCCATTTGGATGAGGGTGAGCGCTATGTGCCTTTCTTCCTGCATGGTCCAGCGATTGAGGCCGGCCATCGTATTGATGAAAAGCATTCCCTCGTATCCATGGCTCCGACCCTAGCTTATCTACTAGGAGCTCCATTCCCTAGCCATAGTCGCGGACCTGTCTTAACGGAGGCTATTAAGCATCATGACTAAGAAGAAAATCATCGTTTTCATGCCTGCGCATAACGAAGAAGAGAATATCAGCGGGGTTATTGCCCGCGTGCCGAGAGATTTCCACCCTCAGTATGAGGTGGAGGTGCTCGTCATCGACGACGGGTCCAAGGACCGCACGGTCGCCGTAGCTCAGGAAGCGGGAGCCGACCACATCGTGTCGTTCCCGCACAATAAAGGGCTCGGCGCTGCCGTTCGTGAAGGGCTGAAGCAATGCTGCCTGCTCGGCGCCGACATTGGCATTATGATTGACGCGGATAATGAGTATCCGCCGGAGCAAATTCCCGATGTCCTTGCGCCCATCATCGCCGGGCGGGCGGACTACACCTTTGGCTCACGCTTCAAAGGGCAAATTCAAGGCATGAAGCTGCATCGCCGCTTAGGCAACTATACGTTCACACTGCTGCAGGCGATCCTGCTGCGTAGATGGATTTATGACGGCCAATCTGGGATGCGCGGGTTTTCCCGCGATGCCATGGAGAATGCCGTTATTGTCCACGACTATAACTATGCTCAGGTGCTCACGTTGAATCTGGTTCGCCAAGGGTATCGCTTGGAGGAGATTCCGATCACCTATCGAGTACGTACGAAGGGGCAATCCTTCATTAAATTCAGACAGTATGTGACCTCCGTACTCCCGGCAATCTATAAAGAAATGAGACGCCCTGTCTCTAAACGCAATGTGAATCCACAGACGAATCGAGATGATGCGGGCATATGAAACTTTATGCAATATGGTTGGCGCTGTTCGCAGCTGCTGTTATTGCCGGAGTGACGTGCCTAAGTATTGTCTACGCCAGCCCCTTTGCGCGAACGTGGGACGAGGTCGATTTCACATTGGCTCTACATAGGTATGATCTACTCGCTATGCAGCCTCATTTTCCGGGTTATCCGTATTTTATTCTAGGCGGTTGGTTTATTGACCAGTGGATGAATGATCCCGTTAAAGCTTTATCTGTCTTCAATACCCTAGCAGCCTTAAGCTCCGCGCTTCCTATGTTTTTACTGGCAAAGCGTCTGACGGGCAGCGGTATGAAGAGTCTTTTACTGCCTGCGCTCGTATTAAGCAGCCCCTACATCTGGCTCATGTCCTCACGTCCCATGTCGGAGTGTGCGGGTATGGCCTTATTGTGGTGGTTTCTTTGGAGTATCCGCTTTGCGATGGATCGTCCCGTTTCCATGCTACGTCATGGTCTGGCACTGTTAATGTTCGGCTTCCTTATGGGTACACGCCTATCCTTTTTTCCGTACGGTCTTGCGTTAGTACCGCTCTGGTACGGAATTTGGCAGTACGGTGCGAGCGGTTGGCGGAGGTGGCTGAGACTGGGGGGCTCGGTCTTGGCTGCGCTGCTGTTTCAGCTGCTTTGGGTAGCTGGTTTGGTGCTTTCCGAAGGAACTCTCGCTGGTTTCTGGAAGCTCTCTCTGGCTTTCGTTGAAGGACATTTCTCCGAATGGGGCGGCGGTGTTATCTCTACCCCGATGCCGCTTGGTGAACGAATCTATCAGCTCATTGGACACAATTTACTGGGATCAGCCCTGCTAGGCGGTTCCATTCTCATTGGCTTATGGCTCGTCGTTATTGTCGCTGCAGCGTTTATCGGTCGGAGATTCGTTCCTCCAAGTGTGCAGGGCAATGAGAATCGGCGTTATATCTTCTGGCTCGTTGGCTGTGCCGTTTTGTACACCCTTTGGGCTCTTTTTGGTCAAAATATTGAGAAACCGCGTCATATTGTTCCTGTCGTTGCCCCGATATTGCTTCTTATGTTTACTTTTATCATTCAAACGGCAGAGGGATTAAGGATATCCATGCATAGGACGCGTCTATTGAGAATAGCGCCAACGATCCTGTACGCGCTCCTCATTAGCCTCATATCCATTCAAGTTGTCTACGGGGCTCAGCTACAGAAGCGGCAGGCCGTGGAAGAACCGGCTGTTTATCAGCTTCATGACTATGTAAGCAGCTTGCAAGAGCCTCTCCTACTGTTTACATGGGAAGAAACGAGGGTACTGCAGTACTTGCAGGCCGACTACGATCATCAGCGCATCTATACATACGGGTACTTTCAAGCGTTGGCTGGAGCGAATCCCGAGCGGCGTGTGCTGCTCACCGATCATGTCGTTCAAGGCTTTGAGCAGCAAGGCAAATCGGTAAAGGAGCATTTGAAGCAGCTTGCTGAGTTTAAATCCGACGCTCTATTTGACCCGGCGTATGGGCGCGTTATTTTATATGAGTGGGTGCCTTAAGATGGGGTTCATCTTCTAGGCAAAGTAAAATAATGGTTGACACAAATATGGACAATGATTATCATTATCAATGACAACGAGGTTCCAAACAATCATATCAGGGGTGAAGACATGAAACGATGGCTACTAGCCGGTTTGACTTTTGTTCTAGCGGCATTGATCATTTTGCCGTCCTCCGCGCTGGCCTATTCGTATGGTGACGCCAATACAGAAGCAGTCGCTGAAACCTTTAAGCTGGTTCAAGCCAGTGTAGGCGATGGAGCGAACAATTGGGGCGCTGCGGAAAGTGCTTACAAGGAGATAAGAGCAGAACTCGTATCGCACTTCGGCGATGGAATAGCTGCCACACTGGACGCTAATTTCCAGGCCAAAGATAGTAAAGCAGTCATTGCTAATTTCAAAGCTGTCCTCGTCATGAACTTGGATCGACGGTTTACCTATGCTACCAAAGGGCTTGATGATTATGCAGAGTCTAAACTCTTGCTAGCCAAAGCTAAGGCGACCTTTGACACACTGGAGCCTTATGTGGGAGCGGGTTCGAGTGAAATTAATAAAGCTTTCGAAGCTGCGCTTGAAGCGCTAGGGAATCCTGGGTTGTTCGGCGTAGGGAAGAAGGATGTGCAGCCAGATGTATTCAAGGAAAAGGTCAATTTTATCTATGGTAAAGTGAAGCCGCTGTTCCCTTATACGGCTTACGTCAAGCCAGCTGCTCCAAGTGAACCCACTCCTGTTCCCAAGCCGCAGACAACAACTGCGCCTGTTAAGAACGAGACGGGGGTCAAGACAGAACAACCGGTATCGCCGGCTAAAGATGCTAAACCGACAGAATCAAAGGCACCGGATGCCGCTGCTGCAGTGGAGACGAAGTCGCCTGAGCCTTCTGCAACGGCTAGTGCTAGTCCTACACCAACAACGGAAGCGGCTCAGCCTACAGCGACAGTAGAAGCGCCGGCTAAAGCGTCGGAAGCAACGGGTTCAGATGCTAAACAAGCTGATTCGGCGAAAGCAGCATCCGCACATGCACCTATGGAGCGTTCCGATAAAACGAATCCGCTTATCAGCGCAGCTGTTATCGGAGGGGTTATCGTTCTTTTGGGCGGAGGGGTATGGTTCGCTCGCAAAAGAAAATGGATTTAATTTATATTTCTTAAACAAAACTTGAGATGAGTAGAGGAGAAACTTATTATGCGTAAATTTCTAGCAGTAGCTTTAAGTGTTTCACTAGCTTTATCTAGCGTTGTTACGGTTACATCGGTTGCTTTTGCAGAAAGTAAATTCCAAATCACGGAAGATCAAACGATCGCTGCCTCCATCAAGTCTTTCACGGATATCAAAGCTCTTTTCACAGATAAAACCGTACTTGCAGATGTTCAGAAATTATACGTAGATAAATTCCAAACCGAAGTTAAACGCATCGATACAACAATTAAAGCAGATGATCCTAAGATCGATGCGAACATCACACTTGTCCTAAACAGTGCTATCAAAGGCGATTTGAAAGTCGACCAAGCGAAACAAGCGATTGATAAAGGCCTACAATGGTACTACTTCTTGGCTGTACGTGATTTGGTGAACAACCAAGTGCGTCCTGCTTTGACCAAAGGCGATGTTGCCGGAGCGAAAGCAGCTTTTGATAAAGTTGTACAAATTTATGAAGCTGTTCTAGAACCAAACGTTGTGAAACGCGACGCGAAATATAGCTTAAACATGGTTGCACTTTTGAAAACAACGATTGAGCTTATGCAAAAAGATATTAAAGAGAATAACTTGAATGACTTCAATGTTCACCGTCAATTCCTTGACAAAACGTTGATCAAAAACTACACACTCGCTACTTTTACATACGCAGAAAGCATTGCTACTAAAGCCCCTGCTGATCAAGCGGCAGCGATTACTGAAGGTTACTTCCTCTATATGCCGGTATACACCTACCTCAGAGGCGGCAGTGTCGCAGACGCTAACTTCGTGAGAGATGCCTTCGCATCCGGCGATGCAAGCAAAATCAAAAAAGATGAAATCCAAAATGCTTTACACCGCACAATGATCGGTAAAGTATCCGAATATGTGAAGCAAGCATTCACGAAGCTTGAAGCTGGGGACTTGCAAGGTGCACGCGGATATGCAGCTGAAGGCAACATGTTCCTTGCTAGCCAAGAAGTTTTCTTAGGTAAAGAGAAGTATGCGGCTGCTGTTGAAGTGGCAACGAAATTCTCAAACGCTGTAGACGCATCCGATCTAGCTGCTGCACAAGAGTATGGCTTCCAAGTTCTTAAATTCCAAGTTGGTAAAGATGGTTCAAGTTTGAAAATTGGCAGCAAGGATTATCAAGTAGATGGCGCTGCTTTCACTGCTGAAAATGCGCCTTTCATTAACGCAGAAAGCGGACGTACGTTGGTGCCGGTACGTGTTATTGCCCAGGCAATTCAAGCTGGGGTTGAATGGGTAGACGCAACGAAAACAGTTGTCATCACCAAAGATGGTAAGAAAACAGAAATTACATTAGGATCCGATCAAGTCGTAGAGAATGGTAAAGTGAATGAGAAAGTCAAACTGGATCAACCGGTTATTATCGAAAACGGAAGCTCATTCATTCCCTTGCGTGCTGTAGCTGAGTTGTTCAGCAAACGTGTATTCTACCAAAATGGTGAAATTATCATTCTTCGTTAATCATTTCGTTCATAGCGAAGACACTTGTGCCTAGTAGGCGCAAGTGTCTTTCAGCATGCTGAAACAAGGAAGAGAACAGGGGGCAGATTATGGATTTACAGGCATTTCTCATTACGTTTCGTGAGGCGCTTGAGGCCATTCTCATTGTTGGTGTAATCATTACGTATTTAACGCGTATTGATGCCGTGCACTGGCATAAATGGGTATGGGTTGGTGTGTTTTTGGCTTTGATCGTGAGTTACGGATTGGCCTTGGCTTTCCAGGTTTTATTGACCGGATTCGCCAGTATGGGCAGCCAAAATTACTTGAAAATCGGTATCATGCTCGTCTCTTCCGGGCTGCTGACACATATGATCATGTTTATGGGCAAACAAAATAGCGAACTGCAGGGGAAGGTTCAAAGCAAGGTTGCACATATTCTAACCATTGGCGGGGCCATTAATATGGTCGTTCATTCGTTCTTAGTCGTTGTGCGCGAAGGCGTGGAGACGGTTTTCTTCTTTGCCGCAATAACAGGAGGAAACATACAGAAAGCACTTGAAAGCTGGGGAGCACTGGGCGGACTTATTCTGGCTGTCGTCATTGGCCTGCTTTTTTTCAAAGGGACGAAGAAAATTCGGCTGGGCACGTTCTTTCGCATCACCAGTGTGTTTCTGATGATGATTTCTGCGGGTTTGTTCGTGCAAGCCATCGGAATTATGCAGGATTTGGGCATTATTGGAAGTTTGTACCGAACAGCGGGACACCAAATCGGTGAAATATATAATATAACGGGATTTATGCCGGAGCATCCAATTGATGGTGTGCAATATCTCCGTGATTTTGGGAAAGAGCCGCTTATTAACGGCCAAGTCGGCATTTTCTTTAAAGCTTTCCTAGGCTATACGCAGAACCCTTCACTGGAGGAATTCGTCGGTTACTGGGGATACTACTTCTTGGTATTCATCTTGCTTGCCGTTCAGAAGAAACGTCATGAACAGGAGCAGGTAGAGGAAGAGAAAGTGGCTGCGTGATTGCTGCAGTAGAAATTCCGAATGGCAAAGCATAAGGAGCGAGGACTGATGACGATTAAAATAGGAATTGTTGGATACGGTCATGTTGGGAAGGCGATACATGCTTTATTTCCAAACGCTGCGGTTTATGATGCACCTATGCAGGTGGGCAGCCAAGCAGAGGTAAACAAAAGCGATGTGGTCTTCGTCTGTGTTCCGACACCCTCGCTCCCGAGCGGCAAATGTGATACGTCCATCGTGGAAGAAGTGATTATGTGGCTGACAGCCAAAGTCATTGTGATTCGCTCGACAGTTCCCGTAGGGTTCACTGACGCTATGAAGGAACGAACGGGGAAAAGAATCGTGTTCCAGCCGGAATACTATGGAGAAACCGTTGATCACCCCTTTTCGGATTTGCGTCACCGGACGTGGCTTACATTTGGAGGCGAATCTGAGGACGTTAGCCTTGTGATCCGTGCCTATCAGCAGGTATACAACGCAGAAGTGAGAATCCGTCGGACGGATGCCCGCACAGCCGAAATGGCGAAGTATATGGAGAATTGCTTCCTTGCGCTTAAAGTGTCGTTTTGCAATGAGTTTTATGATATTGCCGGAGCCCACGGGATTGATTACAATGAGCTGCGGGAAGTTTGGCTCGAGGACCCGAGAATTGGACGCAGCCATACGTTCGTGTATGAGGATAGTCGCGGATATGGCGGGAAATGCTTGCCGAAGGATGTTCATGCGTTGATTAGCATGGCGGATGAGAAAGAAGTTAATGCGGATTTGATGAAGTCTGTTCAACGGAAAAATAACGACCTTCGTGCTTCATTCGAGTGATCATATAGTGAAGCCTCCATGTCCACGGATTGTTCGTGGGTTTGGAGGCTTTCTTTTATATGCCGTCTTGAACAATTGTAATGGTGCCCATATTTCCGACATAGACTCGGTTTGTCCTTGTGCTCAGAGCCATTTGAGGTGGGCTCTACACACAGCTAGATGCAAAAAGTGCATCAAAATATCAGGGATTCCGACGATACTTCTACCGAATCCACACTTCATTTGAACGTTAAGAGTCCTTAGGGACTTCTATTTTTACATATTACGGTGAAAATGAAGAGATAGCAGTCTCTAAAGGCTCTTATTCGATTGTTTTTCTTCGAATTCACACTTTACTTGACGGATAACAGCCTCTAGGGACTCTTATTTTTACAAAATACGCTGGAAATGAAGAAATAGCAGTCTCTAAAGGCTCTTATTCAACTGCATTTCTCCCGAATCCATTATCAGCCATCAGCCATCAGCCATCAGCCACCAGCCACCCGAATCCCGAGATCAATCACATAAAATTAGCTACTCCAAGTAATCTAAACACAGTACACGGAGCTAATTACTCCAATCAATCTCCTCACACAAGTTGGTATTATCCAATTTGCGGCTATAGGGAGTTGCAAAACAGCCTGCAATCCAACTAATGCTACGCTAGTTGGATTGCAGGCCTATATGCGTTAGCCGCCGCTTAGCGCAGGTTGGCGCGCTTGAGCAACCGCTGAATGGAGCGGTTCGCTTCGGGCAGGACGATGTCCTTGTCAATCGTCCGCATGATGCGGTTTTCCATGACGATACGACCGTTAATGATCGTCGTTTCTACGTCGGCTCGCGTCGCTGAATAAACGATGCGAGAGATCGGATCCACGTCGAAGGACGGATACGTGTGAAAGTTGTTGAGATCGAGAATGGCGAGGTCGGCCTTCTTGCCGACCTCGAGGCTGCCGATCTCCTTCTCCATGCCGACTGCGCGGGCGCCTCCGATGGTCGCCATGCGGAAGACCGTCTGCGCATTCATGGCCGTCGGCCCGTGTATCGGCTTCTGGATAAGCGCAGCCAAACGCATCTCGTTAAACATATCGAGATTATTATTGCACGGCGCGCCATCAGCTCCTAGGCTGACGGAGATATCGAGCTTCAGCATGTCGGGCGTCTCGGCAATACCTGAAGCAAGCTTCAGGTTAGAGCCGGGACAATGGCTCACATGCACGCCTCGATCATGGATGATGCGCTTCTCTTCCTCATCAAGCCAAATGCAGTGCGCCAGAATAAGGCGCTCATTCGCCAAACCGAGATGGTCGAGATAGACGACATTGCGCATGCCAGTCTCGGCCTGCACAATCTCGATCTCGCCGAGATTCTCAGATGCGTGCGTGTGCACTTTCACTTGGTACTGCTCCGATAGGCTGCGGACCTCACGCAGCAGCTCTTCTGTACACGATATGACGAATCGTGGAGAGAACGCGTACTGGATGCGGCCGCCGTCGTGTCCGTTCCATTTCTCCAACAAATCGACACTTTGCTGAAGCGATTCGGAGGTTTTCTCCTGCAAAGCATAAGGAACCTCGTCCCCTTTGTCCATCATTACCTTGCCGGATAAAGCACGCATGCCGCTCTCCGCAATAGCTTGAAAAGCAAAGTCAGTGTGGTGCACCGTCTCCATATCGACGATCGTCGTCGTGCCGCTTTGAATCAGCTCACCGATGCCAAGCATGGCGGAATAATAGATCGATTCCTCGTCATGCGAGGCTTCAAGCGGCCATATCCGCTTTTTCAACCAATCCATTAATTCCAAATCGTCCCCCTTGCCGCGGAAAATGGTTTGGCATAAATGAATATGGGTTTGAATGAAGCCTGGAATGATCGTACGGTGTTTGGCGTCAATCACCTTATCCACCTGTGCGGGATTCAAATCCGGGCCAATCGCGGAGATTCGGTCATTTTCGATGAAAATATCCCCTGTAATCATATCTCCATTGCGGTTCATGGTCACAATTTGCGCATCTTTAATTAGAATGGTTGTCATCATATAAACCTCCTACTCCTAGTAGTGTATGAAACAACGGACACAAAAAAACTAGCCACGAAAAATATGCTTGTCATGCGCACATTTTTCGTAGCTAGAAATTTACGGTTTCTAAGTAGAGACCCTTAATCCAATTATTAAGGTTATACGAAATGGGTAGTATTCAGTTCCT
Organism: Paenibacillus sp. J31P190; assembly: GCF_059692075.1. Classification (NCBI taxonomy): domain Bacteria; kingdom Bacillati; phylum Bacillota; class Bacilli; order Caryophanales; family Paenibacillaceae; genus Paenibacillus; species Paenibacillus sp. J31P190. The sequence goes on along the minus strand of NZ_JCAUAS010000013.1, from coordinate 20,708 downwards.
GCTTGCTTTCCTCTAGCCTAAACCGATACAGGTCATTTTGTCAACAGTCTGTGTTACCTATTCTGACATCCCCTCCCTCTTTTATGAAAACGGAGTCAATCATTCTGGATGGTTAATCGTACCGCTTCCTACTGAGAATGGTGTCGTAACGTCTTCATACATAAGATGCATCGTCATTCCTGCTGCGGCATGTACGAGGTTATGGCAATGGTCCATCCATAATCCAGGATTATTTGCGACGAAAGCCACTTCATAAGTTTCCCCCGGCAGTACAGCCAGCGTATCGGACCACCAAGGACTGCCCGTAGAAGGCTTACCATTGCGAGATAGTACCAGCACATGATGACCGTGTAAGTGCATGGGATGTTCGACATTACCGCGGTTCACGATGGTCGTTTTGACGAGATCGCCTTTTTTCACCATTAGCATTGGTGTATTCGGGAATACTTCGCCATTCAACGTATAAAGGAAATCCAGTTTGCGATTATAGAACCCAAGTTTATTATCCAAGATCAAGGTGAAATCTCTGTCAAAACGGCTATTTGCATCAAAGGGTGTTGAGGTCGGGTCCCCATATTGAAGAGGATCGAAAGCGACCGTTTGAGGAAGCTCTGGAATTTCTCCCTTCCCATCCGGTGACATCAAGATGCCGCTGCTGCGAACGCCGCCTACATTCAGGTACACAGGACGCTCTGGCATGATGAACGTGATGTCATAACGACCGCCTGTAGGCACAACCACATTCGTATTGGTCAACACACCCGGCTTATTCAGTTCCGTTCCATCAATTGCCGCCACCTCAAAATGAGTGCCGACAAGGGTGTATTTTTGCTGCACCCAATCGTCAGTATTAATAAGTCTCATGCGGACGGGCGTCCCTGGCGCGATTGTCATGCGTTCTAATTGATCTGATGCGCCTATGGCGAAAGTATTGCCTTTCCAGCGATGGGTCATAACAGTGATGTCCTTCACTTGCTGCATGGTTTCCACCTTCGGTTCAACGATCAATGCTCCAAAAAGCCCCATGCTAACGGCTTCTTGTGAATCTTGGTGAGAGTGATACCAGAAAGTGCCCACTTGCTCTGCGCGGAAGCGATATGTGTAAGTTTCGCCAGGCATAACGGCATTTTGAGTGGCTCCAGCAACGCCATCCTCGGCATTTGGCACATCCAAACCATGCCAATGCGCGGTAACACCATGCTCGATATCTTCGTTGATCAAAGTGACCTCAACCAGCTCCCCCTCTTTCATACGCAGTTCCGGTCCTGGAATTTGCCCATTGTATGTCCAAGCATCCACGGTTTTGCCAGAGCTAAGTGTGACCGTCTTTTTCTGAGCGGTAAGTGTAAAATGACGATCGGGCGTCCCTTCGCTCGGACCTTTTAGGTCAGCGACAGACACCATATTGGCAGAGGAGCTGTTCATTCCCTCTATCCCGTGATTATGCGGACTCATATTCGCCGTTACTGTCTGACCGCCATAATCGTGTGTCCCGCTCGCCATATCGATTTCCGCTGGTAATTGACTGTTGTTCATCGCCAAAATAAACAAATAATAGAGAGATCCAGCCACAACAGCCATAAGACCTACCATCGTTAAGGCGCGTTTCCAAAAGGTGGGGATGACGTAAACTTCCATTTTACTTACCTGCTTGAAACGAATTTGATGTCTCCACCAAAGTCCAGCTGTTAATAGTACAAAGGCAGCCAAAGGTATGGAAATGTCCAACCACCGAAATGGAACCGGAGGCACGAGTGAGAAATATAAAGCGGTTAACGCGCCTAGAGCCGTCATTTGAAAAGGAATAATGAGACCGGGGCTAGCAGCTCTATGGTAAATAGTTGGCTCTATTGCGGCACCAGGCTCGGCAGAGCTTTGCTTCGTTAAGGACCGCAGTTTGATCAGTTTGGGAACCGATAGGACCCAGATGGTCAAAATAGGCAGAACCACAAGCGGCGCTTGAATAAACACGCGGTCTTGCCAGAAGACCGGATCCATGGTTTGCTGCATCCAAACAATAGCTCCAATGATAGCGGCAGCTGGAATAACTGGAAACCATGACCAGAACAGCAGCTTGCTTGCTTTGCGGTGCATCCGTTCCAGACTCTGGCTATATAGTAATCGGGATGCTTTGACACTCCCTATCCAGGTGAAAATGACGAATAACAAAGAGACGAACAGTATGGTTTGAATACTTATGCTGTACACAATGAAAACCCTCCTAAGAATCGATAATTTCAGTATAGTTCCTCTGTTTAAAATGGCACACGGTCCAGAGGCTAAGTGAATACCTAGACTTAAGTAGGGGGTAAAAATACTTCCGCTGACACTCGCCCATTTCTTGAGGTAAGCGGTTACTTTGTTTGTAATCAACTGGAAATAGTTTGCGTTTTCAAGCGGTGTGTGGTATGATAAATCCAATCGACAAAAAGAACCTGAATTCACATATTGTAAAGGGTTTTCATTTTTGTTAGTGAACCTTATACAATGTGTGAATTTTTTCTCTTTGAAGAATAAAAAACATGTTAATAATTTTTGGAGGTATTTCTCATGGCTACTGGTACAGTAAAATGGTTTAACGCAGAAAAAGGTTTCGGTTTCATCGAAGTTGAAGGCGGCAACGATGTATTCGTTCACTTCTCCGCAATCCAAGGCGACGGTTTCAAAACTTTGGACGAAGGCCAACACGTTGAGTTCAGCGTTGTTCAAGGCAACCGCGGACCACAAGCAGAAAACGTTGTAAAACTGTAATATAATTAAAAAGACTGCCTTTACTTGTGTAATGGCAGTCTTTTTCAATTTAGCTTATGAGGGCGAAGAATGTTTTGCAAATAGCAAAACGCTGCGTCAATGCTTACCAAGCTAGTTTTACTAACGTAAAACTCTAAGGAGGTTTATCCATGTATTCCAGAAAAAAGTCGCTTGAAGAGATGCCTCTAGAAAATGTGACGGTATGGTCTTGTGAAAAAGAAGGCTGTAAAGGCTGGATGCGAGATAATTTTGCATTCGATCACGTGCCGACTTGTCATTTATGTCAGTCCACTATGGTTCGAAGTGTCAAGTTACTTCCTTTAGTTAATAACACGAATACGGATCAGAAAGCGCTCAAAAAGGGCGTGCAAATTTAATATAACGAAACCCGGAGGCATGGATGTCTTCGGGTTTTTTGTGTTCCACATAAGCAGTAATAAGATTTCGGCATTCCGATAGCAGCTCTCTATAACTCACTTGTAAGCGGGGGAGGAAAAATGTCAGTGAAATCAAGAAAACGTCGTCAATGGCCGTTATTGGCCGGCGCCTGCTTACTTGCCGCGTGTGTGGTGATTTTGGTTGGTAAAACGCCATTCAGCGCACCATTCTCTTGGAAAGACAATACGCCTGCTGTTGCAGTAGCAACACCGCTGCCAACACCACCGCCGCGAGAGGCTGTGGAATTCCACATGCTCGACTTCGATCACGGCTGGTTGAAATATGCAGATGGAATCGCGAGAACAGAGGATGGTGGGGCGCAGTGGCAAGAAGCGCTCGGAACAGACATCACCGCCGAGGAAGCAGGAGGCACCATGCCAACAGGCGGGCCGATCATGGAGCTTCTTAGCCTAGAGGCAAGTTCAGGATCGGCAAGTCAGGACAGCCCCAAACCGCTTACGGTCACAGTGGGCAATGCCTCTTTACAAGTGAAGCAATCGCAGTTCCTGACGCCTCGTATCGGATGGGTGCTTCTCGCCAGTACGAAGGATAGTAAAAACCCACTGCTCATCACGACAGATGGTGGACAGACCTGGGTGGACGGTATGACGGCTGAGGTTAAAGAGGCCATTTTGAAAGAGAAAAATCATCTGCAGCAGCTGAAGATGGAATCGGCGCTCTACGGAACCAAAGAGGATGCCAAAGCGGTCATCGGTTCGAAATGGAAGCTCGTTCCGGATAGCGCAGCTCCAGGGGATGTGGTGCTAGTGCGTCATAATGAACCTGGTAGTGTTACTTGGTTGAATAAAACATATACTCTTCAGCCTTATGGAACGGGATACTTTACGTATTTGCCGATTACGATGAGTGCAAAGCCGGGGAAATATCCGATCGGTGATCAGACGCTAACCATTCAACCGAAGAAGTTCGAAACGCAGTATCTGAAGGTAACCGCTGAGATGGAAAGCATGAAGCAGGACACGGGTCGCATAGCAGCCGACCAGAAGAAGATTGATCTGGCGCGAAGTAAGTCCGAGCCGGAGTTTCTGTTCAGCGGGCCGTTCGTGCAGCCCGTCGAGGGGATTTTGACGACACCGTATGGGTACACCCGTTATGTGAACGGGAAATACGACAGCTCTCATCTGGCCATTGATCTGGCCGCGAAGGAAGGCACCCCGATCAAAGCTACGAACGACGGGGTAGTCGCGCTGGCGGAAACCCTGTATTTGACCGGCAATGCCATCTATATTGACCATGGGATGGGGCTTTTCTCGCAGTACGCCCATCTCTCGGAGCTGCGCGTGAAAGCGGGGGATCGGGTCAAGCAGGGCGATATCATTGGGCTCGTCGGCACGACCGGGTTCTCTACCGGGCCGCATTTGCACTTTACCTTTTGGGCGCACAATGTGCAGGTCAATCCGAACTTGTTTTTTAATACGACACCGTTTCGCTGGGTTCAGCCGAAGGGATAAATTTGAAAGGACACCGACTCTCATCATTATAGAGAGTGGTGTCCTTTTTTGTGCTATTTGCCTGCAGAGATGCGTTCGTATGTATCGATATCGCAGATGACGAACAGCCGCGCATCTTCAGGGATGAGCTGATCCAGCTTGCGGTTGATATTCAATTGATCGCCGTCGGAGATCAATGTCGCGCCCTCTTGGAGCAGCTGCTCGAATGCGTCACGGTAGGTGCTCCACGATTTTCTTTTGCCAAGAACATGAAGATTATCGCCCGATTGTCTGGTTAAAAGCTGTGAAACAATACGGGAAGAGCCTGGTGAAAAGGCAGAGCGAACGGCAAGCTGTGAGATCGTCTCGGATCCAAGAATGAACTCGTTCACGTTGACGTGCAGGAAGTTTTGCATGTTTTCGCTGTTTTTGATTTCTACAATGGAGTGCACGTTGCGGTAATTCCGCTCAATGGTCGTGGCAACGAGCAGTGTTTTGCCGTCGACAAAGGAGGGATCGCGAAGCATCGCTTGATCTTCCGTTGTTTCATTGGCAAAGATGAACACAGAACGCGCTTTGTTCATATTAGCTTTTTCCAACGTTTCAACAAGGGTCGGACTTCCTTGGATATAATGGACGCGCTCATGAACGATAGGTGTTTTCTCCAACGTATCAATGAGGACGATCTCCGTTTCTGAGTCCGTGTTTAGAATTTCTTGTATCGCCAACTCGGCGTTTTTGCTCCAGTCTACGATCACAAAATGTTGTTCGCCTTGATATCTCAATTTGCCTTCTTCCTTTCGCTGTCTGTATACGAATAATGAGTCGATAACTTTACCGATGGTGACGGAGATTAGACCTATTCCGAAGATGTAGAGAAACATACCGAGGAATTTGCCTGCCACGGTTTTCGGAAAATAATCCCCATAGCCGGTTGTCGTAACGGTCGTCATGACCCACCATAAGCCATTGAAGAGACTGCCAAAGGTTTCTTTTTCCAATAGGTAAGCGCTCACGGAAGATAGGACGATAAACGCGACGGCAACGACGAAAATGAACTTGTTATTCATCCGCAGAAGTTTGAGAAAGTACTTGCTGAAATAGTACATGCAGGTGGCCCTTTCATAAGTCTAAATGGTATAAAATGAAGTCGACATGTATGTAACTTACTTCCATTTATAGTGAGAGAAGTAGCTATTTAGTACTGGTGCATGCTACAATAAAGAACAAATGTTCTAGGACGGAGAAAAAATAGAGATGACCCCTAACGTCAACATTTCCGTGCGCTCCCTGGTGGAATATGTGTATCGAAGCGGCAGTATTGAGTCAGGTTTTCGGACGAGCCGTGCGCTGACGGAAGGGACCAAAGCGCATCAAAAAGTGCAAAAGCAATACGGTGAGTCGGACCAGCATGAGGTTTATGTTTCAGCAGAGATCGCTTATGAGGAGCTAGTATTTGTCATTGATGGGCGCTGTGACGGGCTTCTGATGGATGCCGACACGGTTACCGTGGACGAAATCAAATCAACCTCATCCGATATTGGGCAGATCGAGGAAGATTCCTATCCGGTTCATTGGGCACAAGCGAAATGCTATGCCTATATGGTGTCCAAAGATCGAGGGCTAAGCCGTATACGAATTCAACTCACGTATATGCAGGTTGATACGGAAGAGACTCGGCGATTTGTTGTGGACGTGTCATCGGACGAGCTTGAGCAGTTCATGTTTGACGTGGTGGAGCGGTATTATCCATATGCACAGGCGAGAAACGAGCATGAACAGCGCAGGAATCAGAGCATCAAGGAGCTGTCTTTCCCGTTCTCAAGTTATCGTGAAGGGCAGCGTAAGCTGGCCGGTGCGGTATACAAAACGATAAACGAAGGGCGCAAGCTGTTCGCCAAGGCGCCAACGGGCATCGGTAAGACGATGTCGACCCTATTTCCATCGGTCAAAGCGATCGGTGAGGGACTGCTGCAGCGAATCTTTTATTTGACGGCGAGAACAACTACCCGTACCGCTGCGGAAGAAGCTTATTCGCTTCTGCAGGCTGGGGGACTTAGGCTGCAAGTCGTCACAATCACGGCGAAGGAGAAAGTGTGCTTTAAGGAGGAAGTGCGGTGCTCGAAAGAGCATTGTGAGTTCGCAGACGGCTATTATGACCGGATTAATGAAGCAGTACTCGATCTCTTGAAAAATGAGACTATTATGACGCGTACTGTCATTGAGACATATGCGCGAAAGCATCGGGTGTGTCCTTTTGAGTTTTCACTCGATGTCGCCTATGCAGCGGATGCTGTCATTTGCGATTATAATTATATTTTCGACCCTCGTGTGAATTTGAAAAGGCTGTTCGAGGAACAGAAGCGGCAAACCTCGTTGCTTGTAGATGAGGCTCATAATTTAGTGGACCGTGCGCGTGAGATGTATTCCAGCGTTTTAAATAAATCGGATTTCCTTGCGCTGCAGCGGGAGTTTAAGGGTGTTCGAGCCGAGCTGCATGATGCGGCCAAGGCGATTAATCAGTACTTTATTGCGATGCGTAAGCAGATCGGGGATCGCCAGATGCAGGTGGAACCGGAGCTGCCGGAGCCGTTAATCGGGCTGCTGGACGTGTTTATTGCAGCAGCGGAAAAAGAGCTGGCCGGGGCAGGCGGCAGAGGTTTAGTGGACTCGGCAAGCCCGGGAAGTGCCGAAACTGGCCGAATGGCGGAGAACCCGGGGAACCCTCAGATCCCTGAGAACCCAGAGAACTCGGAAACCAACGAAAGTGCTAAAGCCATAGATACCATCGGAAGCTCCATAGTTCCCATAACGCCCAAAACCCCGCTGCTGCTGGAGGCTTACTTCGGCGCACAAAATTTTGTGCGCATAGCGAAGCTGTACGATGAACGGTATGTGACGTTCATGGTATGTGAAGGGAACGAGGTCAGCGTAAAGCTGTTCTGCCTTGATCCCTCCCACTTGCTTCGGCAGATGGGCAAGGGGTATCGGTCACATGTGTTTTTCTCCGCGACCCTCTCGCCGCTGTCCTACTTCATGGACACGCTAGGGGCGGGGGAGGACGACTATTCAGTGACGGTGCCGTCCCCTTTTTCCAAAGAGCAGCTGGACGTCTTCGTTCAGCCTGTGTCAACTCGCTACCAGGATCGCGAGCGCAGTCGCGAGCCGATTGCCCGCTCGCTGTATGAGTTGATGGCGAAGCGTTCAGGTAATTATTTGGTGTTTTTTCCTTCGTATGCTTATATGAGCAGCGTATATGAAGCTTTCACTGACCTCGTAGGTGAGCAGGATGAGGGCATGCTCCCAGAAGAGGAGCCGAGAAGTCAGCTCCAAGTTCTCGTGCAGCAGACGAAGATGTCGGAGGAGGAGAGGGAGCAGTTTCTTGCGGAGTTTCAAGCGGGAACGAAGAAGACGCTTGTGGGCTTTGCTGTGATGGGCGGTATCTTCTCGGAGGGCATTGATCTTGTGGGCGACCGGCTAACAGGTGTGGCGGTCGTCGGCGTCGGTTTGCCGCAGCTTGGGCCGGAACGCAATCTTATCAAGGCGTACATGGACAGTACCGGCAAAAACGGTTACGAGTATGCTTATGTGTTCCCAGGCATGAACAAAGTGCAGCAGGCTGGCGGGCGCTTGATCCGCTCCGAAACGGATCGCGGCGTTCTACTTTTGATCGACGACCGCTACCTGCAGCCGCTATATCAACGTCTACTGCCGGAAGAGTGGCGGGATTACACAGTGCTGCAGGGCCAGCGTTAAATAGTTTTATGCCATGCTTTGCGAATATAGCCATAACTTAGAGCGAGGCACTAAAAAAGGCGAAGAACCCATTTGTATAGAAGGATCTTCGCCTTTCGTTGAAAAAATTTATATGTTTTGGTTGGAGCGAAATTTAACGAGGAGAAGTGACTATGGTTGCTTTGTGATAAGCCTGCAATTATACATGCTTTTTTTCTTTGATGGATCCTATTCGTAAAAGCCTGCAATCGTGCAGGCTTTTACGGTCTTTTTTTAATTGCAGGATGGGAAAGCTAAAAATTCCTGCATAATAGCAGGCATTTCCTCTTTTCAAACGATTTTAGTAAAAATACCTGCACTTTCGCGTTATTGTTGAATTCCATTGGATTTTTCCAATGGCGTTCTGATTCAGGATTATAGATAACGAATGCTATTGGAATTTTTCCTATAACAGCATCTTGAAAGATATCGCTTTCGAGCTATAAACTCATCTCATTCATGCACAAATAAACAGTGGAATATATCTATATTTCATCAGATGAAATATCTCTTGGAGGGGTTATGTATGAACTTTTCATTTCATGGGATTGACCATATCCAATTAGCGGCTCCTGAAGGCTGTGAAGATGAGGCGAGAAATTTTTTTGCAACATTACTAGGCTGGACAGAAATCCCGAAACCTGAAAACTTAAGGAAACGCGGCGGTGTTTGGTTTCAATGCGGTATTCATCAGGTTCACATCGGGGTTCAAAAAGATTTTGTTCCTGCTACAAAAGCTCATCCAGCATTTCAGGTAAGTCAATTAGACGAGTTGCAGACATATTTGGCAAATCACAACATACAAACCATTCCAGATGATGCAAGAGACGACGAGGGAGTAAAGCGATTCTATTTGAATGACCCATTCGGCAATCGCCTGGAGTTTCTTGAATGGTTTTAACAAGATACGTGCCTTTATTGCAGTTCATATTCTTGTTTCCATTTTTGTATAGCTAAAATGAATTCATTCCGATGGTTGCCTGGAAAATGGTCTAATGCCTTATAATTAGGGGCCTCAGCTGCCATTATATGAGAAACAGGGACCACGCGCAGAATTTCTACAATATCGTTAGTTATCCTAAAAACAATTCGGATGCCAGCCTCCTGTAAGGCAATCTCTTTGCAACCTGCGAATTTAGGATTGGAATTATGGCTAAGCTCTTCGCCAACCTCATTCGCTCGATAACTCAATTCATCGATGGCTTGATTGACTTCATCTAATACGGAAAAATCCAACTGCCAATACTCCTGAGCTGCTCCTGTATCAAAACGAATAACCAATCGCTCCTTCGTGCGGTTCTTTGCGGATTTCTTTCCAAATCAAAATAGAGGCAGGGTCTTGCGTGATTCGATCTATTCGTTCATTCAGAATTCGCTCTTCCTCTTGTTGTTCTAGCTGAGTCAGTCTTTCAAACATTTGCTCGAAGTAAGGGTACCCGACTAATACCGTATCGACGACACCATTCTCTGTTATGAATTGGGGTAGCTGCTTCGCCTTCCTACGCAGCTCGCCAAATTTTTTGGAGGCTGTGGTGGAACTGACCAATTGATCGGCTGTAAAAGTTAGTTTTTTCATGGATATAGTATGATCCTCGTCGCTTTAAGTATTCAGTAGTTAGTACGTGTTATTTACAAACCATAAGCAGGTTGCCGTCCGGATCTCGAAAAGCGAACCATTGTTCATTTTGGATCTCTGTAACAAGCTCAACCTCGTTATTTTTCATAAATTCATAAGAAGCTTGAATATTCTCGGTTTGAAACATAAAAGCAGGTGTTTGATAAGTTGGAGGGCCACCTGGCTCGTTGCCGCCCCACATGGGCATTTGATCAAGCACAAGGGATGTTCCATCCATGGGAAGAGCGTAGAGGTGCCCGAATAAGATATCCCCGTCAGGAGCTACACCAAGTAACCTACAGTACCAATCCCGTGCATGCTCAATATTCCGAACGGGAATAAAGACATTGCTAATTCGATTCTTAATCGGACTTGACATACGAACCTCGCTCATATCAACCCAACCTCCATAAAAGGGATAATTTCCCTATAAGTATTTCATATGAAATCCTGTCTGTAAATGATTTTGCAGCATTTTCCACAGAAAGAAAAAGAGTGAGCCGACAATAATGTCAGCTCACTCCTATTTTCTCATAATGACATCCGATAAATGTTTACAACATCTTCGCGTGTCAGCTTCTTAAAGTTACCAAAATCCCCGTAAACCATGGCTTTATCGGCCATGAGCTCAATTGTCGAGTCGTCGATGTCGTAATCGGACAGTCGGCTTGGCGCACCAATGGAGGCTAAGAATTCACGAAGAGCGGCGATGCCTTCCTCCGCAACTTGGCGGTCCGATTTGTCTATCGCATCAATGTCAAAGACGTTCTGTGCGAACTGTTTGAACCGTGCCACGTTGGCATCGAGTGTGTAGGTCATCCAGTTCGGGAAGAGGATTGCTAGACCGCCTCCGTGCGGAATATCGTGAACGGCTGACACGGCATGCTCCAGATTATGTGTGGCCCAATCGCCGCGAACACCCATGCTCAGGACACCGTTAAGCGCCATTGTGCCGCTATATAGGATCGTTGCGCGTTCTTCCAGATCATCAAGATCTCGCAGCAAGCGCGGAGCCGTATCGATCACTGTGCGAAGGATTGTTTCACAGAAGCCATCCTGCAAGGGTGTATTAGACGTATGATGGAAGTACTGTTCAAACACGTGAGACATGATATCAACCATGCCGTATACGGTCTGATTTTCTGGCAAGGAAGTCGTGTGAGCTGGGTCTAGAATCGAGAATTTTGGGAATGAGAACGGACTGCCCCAACCGAGTTTCTCTTTCGTCTCCCAATTCGTAATAACAGAACCGGAGTTCATTTCTGAGCCTGTTGCTGCGATCGTGAGGACAGTTCCTAAGGGCAGCGCCCCCGTTGGAGAAGCCTTCCTTGTAACGATATCCCAGAAGTCACCCGCGTACTTCGCTCCTACTGCAATTGCTTTGGCGCAGTCGATGACGCTGCCTCCGCCGACGGCGAGAATGAGGTCAATGTTCTGCTTGCGGCACATGTCTACACCCCGATGAACAGTTGTTAGTCTCGGGTTAGGCTCTACACCGCTCAGTTCGAAGATATTTACATCCAAGCCTTTCAGAATATGAACGACGTTCGTATAAATGCCATTCTGCTTAATGCTCCCGCCGCCATAGACGAGCAGCACATTCTTGCCATATTTAGGTACCTCAGCTGTTAATTTCTCCAGTTGTCCCTGACCGAAATGCAGTGTGGTTGGATTGTAAAATGTAAAATTATTCATCGAATTCCCTCCTCAGTGACTCTGTAGGTAGTATGTACTTACCCTTTCATTGTATAGAAGAAACAGTGAAAAACAAAATCTGGCCTCTGTTAGGGTATAACGACAGCGCCTGCTTTGGATTCCTGACGCGTGAAAGGCCGATCTCCCAGCCAGTAGATAGTTCCATCCTGCGTAACAAAATGATGAGAAAAGTAAGCTCTTCCTTCAATCGGGAAATGATAATAAGATGAAGTAGTAACAAGTTTCGATGAATCTGGTAAAGAAACATGGTTATCGGCAAATAGGTTCGTATCATGAATAATGCCTTGCGAATCAATGTAGGCCCCGCCTGTTAATTGCTGCGCCTGATGATCCGTTTTCTTTATCTCAACCGTAAATATATTAGTCTCTGAACTTCCTTCTGTCTGTTTGAGGGTAAGCTCATGCACCTTGTTTTGTTCATCTAAGGCTAAGGCGACGAACCGGGAACCTTCGTTAAACACATAGTCCATAGGAGAAAACTGCCTGAAGGACGTTCCCGCCTGAGCTGAGACCATATCAGGGCTGAAGGCTCCTTTGACCATCTCAGTCGCGAAATAGAGTTCGCCTTGATCCGTCAAAGCAAACGCGGAAGGAGATCCGAACACGCGGGTTACGACGCCCTTCGGTCGTGGATTCAAGATGAAATCAGAAACCTTCAGCGGTCCTGAGTTCCCTTCTATGCCTTGGGCATAAAGGGTTCGCCCACCCCGCAAAACCATGAGGAAACCATTTCGGGTGTGGCTAACATCAACAATAGGTTCGGGAGTTTGCAGCATCCTGCATGTTTGGCTGCCGTCTGGATCAAGAAGAAGCAGGTGACCGTTTGATGTTAGCAGCATATGGCTGTTCAGAGCTTTGCTAACTTTTTGCCCTAGCAGTAGAGGCTTTGGCGTATCATCCGTCTTCCATAACCAGGCATCCCCGTCTTTAATAGCGATGTAGGATTCATAGGAAGGATAAAGCTCATCAAGTCCAGGCCACTGTCCTATCGCAATTGGGACTGCGGTATAAACAGATGAACGTCCTAATTGGCCATACATGTTGGAACCCAAGGATAACAGCTGACGGTCGGTGGTTAGAGCCAGGACATGATCGGAACCGACTGCAAGTTTAGCCACGCTAGACAGACCGTCTAGGCGAATCGCTTTCTCAGGCGTGACGGATTGATAATCGGGACCCAGCAGGCTTTGCAGATCACCCCATGCGAGCACACTTCCATCTTTCTGAAGTGCAACTGTGTAATGCTGCGTCGCTGTAGGCTGAATCGTACTGTCAGGTACCGTCGCTTCAACGAGTTGATTATCCTGATTGATCATGTACCATTTTTGTCGATCAGATTGGATATACGCTTTCGTCGAGTAAGACATGGTCGTCTCGATCTTTGTAGGCTTTTCTCCATTGGGAAGCACAATATTTTGGAGTGAACTAGTTGGGTTTTGGAACGAGTTATCTTGTAAATGGACAAGGATTCCATCTTTACGTAGACCTAAGGCTATATAGGGGCTGGCGTATATCTCAGTTAGTTCACCTTGCAGCTCCCACTTCTTTGTGGAAGGTTTTCCATCGCTTCCCCAAGTTTCGTACAGACGAATCACGCCGTTTGGATACCAGCCGAGCACCGATGAATCAAACGCTTGCGCGATGCCGATTGCACCTTTCAACTCTTGAACAGGCATTGGTGTTTCGCCCATTCCGAGATCCCACACCTCACCTTGATGCGTTAGAGCGAAGCGTCCATCCAGTTGTTTAATCGATGTCGGAGCTCCTGCCACCTTTTGTGGAAACCCAGAAGGGTGTATGCCTGCCTCGAAGCTCAGGTTCCCCCAGCGGTAAACACTGCCATCCTCCGCAAGCGCGTATGAGGTGCCAAATTCCATGCCATAACCTGCTTGATCAAGCAGATGACCTGTTGATACATGGCGGACGCTAGTAAGTGACTTGGTAATTGGCATTTTTGCAGCTGTAAATCCTGAATTCTGGGTCGTAGAAGGATAGATGTCAAAGTCTGCTGGGCACGCAAGAATCTCAAAATCAGCTGTTTTCACAGGCGGGATAGTAGGCGTAACCAATGGTTCTTGGGAAGCGGGGCCTGTAACTACGGGTTCGTTGGGTATTTTCCTAATGGGATAATGCCAGATAAATAAAGTTACCAGGAAGAGAAGGATGACTATGGCGGCGATTTTTTCCGTGTGTCGCTGAATAAAGGATTGAAGTCGTTTAAACATGAAACACAACCTTTCCAATAAATGGTTATTCATGTAAAGTAATAGACGACGCTCAGCAAGAAAAGTTGTATATAAATTGAGTGAGGCAGGACTTCCTGTTATTTCCATAGAATTTCAAAAGTGTACAATGCTATATCGAGGAAGTGATAGCACCGTGCCTGTGACTAGAAGATCTGACCACATTTTGGAAATTGCCTATTGTTGTGTACGGTGGTTTTTTGTACCGACGTCAACCATTCTATTTATGAAGTATTATCATCAAACGACATTCGATCTGATCATTTTTATGAGTCTATTTGTCTTTGCTGTTATTTATATGGGAATAACGGAATTTGCCATACATCGCAGTCCCATTGACTCTGCCTTCTATCGCTACACAACGAGGACGGGAGTGCTGTTAGATTACATAGCCTTTGTAGCGATTATTTCGCTAACCGGAGGTACCCAGAGTCCCATATATCCAATTGCTTATCTGGTTATTTTGCATGCGTCATTATATTGGAGTCTCGCTGGGGCCATGGTGGCAACTCTCATGGTGATTTTTGGTTATATCGGTGTTGTAATCACGGTCGATGGTGGTTTTATGATAGAAGATCTGCCGCGGCATTTTTTCAACTTTGCTTTTTTGATTATGGTCGGTGTAATTGGCGGCATCATCGTGGCGCGGGAGCGAAAGCATTTTGTGGAGAGGGGCATTTTCGAGAGTTTAGCTAAAAAAGACTACCTAACGGGGCTCTATAATCACCGCAGCTTTCAAGAGGAAATGAAGGAAACGATTGCGCGGAGGCAGCATTTTACCCTTGTGATGGGAGATATTGATTATTTCAAACGCATTAATGATCAGTACGGTCACCAGGCAGGGGATGCGGTTCTGCGGTCGATCGGAACATTGTTTGACTCGAGCATTCCTAGTGAGCATGGCAGTGCCTTTCGTTATGGAGGCGAGGAGTTTGTTATCATTTTGTACACACAAGATCGGCATTTCGCTAGTGATCTGCTGAATCAATTCAGAGAAAAGCTCCGCGCGCTTGAGTTTGGTACTGACGAGGATAAGTTCCATATTACCATGAGCTTCGGAGCGGCCGTTCGTGACAAGGAGCAAAGTGCGACAGAGTTAGTCGCTGCGGCAGATGCGCTTTTGTATGAAGCGAAGGAGCAAGGAAGAGACCGCTTAGTATGGGGATCGTATTCACTTCCCTAGGCAAGTGGTGGTATGATCGGTCTGTATCCAACGATTACTAATTAGGAGGGAAGCAGCATGGCAACGTTAACTCCATACATTTACAGCAGTGATGCAAGAAAACAAGCTGACTTTTACGTGAAGGCACTAGGCG
Source organism: Paenibacillus sp. J31P190 (assembly GCF_059692075.1). NCBI lineage: Bacteria > Bacillati > Bacillota > Bacilli > Caryophanales > Paenibacillaceae > Paenibacillus > Paenibacillus sp. J31P190. The sequence goes on along the minus strand of NZ_JCAUAS010000013.1, from coordinate 5,404 downwards.
GGGAATTGGTTAGTCTGCGTACTTTCGCAGATATGCCGGATGCGGATGAATCGATCAAAAATCGCGTCATGCATCTAGAGCTGCAGGCCCTTGGCCTTCGCTTCTTCATGGCTGATTCAGGTACAGATACGGTCGAAAGAGGCCAAGGGTTGGATTTGACGCTTGCATTTAACAGCGAAGAAGAAGCGCGCCGTATATTTGATGGACTGTCCGAGGGTGGCGTTGTAAAAATGCCTTTCGAACGCATGTTCTGGGGGACGATGTTCGGTCGTCTGGAAGATCCTTTCGGTGTGATCTGGCAGATAGCAACTGAGTCGTAATCATCCTATGAAAACTATGCCAAGTACGCAGGGATACACCGTTGGGCAAACGGCGAAAATATGTCAGACCTCAATCCAGACCCTCCATTTCTATGACAAAATTGGGCTTGTAAAGCCTCACCGTGTGGATGGGCAGAATGGCTATCGGTACTACTCCAGTCAAGATATTCTTGCGATTAAAATCGTTCAGGACCTGCAGAGTATGCAGTTCACACTAGAGCAGGTCGGTCAGATTTTCAAAAGCAAAAGCGTGGACGGCATACCGGAGCTGATGCGTGGGAAAAAGGCGGAAGCGGAAGAAACGATCCGCACGCTGGAAACGGTTGTCGGAACGATTGACCAAAGGCTGCGGCATTTGGACGCCGGGCGGCAGCTGCGCAACGAATTCGAGCATTCGCAAGTTGTGGTAGAGCTGAAAACATATCCGGATCGCTTCGTCGCTTTCGAACGTAAAAGAGACGAATGCGGGATGGAGGCTTCAGTCATACGTTTTATGGCGCTGTTCGACCAGATCAAAGCGCACGGATTGACGATGGATGGACACATTTTGACTATCTACCATGAAAATATACTTACGTTTGACAGGAGCGACTCCGATATTGAGATCTGTGTGCCGCTGCTGCCAACTAAGCCTGAACCTGCCTTCACTAGGTGGCTGCCAGGCGGGGATTACATATCCGCGGTATACGCGGGTTTTCCTAATGAAGTTTCGTGCAAATCGCTGTTCCAACGTTTAAAGGATTGGATGAGCCTGAACGGCTATGAAGAAAACGGTCCTGTGCTGGAGCGGTATTTGATTGATTTTACCCATATGATGAATACAGATGACTTTATTGTTGATCTTCAAATTCCTGTGAAAAACGTATTGACCCTATAGCTGCTATAGGGTTTATTGTTATTTTCATAAGAAACAGCCAGCCGATCATTCTGGCGAAAACCATATGGGAGGAAGCAGCATGGAAGTCATATTGGGAGCGGGTCCGCTGGGCAGGGCCGTCATGAAGGAGCTTTTGAGGAGAGGGAAGAAAGTAAGAATGGTTAACTCCTCGGGCAGGGCGAGTGTGCCTGATGGTGTTGAAGTGATGCAAGCAGACCTGATGAGTGAAAGCGGTGCTCTAACTGCGTTAAAAGGGGCGAAGAACGTATTTCAATGCGCGTCGCCACCCTATCATAAGTGGGATGGTTTGTTTCAGCAAATGATGAGCCATATTACAAAAGCCGCTGCCCATCATAAGGTGAATCTAATTATGGGGGATAACCTCTATATGTACGGTGAAGTTACGGGGTTGATCCATGAAGATCTGGCTTATATGGCTTCCACGCGTAAAGGCAAAGTAAGGGCTGAAGTTGCTCGTGATCTGTTGAATTTACACCAAAAAGGGATCGTGAAAGTGACGATCGGCAGAGGGGCTGATTTCTTCGGACCTCAAGTAGAAAATTCGTCTTTAGGCTCGCGCTTTTTCGCGCCGGTAGCGGCTGGAAAGTCGGTTTCACTGCTTGGGAACCCTGATGCGCTGCATACCTTTACGTATGTAGACGACTTCGGCCGATCCCTCGTGACTCTGAGTGAGCATGAAGATGCTTTCGGTCAAGTGTGGCACGTCCCAAATGCAGAGACCGTAAGCGCTCGGCGATTCGCGGAACTAGCCTACGAGATTGCAGGACACGCTCCGCGCATTGGCACGATGGGCCGTGGGATGCTCCGTTTGGGTGGTCTATTCCTACCGGCGGCCAAGGAGGTTATCGAGATGCTATATCAGTACGAGCAGCCTTTCGTAGTGGATAGCAGGAAGTTTGTACAGCGTTTTGGCGGAGAAGCCGGACCTACGCCGCTACGGACAGCACTTACGGAGACAGTGGCGTACTATCGCGAGAGTTCAAAGAAATAGGAGGCTGCTTCTCCGCCTGCAGGCCGATGGGATCTTGTTTATATTCCGTTTAAAATAGAAGTGTATGATACCTAAGAAAGTGATCATACAAGAGAGAGACGGATGAACATCCAATCGGTAAAGGAGTAGAGATAGATGGCAGCTACAAGGAAAGAAGAGCCTAAGGTTAAGAGCAACTGGCGCGGGTTCGCTCGTTTGCTCGCACAAGCTAACCCGCCGAAGCTCGTATTAAGCATAGCTTTAGGGTTAAGTATTATTTCAACATTGGTGGGGTTGGTGATCCCGCTATTTACGAAGAATGTCGTTGACAGCTTCTCGATTAGTTCCTTGAATTGGGGACAGATTGTCGGTATGGCGATCGCTTTTGTTGCGTCGGCTGTTGCATCAGGGATTTCGGTGTACCTACTGAACTTTGCAGGACAGCGTGTTGTGGCCGGCATTCGGGATCGTTTGTGGAAGAAGCTGCTCGTGCTGCCGATTAAATACTATGATAACCACCAGACCGGGGATACGATTTCTCGAATGACGAATGATACAGCTGTAATAAAGGGACTCATTGCCGAGCATATGTCGGGTTTCGTCACGGGGATCATCTCGATCATTGGATCTATTGTGGTGCTTCTGTTTATGGATTGGAAAATGACACTCATCATGTTCAGCGTATTTCCGATAGCCTTCATCATTCTTTTTCCGCTGGGGCGGCAAATGTTTAAAATATCCAAGGGCATGCAAGCCGAGACAGCTGGCTTCACCTCCGTGCTGAATCGAGTGCTATCGGAAATGCGCTTAGTCAAGGCAGCAAATGCCGAGCCTGTTGAGTATAAAGAAGGCGCTGCAGGGATTGAAAGGCTTTTCAAATTCGGACTTAAAGAGGGCCGGATTCAAGCGTTAATGGCGCCGCTTGTCACCTTTGTCATGCTAATGCTGTTTGTTGTGCTTTTCGGGTATGGCGGCATGCAGGTTGCCTCTGGAGCTATTTCGGCTGGTCAGCTCGTTGCATTCATGCTGTATTTGTTCCAAATTGTTGCGCCGATCACACAAATTACGCAATTTTTCAATCAGGTACAAAAGGCGATGGGGGCGACCGATACGATCCTCAAGGTACTCGATTATGAAGAAGAGAATCCACACGCCGGAGTACCCGTCACGAATGCCTCGCAGTCGATTCATTTCGATCAGGTATCTTTCAGCTACAAAGAAGGAGACTCTGTTCTGAAAAATGTCAGCTTCACCATGGAAGCAGGCAAAGTAACGGCCATTGTAGGGCCGAGCGGCAGCGGGAAGACGACGATGTTCTCTCTTTTGGAAAGATTTTATATGCCGCAAAAGGGTTCAGTCACGTTGGGTGCCGACCGAATTGATCAATTCTCACTCATTTCTTGGAGAAGTCAGATTGGCTATGTCTCTCAGGAGAGCCCGCTGATTGCTGGCACGATTAGGGACAATATCTGTTACGGCCTGCAGCATGAAGTGACGCTGGAGGAACTGAAGCGGGCTTCACAGATGGCATATGCCGACGACTTTATCGAGGACCTTCCGCAGAAGTATGAGACCGAGGTCGGCGAACGCGGCATCAAGCTGTCGGGTGGACAACGGCAGCGGATCGCCATTGCGCGAGCCTTGCTGCGGGATCCGAAGATTCTGATGCTGGACGAAGCGACATCGAGTCTGGACAGTAAATCGGAGGTCGTTGTGCAGCAGGCGCTGCAAAATTTGATGCAAGGACGCACCACGTTGGTGATTGCCCATCGCTTATCTACGGTCGTAGATGCCGACCAAATTATCTTCCTGGACAAAGGCGTCGTGACGGGCAGTGGTACACATCAGCAGTTGCTGGAGTCCCATGAGATGTACCGCGAGTTTGCTACGCAGCAGCTGCAGCTGCATGAGCAGGCGACTGCAGATCACTCGCAGTTTGCATCAGCGGCATCTACCGAGGTTCATTCTTAAAATAGGATGACCCGTAGTATTCGGCAAAAGATAACTTAGCACTTGGATGAACAAAGAATTTCTCTGATCGAGCAAAAATTTAAGCAGCACATATTGTTTGCAGAATAGTTGAAAACATAGCAGAATTTCCATGAGGTTGCCTCGTTTCGGTTGTTTGTAGGGGTACAAACAGTTTGCCGAATGAGCGGCCTTTTTTTTGCTATTTTTTAGGTAACCAATAGACCTGCGTAAAATGCAACATTTCACTAAATTGCCTGATTGAATCCAACCAAGTGTTGTATTTTCTGCAACATTTCCCACCCTCAATAGCTATTTTGCAAGCTGATGTTGCAGTTTGTACAACAATTCAGACCCATTTGAGGCAAAAACGCCTGTTTGGGGTCGCAATTGTTGTAGATTTTACAACATTGAAGTGAGGGAGGGGGATATAGGCAGGAATTGTAGCACTTTCTACAACATCATACGTTGAGATTAAGGAGTTATTCATGCGGTGGCCTCAAATGAACATACATGATTGTGGAACAAGGAGGAGGCGGTCTCGTGTCGAATATGTAGGATAAAATCTTGTATCACTGAGTCAATTTCATAATGCAATTTGCCCCAGGTAATACCCGCCGAAAATTGCGGTATTATTTTTTAAAATTAGCTCGCTTGCTTAACAATCCCAATTTGTTGGTTCATCCGATCAAGTGCATACTTGCACAAATTGTAGGTTAGACAGCTTAAATCGAAATCGATACGTGCTCTTGACCTGCGCAGACGACTTGTCCCCATACCTAAATAAAGCTTGAGATATGCGAATACGCGTTCAACGGCCGTACGTTGTTTAAAAAGTGTCTTAAATGACTCGCTACCCCGTGCAGGGACGGTGTGATGACGATGGTTTGTTGCGATTCGAATTTTATGGATTTTTTGGCAACCTTCATTGTATAGCGGACATTCACTGCATTCTTTTGGCTTCGTGTACTTTAACGTCTCATATTTCTGATCAAAGCTGTCGTACCGGTAGGTATGGCCTTGTGAGCAAAGGGGGCTAAAATCTTCATTCCAACCTACAGGTAATTCCTTGGCATGATGAATGAGCGGAATGAGTGCAAAAGCTTTTAACTCTCGAGCGTGTTCGTAAATCGGCATGCCATCATACCCTTTGTCGGCTAAAATGTGCTTGGGCTGGAGCATTGGGAACTTGTGCTGTAACTGTTTCATGAGCACAATGGCTAGCCGCTGGTCATGAACATGGCCGGA
>NZ_JCAUAS010000012.1:0-195188 GCF_059692075.1 Paenibacillus sp. J31P190 | reverse complement strand
AAGCCTTATACTTTTGTCCTTTTTTCGCTGGCATAAAAAATGCACCCCCTAGAATTTTCATCGGTTTAACCCAGGGGTTTTTCCAATGTCTATTCTAAGGGGTGCACTTCACTTAAAGGTTCTTTTTCTGAATTTTACTATTCAATTCTCCTACTTAAAATATTATCCATTTTTAGAAATAATTCATCTTGAATTTCTAAATTAGTGCCCCAATTGCTCCAAGGGTTTATGTTATATGTGCACTGAGTTGTTGCGATAAAACCACATTCACATTGAAACTGACTTTTATAGCTAAAATAATATAAAATAACATTATTACACGAAGGGCATCTGTTAATTAATTTTTTCAAATGAAAAGGACATATCTCTGCAAATTCAAGTTGATGCAAAATGCTATGATAGTTCATTTGTAAACAATCATCGCAATACGATAAATAATGTTTATAAAGGTATAAATTCCCTCCTGAAAATAGATTACAAATTTCCCTTACAAGTGTTTTATGGATATTCAAATCAATGCCAGTATACTCCATAAATAGACTAAAATCAAAACCAGCCATATTATATAAATTTCTTAGTTTTAATGACCGAATAGCTGATTTGTGGTTTTTTACAAAACTTGTTCCAAAAAAATCAATTACATCCTTACTTTGAATTACGTTTGCTATTTTAATTTTTTCAATAATCGAAATAAAGGATTCGTAAGGTTGAATCCACTCTTTACTCCAACAAATCTCTCGCATTGCTTGCTGCACATCCCCTTTACCTTGCTATCGAAACCAATATTTCCCAAAACTACTTCTTATATACCTTAATAAGGTGATTTTTTTGTCGTTAGTGCAGTATAACGGGTTTTTCACGTCCATAAAAAAACGACAAGAAAATACGTACAAATGAAAAAGAACCTTGATATATCAAGGTTCTAAAGCGGGATTATTCTGTCGTTGTACTAACCCCCATGTCATCAACATTAGGGCTCTCACTATTTCCTATTGGGCAGCGTAGACATGTTCTAACTCTAAAGCTACCTCTTTAATATCATAGCCGGCTAGTCGAATCGCTCGGATTCGCTCATCAACCGGGACAGGATCGCTGCGCAATGCCTTCATTAACCATTGCACCCATACGGCAATGTCTTGCTTCAAACACACGAATGCGAAAAAGCCTGCTCTCAGATTCGCTTCTTCTGGTAAAACATCGGATACCACGCAGGGAACTCCTGCGGCTTGCGCTTCAATCAAAACCATGGGTAAACCATCTTTGAATGAAGGTAGGACCATGACATCAAATTCCTGAATGAGCTCAGAAATATCGTCTCGCTGTCCTAATAAATGAACTCGGTTTTGGATCCCTTTTTGCTCGATCATCGCTATAATCTGAGGTCGCAATGCACCATCCCCCACCAGAATAAGCCTCGCATTCGGCATACGGTAGAGCAGCTCTTCAAAAATCTCAATCAGGAAGGTATGATTCTTAGCTGCGCTAAACCGTCCAATATGACCAATAATTGGCTCATCGGGTGGAATATGCAATTGCTCGCGGAGCGTTATGGGCTTCTGTAATCTACTTGTAAATCGACCGACATCTATCCCGTTACGCACCATTCTGCCGCGATTATCTTTAAACCAGTGATACCCGAATAGCGCCTGACTTGCCGTGATCGAGCTGCTTACCCAACTGGTCGCAAATCGCCGTATCATGTTCCTCTTCAGCCAACGAGATATCTTAGTCGTTGAGGAAGAGTATGTATAATCACTTATGCTGTGACAATGTACAATACGAATATCAATGCCAAACAGCCTTGATGTTAACAAAGTTAAGACATTAGCTTCATAAGTATGACTATGCAAAGCATGGAAAGGACCGTGATGTTGAATCGTCGACTTTAACTCATATATGTAACCTATCCAGCCCGCTCTAGGCTTCTGCAGGATGAATATCCTCCCACCGAATGCTCGTATTTCTTCATCATAATCAGAAGGATTATGCGTGTGGACAACGAAATCGAATTGAATCTTCGATCGATCCATGTGTCGATACACATTCATAATAAAGCTTTGCGCTTCTCCACGATTCATATCACTAATATGATGTAAGATCCGAACGGGTTGATTGCTCAACACACTTTCCCCCTTAGATTTGCAAAAGTAAAGTCTTCATAAGCAAAAGCCAAGATGGTTTTTCCATCGTATGATGAATAGAATGACTTGGAATATAAATGGTTTTGAAAAGGGGAGCGAGAGGATTAGTAAATTAGAGGGTAACAAATGTAAACGCTATATAAATAGAATTGTAGCATGAAAATTACACTATGCCTATAAGATTATAAAGATTTGATAAAGATTTGATAAAGATTCGTAGCGGTATACGCCCATTTTTAGTAAAAATCAGAAAAACAAAGAGAAACTCTCTGAACAAGAAAGTTTCTCTGCTTTGTTTGAGTGTACAGGCAAATTAATTGTTTTAAATCCCTGGATAACCGGGTTGATACGGCGGGTAGTAGGGGTAAGGATATGGTGTCGGTGGGTATGGATATGGATATGGATATGGATAGTAAGGTTGATTCGCATATAAGTATGGGGCCACTACCCAGGGCAGCAAATTGGTCAGTCCGCCATATCCATAGTGCGGATGGTAACCATGGCCGTGTCCACCGTAACCGTGCCCGCCATGGCCATGACCACCATGTCCCGGTCCACCATGGCCGTCGCCTCCGTGCCCACCTTGTGGTGGACGAAATTCTTGTTCTTCTGGTTTCGTCATTTTCTGGATCACTCACATTCTTCTTGTATAGTTAACAGCCTACAATACTGTATGTGTGCGATTGCCTAGTTGGTGACCACTTCTCCAAAAATTGGGCGGTTATTTCTTATGCTTTGTAACCATCTTATTACTTCCGATCTTTCCAGATATCGCAGAGTCCGACGAAAAAAACGACAATTGTCGTGAACACAATTAACCGAATATCCCATGCGTTCGGAAAATCATTCACTTGAGTACCCGAAGCACGGAGAACAAGAACAAATAAGAGCAGTACTAAATCAAAAAACATACAGTAGGCCATGCGAGCTGAAAGCTTATGAAGTGGTAGTTTGTCCAACATTTTGCCGAATCCAAAGACGTCTGACCATCTCCCGGGCTCGTTGGATTTTTTCTGGGGGGAATTGTCTTCTTGTCGATCAGAGATCGGCTTTTGCTCGTTTTGCATCTTTCTTGCCAGCACCTTGCCTCGATTCGTGGACATCCAGCCACATTAGAATGGCGCCGCCGAAGCTAAATCCCGCTATGCATATTCCCCCCAAAGGAGATAATAGCCCCACCTCCCAAGTCATCACGAAAGCTAGAAAACTCACGAATAGTAAAAGAAATGCACCTGTCTTTTTCAATGAATTACCTATCATAATCTCTTGCACCTCCCTTATCGTTAGATCTTATAGTATATGAGAGATTGATAGATTCGGTGATAGACCGTAGACAGTTTCCTTTACAAATGAAAAAACGAACTTGAGGGATCGTCACCGCCTCAAGTCCGTTTTACTTCCACCATGAAGTTTTATCTGTTCAGCAAACTACCTACATAACGCAGCAGCTCATTCGCGCATACAGGGCAATATCCGTGTTCATCAATCAATTGTTTGGTCACATCATTAATTTTCTTCAACTGCTTCTCATCCGGTGTCTTCGTGGAAGTCGTTATTTTCACGATATCTTTCAAATCAGCGAAGAGCTTCTTCTCAATCGCTTCACGCAGCCGCTCGTGACTGCTGTAATCGAATTTCCGACCTTTACGTGAATAAGAGGAAATGCGGATCAGTATTTCTTCTCGGAATGCTTTCTTCGCATTTTCAGAAATGCCAATTTGTTCTTCAATGGAGCGCATCAGGCGCTCATCCGGATCCATTTCCTCACCGGTAAGCGGATCCTTAATTTTCCCCCAATTACAATAAGCCTCAATATTATCGAGATAGTTATCGAAAATAGTTCTGGCTGATTCTTCGAAGGAGTAAACGAACGCTTTCTGCACTTCTTTCTTGGCAATATCATCGTATTCCTTGCGCGCCACGGAAATGAAATTGAGGAACCGCTCACGCTCATCCTTCGTAATCGACGGATGCTGATCCAAACCATCCTTCAGGGCACGCAGAACGTCCAGCGCGTTAATGCACTGAAGATCTTGGCGAATCAATGCACTTGAAATTCGGTTAATGACATAACGCGGATCGATGCCGCTCATGCCCTCTTCTTGGTATTCATTTTGCATTTCCTTGAGGTCCGCTTCTTTGTAACCTTCCACAACTTCACCATCGTACATACGCATTTTCTTGACTAAATCCATCCCTTGCTTCTTCGTTTCCTTCAAGCGGGTAAGAATGGAGAAAATCGCAGCAACTCTGAGCGCGTGCGGAGCAATATGAATGTGAGACATATCACTCTGTCCGATGAGCTTGTAGTAAATTTTTTCTTCATCCGAAACCCGAAGGTTATACGGAATTGGCATAACAATCATCCGAGATTGCAAAGCCTCATTTTTCTTGTTCGCAATAAAAGATTTATATTCGGTTTCATTCGTGTGCGCAATGATCAGCTCATCGGCGCTAATGAGGGCGAAGCGTCCTGCCTTAAAGTTACCCTCTTGTGTGAGTGACAGTAAGTTCCAGAGGAATTTCTCGTCGCATTTCAGCATTTCCTGAAACTCCATGATCCCCCGGTTTGCCTTATTCAGCTCCCCGTCGAATCGATAGGCACGCGGATCGGATTCGGAACCAAACTCCGTGATGGTGGAGAAGTCTATGCTTCCCGTCAAATCGGCAATATCCTGTGATTTAGGATCCGATGGACTGAACGTACCGATACCTACACGCGCTTCTTCTGAAACGAACACACGCTCAACATGAACATCTTCAATACAGCCGTTGTATTCGGTTTTTAAACGCATTTGACAGGAAGGACACAAACTGCCTTCAATCTTTACTCCCAGCTCTCGCTCGATCTCGGGACGCAGCTCCATAGGGATCAAATGAAGTGGTTCCTCGTGCATCGGACAACCTTTAATCGCATAGACAGCCCCTAAGTCAGTTCTAGCAAATTGCTCCAGCCCTCTTTTAAGCATGGTCACAATGGTTGATTTACCACCGCTTACAGGACCCATCAGCAGTAATATCCGCTTACGAACATCCAATCGACGGGCAGCGGAATGGAAATATTCTTCCACCAGCTTCTCAATGGCTCGATCCAGGCCGAAAATCTCTTTGTTGAAGAATTTGTAGGATTTGTGCCCGACTTGGTCATTGATTCCTTGCGAAGCAATCATATCATAGACCCTTGAATGCGCTGTTCTCGCGAGTCCAGGATTTTTGCGAAGCAATTCTATGTACTCCGCGAACGTACCGGTCCAGCTCAATGAATCCTTCTCCGTACGATGCTCCGAAATTCTTTTGAATATGTCCATGGGTACCTCCTTTCACTGCTGCCTTTCTTATCTAGGTCAGCTCGTGATGGTGAATTGTGTACTACAATCCTATGCACTCATGGAGGATAACTTGCCCGAAATTTTTTAACTGTAATGGATTTCTCGCTTTACTATTTTGGTTAATGTTATGGATTAGCAGTTGCGAATGAGCTGCTCGTCCTGATGAATCGCAGATGATTATTTACTAAATAGTTCATACGTTTTGCCCGCTTCAACTCTAAACTCTATAACTGACTGATCTCCGCCCAAGGCAATATCTTCTCCCCCGCAGCGGACCAGAACCGCATGGCGTGTTCGGACTCTGCATAAGCCAGCCTTCGCTGCGCTTATGACCGCTTCCGATAGTTTGCCATCGGTCCATTTCAGGTCGACGACGTATCCGCCGCGCCCCCTCAGTCCTCTCACTTCTCCATCAGACCACACAGGCGGCAGTGCAGGAAGTAGGTTCAGCTCATCGGCATGGGATTGCAGCAGCATCTCCACAATACCAGCCGTGGCACCGAAATTCCCGTCAATTTGAAATGGAGGATGCGCATCAAAGAGATTGGGATATGTTGATTTCCTCAGCATGTGACTCAAATGCGCATACGATTGTTCGCCATCTTCCAATCTTGCAAACATATTGACGATCCATGCACTGCTCCAACCCGTATGGCCTCCTCCGTTTTCCAATCTGCGCTGCAGTGTGGCTGCGGCTGCCTTGGCTAATTCGGGCGTGCGATACGGGTTGATTTGGGTTCCCGGATGCAGCGCAAACAATTGTGAAATATGCCGATGACCTGGATCATCCTCCTCATAGTCCTCCAACCACTCCATGATCTGTCCGTGCTTGCCAATCTGTGGCTTAGGCAGCCGCTCCAGCAGCACGGAGAGCCGCTCACGAAGCTCACTATCGACCTGCAGCAGGAGGCTGCTCTGTTTACACGCCTCGAACAACTCACGGATAATCTGCGTATCCATAGAAGGTCCCATGGTCAATGACCCTCTGGTTCCATCCGCTAATACATACACGTTTTCTGGAGACACAGAGGGTCCAGTCACTAGCTGTCCATCTGGCGATTCCACCAAATAATCAACGAAAAAGGCCGCAGCATCCTTCAAGATCGGGTAGGCTCTATGCCGCAAAAATTCTATATTTTCGGAAAACACAAAATGCTCCCATACATGCAGGCTTAGCCAAGCAGCTCCCATCGGCCATATCACACATGTCGGAAACAACCCTTCTGGACGTGTCTCTCCCCATAAGTTCGTATTGTGATGAGCGACAAAGCCCGAGCAGCCATACAGCTCGCGCGCAGTTTGCCGACCGCTGACCTGCATCCGTTCGATATGGTCGAACAGCGGCTCATGGCATTCCGATAATCCGCAAACCTCAGCCGGCCAATAATTCATTTGTGTATTGATATTAATCGTATATTTGGACTCCCATGGAGGCGTAAAGCTGTCATTCCAAATGCCTTGAAGATTCGCGGGCAGACATCCCGGTCGGGAGCTGGCGATCAATAAGTAACGGCCGAAATGAAAGTAAAGCTCCGCCAAACCGCTATCCACACTCGATTGACTCTCTTGTAAAAGCTTCAACCGCTCGTCCGTTGGCAGATTATCAAGCGGATCGTTTACAGTCAACCGCAAACTCACCCGATTATACAATTCCTGATAATCTTGAATATGCCGGCGTTCCACCTCATCTGCGTTGAAACGATCGGCGCCTTCAATTTGAAGCTTGCAGGCTGCTAATGGATCAGGCTCTCGAAACGTGCTGGCTGCGGCAAGCATCAATGTCACAGAGCTAGCCCCCTCCACAGACAGGAAGTCGCCGATCACGGACACATGACCATCACGGGATTTGGCTTTCAACACACAGGCATATTCAACACCGTGCTTCCCACATTCTCCGCCCATCCAAATACTATCTGCCGACAATGCGCCGGTTTCCCCCTCAAACGGTCTGCGATTCAGATTCGCAGAGAAATTAAGCTTACCTGGCTGATCGCACTCCAATCGAATCATCATCACTTGATCAGGGCAGCTGGTATACATCGTGCGACGGTAATTCACTCCATTGATCCTATAGGTTGTACGAGCGATTGCCTGCTTCAAATCCAATTCTCGCCGATACGCCTCGACTTCGCCTTTCTGGTCATGAAAATAAAGCCTTAGGTCTCCCAAAGGCTGATAAGGGTTGTAATATTTAGGTGTAGAAAAGAGCGCCATTCGCGTTAATCGCGTGGCCTCCACGACATTTCCGGCAAAAAGCAGCTCACGGATTTCTTCTAAGTATCGAGAACCATCGGGATTGAGTCCATCCTTGGGACCTCCGTACCAGATGGAATCTTCATTTAATTGAATTCTTTCCTCTTGCACATGGCCGAAAATCATCCCGCCTAGTCGACCGTTACCGATCGGAAGCGCTTCTACCCACATCTTAGCAGGCTGAAGGTACCACAATTTCTCGCGATTGTTCAAGTTTACGCCCCCTATACAAGATTTGGGTTATCATCATGTTTAGGCGATGCAGGCATCACCATGATCATTTTAGTTCCCTGCTCAGCCATACTTTCAATCCTCAGTCCATAATTCTCCCCATAAACCATTTGAATCCGGCGATGAACGTTCAGCACACCAATACCGCCTTTTTTACCTGCTTCATCGATTTCAGCATCTGCCAGTCTGTTGGTGCTCAACTTCTCTTGGAGCTGCGTAAGTTGTGTCTCCGACATTCCTGAACCATTATCTTCTACGCTGATCCAGAAGATTCCATCCTTTATCCCTCCGTCGATTCGGACGAAATGATAATCTTCCAATCCTTCCGGAAAGGCATGCTGGAACACATTTTCAACCAGAGGCTGAAGAGTCAGCCGAACCATGACATGAAGCAAATATTCGGGCTTAATCGCAACATCAATCTCAAACTCCCGGCCAATTCTATGCCTCAGCACGACCAGATAATACAAAACGTGCTTCAACTCGTTCGCAACCGTTATTTCCTCCAAATTCGTTTGGACCGAGTATCGCAGCATATAAGCCAGTGCCTTAACGATTTCGGATATCTCCTCTGAATCCTGAATCGTGGCATAGCAGATAATCGTCTCCAGTGTGTTGTACATAAAATGAGGATTGATTTGCAGTTGAAGAGATTGAAACTCAGCCTTCTGCCGTTCCATCCGAATTTCTGAATTGCTTAATTCGACCTGAACCACGCGATCAACCGCTTCAGATAGCCGTTTGACCATCAGATTATAGCGAACCATGAGTTCGACAATTTCGTCCCTGTGAGAGGGGAGTGGAATCGTGGCCCAATTCCCTTTCTCCGTCTCTCTCATCCCGGATTTGAGTACTTGAATCGGCTTGGTAATCGACCTACCGAATCTATAAGCAAGTAAGATTGCTAAGACTAGTGTAAATAATCCGACTACAAGCGTTGTTGAACGGATGTTAGCCACCGGTTTACGCAGTTCATGAAGCGGCATGGAGACAACAAGCTGCCAACCCGAATAATCGGATGTGCGGCTTAGATACATGCGCTGATCCCCCTCACTGCTGTCAACGAAGGAAGAAGTCCCAGCCTCTTGCAGCTTCTCCACGAACTCTTTTGGAACATCTGAACCGACTTTTTTTCCATCTGGATGATAGATATAACGACCTTTTTCATCCATGATAAACAGGTACCCGTATTTACCTAAATCAATCCCTTTCCATAGGGCAGATAAATCAGCGGATCTCATCTCAATGGCGAGCAAGCCATTCAATTCAGGCGAGGTGAAGCCTCGAATACGGCGGGCTAGCGTGAGCATTTGATTCTCTTGACCTTCAATAATGGTGTGGTTCAAAATACTCAATTTTCCGTCAGGCGTTGTATTGGCGAGAAAATATTCCCGCTGTTTTCGTTTATCCTCCGCATTGAAGGATTGCTCATTCACACCATTATAGTAATAGACTGCATTCAGCTTATCGCTGAGCAAATACACAGAAGCTAATTTAGGATTGCGAATAAATAACGGATCGACGCTCGTTTCGAGAATCATTTTCCGATACGTAAAAAAGTCATATTCCTCCCGATTCGCCTTCAGATCAATAAACTCCATAACCTGCCTGTTCGTCAAAATAGAGACAATGGAGCGCTCATAGTCTTTCAAATACAGATCCGTATGATGAACCGCGTTTCCGACGATTTGATTCATTTGGTTCTCGACCATTTCTGCTAATTCATCGGAAGATGTCATATAAGAGAAAATACCGACACTGCTAAGAGAAAGAATAATGACAATTAGAAAATAGACGAATAGCTTTTTCGTTAAACCTCTAATTTTCATTTGATACCGAGCCCTGCGCGATATTCAGAAGGCGAAACGCCAACAATTTTTTTGAAGGTTTTCGTAAAATGGGGGTAATCGTCATACCCGACATCTGCGGCTACATCCACGATTCGGACATAAGGGATAGCCAGCATTTCCTTCGCCTTCGTCATCCTTTTTTTGATCCGGTACTGAACAAAGGTCTCATTCGTTACTTTTTTAAAAAGCGAGCTGAAATAGGTAGGTGTCAATCCGACCATCGCAGCCACTTGATCCAGCGAAATGTCTTCTGACAATCGGCTGTCGATAAAGCCTTTGGCCTCTTCCATTGGATCTTTGAAGCTGCCGCTTCGAACGTCTTGTAGTCCTTTCGCCATTTGAACCAAACCCTTCTCAAACGCTTCGAGGGCTTCCTTCACACTATCCGCCTGCAAGTGGGCTTGCACAGAGGAAGGGGAGAAATTGCGGACTTGAAAGCGTTTGACAAGAAGCGCATTACAATCGTCCAATAGCTCCTTCAGCTGGGCCAACGATAAATTGGCAGATAGGCAGTATTCACGCCACCGGCTGATTAAGCTGTTTAGTTCCTCCATTTGCAAGGCCCATATTTGCTGTTCCATTTGATCGATCCACTCGATATAACGGGAAGGCGGCATATAGCTGCGTGATGGCTTTTTGATCAATTGATCCAACATGCCATGCACATCCGATTTGGTAACCGGTTTCAGCATATAGTGCCGAACACCATAATTCATGCTTTTTTGGGCATATTCAAAGTCACTATAACCGGATATCACAACGGTCTTAATCTGAGGAAATTCCTCATGAATGATTCTGCAGAGCTCCAATCCGTCCATTTTGGGCATGCGAACATCCGTCAACACAAGATCAGGTTCGCAGGCGCGAATCCGCTCTAAAGCAGCCACACCGTTCTCAGCCGTCTGTATTTTCGAGAAAGAAGGCACATACATTTCCGCCATCTTTACCATTCCTCTGCGAATGACAGGTTCATCGTCTACAATCAGTACATGCATGTCCAGACCTCCCCCATGTTTCTCAGAATCGCTATCCAATTATGATAACTCACGGTTATAGGTTCTACAACGGATGGAATTACAAACGCGTTTGTGCGAAACGCCATGTGACGGAATTGAAAGATGTCGGTTCCCCGTCCGTCCCTATGAGTTCACCGGAGTAGACGCCAGCTGCATTTTGCGTGACTGCCGCCTTCCACCAGCCGAACTTACCTTGTTCATAATCGAACGATTCCCCGTCATCATCATACAGATTTCCTTCACCAATCCTATCACCGAAATGAACCAGTTCAAGCGGAACACGCGTGCCTAAGGGAGGGACATGCGATAGAGCAGGCATCATCGGAATGACGGACCCGCTTCTAACAAATACCGGAATTCGCTCCAAGCCTGCTTGAACGCGAATGATGCATCCACCGGTATAACGTTCCCCTGTCTCCAATCCATACCAGATTCCGGACGGTAGTAGGACCTCCCGCTCAGACTCTCCTTCAACCAGTGGAGCTACTAACAATGCATCGCCGAACATGTATTGGTCATCCCACTCTCTTACTTTTTTCTTGCCGTAAGCAGCATCTGTCGTATTCAAGGTTTGCTCAGCTGCTTCGGCATACATCGCCTCGGCTTCTGCGATTTCTGATGCGGACATAACGAATGGCATTGCGCGGAAAGGAGGAATCCCCTGCTCTCGGTAAGTGGCGAAAGCCGTATACAAATAAGGCAGCAATCTCATCCGCAGCTTAATATAATGGCGGACAGTTCCTTCCACTTCAGGGAAAGACCAAGGCTTCGTTCCATCTCCCCATGCATTCAGCATCGCAAGTGGCGAGAAACATACCGTTTGCATCCGCCGTACCCAATCCTCGGCATTTCGGGCTCTGCGAACCTCCGGTGTCCACAGCAGCCCGCTGAAGGAGGAGTTGCATAGACCACGAATAAATTGTTTATGATCATAGAGATCCGAATAGAGGACATAAGGCATCGTTGAGGCTGCAGCGTTCGAAGCTCTAACAAGTCCGTACGTTCTCCGATTTTTGCTGCGGAACAGATCAGCCGTCATTTTTTGGAACATCAACCCGTACATTTGTCTCATCTGCTCCCCATCCAGACCGGATGGAAACTGAGCATGACCTGGAAACATCCAAGAATTGTTGGTCAAGTCACTGCCGTCACATTCATCCAGCTTATAACCGGATACTCCGATATTGACATGCTGCTCTTCATGCTGCTTCTTATAAAGCTCCACAGCTGCTGGCAGCGAATAATCCGGCGCAAGCCCGCCCCATACCGAATGACTCCCCGAAAGCGGCTTCAGTTCCTCGTACAGCGCACTCTTTGGCGACACGAAGGGATGCTCCCACAGGTTCACCCGAAAGCCGCTTTGGTCCAAAGCTTTCACGAATTTTTCGGGCTCGGGGAATCGGCTTTTCTCCCATTCGTAACTGACTGGGTAGCTTTGACTGTGCCAACCGGGTTCGAGCCCGATCACATCACAGGGAATATCATGCAGGCGGAACTGCTCCGCTTCTTCAAGCACTTGCTGATCCGTATACAGCGTCGGTACACGGTGCCAGAAGCCAAGTCCCCACTTCGGAGGAAGTAGGCCGCCACCGCAAAATAAATTATATCTAGCAACCACATCCGAAAGGGTTGGACCGCCAAATACATACACGTCTGCACCTTCGACAGGAATCCGGATCTCTACCCGCGATGCGACTAGTGTTGCCTTCCATCCCTTATCGGTGTTGCGATCACGAATATCCTCGCTTTGAGTTTCCTCCTGCCTCATGGTTGACCCGCAGTACAGCGTAACGATCCGTGAAGTATCCACCAAAACACCATACCCGAGATCGCTTACGTAAAAAGGTACAGGGGCATGCGTCTCGCCCGTATCCTGCTTGGGATCGCTGTTCACACGCAAATAACGGTTTCTTCCCCGTTGATTCATTCTTAATAATTGCAGGCCTGTACCATAAAGCTTTTCTGTACGATCAAGCGGAATAGACAGAATAAGACAGCCACTTGCTTCCTCGAGCTGAATACTTTCCCAAGCAAAAGGCGGCTGTACTTGCGGCATTTGCTGCATAGCCTCGGCTTTCGGCGAAACGCCCATCAAGGAGAGCGGTGTAATTCCTTGCGGTTCTCCGATCGTAAGGCGCCATACGCCTGGCGCCGATTGCTGCCAATTCGTTATTTGCATGCTAGTTTCCCCATTCCCATTCATCTATAGAGTTGGAACCTCAATGGCCTTCGTTTGACCGGATTCACTTGCCAGCTTCGCGTAATGAACAAGCGCTTGGGTTTTCAAATAGTCCCTGCCGCTTGTTTCCGCTTCGCGTCCCTCCTGAAGTGACGCCAAAAACTCAGCCAGTGTATCCGTTTCATCCACCCCGCTAATATCATCAACGAGTAAGACCTCTCCGTCCCGAATTAGGCGAATTTCCTTATCTACCACTTCCATAGCGCCTTTGGTTCCTTCAATTCGCCAATTGCCGCTCCATGGTGTCTCTGTCCCTCTTGCAGCGATGGATGCATTGTAGGCTGCAGTGATACCATTGTCCATTTCAAGGAAGGCATAGGCATTAATAATCGCCCCTTCCTCTTCCCACGCGCCAATTGGATTGTAGAGCTTGGCCTGGACCGATTTCCCTTCTCTTCCGGTTAAATAACGGATCATATCCAAGTGATGTACGCCAATATCATCCAGGATACTAACGGTATATCTCCGCTGCACGTGGTGGTATCTGTAGAACTGTATATCCAGCGAGGAAAGTCTGCCAATGGCACCCTCGTCTATTAGCTGTTTCATTTTACGAATATAAGGCATCCTGCGGTAATTTTCTGCGATCATAAAAGGGATGTGTTCCCGAGCAGCGCGAGCTACGACCTCAATGGATTCCTCATAATCAAAAGAAATCGGTTTTTCACACAAAACAGCCAGCTTACGGTCAAACGCCGCATGATTCACAGCTGTGTGCATCATCGGGGAAGTCACATTGACAAGAAAATTCGCCTGCTCGTTTTGCAAAGCTTCTTCTAATGAGGTGTAGAAAGGAAACGGATCCTCCTGCATCTTCTCTTTCATGGCCCTATCAACCTCAACAACGGCTGCTAATAATCCTTGATCTCTTAGTCGTTTATACCAACTGAAACCAGCAGATCCCAAACCAACCAGTATAGCTTTCATATGTAAACTACCTCCCTAAGGCTTCAATGGAATAACCATATTCCAAGTGTTCTCTGCGTTACGAAATCCCCCGGGACCGTCGGCTGCGGCAGCGAACAGGTGCGTCGGTTTTCCGTCATGAAATAACAGAAAAGGCCGTTCAAGATTGCCCATCGTCTGCTCCGTTCCATCATCCCAAAGAACCGTACGAGAATAGGCCTTTGGCGTCTCTGACAATTGCCATTTCAACCCGTCTGGAGAGATAGCATGAATGCCTCCATGTCTTTCCCCGCAAAGCGTCCCCTCCATATCCTTGGCTAACAGCTCATACCCTTCCTGCGTCTTCCAAATGAATGGATCCTCAATATGAAATTGATCCGGAGGAAAAATGGGCTCCTCTGTTAATACGCGATAGGGTCCTTGGTAGCTGTCTGCTGCAGCTGCCCCGATCGTCATTTTCCCATGAAGATTACCTTCATATTGACGGGCTTTGTAGACAAGCAGTACGGAACCGTCTTCCTGTAAGCAAGGAGCTGGATTGGAGGTCAAGTAGCTATCGAACCGGTTTGGCCGCACGGGGAGTATCGGCTTCTCGCTTCTTTCCCAAGGCCCGAAAACACTGTTCGCCATAGCAAGACCCACTCGCTTATTGGAACGTGCAACGATGCATCGCGGGTCCTCCAACCCGAATCCATCACCGGCGACCACATCAGGCAGCGGATGAGTTGAACCCATATAGTAGAGAAGATACTTATCTCCGAATTTGGTGATATGTGGATTATGCGTGCTGCGCCCGTCCCAATATTGGGCTCCTCTAGCAGGTAAGACGACCTCTTGAAACGTATATGGACCCTCCGGGGTATCCGAAACCGCCCGCACGATTTCTGAAGCAACCAGCCAACCAGGATGCATAGGCAGCGATTTGGGCCAACGAGAAGCAAACATATGATAGCGTTCATCTTCTCCCCGAATAACCGAACCGCACCACACCCAATAACCTTCCATCCGAAAACCGCCTCCGCGAGGCGCGGGCAGCATACGTTCTGCGATACTTTCCATTCAGACACTCACCTCTCGATTGATTTGTTGCCTTCATTATAGGAGATTATTCGCCCAAGTAGAACGGACAAACTTAAGATAACATGTGTTTTTTTACGAATTAATACATGAAAAACATCCCTCCGCAGAATACTTCTGCGTGAGGGATGCCTCTTTTGAAAAACCGTTTATTTCGTATCGATCTTTATCGCGCCTTGCTTCTTGTTCCAACGCTCAGTCGCTTCTTTAATAATTTCATTGCCGCCTTTGGCTTTATACTCTTCGATCACCTTCGGCCAATCGGTGATTGGTTCTTTGCCGTAAATCATTTTGATCATGTGATCGATAATGATTTTCGGACCTACGTCAGGCTGAGGAGCGGCAAGATCCGGAAATTTAGCGAAGCTGCTCAAATCAGGATAGAATCCGATACCAGCCAATCCTTCCTTCGATAGAACCTCATCGAATGCTTTCAGGGTCGCTTTTCCATCTTCGTTCAGCAGCAGTCTTGGTTTATTGTAAGTGGAGTCATGCACCGCCCACATCGTTCCGCTGCGGAACCCTTCTTCATCTGTTTCTTCCTTCGTCGTCGGGAATTTATAAGTAATTTTGCCGCTGCTGTCCTTGGTGTAGGTATCGCCTTCAATTCCGAAGGTAAAGAAAGTTTCAGCTTCCGGAGTAACCATCCAATCAAACATTTTAATAATTCCCGCAGCTGTTTCTTGCTTCACATTTTTATTAATGAAGAAGGAACGAATGACAGGTGCATAATAGAAATATCCGCCTTTACCTTCCGGACCTTTAGGTGAAGGAATAATATCAATTTTCGCTCCAGGAACAGCTTGTTGGGCCTTCGTACGGTAACCTGGCAATCCTGAAGCATTTTGCGACCAGATTCCCGCTTTGCCCGACTCAATGCTTTTCGTAAAATCGGTAGAAGTGATGGTTGCAAATTCCTTAGGAATCAATCCTTCGTCATACATCGTTTTGTACGTGGTGAGTGCCTTCTGAACATTTTCTACATCGAAAAATTTCGGGACTACTTGACCATTTACCAATTCAAATTGATCCTTGTAAGGCAAAACATCGAAAGCTCCTAGGATAACGTCCGCATACTTGAAGTTTTCCCTCATTTGATATGGATTCTCTACGCCCATCTTCTTAAAGGCCCGCAGCACATTCAGAAATTCGTCTACGGTTTTAGGAGCTTGAAGCCCAGCCTTCTCCAGTAAATCCGTACGAATGTACGTGGAACGACGAGATGGATTGCTCAAAAATTCAGGAACACCATAAATCTTCCCTTCATACGAAACACTATCCCAAGCTGCTTTGGGCACCACTTTTAACAAATTCGGCCCATTCTGCTTCAAAAGCTCGTCCAGCGGCATGAAAACACCGTTCTCTACAGAACCGGACATCGACTTACTGCCAGGACCACCAATACTGCCGACAACGTCGGGAATATCGTTACTTGCGAACATAACGCCGAATTTAGCATCCTCCACAACCTTCACGTCCAAATCCGTATTCGTTAACTCCTCAAGCTTCAATATCCATTTATCCTTGTTCAAATCAGGTACTCGGGTATGGTATCCCGTACTGACAGTCGTTGGATAGAGCAGGGAGAATTTGACCGGTGCTTTCTTCACGTTGCCCGAAGGCTGTGGTGAAGCATTTCCCGCTACCTTTCCATCCGAAGAACATGCAGTTAATGCAGAAGCTGTCATCATGACAGCCAGGGTAAGACTGATTGTTTTTTTCATATAAACACCCCTTCTTTCCATTTCAAAGTGCAAGCGGTTTCACGACTCTGTATGTATCATATCGAAAAGTTGGCGTTTCCTGTATGTATAATTTTAAGACGCTATGTCGTTTTATACGATTAAACTAAGACGATTCTGAACACGAAATACAGATAAACAGGTGGTCAAATCCATAGATAAGTGATTTCGGACATATAAGCTGCAAATCTGATGATCGCGAGGAACGAGGATCCGCTATTTCGTTGATTATACTGATACGGGGACGGTACGCGGAACGTGGAGGCGCTATTTTGGCGTTTTACCGGGTTTTACACCTCGAAAGCGGGAAATAGAGGCTCCTCGTTCCGCGAAAACGTAAAATACGTCGTTTTGAGTAAAATAAGGTATCTACGTTCCGGTAAACTGGTGACGCCAGGTGCGGGCTGAGTTTGGGATACAGATAGAAGACTATTGATTCGGCTTATCGGTGATAGGACTTGAGTTGTGCTCCATTATCGGAGCGAATAGTAAACAGCTGAATGCGAGGGCAGGTAGATAGTCAAGAATATGTTCATTGTGGGTGAACACTTATTGTTTGGCTACTTGGCGAAGGAGCGGCTATGGTGGAGAAGCGACACGAAATAGACGGTTGAGTGCTCCTAAAAAAACAAAAAACTGCCCGCTCACGGGACAGTTTTTATCGACTGCTATTACGGTCTCTTACCCAAAAAAAGCACGCCTTTTTTATTGTTATAACGGTCCGTCGCTTCTTTAATGATCTCGTTGCCGCCTTTGGTTTTATACTCTTCAATGACTTTTGGCCAGTCGGAAATCGGTTCCTTGCCGTAAATCATTTTAATCATATGATCCATAATAATTTTTGGCCCAGCATCCGAACCTGGTGAAGCGGCATCCGGGTACTTGGCATCGGCCTCCAAATTAGGAGAAAAACCAATACCCGATAAGCCTTCTTTTGCTAAAATATTGTCAAATGCATTCAAAATATAAGGTCCGTTAGGATCCGTTTGCATTTTCAGACGGTTAACCGTACTTTCATGGGAGGAGTGCAGCGTACCACGGTGATCCTGTTCCTCTTGTTCTTCTTTGTTGGTCGGTTCCTTATACTTCACTTTACCGTCAACGATCGTATACGTATCGCCTTCAATACCGAAAGTAAAGAACTTGAATGCTTCCTCTGACGTCATCCAGTCGAAATATTTAACGATTTCTGCGGCCGTTTCAGGCTTCACGTTTTTGTTGATGTAATGTGCGCCAATGACTGGCTGATACATCAGATATCCGCCTTTGCCATCCGGTCCCTTCGGTGAAGCGATAACATCAATCTTGGCGTCTTTCACCGCATTCGGAATGTTCGTCCGGAAATCATTCAAGCTGACTAAGTTGGAGGACCAGATACCAACATCGCCGTTGCGGATATTTTTTAACCAATCGGTCGAAGTTGTTGTCGCGAACTCTTTGGCCATCAAACCTTCATCAAACATGGTCTTGATCACGTTAAGCGCTTTGGTCATATTTTCCACGTCAAAAAACTTCGGCACAACTTGACCGTTTACAAACTCGAATTGTTCTTTATAAGGCAGCACATCAAATGCACCCAGAACGGTGTCGGCATATTTCAAATTCTCACGAGCACCATATGGATATTTAACACCCATTGCCTTAAACTTTCGGAGTACATTCAGGAATTCATCGATTGTTTTAGGTGGCTGTAATCCTGCCTTTTCAAGTAGATCGGTACGAATAAACGTAGCACGTCTAGAAGGATTCTCTAACCAGTTGGGGATACCATAAATCTTCCCATTATAAGATACGGCGTCCCACGCTTCCTTTGGTACTGTTTTCATTAAATTGGGGGCATTCTGTTTCAGCAAGTCATCCAGTGGTAAGAACATTCCTGCTTCTACGGAACCTGACATCGCTTTATCTGTCGCTGTGCCCAAGCTGCCTACCACATCTGGAATGTCATTGCTAGCGAACAAAACGCCCATCTTGCTTACTTCCGTTACTCTCAGCGTAAGATCTGTATTCGTCAGCTCTTCTAACTTCTTCACCCATTTGTCATTGTTGATGTCAACACGTGTGTGGTATCCAGTGTTAGTCGTGGTCGGATATGAAATAGAAAACTTGGTCGGTGCCTTTTTTGCCGCTGTTGTGACTGATGACGGCGTTGCTTGCCCCTGATCGGTTTTTCCCGTTGAACAGCCTGCTAAAGTACCGAGAGACCATATAGCGACGAGCGCGACACTTGTAACTTTTTTCAAAAGAACCCCTTCTTTCCAAAAGTTATGAATGGACTTTCCATTCAAAGCATACACAGGATACTGAAATTAGAAGATTGGTGAATTTTTACGATATACTGTTGTTTTTTGTGATTTGCGAAATCATTAGGATTTCACTGAACCTACCATCATCCCTTGGATAAAGTGCTTCTGCAGGAACGGATATACACAAAGGATGGGGATTGTAGCCACGACAATGACTGCCATCTTAATCCCTTCAGGTGATAGTAATAGCATTAATTCCGAAGAAACGTCCGATTGCCCCATTTGATCTGTAAATACAATTTCTCTTAGCCGCACTTGCAGCGGAATCCAATTGCGATGATCGATATAAAACACAGCCTCTGCATAACGGTTCCAATGACCCACTGCGTACATGATGCCCATTGTAGCCATTGCAGGTTTCGATAGAGGCAGTACAATATTCCACAATATCCGAAACTCGCCGCACCCGTCAATTCTTGCCGAATCCAGCAGCTCCGTCGGTAAGTTTAGGAAAAATGATCGCATAACGAATAAATTAAACGCGCTTATCGCCATTGGAAGCATTAAAGCCCAAAGTGTATTAAGAAGCCCTAACTGTTTCACTAACAAATAATTCGGAATTAACGGTGCGCTGAAAATAAGGGTAAACAGCACCATCACCAGAATCGATTTACGGAACAAATATTCAGGTCTAGATAAAGGATAAGCTAGCGTTGTTGTCATAAACAGGTTGATTAAGGTGCCAAAAACCGTAATTATGACACTATTCCGAAACCCAATCCATATCGTCGGGTCCTGTAAAATAAGTTTATAGCTTCCCAGTGTGAAGCCAACTGGCCACAGTGATACCTTCCCCGCATTAATGGCCGTGTTATTGCTTAATGACTGCGCAATAATGTGAATAAGGGGAAGCACCATGCTCAATCCAATCATACCTAGCAAAATGATGTTGAATATATTAAAAATTTTATGGCCTCTTGTCATAATCATAGCGATTCACCTCCTATCTCCTTCCGTATCAGTACAAACCTTCTCCGGTCAACTTTTTACTAAACGTATTACTTATCATGATTAACATAAGACCCACAACCGACTTAAACAAACCAATCGCGGTCGTGTAGCTGTATTGACGATCAACAAGCCCTGCTCGGTACACAAACGTATCAATAATCTCCCCATTCTCATTGTTAAGCGGGTTAAGAAATACAAAGACGCGTTCGAAACCGAAATCGAGAAAATTACCGATATGCAGCAGGAATAAAATGACAATTGTTGGCAAAATACTCGGAATCGTGATGGAGAACACTTGACGAATCCGGCTGGCTCCATCGATTTGTGAAGCTTCATACAGATCGGGATTGATACCAGCAATCGCAGCCAAATAGATGATGGTTCCCCATCCGCTATCCTTCCACACCCCGGAGCTGATTAGAATGGTCCGAATATAGGTATTTTCGCCTAAGAAATAAATAGGTTCGATATTAAATAAGGATAGCAAATGATTGACGATTCCCGTGGATGGCGATAATACCCCTACGACAACTCCGCCTACGATAACCCATGACAGGAAATGCGGCATATAGACTACGGTTTGAACAATCCGCTTATACATCATCACTCGCACTTCATTGATGAGAAGGGCTAGAATGATCGGAACTGGAAAAGCGAAGCACATATCGTAAATACCGATTAATATCGTATTTTTCAAAATTTGAAGGAAATCCGTATACTCGAACATTCGTTGGAAATGTTCCAAACCAACCCATTTACTTCCTTTAATACCTTTGAAAATGTTGTAGTTTTGAAACGCGATGACGGAGCCAAATAACGGGATATATTTAAAAAGTAAGAAATAAATAATTCCCGGTAATGAGATCACGTAAATCGGCCAATGTTTTCGCACAAAAGCCCATTTCTGACTCTGCGATGAGAATTCGTAAACCGTTCGATCGGATGGCTGTATTTTACTGGCCATGGTTTCCTCCCCTTCTTGTATGCTGCTTCAATTTGTCTTCTTCATCTTACTTGGGTTGTCCGGAGGTAGCGATGGTGAAACTTATAGCTCTTTGTGTTTTTTTACGATTGGAAATCAGAATCAACGAGCGATGCCATAGCGCTTCGCTGCACTTCCGTACAACCAATTCTCTGCAACAAATAAGGCCGTATCATGATCGATCCAGCCAGCTTCGAGTTGCCCCCACAGGAAATCGCTCACAATCCGTTTGACAAGTAAAATCTTGCCGTAGCTCCATTCCATACAGCGGGCATCGGATACGATGAGCGAGCTTTTGATTGCCGGAAGCGCTTCTAGCCGGTACTGCATACTATCCCGGTATGTACTCGCCCGAAAGTTAAACCACCAATGTCCGCCCACATGAACATTCGGAAAATTCCATGCCGCTTGCACAATATCCAGATTGTTGAGCTCCGAAGCCACCACAAGCTCGAAGGTACAGGCATAAGCTTCAAACAAAGCAGATAGCTTCAAGATACGGGCCGGGTCATTGACCGGGGTGGCTGTTCCACACCAGGAACGTTCCACGCCGAGAAATAACTGAATGAGAAGTCCTCTCTGCTCAGCAGCAGCACCTAATTCGTGCAGAAGCATCATTAATATCTCATCCTTCGTGCTGCCTTGCCCGATCACAACCTTGCGATTCGCTCTGGCTTCATAGCTTGGCAATGTCGTCATGATGCCCACGTAACCGGCTTCCTTGTACTCGTCGAGTAGTTGCTTAAGCTTCTCACGCGCTTGAGCGAATGCCTCAGCCGGGTTATGCGACAACTCAACTTCTTTCACCCACCCGCCCAATTTCCCGTCAATTCGCGGGATCAGTATGGCATTCTCTCGCATGCCTTGGAACTCCGCATGATCGGCTATATTAACGACGAATCTGCGAACGTTCATCCGATCTGCGATCTCTTGCGCCCACGTAGCGCTTTGCGCGGTCTGTTTGACAGCTTCATCAGCTTTCCGTACTGAGGAAGCGTCGCTGATCACAATGCCATATAGATTTTTGAAAATTTGGGTCAACACCACATTCATCATCGTGTTTCTTGATCCATGGTAAGCTTCCAAAAAGGCAGCGATTCGTATGTCTTCCGGGAGCTCCATGGCATTCGCCGGATAGCCTGCAGCCTGCAGCTCGCGAAACAACCAGAAATAATGCGCAATTTCCCAGAAGTCGCTTGCACATAGACGATCCCCCACAAGGTGGGTGTGAGTATCCAAAACAGGCAGCTGCATGATCCGTTCCTCAAACGCTTCCTTACCGTGTTTCATCTCCATATTCGTTCCTTTTCCTCCTTCTATAACATCTATGTCCTGATGGTACAATGGTTGCTCCATCTGTTCCATGGGATAACTTCCACTGGGTTGTGATTTTTTATGATGGCTTCCGGTTTATCACTCGCTCGGATAGATACCAATCCGCTATCATCTCGTCTGTAATGATGAAATTTATCGTTACAGACACGATTTCACTACACCTTGCATCTGTAACGATGAAAAATATCTTTACAGCTTTGTGTACTGCCTGTATGTTGTTGCAGGCTTTTCAACACTATGAATATGAATTGGCTACATCCATTTCAAAAAAAATAAACCGCCCTAAGGAGGTTTCCTTTAGGCGGTTTGTCTTAAAGCTAGTTGACTTCACAGTCAATCATGACGTGTATGGTATCTCCTTTATGTTCATTCCTCAATTGGAATGCCCGGGCGACTTCCGCGAGGGGAACGACGTGAGTAATCATTTCCTCCGTGTTAACTAATCCGTCAAGGACCAGCCTCAGCCCTTCTTCAAAGTAGCGTCGGTTGTCGATGTCCCGCTTAGGTTCCGTAGAAAGGATATCCAACCGTTTTTTGTGAACCTTGAAGAAATCAACCGGCTTGTGACAGGTGCCGATGCACCCGTACATCACAATACGTCCGTTCTGCGCTGCTGCATTAATTGCGTCTACCATCCCCGCTCCTTCCAGAAGACAAGGAATGACCACGTCAAACCCGTCCGGGAAGTCTGCTCCAACGATATCCATGGTATCCGCATGTTCATGGGGGATTTTATACGTATGGGTGGCGCCATATTTACGAGCAAGAGCCAGCTTCTCATCAAACAAATCCGTTACGACCAAATTTCTCGGACTAAACATATTGATCACTTGAGTCATCACTAGACCGCTGACGCCTTGCCCAGTAATCAGCACGTTCTTATTAGGGGAAATGTCCCCGAGCTCCGCTGCATGAATGATGCCCGGGAGCACTTCAATCAGTGAACCCTCGATTAACGGCAGGTCTTTCGGCAGAACCTTAAGAGAAAACGGGGTGCAGCATACATATTCGGCAAACGCGCCCCAAACATACCGCAAAGCTACATGATCGCCTTCCTTGACACCAATCACATTAGGGCCGATCTTATCAATAACCCCTGCAACTTCATGTCCTAGCCTGGTAGGGTACGAAATAAATTCAGGCTCGCGCGCACCACGGAATACCTCAACGTCACTTCCACAAATACCGACCCACTTGACCTTGACGCGTACTTCGCCTTCCTTGGGTTCTGGAATCAAAGCCCGTTTGACACTAATCTCTCCGATAGCGTCCATAACCGCACACATCTGCGTTCCGGGACCATCATAATCTACCAATTCCATAGGAGGAACGGACATTTTTCTTACCATCTGAGTATTTCTCCTTCCGATATCTAAGGACTCTGCAACCTGTTAGGCCATAACTTCCCACATTTTCTCGGTTACTTCATACGTCGTCTTTTCTTCCCGCAGGCTTCTGATGATGTCTTCGACTACTTCCTCCATCAGCGCAAGATGGCCTTGTACAGAGGCTCCGGCAATATGCGGAGATAGAAGGACATTCGGCAGCGACCGGATAGGATGATCCACAGCAAGAGGCTCCTTCTCAAACACATCAAGTGCAGCAAAGAATCGTCCGCTTTGAAGCCCTTCCATAAATGCCTGCTCATCCACCACAGGACCTCTGGAAGAGTTAATGAAGACCGCACCATCCGGAATAAGTGCCAACAATTCACGGGTCAGCATTCTTTCGGTAGCGGGAAGCTTCGGCGCGTGCACCGAAATAATGGGGCAGCTCATAACTTCCTCTAATGTAGCCCTCTTAGCATTCAACCGGGCTGCCGCTTCTTCCGTCAAATAGGGATCGTAAATGAGCACATTGACTTGAAACGGCGCAAGCAGCTTGATAAAAGCACGAGCAGTAGAACTAGCTGAAATGATGCCGACCGTGCTGCCGGTAAGCTCCCTACCCTTCAACCCGGCAATCTTCCATTTCCCTTCCCGCATCGTGGAATCGAAAGCAGGCAAATACCGCAGAGATGTAAGAAGTGCCGCCAAGCAATATTCCCCTACGCTTTGTGCGATCCTCGGAGCTGCGGAGAATACTTTGATTCCACGAGAGAAAATCTGCTTCGGAACAAGGTTCTTCACAGTTCCGGCCGCATGGCCAATGGCTCTTAGCTTGACGGCCTTCTCTAGCATTTCGTCGGTCAGGCTAGGAGAGCCCCAACTGGAAATAATCACTTCAGCATCCGCAACCAGCGCTGATAACTCTTCTTGTGTATAGTCGCGTCCGTTCTCATTCCACACCGGTTCGAAATAGTCATTTATTTTCGCGCGGCACGCCTCCGAACATACTTCGTCCAAACGCGATTGCGGTGAAAGCACCAAGGCTTTTAACTTCATTGCAAAAGTCCTCCTTCGTTTTCCCCTCAAGGATTAAAGCTGTACAACTTGACCGGTACGCATCGATTCGAAGCAACCATCAATGACTTTCATCACCTGGATGATTTCTCGGCCTGAAGCCAGAGGCTGACGTCCTTCTCGTATAGCGCCCACAAATTCCTCAAGCTGCCATGTGAAATTAGCGAAAGTGGTCTCACACGTTTCCAGTTTCTCTCCATTCAAACTAAGCTCGTATTCGTCTTTCAAGTGCAGCAAGCCGTTCGAGCCAATTAAATATCGGTCGTAAATGCTATTCTGAGTGGACCATATACGCTTTCCTGTAAGACCATCTTCATCCGTCCGGCGGCAGCCCGCGTTGAACGACATCCACACATTCGCCATCCGGCCTTCGCCAAAATTCATGGAAATGGCGACTTCATCTTCACCCGTCCAATTCGGATTGTTAGAATGTCCTTGCGCATAGACCGACAGTGGGGCTCTGCCGTAAGCCCATAGCATATAGTCAAGAATATGGCTCCCCCAAAGCGGAATAATAAATCCGCCGATTTTCGACTCGTCCTTCCACCAATCTGCTGCCGGCTTATCCATATGCGCCAGAAGCATTGCGTTGATATTGATCAAATCGCCGATAGCCTTCATTCTCACCTGACGGATCGATTCCATCACCGGTTTATAAAAACGGCGGCTTTGCCCGATCATTAAGGTGACGTTATTGGCTTCCGCAGCCTCTGCCATCTCCTCTGCTTCCTGCACATTCATCGCCATTGGCTTTTCAACCAGCACATGCTTGCCTGCGCGAAGCGCCTTAATCGAATATTCCGCGTGAATATCATGCGGAAGAAGCAGCAGGAAAGCGTCGATATCCGGATCATTGACCGCATCATCATAGGAAGTATAGGTTTTCACCCCTTCCCACTTTTCGGCTTCCGACCGCAATTTACCTTCATCGCGGGTTACAAGCGCAACCAGCTCAATTTGTTCAGCCAGCTCTCGTACAGCCGGAAGATGGGACTTCGATACGCGTCCCAATCCGACAACTGCCAATCGCAATTTTTGCAGCATGGGTCTCCCAACTCCTTCTCTCTGTTTATTTCCCACTTTTTCTATTCTGGAAGGCCTGGTTGAACTCATCGATCATCTTCATATAATTGGCGTCCGCTTTGAAAGACTTCACCATCGCATCCCAAGATTCAATCGGTTCTTTACCCATGATCACTTTAATTTTCATATCGTCCATCTTCTTCTTGAAGTCCGGTCCCATTTTCAAATCGATATCGGACAATAAACCGAACGCTACATCCGCAACACCGTACTTTGATCGTTCGTCAATGATTTTTTTGTTGCGTTCGAAGATGGCTTTCGGCATACCTACGCGGTAGGCCCATAGGTATGGATCATATCTTTCGAATATTTTACCGAACGAGCTTTGCGAAACACTATCTTTAACTGCTTGCTCTGTTGCCGTTTTGAAGCCGTCTACTACCTTAAAGTGGACATCCTTAAGGCCATAGCAGGCCAATTCAAAGCCTTCTTCCGATGCACCGTAATCCATCAAAGCTAATATTTTCTTCATCTTGGCTTCAGGGACTGTTTTCGGGATCACGTATAGTCCAGAAACGCCAGTATTTGTGTGAACCATTTTACCGTTCGGGCCTTCAAGATAAGTCATAGCAACAAAGTCGGCTTTTGGATCAAGCTTTTGTGCGCCTTCTGTTGAACGATACACACCTTCCGTGGTATCCGCTTGGACGCCGACTTTACCTGCTTTTGCCATGTTTTCAAAGTCGGTGGTTTTCAAAACAGCGAAGTCTTCAGGCAATATTTTATCTTTGTACATCTTGTTCAGATAAATAAGTCCGTCTCTTGTTCCCTGTTCCAGATCCGTGTCAACCAGCTTGCCCCCCACTTCTTTCCATTTACCGTTGCTTTTGTTGAAAATATCAATAACCCTTTCCCAGTTCTTGCCGTTATAACCATATGTGTCTGCCTTGCCATTCTTGTCAGGATCTTTATCTACAAATGCCTTTAAAGCTGTATAGAACTCATCCATGGTGTTAGGCATTTTCAGCCCAACATTATCCAGCCAATCTTGGCGGATATTGAAGAAGTTGCCTCCTTGGAGCGGACGTACCGACGGCAAGATATATTGTTTGCCATTGATTTTCGTAATGTCCATAATTTCTTTCGGATAAGCCGACAAGTTTTTATAATCCTTCAAATAAGGCGTCAAATCCCAAAAAGCGCCTTGTTTAATCATGGTGATCGCCTGAGTTTGTTTAAAGTCCTTGATCTTCATCAAATCAGGCATGTCGCCCGATGCCAGCATAACGTTTTGCTTCTCTTCCCACGCGTTTGGAGATGCCCAAGTAATATTCAGTTTGGTATTCGTGCGCTTCTCGAATTCCTTCGTAACCGGATTATCAGCTGCCGGAGGTTCAGGTGTACTAAACTCTGTGAAAATGCTGATTTCCGTTGGTTTACCACTGTCAGCCGTAGCGGCTGTACCTGTTGTTGAAACTGGCGTTGAACTGCCGCCGGAACAAGCCGACAAAGCCGAAGCGACCATAATCAATGCTAGAGATGCAGGCACCGCTTTAGATGTAATGACCCTTCCTATTTCTTTCATACTAACCCTCCTCATTCATTTTAAAAAGATTATCCTTTCACCGAACCCAGCATGACGCCTTTGGCAAAATGCTTTTGTAGGAACGGATAAACACACAGGATTGGAAGCGTCGCTATAACAACTGCAGCCATTTTTAAAGTTTCGGTAGGGATACTTTGTTCTGCCATCATCGCTGCTGCTGCCGATCCCCCCGCTTGAGTCGATGAGTCGATCAACATATTGCGCAGCACGAGCTGAAGCGGCCATTTGGCATGATCATTGATGTATAATACCGCACTAAAGAATGTGTTCCAGTAAGCCACTCCGTAAAATAATCCGAATGCGGCAAGTGCGGGAAGTGACAGTGGAAGGACAATCCGGAAGAAAACGCCAATATCGGTTGATCCGTCGATGATAGCGGATTCCTCCAACTCAACCGGAATGCTGTCGAAGAAGCTTTTCATCAGGATGACGTACCATCCGCTGGTCAGCACCGGTAAAATCAATGACCAGACGCTGTTAATCAATCCCAAATCGCGAACCAGCAAGTAAGGCGGGATCAATCCCGGACTGAACAAAAGTGTAATAAGAATCAATAACATGATTAGTCTTCTACCCTGCAACCGCTTACGGGATAAACCATATGCTAGCGCAGCTGTTATCACCAAGCTGAGTGCGGTTCCGACAGCAGCTAGAAAACCACTGATCATCGTTGCGCTTTGAAAAGCCGACGTAGACAACAAATATTTGTAAGAATCTAATGTCCATTTTTCTGGAAATAGGATATAGCCTTGCTTCTGGATGTACTCTGCCGGATCCGTAAAAGAAACGACAAATACATAGTAAAGCGGAAAAAGCGTAATGATCGCTATAATGCCGAGCACAATGATATTCGCTGTATCAAACATGCGGTCGCCTATGCTTCGTTTCATTATTCTCACCCCGTTACCGATAATTAGCGGTGATTAATAAACGCCTTCTTCGCCAAATCGTTTAGCCAGCTTATTAGCTGCAATAACCAGAATTAATCCGACCACGGATTTGAACAAACCGACGGCGGTACTGAAACTGAATTGTCCCTGCTGAATACCCAGACGATAAGCATAAGTTTCAAATACATCCGCGACATTGGACACTGCGCCGTTCATCATCAAAAATACTTGCTCGAAACCTACATCCATAATATGACCGAGCTTCAAAATGAACAAAACGACAATGACACTGCGGATCGCAGGCAGCGTTACGTGCCAGGCTTGCCGAATACGGTTGGCTCCATCCATTTTAGCCGCTTCATACTGCTGAGGATCCACGCCCGCAATAGCGGCTAGGAAAATGATCGTTCCCCATCCGGCTTCTTTCCAGACGTTTTGTACGGTAAGCAGTACCCAGAAATTATTTTCATTCGTTAAAAAGTCATATTTGGCCGCCCCTAAACTGACAAGCATCTTATTGACAATACCCGACGACTGCGACAACAACAAAAAGGTAATCCCTGCGATAATAACCCACGAAAGAAAGTGCGGCATATATACGATCGATTGGATCCACTTTTTGTAGACGGCATTGCGCAGTTCGTTCAATAAAAGGGAAAGTAAGATCGGCAGCGGGAAAAAGAACACCAGGCTCAACAAGCTGATAGCCATCGTATTTCGAAATAGAAGATAGAAGTCTTGGTTTGAAAAAAAACGGATAAAGTGCTCAAAGCCAACCCACTGACTTCCCGTTACACCCATATATGGCGAGTAATCTTGGAAAGCGATGACGACTCCCCACATAGGAACATATTTGAATATCAGAAAAAACAACACGCCAGGAGCAATCAACAAATAAAGAAATTTGTCTCGTCTAAGTCCGTGCATCACATGCTTCCATCTGCTTTTCGGTGCGGTTTTTGCGAGACTGCCCACATACAATTCACTCTGAGCTGCCATGGTACTGCACCTCCTTTTACTTAAAAAGCGACTTCGCGTAAGCAAGATCTTCGGCGATGTAGCGGTCTTTATTGGCCAGATCCGTGTACTCCGCAGTCAAACAGACAACACCGGCATAGTTTCGTTCTTTTACATAGTCAGCAATCCGTGGCCAGTGGGCCATACCGTGCCGTCCGGTCGTAAAATGACGTTTCCACTCGGCTGTTTCGGCTTCAGGTCCGTTGCTTCGAATAAAGAAACCGTTTTTCAGATTCACCATCGCAAGGTGGGACCAAACGATGTCTAATCCATATTCAGGCTGCTGTCCCGCGAATGCGTCGTGCGCAGCATCCCAGACTACACCGATATGGCCCGGGCTGAGGTTATCCATCAACCTCATAATTCCATTGGAATCGATGATAAAGTTTCCGTAATGCTGCTGGACGCCAACCTTCACGCTGTACTTCTCGCAAAGCGGTACCAGCTCTTCCAACATCCGCTTGGTCCGTTCTTCCGTCGCCTTATAGCCGTCCTGATCTATGTTGGCCATGATCCGGATAAGCGGCACTCCAGCCTCCGCACATGCGGCGAAAATCGACTCATCGGTTGAAGCGGCAACGCTGTATATGTTGACCCCTTGTTCACCGAGCTGCTTAGCGAATTCCGGCAGCGTTTTCTGGGCGGTTTCAGGCTCAACCTGAAACCCAGCGCGCACGGGAAGCTCGATGCCGTCAAACCCGATACTGCTTACAAAGCGAGCCAGCTCTGGTGCCGGTTTATCTTTCCAATGCTTGACAAAGAGTGAAAAAGAAAATGGCTTTTCTGAATTTTCCACAGCAGTGCTACACTCCCTCAGTCGAACTTGTTAAACGTTGACATTAGATTTTGTGATACTTAGCAATTGCTGCACATCCTTATAACATTGCTGCGCCAACACGGTATGTACGGGAAGATCGGAGCCAGGCTTGCTAACACTTTCAACAGTGAGGTAGCCGCTGTACCCGATTTGCTCCAGCCCGCGGAAAACTTCGTACCAGTCGATGCCGCCTTGATTAATGAGCCGGTGACAAAAATATTGCTCTTCCTGTTTGCCCTGTTTAGGCATGACCCGGTGGTATCGGCCGATATGCGGCACATAATCACTATATTCGAAAGCCCAAGGATACTGGTTTCCTTTCAATGCCACGATGTCTTTGATATGAACATTGAAGAGGTATGGTTTTAAGCGTTTAATGGTTTCTATCCCATAATCCGTCGGTACCTGATACAAGTTGACCGGATCCAAGATCAGCCCTACATTACTTCGCCCTACCGCTTCAACAAAGGCGATCGACGAATCCGCAGTATCACATAGTGTTCCATGGTGCATTTCAATAACCGCTCGGATATTGCGTTTGCTTGCAGCATCAGCGCAGAGTTGAAACCACTTCACAGCTTTCGCAAAATCATCCTTGGAAACCTCATCAGAATGCTGGAATCCTGGATTCAATCTCATCATGCCGCATCCGATCGTAGATGCAAAATTGAGATAGCGCTCCCATTTGAGAAACTCGGCATTATTTTCCTCCTCTGTATTGCAGGCAAAATTCCCTACAAACAGAGACAGATTAATAGGCGTTAGACGATAACCTTCAAGCAAATCTTTAATTTGCTCCGCCCGTTCTTGCGAGATATGACCGTCTTTCAACTCACCAACACCACGAATCTCGACACCCTCATAACCAATCGCAGCCGCATCTTTCAAAAAATGCTCGATTGTAGAATCATCATACATATTACCGCCTAAGACGATCATCGCTTTCACCCTATCCCCTCCGTAATAGCGCTTTCATTAATATGAGGATATCATAAAACAAGTGCAATACTTACGTCAAGATTTAAATTAAGTATTTATTTTTAATGAATTTAATAGTGAAATATGTCTCAATTAAGTAAAAATATATTGAACTTTGTTCTATTTTTTATTAAAGTGAGTACACTACCCTTATAACTTTAGGTTCAGGTATAATCGATTTAATGACATAATGATATAGCGACGGTGAAGTTCATGATAATTCCTAATAAAAGTGATCAAAAGGGCAGCAAAACCAGTATCATTCAAGCCTTGCGCATGCACGGATCCATGCCTCGGATTAAATTGACCAAAGTTACGGAACTGAGCAGGGCTACCATCTCTTCAACGATTTCCGAGCTCATGGATTGGAATCTTGTCAAAGAAACGGAAAAAGCCCCATCGACGGGTGGCCGTCCAGCTATTTCTCTAGAGCTTGTCCCTGGATCCCATGGCATTATGGGTGCCGATTTAGATAATCAAGTATGGACGCTAGGCGTATTTGACTTACTTGGCAATGTCCTGCATCTTACGAAAATACCGGTCAGCTCGTCCCAACCCGAGACAGCGATCCAGGAATTAACGGATCAAACCTCAAAGTTTGTGAAGGAATTGGACATCGAGATCATCAAATTGTTCGGTCTGGGAGTGCCAGGTCTTGTCGATACGAGACGAGGTATTATTAGGAGCGCATCCGATTTGGGCTGGTCTAACGTGAACATCGAGGAAATAGTAAGTAAAAAGCTGGGTTGGCCCACCGTGGCCATAAACAGGCACCGCGCCCGCGGGCTTGCCGAATGCCGATTCGGTTCAGGAAGCAGCTACAAGCATATGATTTATGTCGGGGTCGGCTCTGGCATAGCTGCGGGAATCTTTAATGATCGGCAGTTGGTGTCCGGTTCATTCGGAGGTGCAGGTGAGCTCGGGCATATTACAGTTGAACCAGACGGACCCGTATGTCCTTGTGGAAATAACGGATGTTTGCACCTATACGCTACGGCTTCAGCTATCGAACAGGAAGCCCGCAGACAGCTTCGCTCCGGTCAAGAGGAAAGTTTACTTAACGGTGTAGTACAAGGAAACGACCTCCAACTTCTCCAGGCAAGGGACGTTTGCTTGGCCGCAGATCAGGGCGATGAATTGGCGATACGCGTCGTTAATCATGCCGCCACTTATCTCGGCATTGCTCTGGCTAATCTGGTCAATTTACTGAATCCCGAGGCTATCATTCTTGGAGGATCCATCCCCAGTATGTGCAGCACCTATGTACAAACCGCCACCAAAGTTATGAAGCAGCGGTCCATGATGGCTCTATCCGCCGGAATAGCGGTAGATACTGCTGTATTGCCAGAAATCGGCGGAGCACTCGGTGCAATCAATTTTGCGCTTGATCAACATTTTTCTTTTACAATGATTCAGTAAAAACAAATCTCCACATTAGATTGCATTTCCGTTTTTCTCCATAAATAAGAAAGAGCACCGACCTATTAGTCAGTGCTCTTTCTTATTTATACGACACAAGAGCTTTCACTTACGCCTCTTTTAGCCGTGCAAACCTCCTACTAATCGCGGGCAATGACGATAGGGTCCAACCGGGATTTGGATCAGGCTGGTTATTCCTCGCGAAGCCATCTTGTAGATCTCATCACACAATCTCGCATCAAATCCTAGAAGCGGATGTCCCCCCATCCCGATAGCGGATGCCGCCAACAGTAAACGCTGAACGAGCATCCCTGCTTCCATCTGTTGGATACGGTACCCCCTATACCCCAGGGCACTTAAGAGATGCTCCTTGTCCCCTGCCACATGAAAGCATAACGGAACTTGAAACAAGTTCACGTTGTCGGAAGGCATTCCCTGCTGCAGCCTGAGCCGATGATCTCCATGACGTACCCGGCATAACGTATGAGCAGCGCTGTCATAATAGTAAGCGCCGTTCGGAATGCCCTCAATGTTATACAAACAGACGTATAGTGAGACGCGCGAAACAGGGTTCTCATGTGCTCCATCCAAATCGTTCCGATACCTGAAGGAAGATGTTGCCTCCTGCAGCAGCAAGGCCAACTGTTCTTGGCTTAGCTTGCCCATTACAAAATCACCGTCCGGTGAAAACCGTCGACGGCTTACTGACGCCAGATCATACAAGAGCCGCTTCACACGGGGCAGAGCAACCGCTTGATCCTCGCTGTGAACGATCTTACCTTCCCCAATTCGGCCTAACGGCCTAAGCGATTCCAATCGGGATGCTTCATTCATCTTGATAAGCATCGGAAACTCCTTGACCCTCCGGGACCGGACGTAGTGATCATGCTCAACCGACCTCAACTCCCGGCACAATTCGGTGGCAGAGATCCCCTCATCCTTATTGGCAAACCATGGGATCGCAGGCTCCACCGACAGTGGAATCACCGCATACACGCTTTCCTCTTGTTCGGACACTCCGAGAAGATCATTCACGGCCCGATCAAGAAACTGGAAATACACCCCTGACGCAAAGCCAAACCGTTTTGCCACTTCCAAGAGCTGCCCAATCAGCGCTCCTGCATCCAGTCCTTGCAGGCGGTAGGAAAAGTTATTGTATTTAAAGAAGTTTTTCCAAAACAGGGTCGACACAAAAACAGCACCAAAGCAAGTTGATACGTCACAGCGATTGCCAAGAGCCCGGGCTAAATATGAATCGAAGTCACCTTCGCGCAGCAATACCAAACGATGGTGTGCCACATCATAATGATATACCCCTGCCTGCATATCCTCTAGCTTCAGATACACGTATAATTCATTCGGATATAAGGCTCCCCCTGAGGGAGCAAACCGCCGGTACAACTGCAGCAGACCCATGTTTTGTACCATGGAATTCGAGGCAGGGAGTGACTGGGACAATTGCGTGAGCCCGAATATGTACCAGAGAAAATGGCCCATTCGACGGAGGTCGGGTATCACTGGCGCTTCGCCGCCTTCAAGCGTCAGCGGTACTTCCGGAGATAACGGAACCACAGGCAAACCGCGGTAGAGCTTATACGCAAGCGGTCGATCCTCCCAATCCACCACCAAGTCCGGCGGTTTGGTCTTGTCAATGTCATAATGCAGATTGTGCAGAAATACCTCCAGACTCAGACTCATCCTTCTCCCTCCTGATAGAAACGAGGCTGTCAACCTCACCGCGTTTCTATATTTGATACCATAGCTTAAACTATTTGCACGAAGGCATCATTCGTCGACGGTTGGCAGTGTGATATTCATAGGTTAAAACCCTATGGAAACGGATGCGGATACGGATTGAGACGTTCTAGCCTCAGCGGCTGCTTCGCATATCCGAGTTCCATAGGTACCCTCAGCACCCGCTCCAACCCTGCCAAGCGAGTAAAGTGATGGCCGAATGTCATTGGCAGCATCCCCGGGATCAGTACTTTCACGCAATGCAGTCCATTTCGAATGATTTCCGGCGCTGTCAGATCCACCACGATGACATCGAGATTCAATCGGCGGAACGCCTTAAGAATGTCCTTCAGATCGTCCGTTAAATCAGCATGCCTTGCCTCCCGCTTGAATTCCTCTTCAAAGGTTCGCAACGGGCGATTTTCATCCAGCAGAAATTGAAGGCGCTCCTGCGCTTGCGGCAAACCGTACAGCAGTGAATGATCCTCCATCTGATGTACCAAGGAGGAATCGTGAAACATCCGAACATACTCTTCCCGGTTCGCCTCAAATTTCTTATCCAGATTCAGTACCATGCCGGCCAATTCGTGAACCGCACCTTTCACTGCCCGTACCGGTTCAGGATGAGCTCCGGCCGCACAGATGAGATTCACTCCTGTTTGTTTCGTGTTTTTCGCCACCCCCCAAACGCTTGGAATCCCGTTCTCCGTTGTAGAGTTAAAGAAATACACTTCAAACCCCGCCACGGCCCGCAAACGATCAATCATCAACCGCAATTCTCTGTCGTTAGCGGAAGAAAGGTCAAGGCGTGGGAGAGACATCTGCGCATACCAAGCCATTAGAAACGAATCTCGCTCCACTACTTCCAATATGCCGTAAAAAATGGCCTCCTCCAAACTTCCTCCTAACGCGCATCCGTTGGAAGACTCGAACACGAAACCATGCCCACAGCCCATGCTGTAATAGGCGAGCTGCTCCGGAACCAGAATCGGACGCTCTTGCAAAAGCGAATAACCCCATACCCAATTGATTGAGTGATCAGGATTGAATGTTGTGAAGGGAAACCCCGGCCGAGCATACTGTTCCTTCGTGTGCACCCCTACCTTGACAGGGTCGAGCGCTTGATCTTTCAGATTGCGGTAGCTGCCATGGACTACCGTCCGTTTGCCTCGGGGTGCTAGACCGCAGTACCGCTCCAATCCCTCCAAAATGGCGGTCAATTCGCTAGCCGCATAGGAATGAGTTCGACCTGCCGTTCCCACATCCTCCGATAATAACGGCAGATTCACACTTACATCGGCAAATGGCGACGCAAGGTCAACCATTTTCCCATTCAAAAATCCGGTCCGATAATCCAGATAGTCTCTGGCCAAGACTTTTTTCAGGTCATCCATCGGCTTGGAGCGGTAACTGTCTGAGCTGATCTTCGGACTTGGTTGCAGCGAAATGTGTGCTGTTGTCGATGAATCGTCAGGCAATTGACTACAAACCGGACACAGCGGGTCTGGGAGAAAGAAGTGAAGTGTGCTCTCCAGCGTTTTCAGGTTGATCAAAAACAACTTCCCTGCCGACTGAACCGGATTGCCTTGTAACATCCTCCGTGCCTCCGCCACCAGCAGGTGAGCCACCTGCAAAAGTCCTGTACGCGACGCCCAGGCATCACTCGGCATTCCCCCATGTACCACCAGCCTCATCTGCAGCTTCCGCATCTCCTTGCGCTCGCGTCCCGCCATGAGGTGCCGCATGTCTGCACACTGGGAACACCCGCTTGTAATCGGACTTACCAGAGGCCCGATCACGCCTTCGCCAAATGAAACGAAGCCGCGCAACCAAGGAATGCCGGCTGGCTGCAGCAGTTCTTCCGCCTTTTGATGAACGTAAGGATGCCAAGCATCGTGCAGCACCAGAACCAAGTCCACTGCTTCCGGTACTCCCGCCTCGAAATTGATCTGACGTACGACCTCGAATTGGGCAGATAGTTCTTCGTACACGCTGTCCGCCAACACCCCATCTCCCACAATCAAAACGACAGCGCTCACTGATATCCCTCCTCTCGCAGCAACACGCCAAACACTCCTGCCATTTCCTCTTTTAAAAACGGTTCTACAGCCAGATCGAAGACCAAGAGCTGCTTACCATTCCGTTCCAACACCTGCAAGGCGGACTGCAGAACCTCCGAATTTGCCGACCCTTCACATGACGGGATCTCAAGGCTGATCGGCGACTGTTCTGACAGACGCACGGACGAAACATCCAACACTTGTGATGTGAAGCAAGCCGCTTGGTTTTGTACCTCCAACAGGGCCTGTTTCAAAGCATCCCGTAACGCCAGGGTCACATTCAAGCCTACACCACCATACCAGTGATCACTCGTACCGACCCACACCACAGGGAATCCGGACACTTCCTCTCCCAAGCCAATCATCGATTCTCCCTTCAACGTCGTCAAAGCCTGCAAATAAAACTGGCAGTGTTTATCTTCTACCGCAGACAACTGTACTCGAAAGACAGAGGGCAACTGAGCCCCCTGCTGCTTGCCCAATACCTCGGTCAAACACCTTTGCAACCCTCGGCCAATGCCTTCCGCAACCGTTTCTCCCGCTCCAACGCCGATAAATTCTTGAGGTTCTATCCTGCTCCCCGTAGCTTCCTGATTGGAGGGAGAGGTCGAAACGAGCAGGCCAGCCATCCGTGACATATACGCTTCAATCCCGGTCAGCCCTGCTTCCCGCCGTGCCCCCTCATGCGTCAAATCAGTACAAACGATGTCGGGCAGTAGCCCAGCCGGCCCTTCTGATAGCGGATCGACTGCCTGAACGCGACATTGAGAGAGCGGTAGCTGTTTTAAGTCTCCCTCCTCCCAAATATGGAAAATCCCTGATTCCGCCGATGTCAACTGGCCGAAGTAAGGAAGTAATCCGTTCTCACTTTTGCTTGATCTCCGCTCGAGCTGCAGATCGAAATCATGTGTCCACCTAGCTGCTGTACGTCCGGTCACGAGCGGATGGGGCATGAACGAATGCCATTTTCCTTCCAAAGTCTCCAGATTAAGCAGATAAAATGGATTACTTTGTTCCGAATCGTTCACTCCCGTAATCTTTTTTAGTAATTCAAACACAATCACATTCGCTAACATCGCTCCTGCTGTAGAAGAAAAGGTATGCAGCTGAGGGTCTTTATAAATCGCGGATTCGTGTATGCTGCGCCACGCTGACTCCCAGCAGCCCTCAAAGTCCGGATGCACTAGCGGACCCGCCAGCCCCACCTGCTGCAAACATACAGCGGGAAGAAAAACCTTTTTCTCCTCTCTGCAAACCGCATGAAGAACCCGCAGTTCCTCAATATCACCCTCCCGTGACACAAATAAAATCGAATCAAACGGCCTTACAGCGTC
This sequence comes from Paenibacillus sp. J31P190, assembly GCF_059692075.1. Classification (NCBI taxonomy): domain Bacteria; kingdom Bacillati; phylum Bacillota; class Bacilli; order Caryophanales; family Paenibacillaceae; genus Paenibacillus; species Paenibacillus sp. J31P190. The sequence continues at coordinate 157,550 of NZ_JCAUAS010000012.1, read as the reverse complement.
CCGCCAACTCCGAACCCCCTCCTTCTGCAGAGTAACCTCCTCTATAGCCACCTCGGGGTCCGTTTTACGGGCATGTGCCGCCAGTTCTGACATCCGTTGCCGATCAGTCGGTTCTGAGCCCGAGACCAGAACGTGAATCGTGGGCAATCCGGATTCAAGCAGCGCAGAAATTGCTGAGATTAAGAATGGGCCAGAGCCGACTGTCAATATTTTGGCCTGACGATAGGACTCAAATCGGTGTTCACCCGAATCGCCGAAATTGTTCAAAAATTCAATTTGAGAAGCATACTTTTTGAGAACTTCTTCCGGCAATTGATGTGGCTTGTCTTGGCTTACATCCCGAACAAAGCCATTCCGATATAACATTTCTGCAATTCCATATACCTGGTTTCTATGTTGGTCGGGCAATCCGTCTGTCAAATCCTCCAACCTATGCTCCCCGTTGAATATCGGTATCAGTTTTTCAATCCACTGATCGATCAACTCGCCTTCCATGCGGAACGAGCTTACATTGTTTCGAAAATATACACTACCGTTTGGATCAGGGAGAAAAAACGTATCCCTCTTCACCTTCAGTCGCATCGAAGGGTTCAAATTCGTCATTTTTTTCCTCCTCCGTAAGCTGTTCTCAATCTGCCCTAACTCTTCACAAGTAATCTTATGTACAGCTATTTGTCCCTCATGTCTTATTCTTTAAGGGAAGTACACCCTTAAATAGACATGGGAAAAACCCCTGTGCCGCTGCAGGGGCTTTTCTCTTCTCATTAGGCAGTCAATCTCAACGGCCACCATGATGACAGTTGTGGCAATTGTGGCAGTTATGGCAGTTATGGCAATTGTGACAATTATGACAGTTGTGGCAGTTATGGCATTGGTGACAAGTGAAACAATTGAAACAATTAAAGCAATTTAAGTTAACGCAACTGAAACAAGTGAAGCATAATCGAGCATCTTGTTGGCCTTGAGTGTTCAAAGGTGTTGCCTCGCTCGCCTTGAACTCGGAAACATTCAATTTCATTAAATCCTTTTTGAAATCATTCATCATTCCAACCTCCGTTTGATAGATAGTTGTGCCGACAGCATATACAACTTCTCTTTGAGATTCGCCAATCATTCGTATACCCAATGACAACATATGAACTTAGCTCCGCGCTTGTTACTGATCTAAATGCCTATATTTTTTTGACCTTTATTACATGTGGATTGGCGATAATGGCTCATTTTTGTGTAAGTTACTTACGGCATGAATAATCGCATTCCCCTGAATAGCAAATAGGAGCCCAGCCAAGTCCAAGTGGCTGAGCTCCTATTTCTTTTCGTTTTTGCGGATTTACAACATGGAGCCAAGGCAAACAGAACCCTGTCCAAGAAGCTATTTTCCCATTTAACTTCATTCTCTAAGAGAAGCCTCGTTTTCTTTAGGCTGCCTTGGTTGTGTGACTGTTCAAGCCATACCTCTTAGCCAGACGCTGCCCGTATAAAGCCGCTAGGATTTGTTGAAAAAGCATACCTGCAACCACCGGAAGCGCAACAGGCGGCGGAAAAAAGCTGATAGCGAGCACTGCACCCGCACTCAAATTTCTCATTCCTGAATTGAAGGTGAGGGCAATTGTGACTTCGCGGTCCCACCTCATCATCCGGGACACAAGCCATCCTGCCAAATAACCGATGGTTGCACATGCGAAAGAAACAGCAATGATTTTTACCAACTGACCATTCATGTCTTTCAGATAAGGAGCAATGACCGAAGAATTAATTGCAACAACCACAAAAAGTCCTATTTTTGAAAAGGGCGCCAACCGCGGCCCCCAGGTTGTTTTAATTCTGCCTTTCGTCCATTGATTAAGCAGCATGCCAAGCAATGATGGGATCACAACCATTAAGAATAACCCACTCATTATATCCCATGGGTCCATATGCACCTTAGCTCCAACAATGAGAGAGAGACTAAGCGGCACAATCAATGGAGATAGCAGCGTATCCAGTAAGATGAGCGCCAAAGTGAGCGCTATATTCCCCCCGTATATGGTAACCCACACCAAGCTGACAACCCCGGTAGGAATAACGAACAGGAGTACAAATCCAGTCTGTGTCAAATCATCACCCGGGAAAAAGATCGAGCCGGCCCCCCATCCCAGTAACGGCATCGCAAGATGCAAAATGATAAAGTTGGCTATAATCGGAAACGGATGCATCATCACTCTATGTAAATCCTTAAAATTAGATCCAATACTTCCGGCAAACGTCATTGCAGCAAATATCCACGGTACTAGAAAGCTAAGATGATGCAGCCAAGCTGAGCATATTAACCCAACAATAACAGCAGATGGCGTTACAAAAGGCATCGCTTTTTCGAGTACTTTATTCAATCGGATTAGCATAACACAACCTTCTTTTGTCTTTGATAGTGAGACTTTTCCATAGCTCCGTATACTTCGGTTCCCACTAATGCAAATCCTGCAAAAAGCAAGGCTAGAACGATCTTCCTCCGTCGATAAGATCTGGTCGAAAACTTCAACCCCCAAGAATTTGATCAATAAGATCCAATTCTTCTTGAGTGAAAGTAGGCTGCTTCAGAGCTGCCACATTATCGTCAAGCTGACTCACTTTACTTGCCCCAATTAAGGCGGAGGTCACATATCCCTTGCGAAGAACCCAAGCTAAAGCCATCTGGGCAAGGCTTTGCCCACGCTCCTGAGCTAATACATTCAAAAGACGAGACTTAGCAATCTTTTCCACGGTAATATCCTCAGGTCTTAGGAACACACTTCCACCTGCCGCACGGGAATCCGCCGGAATGTTTTCCAAGTAACGATCCGTCAGTAACCCCCTGGCTAGAGGGCTATAAGCGATTGACCCCACGCCTTCTCTTGCCAATATGTCTTGCAAGCCCTGCTCTAACCGTCTTTCGAACATCGAATAGTGAACTTGATGGATGATGAACGGAGTACCGAGACTTTTCAAAATAGCTGCTGCTTGCTCCGTTTGCTCCGCATTATAATTGGACACACCTACATATAGCGCTTTTCCTTGCCGCACAGCCTGATCCAAGGCGCCCATTGTTTCTTCCAGAGGTGTTTCAGCGTCAAAACGGTGCGAATAATAAATATCGACATAGTCCATCCCAAGCCGCTTCAAGCTCTGGTCAAGGCTAGCTAGCATGCTTTTACGGGAGCCCCGCTCCCCGTACGGACCGTCCCACATGCGATAGCCTGCTTTGGTCGCAATAATCAACTCACCACGGTATGGGTGAAGATCCTTCTTCACAATTTGTCCGAACGTTTCCTCCGCAGAGCCTGCCGATGGACCATAGTTATTCGCAAGATCAAAATGCGTAATCCCCAAGTCAAACGCATGGCGCGCTAAGGCCCTGCTGTTCTCGAATACATCAACGCTTCCAAAATTATGCCATAATCCAAATGAGATCGGAGGCAGCTTAAGGCCGCTCTTTCCGCTTCGATTGTACGGCATTTCTGCATATCTTCCTTCATTTGCTAAATAGTTCATCGATGATCCTCCTTGTGTGCTTGCCATAAGTTCTATTGGATAGAGATGGTTGCGAGGCCCGAGGCTGGAACCGCAAGCTTATGAATACCTGTTGTCAGTATGGCAGACAGCTCCTCTACAATGTCTCCACAGCAATTTTTAATACTCACTTTCACTAATCCAACTTCACCAGTAACCTCTAGATAAAGTCCATCCTGTCTTCTACCATTCACCACAATCCACTCGGACACCAGTTCCGACGCATCCATAGGCACAATTCTGTCATGGTAGGCAACAATAATCCCTCTATTGTCTTTAAAAGCACGGACTAGCGGATACAACAGCTCTGGATTCATAGACTCAATACGACCTTCTAACAGCAGATCACGGTTCTTCTTCCAGAAGGAAAGCCAGTATTCGAGCATTTTCAAGTGATTGGAAGGAAGCTTATCCAAGAGGACGGATACTTGAGGCACAGAGAACAGGCAATTAATTAGCTGCAAGGCGGCGCTTTCCACGGGTTCCTCCGAATGCCACATGATCATATCCGCATGAGCTGCCGTATCTCCGCAAATCAGCCTAATGTCCAGCGTCCGCACTCGGTTCTGGATGCTGTCATTCGGACAGTCCGCTGCCCGGAACATATTGCCGTATTTGCGCATGGCAGGACCGATATACATCTGGCGGAATTCGATCATGATATCGGGATTCAATTCTCTCAATCTGCCGATAGAATCCGTCAATAAACGGTCAACGGCTGCTGGTATAGACTCATAATCCTTCCCCTCAACTGTTGAGGGAAGCTGCAGTTCAGGTGAATAAAACGTATCAATGAAATCTAGCTTGAAGCCGTCCAAGCCCCATTCTTTCACTGCTTCTTCATATTTATTGATGATATACTCTCGGACATCAGGGTATCTCGGATCGAGCACGGCTGCCCCGTGTCCTTCATTAAACCGAAGAATTTTATTCTTAAATCGATCCCACACCTTGCTGTATTTGCCGATAAAAGGAACCGAGTACCAGAGAATAAACTTCATGCCTAGCTCATGAACCGCATCAACATGCCGCTTCATATCGGGAAATTTGCCCTCGTAAGTCTCCCAATCGCCGCAGTACGCATACCCCCTGCGGTTATCTTCCGTCTGCCAGCCATCGTCCACGATGACGGCTTCCATCCCCAACTTCTTGGCGATTCGGCACTGCTCTTCGATATGTGCATCTGTTACATTCTGATGCATACTGTACCAGGTCGAATACATCGGCTCCTTAGCAGCCGCAGGAACGTAAGCCGGGCGATATTCCGGCATGGCGCTCCACCACTCTTGAATGCCTTGAAGGCTTTCATAATAAGGAATATCTCTCGTATCTACGAGCAGCTTCGCCTCATAAGATGTGAAAGGCGCCGTCGTTTCTGTAAACAATCGAATGCGGCAATGGAAATCGGCCGTTTCCTCGCTGATGCCTCCCGAATAGTGCACCGTGTTAAGTGCATCCGAATAAGCAAATGTCAGCCTATTGCGGCTCTCACTATTAAATAAGGCATAAACAGGAGCCGACGCAGCCGCGTTGGAACGTAATGTGCGCATCCAGTCGGCTTTAAAGCTCTTATTCCGGTCCTGGGCCGGATGCCAGCTGCCCTGAATGTCACAGGCAGGATGCGACCATTGAAGTGTAAAAACGGGAGGCGTCAGCGCCTCCACTGCTTCCAATTGCAGTGTGATGAGATCGATTCCCTCCTGCAGCTTTTTCGTAAATAGCGTGACAGTAAACCCATGATCCTCACCCGATAAAGTAAAGGTATGACTATCCGTGTTTATGATTTTGTTCATACTGCGTCCTCCTGCTGTTGATTCTTATGACGATTCGGGCCTGCATGGCACCACACGGTGACAATCGGGTCGTCCTCACTCGAATTGAGGTGATGATCCTCACCTGGTTCAACAATCACGATATCCCCGGTTGTTACCGGAATATGCTCCCCGTTTATTTCCATCGTTCCGGTTCCCTGCAAAATAATGAAAGCTTCACAATCGCCATGGACATGGTAGTCCCTTCCATCCGGTCCATCGTTCGTGTGACTGCGCTCTCCCCGTTTCGCGAATGAAAGACCGCCTGAAGATAAATAAGCACCTGGTAAAACATCTTGTAAAATGTGGCCGTTCCTCTTATCCTGCAAATCGCTCAAACGCAGCTTTTTCATCTTGTCATTCCTCCATTTTCAAGCGGTAAAGGCGGCTTCGGAAATCGCCTTTCCAGATCGGTAAATTTAGACCCACATGCATGAGCTCATCCCCGCCAAATATTTCCACACCATCGCCTTGATCTTCCGCATCGTAAAGTAAGTAATTGCTCTCTGCCGCTAAACCCTTCAATCGCAGCTTCCTGAGAGGCGCATTCGGCTCCGACAGTACTTGGAAAAAAGCGACCAACGCTTCCTTCTTATCCTCGGATACAAACATCCAAGCAGCGCTAATGTGTTCAAAAGGGCTGATCAAACGGTAAAATTCGCCGAATTGGATCAACGGCCGCAATTGTTTATAAAGCGCAACTTGCTTCTTCACGGCTTCCTTTTCCGCTTCCGTAAATGTGGTCAAATCCAACTCGTAGCCAAAATTACCCGACATCGCCACATTCCCCCGCATATCGAGCGGCGTCGTACGATGCACTTGATGGTTAGGAACTGCGGAAACATGAGCACCCATCGTGCTGATTGGGTAAACGATACTCGTTCCATATTGAATTTTCAGTCGTTCTACCGCATCCGTATTATCGCTCGTCCACGTCTGCGGCATATAGTAGAGCATCCCAGGATCGAACCTTCCGCCCCCACCGGAACAGCTTTCGAACAACACGCTTGGGAATGCGGAGGTTATCCGTTCCATCACTTCATACAGTCCGAGCATATAACGGTGAGCCGTTTCACGCTGCCGCTCAGGCGGGAGCTGGGCAGAACCGATTTCCGTCATATTGCGGTTCATATCCCATTTCACATAGGTGATTGGACTGCTCGCAAGAATATCGGTGATGACCGTTACGATGTAGTCTCTTACATCTTGACGCGAATAATCTAGAATCAACTGCTGTCTCGCTTCTGTCCTCCGCCGGCCAGGTATGTGGAGGCACCAGTCAGGATGGGCCCGATACAGGTCGCTGTCCGGGGATACCATCTCAGGCTCAAACCATAGACCGAACTCTAGATCTTGCTGCTTCACACGGCTTACCAAATCCGGCATGCCTTGCGGGAGCTTACCTCGATCAACGAACCAATCTCCGAGTGAGCTTTTATCATTGTCACGCTTGCCAAACCAACCATCGTCCAGCACTAGAAGCTCTAAACCAAGCTCCTTGCCGACTCGTGCAAGCTCTTCAATTTTATCCGCGTTGAAATTAAAATAGGTGGCTTCCCAGTTGTTGATCAGAATCGGCCGGTGACGATCGCGGAATTGTCCACGGCATAACCGTGTGCGATACAGCCTGTGATACGTGCGCGACATCCCGCCGATACCTTCCGCGGAATAGACGAGAACTGCCTCAGGCGTTTGGAAGGTTTGCCCAGGCTCCAAGAGCCAAGAAAAATCAAATGAGTTGATGCCCATCACTACACGGGTCGTTCCGTAAGGATCCACTTCGGCTTGAGCAACAAAGCTGCCGCTGTAGACAAGACTGAATCCATAGGCTTCTCCATGGTCTTCATCTGCTTGCTTGGAAAGCAGGGCCATAAAGGGGTTGAGCGAATGGCTGCTAGACCCACGTCGGCTCTCAATGACAGACCCGCCTGTTAGAATGGGGCGTCTTTCGATATGACGCTCGCGCGCCCATGTGCCTGATAAATGAAGCATATCGAAATCGCAGCGGGATATATCGATACCAAAGCTTAGTGCTCGAAGCAGCTTGATCGATTGGTTTCCCACATTTATGAATCGTACAGACCGGGTTATCGCATCCAAATCACGAAATACGGTATACGTGAGAATAGCCTTCAATCCGATCACCGGATCGGCCAATATAACATCGATACTCTCCGCTTCGCTGTCATCCTCCGTATAGGTGGACGGCAGTCCCTCTAATGGTGCTTTTCCCGCGTATATCCGATGGGACTCATAGATGAGTTCACTGACCGTAGTTCCGTCTTCTAATTGAACCTGATAGGCTGGAACGCGAAAATCACTACCTCCGTATGCCGGATATTCCTGCGGCAACGTATCCAAAGACAGCGTTAGATCATTCGGGTCCGTGGACGGCGAGAAAGAGCAGCGACGTCTTATCGCGAGTAAATTTCCCGGATTGGTTCCCCGTATTTGGCGTCCCCAATGAACGTGAGCCAAAAATTTGGATTTGATCAGCTGCATGATATAGCTCGATGATTTCCCTTGAAGATGGAAAGTTTGCGAATTCGAATCGTACACAATCCCCATTATTCCGCGTCTCCTTTTGCTTATTAAACCTTTAGATGCTTCCATGCCCCTCGTTTGAACCTAAAATAAATCAGATTAGATCTGAGAAACTGATCGCATGCAACTGCACTCCATAAGCCGATCATGCCCCAATGAAAGACGTAAACAAACAAATAACTGAGTACAACCCGTATTCCCCACACACCAATGAATGTCGAATATAAGGGGTACCGGGTATCTCCTGCTCCTCTTAACGCTCCTCCAAGAACAAACTGCGATATTTGCGATACCTGGATAAAACCTACGATCCGAAGGGCCCATGCCCCTTCGCGAATAATCGTCTCGTCATTCGTATACAGCATGAGGATATGGGGTGCGAGCAAGATGAAAAGTGTTCCCATAAAACCGGCCACGAACATGCCGTACTTTCTGACTTGCCACACATATCGTTCGGCGAGGTCGGGTTTACTTACGCCAAGGGTTTGCCCAACTAGCGTAGAAGCTGCGATGGCAAAAGCAGCCCCCGGCATAAAGGATATCCCGATTATGCTCGTTACAATTTGAGATGCCGCGACGGCAACCGTTCCGAGTCCAGCACAGATTTTCACAAACGTCATAATCCCTAATCGCATAATAAGCTGCTCAAGACTGCTCGGTATCCCTATCTTCAACATGCGGCTGATCATCGCCTTATCCAAACGGCTTATATCCGACCAGCCGATACGGACTGCAAATCTGCCGCTGAACATGACGGCTATAAAGCAAATCATAGCCCCGGTCTGGACCGCTAAGGTAGCGATTGCCGCCCCCGTAATGCCCATTTGCGGAAAATCGAGGTGACCGTAAATCAACACGAACCCGAGGATAACATTAACGCATCCTGACAGCACATTGATTTTCATCGGAGTCCGTGTGTCTCCCGCCCCTCGCAGAATTGCGGATAAAGCTGACGAGATAGAGGAGAAGCCAATGGAGAAAAACATTAATTTCGCATATGGCAATCCATATTGTACGACCTCAGCGCTGGCTCCCATCAAATGGAGCATGCTCTCCGCAAAGGTGACTCCAAGCGCAACAATTAGGACAGACAGGACGGTACCGAGAAGAAGCGACTGCCCTGCGGCCAGATTCGCGTCCCCCATTTTGCCCGCTCCTGTGGAACGTGCGACGATAACGGTTGTACCTGTATTAAGCGCTGCAAAAAGGACGGTCAGTAATAAATAAGGTTGGCTCGTTAAGCCCACCGCCGCCACGGCAATAGCCCCAAGGTGTCCGACCAGAATCATCATCACCATTTGGGTCATATTCATGAGCAGCATTTCCGTCAAAGATGGACCTGCCAGCTTGAAAATCATCCGGCGAACGGCTTTATCATCCTGCGGATCAATCGAGGCGGATTCGCTGAATAATTCTAACCCTGCACTCATGGCCGACCCGCCATCAGATGTTCCATCCTGGCAAATAAGCTTTCGTATTTTGCAGCATTTGATCGAACAATACCTCGGCATCGTGGATATCGATATTCACAAGCGGATCGTTCATAAACGCTTTGAATGCTAAGTCTTTGTCCTTATGAAGAGCAGCCTTCAAAATAAGCTCCTGATTCATCGTATGTTGCAAGACCAGATTATTAACTTCTATCGGAAGCTCGCCCGCGTAGACCGGACGCAAACTGTTCGCTGAGAACACAGCATTCGTTTCTACAACGGCTCCCAAAGGAATTCCTTTCATTTGACCAACGTTGGGAACGTTAATATTGGTTACAAATTGTTCAAGTCCGATTAGACCTTTTAACTGTCTGACCTCTTCCTCTCCAGATGCCTTGAGCGGCAGTTTCTCCTCGGAACGTAGCAGCTTACTGTAAAAAAGTTCCGTTGCTGCATGCTTGTCGACACGGCTTTGTACCGTCGTTAAGCCGAACTTCCATGAACGAACTGTCTCCGGATCTTTCAAATACCAAGGAGGCATAAATTCCGCCAAGTGGCGATCACCTGCTGCTGCAATAACGCCATAGCGCCGAAACAAATCAAACTTCACGCGGTTAGCGGCCGTATACGTGTTCGTGAGCCAGGCATCTTTGTTGTGCTCAAATCCGGATTCAAAGTATGTATCAACAAACTTCCGATACATCGGAAGTAAATCCAAATTTTGATATGTTGCTTGATCGATCCAAGTAAAATGATTGATGCCCAGCACATTCACTTTCACTTGATCCCGATGCACACCTTCAATCCCTTCCATATCCCGCAGCATACGAATCAAAAGACCTTGCACACCGAAAATCTCATGGCAGCAGCCAAGTGCTTTAATTTTTGGAAACACTTCAAAAAGCGTCCGCGTACAGAGCGTCATTGGATTCGTGTAATTGAACACCCAGGCATCCGGTGAATAGCGCTCAATGGCTTGTGCTATTTCCACATACATGGGAATGGTGCGCAGAGCTCTGACAAGGCCACCGGGTCCAGTCGTATCGCCAACGGCCTGATAAATGCCGTATTTCTCCGGTTCATGCACATCGGATTCCATCTCCCGGAATGTACCGGGCAGGATTGAAATAAACACAAAATCGCATCCACTAAGCGCCTCTTGGAGCGTCGGATACGCCTTGTAAATCCATTTGGATTTCGTCTCCGCATAATCTGAAACCGAATTACCCAGCTTTTCATTATTTTTGGCCTTGCCATAATCAAGGTCGTACAAACGAATGGTGCCTGACAATTGACCATCTAACGCCAGATCGGCAATCAGATTTTTCGCCCAATACATCGAGCCTCCACCAATATAAGCGATTTGGATATCGCTGACTTTCTCATTAGCAAATTTCATGTTGCCCCTCCCTCTTGTCTCGGAACCGTCTTGCATACGTACCAGTATAGTTAACAATTCCAAATTTCGGGATGGCAAAAATTAAGTCAGGTTGTGATTTTTTACACTTTTATGTACGAAAGATGGCCATATTCTGAAAGGCCTTAGCTAGCAGGGGGTCATCCAAATCTTACCACCCAAAATATAACCACCAGCAGTCTTGTATTTGGATGTGCTAAATTATTGGGCAAATTACGATAGCTACAATACAATTTGCAGCCTGATAGTTCATTTCATTGGATTAAATCCAATAGAAGCCGTCTTCAGACGACGAATCGGCCATTTCATTGGATTAAATCCAATAGAAGTCGGTCTTCGGAAGATGAATCGGCTATTTCATTGGATTTAAACCCAATGGAAGTCGGTCTTCGGACGATGAATCGGCCATTTCATTGGATTAAATCCAATGGAAGTCGGTCTTCGGACGATGAATCGGCCATTTCATTGGATTAAATCCAATGGAAGTCCGAGTTCGGACGAGAATCGGCCATTTCATTGGATTAAATCCAATGGAAGTCGGTCTTCGGACGATGAATCGGCCATTTCATTGGATTAAATCCAATAGAAGCCGTCTTCAGACGATGAATCGGCCATTTCATTGGATTAAATCCAATGGAAGTCGGTCTTCGGACGAGAATCGGCCATTTCATCGGATTAAATCCAATGGAAGTCGGTCTTCGGACGATGAATCGGCCATTTCATTGGATTAAACCCAATAGAAGCCGTCTTCAGACGATGCATCGGCCATTTCATTGGATTAAATCCAAAGGAAGTCCGAGTTCGGACGACGAATCGGCCATTCTATTGGATTTAATCCAATAGAATGGTGATTTTCACAGCCTCAGAGAGCATTTGATTGGATTTATTCCAATGGAGTTGCAATTTTCGTCTTGAAAACCAATGCCGATGTACCAGAAGCTATATAAAAAAGCAAAAGGGCTGTCCCAAAAGTCATTTTAGAGTGATGTTAGGCCACTCTCCCCTAAACTGTACTTTGCTATGGTCACAAGTATTTACTGAGGGGGAACGTCGATGTGCTAATTGGACGAAAAATCGCAGAAATCATGAGGAAGAGGAACGATGATGCGTTAATTCGCTATTTTTTTGCCACCCTGAGCGTTTAATTGATCAAATTGCGCCCTCACGTTCCTCTCATTCGATTTTCAGTGCAAAAATCCCAAAATAACGAATCGACGTTCCGCTAACTAGAGGTCAGGTGACTTTTGCCTTTTAAAACACAAAAAAATGAGATGACAAGTAATTACCTTGCCATCTCATTTTTCCTTATATAGATAAAGCGTCTACAGCAGACGCTTTAAACGTAGAATCGTGAATCGGTTGCGCACGAAAAGCGCATCCTTCAGGGACGCCTCCACCAGCTCGGGCTCCACACCGAGCTGCTCTGGCGTCACCTTCCCCTGCACGGCCTCGAGCCAAGCGATGAGCTGCGATGGTGCAGGGACCGCACGGGCGATGGCTTGCACATCGCCCCACTTCTCCGCGATGCGCGCCTTCAGCGCCTGCGCATCTACAGCCGTGCCATTCGCCGGGAAATTCTCGGCGATGACCTGCTCGGCCATGTCCCCATAGACCTGCCGGATGCGCTCCGCATCCGTAAGCTCGCTGGGGACATGGCCCTGCGCTAGGCGCGCAGCGGCCGCGTCGGCCGTGAGCCCCTGCAGCGCCTGATAGCGCTGCGCCATGAGCACGGTCGCGACGCCGACCTTCGCGCCGTGCAGCAGCGCCCGGCGGCGCTGCTGCAGAAGCACCATCTCCCAGTAGTGGGAGAGATGGTGCTCAGCCCCGGAGGCCGGCCGCGAGTGGCCGACCATGAGCATGGAAAGGCCTGATAGGATCAGGCCTTCCATCAATCGGAGCAAGCCGAGATCGGTGCGCTGCGCGATCTCGTCCAAATGAGCCGTGCAGAGCTCCACGGCTTCCAGCGTCAACCGAGCGCTCAGCTCGCAGTAGTGCTCGCCGAGGAGCACACGGCCAAGCGACCAATCGGCCAGCGACGTGTGCTTGCCGAGCATATCGCCGAGGCCGGCCGCAATCATCGCCTGCGGCGCCTCCGCCAGCACCGCGAGGTCGGCGAAGATCGCCTCCGGCGCGCAGGCTGGGATCGTCTGCTTGAAGCCGCGAACGATGAGCGGCGCGCCCACTGAGGCGAAGCCGTCCACCGACGGCGCCGTCGGCACAGACAAGAACGGCCGCTTCGTACGATGTGCTACGAAGCGCACAATGTCGTGGACTGTACCCGCGCCCACGGCCACTATTACCTCCGATGTAAGCGGCATGTCCAGCATCACCTGGACAATCGCTTCTTCATCGGCCGCCACTTCCCCCATCGCGTTCTCGCGAATCACGCTGATGCTCACCTTCACCTGCGCGGCTTCCAGCAGCTCGCGCAGTTTCTCTCCAGCCGCTTGATACGTCCTCCCGTCCGCGACAAGCGTCACTTCCCCATAGCCGGCTTCTTTCACATACCCGGCTACCTGCGCAAGCGCATTCCGTTCAATAATGATGCGCCGAATCGGCACTTCGTGCCGCAACCCGCAAGCGCAATCCATACTCTTTCCTAACCAGACATCCAATATCTCACTCATCCCACGCAGCCTCCTCTGTCTCCTGGCTCTACCGTTCCGTTCCAACATGTACGTACAAGTGATTCTTCCCCTATTCTAGCAAAAGCTATGCTATAATGAAACACATTCTGGCTGCAATTATTGTAACTAGAGAGGAGATCATTAACCTCATGCCTATCCAAACAGAAACGGAGCTTTATGCTCCGATTAAACAATATTTCGAGCAGCGAGGATACACCGTACGTGCGGAGATTAAGCATTGCGACTTAGTTGCCATTCGCGGCGATGAGCCCCCAATTATTGTCGAATTGAAAAAAAGCTTCAATATCCCGCTCCTCGTGCAAGGCATCGATCGTCTGCGGCTGACGGATCAGGTCTATGTCGCTTTCGAGCTTCCTAATAAAGGACGAGCGCCTCATCGACTGCAATGGGAAGAAATTCGACGTTTATGCCGCATGCTCGGTCTAGGTGTACTGACCGTTCAATTCTTCAAACGCAAACAGCCCGCAGTGGATCTCATCTGCGAGCCTACTCCCTATCTATTACGTCCGAATAAGCGGGCTGCCTTGAAAGTCGTAAATGAATTTCATGAACGCAGTGGGGACTACAACGTTGGAGGCAGCTCTAAACAAAAACTCATGACTGCCTACCGCGAAAAATCGCTTCATTGCGCCTACCTAATGCGTCAGCATGGACCGCTTAGTCCTCGTCAGCTTCGCGATTTCACGAGCAATAAAGCTGTGAGCTCCCTGCTTCAAAAAAACTACTACCGCTGGTTCGTACGCCAAAGCCGCGGTATTTATCACATCACCCCACTTGGGGAGCAGGCGTTAGCGGACTATGCCCATGTTGTAACTGCTTTCCCAGGGGCGGAGACTTCCGACTCGTCTGCTGTTCTATCTACTATATAAACCCTTAAGAGCGAACTACAACTCGATGTATGTTCGCTTCTTCTTTTAACATCAACAGTGCTTTGTTCATCCAAATCGCCGCCTGCGCCCCTTCTCCCATAGCAATAGTGACTTGTTCCGCATGAACGCCTACATCCCCAGCTGCCCAGACGAACGGCACACTCGTCATTTTGCTGCGGGGATCCGTTACAATGTGGCGATTCTCCAATCGCTCCGCGCCTAATTGCCGTGCCAAATCCGACTTCACTTCATTCCCGCCGAAGGCAATAAACCCACGCTCCGCACCGATTCGTTCCCCATTTGCTAAAACAACACCGCCAAATAAGCCATTGGTTTCAGCCATGACCTCCCCAATATCTTCCGCGACATAGGTGATTCTCTTTTCCTTCAGCTTTGCTAGTAGTTCGCTCTTCACTGCTTTCTGCTCATGATTTACATAGGTCAGCTTGTCCGTACGCGTACTAAGCGTCAGGGCCATTTCCGCTCCAGAATCACCAGAACCCATCACAACAGTCTGTTTGTTTTTAACCTCATAGCCATCGCAATCTGGACAGACGTAAACAGTCAGCCCTAGACAGTTTTTCAGATTAGGCAGCTCGGGAATACGGTCTAGAAGCCCTGTAGCCAAGAGTAAAGTTGGGGCTTCATATCCCTTACCCGACTTCCCCCATAGCTCAAATCCATCCCCAGGCTTCCCTTTGTTTACGGCTTGTACAACTTCATCTTTAGCGAAAATAACACCCAGCTTCTCAGCTTGAAGCCTCCCCAATCGGCGAAGCTCTTCACCCGATACACCATCTGGCCACCCCAAAAGGTTATGATAACTTTTACATAGTGTAGACCGGCCATAACCGGCATCTATAACAAGCACACGATGCTCATATCTTCCTAATTGAATAGCCGCTTGAAGTCCAGCAATACCTCCGCCAACAATCATGCTGTCATACTGCTCCATAACCGCACGTCCTCTTCTCCTGTCATCTACTTCCTAGGATATCCGAGTTAACGCGCTTTCATGCTCATCTTATTGATTCTTAATCGACCATACAAGGGCAATTTGTGACATCGCTGCCATCATTAAAATCCATGGAATCCAGCCCCCATCCAAATCACTGCCAAATGAGATTAAACAGGTAATTGAAATCACACGTCCGACATTCAAGAAAAATTCCCGAACAACCACACTTTCTACTTTCAATTGACCTTTAAGCGGCAGCTTCGCAATGAGGCCATAATAATAGCCTGTCATCGTATTCCCTTGCAGCGGTGCGAAAATAGAGTGTAAAATCATGAAACTAACAACGGTCCATACATTAACATTTCCTAGTAAAAAAGATACACCAATAAGGTAACCAAGTGTTGATATGGCTAAATAAAGACGAGCTTTACTAGCGTTTGCGTATTTAGATATAAAAAGGCCCATTACGATCGATAGACTTGAGTATAATACACCGAGATAGCCCACAATATCTTCACGCGGCATCACTTTGAAAAGCAGAATATTCGGTAAGAAAAGCATCGTCCCTTGCAGCAAACCCATTCCCAAAAATCCAAACAGCGCTTTTAACCAGTCACGTTCTTTCTTCATAATAAGACCAGTCAGCTTCAAGTAATAAACTCTATGATGTCCGCTTGAAGCTTTAATTTTCAATGAAATCAGCGCCGCTAGTAAGAACATACAGAATGCGATTGAGAAGACGATCGTGTAGCCGCTAAGCCCTTCTTTTAAACGGATAATGAACCCGGCAAGAGCCGGCCCCGCTAAGGTTGCTGCTGTGAAAAAAATCATATTAAAGGCAAGATATCGAATCCGGTTCTGTTCGTTAGACACATCATACATCAGGGTTAAATAACCTACCCAATAAAAAGCACCCGCAAGTCCATTAAAAATGGCAAATAGTATATAGTATTCGACCAGTGTCTCTTGGGCTAGAATGACGCTCAAATAAAAAAGACCTATGAGCATGATACCTAGACGATACGATACCATTCGGTCTTTCTTCTTAATCATGAGGCCGCCAAGTGCAAAGCCAATCGGTGTTAAGATGAAAACAATCATGCTGTATGTACCATTCACTACGACACTGTGCGTTAACCGCCATAAGTACAAGTTTAAGAACACGCCCGACATGGAAGCGCCAAACTGAAAAATAGAATGAATAATTAATGAAATTACGGCCTCACGAGACAATTGCTTCTCACGCGGAAGTGAATTTCCTCTGCTATGCAGCCAAGACCTGATTCTTATTATCATCATAGACCTCCAGTCTTCTTCATTGTAACAGCCTATTCGTTTTCTGTTAAACAGCAAAAAGCCTCAGCATTGGCGCTGAGGCTTTATTACTACCCATTATTGAGTTACTTCTTAAGGCTATCCCATGTTTTCTGGAATTCCTCAAGCATTTGATCCTTCGTGTACTTCTTCGCAACATAACCTTGCATAATATCGCCGAATTTTTTACTGGAAGCTTCGCCGCCTGGGAATTTGAACCAGTTCCAGCTAAGTGTTTTACCAGCTTTGCTGTAAGCGATAATGTCAGCTGCCAAAGGTCCTAGAACTTTCTCGTCAGCAGGAATGGATTTGAAAGCTGGAATGAATTTGAATTCTTCCGTGATGTATTTCTTACCTACATCAGAGCTTACCATCCAGTTCAAGAATTTCTTAGCTTCGTCTTTCACAGCAGAGTTTTTGTTGATAACCCAGTTGTTTGGTACACCAACGAACAATTTATCATTCGCTGCAGCGTCATCGCTGATCGGCATTGGCAAGAAGCCAATTTTGATGTTCGGGTTCGTTTTCGTGATTTGGACTTGTGTCCAGTTACCTTGTTGTGTCATTGCTGCTTTACCAGTAGCAAAGTCTGTTACTTGTGTATTGTAGTCGGTTTGAAGCGGATTTTTGTTACCATATTTCAATTGTAGATCAAATAGTTTCGACCATTGATTAAATACTTCGTTACCCGGAATTTTTGCTGTTCCTTTGTTCAAGCCATCAATGAAGGCATTTGGATCCTTTTGGTAAGCAAAAGGAAGGTTTACGAAGTGGTTACCTAGAACCCACCACTCGCCATAGCCAGTTTCGAAAGGTGTGATGCCTTTGGCTTGAAGCTTTTTAGCCGCATCTTCGAGTTGTGTGAGTGTTTTTGGCAATTCGGTAATGCCGGCTTGTGTAAACAAGTCTTTATTGTATTGGAAACCATAACCTTCTAGGTTCAGCGGTTGTCCATACAATTTACCGTTTTTCGTCATTGGCTCTTTTGCTACATCTACAAGATCATTAACCCATGGTTGATCCGAAAGATCTTCCAGGTTTTCGATCCATTTATCCATATCCGAGAAACCACCGTTGTTGAAAATGTCCGGTTTGTCACCCGAGTTGAACTTCGCAAGTAATGCTGCGCCGTAGTCAGCACCGCCGCCTACTGTGTCAACTTGAATTTTAACATTAGGATTTAGCTTTTGATATTCTTGAATTAATTTGCCAAGTTGATCGGCGATTTCTACCTTGAATTGGAACATTTTAATTGTAACTTGTTTACCGCCTGCAGCAGGTGTTGCTGTTGCCGCTCCACCCGTAGTTGCACTTGGCGTTGGCGCTGTTTCTTTCTTCGCGCAACCAACGGCAACTAAAGATAGTGAAAGTACAGCAGCCATACTGATCATTGTTAATTTTTTCATTAAGGTAAAGCCTCCCTTTTAAGTTTCAATCAGCTTACCCTGATAACGTCTCATTAGCTCGTCATCAGCTTACATGGTTTATTGTAAACACTTACTTAAACCCTTAACACAGAGGATATTGAACATAAAGGTGGAAGATTTTGAACATATTTGCAAAACTGTTAACCTTTTACCGAACCTGCCGTAATGCCTTCTACAATATGTCTCTGCATGGCCAAGAAGAAAATAACGATCGGCAGGACGCCAAGTGTTAGACCAGCCAAGGCCAAATCCCATTGTTTCGTATATTGACCAAAGAAGGAGAATGTAGCTAAAGGTATTGTTCTCAGATCTGGACTATTTAACACGAGTGAAGGCAATAAATAATCATTCCATATCCATAAACTGTTTAAGATAATGACTGTCGTGGACATCGGCTTTAACAGCGGGAAAACAATTCGCCAAAATACCCCATACGGCGAGCAGCCATCCACAGTGGCTGACTCTTCAATTTCAAGTGGAATGGATTTAATAAAACCATGAAACAAGAAGACGTTCAGTGAAACACCAAATCCAAAATAACAAATAATCAAACCGAACTTGCTATCCATGAGTCCAACTGCATTAGCCACACGCACAAGCGGGATCATGATGGATTGAAACGGAATAACCATGGCAGCAACGAAAGCAATAAATACAAGATTGTTGAATTTACTTGATTTGCGTACCATTCGATAAGCGGCCATGGAACTAATCAATACAAGCCCCACATTACTGAGCACTGTAATAATTAAAGAGTTCATAAACGCACTTGGGAACTTCATGATTGACCATACCTTCGTATAGTTGTCTAGATATAAGCTTGACGGAAGCTTAGCTGTGCTAGCGGCCAGTTCCGGAAATGTCTTAAGGGAGTTGACGATGACAAAGTAGAAAGGGACTAGAAATAAAAGTCCAATCAAGATGCCAAGCACCTCGAGTGTGAAAAGTCGTCCAGAGTATTTTTTGACAGATTCCATTAAACTTCAACCTCCTTGCGTTTCGTATACATGACTTGGATGGTCGAAATAATGGCCACTACAACGAAGAATACTAACGCTTTTGCTGTTCCTAAACCGTAGTTGTTATTCCGGAACGCTTCTTGATAAATATTGATGGAAACAGATTCTGTTGAGTTGAAAGGTCCGCCTTTGGTCAAGGCAAAGTTTAGATCAAACATCTTGAAGTTCCATGAAATTGTGAGGAACAAACATACCGTAACTGCCGGCATAATGAGTGGAATGATAATGTTCTTAAGTACTTGTAATCGCGTAGCTCCATCAATATAGGCCGCTTCAACCATATCTTTGGGCACATTCGAAAGCGCCGCAATATAAATGATCATTAAGTAGCCGGAACCTTGCCAAATACTAACGATGGCGATCGCCCAGAAAGCGGTTGGAGCATCACCTAACCAAGGTAGTTGGAAAAAACTTAGATTCGTTATTTCACCTAGTGTCCCGAACCCTTTGACGAAAATAAACTGCCAGATGAAACCAAGCAATAATCCACCAATAACGTTCGGCATGAAGAAAATAGTACGCAGTACATTTCTGGTTTTCAGTGCCTGTGTGAGCAAGAGCGCCAAAAGAAACCCGACAAGATTCGTGAGAATGACATCCGTCACAGTTATTCTTGTTGTAAACCAGAATGCGTTGCGATAGTCCGTGTCATGAAAAAGAAGGTGTTTGAAATTGTCTAGACCGTTGAACTTCACGGTTGTTGTCACACCATTCCACTCGGTAAATGAATAATAAATACTCATGAGAAAAGGAGTAACAACAATGAGCGCGAAAAAGATCAACGCTGGTCCGATAAACACCCATTGTTGGATAAGTCCTGCTAACCCTTTGTTGGCCTTCATGGGAATTTCCCCCTTACGATTATGTAACTATACCCTAAGTATAAAGCCCTTGTTCTTGGCAAAACACAGATTATCGTGATGCATTAGGTGGAATTTGTTGACCTCTCCTGCTACAATGTAGGGTGAAAAGTCTAAAAAGAAACCGAGTTGATACACCTTGTTCCGTCATAGTATACGCAATAAATTAATCCTTTTTCTGCTCATTGCGACCTTAGTTCCATTCACTACATCCATTGTTGTTTCTTATATATTCACCAAGGAGAAAGTCACAGAAGACACAATTACGAATAATTCGGCCCTGATATCTCAAGCAAAAATGAATTTGTTGAACTACTTAAATGGTGTTGTCCAAGCATCCACTACGATTTATACAGGTCAGTATTCATCTGTTGGTTATCTTTACGATATTCTGCAAACCGAGCGAGAAATCGACTACATGAGTGATAAGGTTATCAAAAGCGGACTGCAGGTCATGTCCCACTCGGTTAAAGAGATCAAACAAATTTATCTTTACGCCTCCGTTAGCGACCGTTCTTATTTAGCGAGCAGCGACATTCAAGGAAGCACGATCGGTAAATATGAATCTCTTCGACAGTTCCCCGAGAACAAAACCGTTTATTTTGAAACCACTCATGAAAGCCATAATTACAATATTGCACTTAATGTGTATTCTGCTCCAACCCCTGTCCTATCTATGCACCGTAAAATTATGTACTCCCCAAGTAACATCTCGATTGGTGAGCTGATCATTGATCTTCAGCTGAATCTAGTCTCAGAAATATCTCAAAGCTTATTCACCCATGACCAAGAAGAACTGTATATCCTGGATGATAAGGGGTTCATCGTGTTCGGTCCTGATGTTTCTAAATGGGGACAACCTCTTGAAGCAAGCTGGGGGAATGAAGCGATTTATAGTGATCTCCAAAAAGGTTCCTATGAATGGAAAAACGGCGCTTATGCGGGGATAAATATTTATGAAAAAATGAAAACTGACTATGTGAACTGGACGATCGTGAAGCGGCTTCCCTACGAGCAATTAACGAAAAGTGCCAGACAGTTAACGTTAATTAATTCGTTGATCCTTACTCTGTTTATGTTGATTGTCATTGCCGGAACCATTTATATCAGCATTAAATTTACAGAGCCCATCAAACAATTACTTCGTTATATTACACGCATACAAGCGGGACAAGTTCAGTTAGGCCAATTGAATGCAGATATCGAGCTCACTCGAACGGATGAAATGGGCATTCTCGCCAATCGATTCCATGGCCTGATGCAAGATTTAAATCAAATGGTCATGCGCGAATACCGCTTAGAGCTTGCAAACAAATCGAATCAGCTCATGGCACTCCAAGCCCAGATCAATCCGCATTTTCTGAATAACGCACTGCAATCTATCGGTACATTAGCTTTACAGCACGAGGCTCCAAAGATTTACGCTTTAATTTCGTATCTGGCTAAAATGATGCATTACAGTATGAACACCAACGAATCGGTTGTTCCTTTGCGTAAGGAAATTGAACATATTAAAGCTTATCTCGAGCTGCAAAAACAGCGATTCGAGCATCAATTTGAAATTATTTACGACATAGAAGAAAGTACAAAAGCAATCTCTGTACCCAAGATGATCCTTCAACCGCTTGTGGAAAATTATTTTAAGCACGGTTTTAAACCAAGTGAAATCACAGGCTTATTACGTATTCAGGCAACGATGCCTACAGATCGTGAGGATGAATATTTAAAGCTCATTATTGAGGATAATGGGATTGGTATAACAGAGGAGCGGTTGCGCGAGGTAAAAAGCCGGCTGAATGCCCCTTCCATAACCGATGCAGCCTGTATTGGACTTAGTAATGTGCTGACCCGCGTACAGCTCTATTTTACCGATGATGCAACTCTTGATATTGAACATGTACAACCACAAGGTCTTAGGATTGTCATTCACATTCCTATGAAAAGGGAGCAAACGGAATGAAAGTATTACTTGTCGATGATGAAAAGCATGTGCGCGACGCCATCCGTCTGCTAGTCAACTGGAAACAGTATGGCATAGAAACCATTTTGGAGGCCCAAGATGGTGAATCGGCTATTGATATGGTGAACACCCATCATCCTGAGATTATTATGACCGATATGATGATGCCCATTATGAATGGTGTAAAATTGCTGGAGTGGCTGCATACGCATGCTCCTGACTCGAAGACGGTCGTCATTAGCGGGCATGACGACTTCTCTCTACTTCGCCATACGTTGAAGTATGGGGGAACGGACTATATATTAAAGCCTATTGATCCCGAGCAATTAAATGAAGCGTTAGATAAAGCCATTCAGGCTTGGAATAAGGATGAGGAGCTTCGTCATACTAATCGAGAGCTAAATATTGAAATGAACCAAATTAAGCCCATGTACTGGGACAAGCTGCTATCGAACTTAATTGCCGAACCCTCCGCTTATGATCAAGCGGCCGAGCAGCTCGAGAAAGAATTTCATTTATCTCGGACAACTCGAGAATGTCGTGTTGCTATTTTATCTTTAGATACGATGGAACGCAGTGTGAAGAACAAATTCAGTCATAATCTGGATTTACTGCTCTTCTCTCTCATTAACATATGTAATGAATTCCTCGTTAACGATCAGCGCGGCTATGCATTCCGCCATTGGAACAGCGATAACGAAATTGTTTTGCTTCTATGGAAGGATCAATCTGGCTCTGAGGCATTTCTAGCTAAAATTAATGATGGGATACGCACCGCGCTTCATACCCGCGTGGACTTCGGTATCGGAAGCTCTCGCTCCTTCCCGACGGATTTAGCTTTATCCTATCAGGAAGCCCGTGATGCTCTCAGACAGCGCAATCTCAAATCCAAGGAAACTTGGATTCACAGTACATTGAAAACTGCCAAAACGATTCAGCCTGCGCTTACTTTCAGTCAATACGAGGAAAGAATTCAACTCGCTATTCGCAGTGGCAGCATAGACCAAATTCAAGAAACGGTTCAAGCATGGATGGATGCCGTCAAACTGAGTGAAGCCATTACACTCGAACAGCTTGACCATTGGTGGCGGGAGTATAGGGTGATGAAGCGCCGCTGGGTGCAGCAATTTTTCTCTAACATTAGTGAAGATCAGGTCAAACAGCTGCTCCTGGATGAGCCATCCAGTCTAATCGTTCCGTTGGATGAGTACGGGATCCTTTCTCTCTCACTGTGGCAGCAGGAACTCACTCGGAGTATTGTTCACTTATCGAAACTGCTTCTTGAGAGTCAGCAAAAGGACAAAAGCGTTATTTTTGAAATCGCCGAGTTCCTTGAGAAGCACTATCACGAAGATGTCTCTCTTCAGGATATCGCGAATCGATTCTACCTCAGCCGCGAGTACATCTCACGGAAATTCAAGCAAGAGTTCGAAGTAAATCTTTCTGAATATTTAGGTCAAATTCGCATGAGTAAAGCAAAGGTCTTGCTGCGTAATCCACATCTTCGGATTTCACAAGTAGCGGAGATGGTCGGTTACCAGGACGAGAAATATTTCAGCAAAGTTTTCAAAAAACTAGAGGGACTCACCCCAAATGAATATCGAAAAACAGCGAATTCTATCTAAAATTCTGTAAAAAATATGGAATATGTTATACTAGTAAACAGAGGTGATTTTCATGAACATGCCCATCGAGACTACGACTGCGAATTCTTTCCCTCGCGCCGCTTCGAAGGCTACCAAGGTAAGAAAGAAAACGTACGTATACTTGTTTGTGGGTTGGGTCATGCTGATCGCAATCGGAGTCGCCGCAGCTATGATGTACACAGAGCATTTGAGGCAAAAAATTGCAACCGATATCGCACAGCAAACCCAGCAACAACTGCAAGTGGTTCAACAAGACTATCAGAAGCAAGTGACCCAATTGAAAGATAGCGTTACGACAGATATGAAAGCTTTACAGACAAAAGTAGACTCACTGAATGAATTACTGGCTTTCACTAAGGACAGCGCTAACAGCAAAACCGATAACAGCAACCAGCTTTATACGCAGCTTGCCGACGTAAAGAAGAAGCTGGAAGAACTGCAAAAAAATCTGGATGTGTTAAAGTAATGAACGTAATCAGCATTCAACAAATCAACCGCGTCCTTCTACTTGCCTGCGCCCCGTTTCTGGGGATGCTGATTTGGCTGCTCTTCGTTACGGCGAACGTCCCTATCCAACCGTTGATACATAAGGCGTCTACGCCGATCTCTTTGCATCAAGAAACGCTTACGCTTGATAACTTGCTGACCAAAGCGAATAGCGACGCTGTGCAAACCAAATCCATCATTCAGCAATATTTCGAGCTTTATGAGAAAAGTGCCGCAGAAGTAGCGGCCATGCTCCAGAACGCTGCAGCACAAGCTGCCAAACCCGGGATTATCTATGATACCCGGATAACAGCCAAGCTCGGCAGCCCAATTCGACAAGCTTCATCTGGGAATATCGACTTAAAACTTTTTGCTTTGAATGAAAGCAACTATAAAGGTTATGCTCTTAAAGTAAACCTTAAGAGCGATAAGGCCATTAAACTTGTGCTTGGCAAGGATAAAATTGGCTCCAGTGAAACAACGCTGGATGCAGTCACACGTTATGGGGCTATCGCTGGTGTGAATGCAGGGGGCTTCGCCGATGATAACAAAGGCAAACGCTATCCGCTCGACACAACCATGATGAATGGGAAGTATGTGAATGGCTTCTTTCCTACCAACAACGATACAACCTTCATTGGCCTGAATAAAGACCGCAAGCTCATTGGCGGAAAGTTCAGTTCTCAGTCTGAGCTAGACAAGTTGAACCCGGTCATGGGATCTACCTTCGTTCCGGTTCTCCTGAAGAATGGTAACAAAATGTCGATTCCCTATCAGTGGCAAAGCTCACCGGCAAGAGCAGCGCGGACCATCATGGCCAACTACAAGCACGACCAGCTGTTATTTATTGTGACCGACGGTTACGACGAGAGCGGTAATTCAGGAGCAACACTAGCCGAGCTGCAGGACAAAATGCAGCAATTAGGCATTGTGGATGCGTATAACTTGGATGGGGGCGGCTCCACCACTTTAGTCATGGGGGGCAGCGTCATCAATCGCCCATCTGATGGGAAGCTTAGACCGCTAGCTACCAACTTTCTATTTTTTAAATAACCGAAATTATTCACACTTTATTCGTTTCTTTTTTTAGAATGGTTGGGTATAATAAGCCTTAACTATGCTCTAGGATCCCCAAAGCTGAGAGACTTTTAGCACGCTAAAAGATCCCAAAGCTGAGAGACTTTTAGCACGCTAAAAGATCCCAAAGCTGAGAGACTTTTAGCACGCTAAAAGATCCCTATATTAGGAGGTGCAGCAATGTTTGGTTTATCAGCAACATTTTGGCTCGTTAACACCGTTTTTCTATTATTCATCGTCGCTATGATGACGGCTTCCTATAACGAGGACAAAACAAAAGGTTTATAAACAATTGACATGCAAGAAAAAAAGCATCTGTTTTCTCCGCTAGGAGAAACGATGCTTTTTCTTTTTACTACTCTTACGCTCTAACCTTTAGCAAGTTCATTTCAGTTACACATACGCCGCAAATATAGCGTTCTTTGAATTCACTAACACTTTCCATACTTCCGCAAAACACACATTTTGGACGATATCTCTCCAGTATGATATGGTCACCCTGCACCAAAATTTCGACAGGATCTCCTTCATTCATTTGATATCGCTTTCTTAATGACTTAGGCAGTACAATACGTCCCAATTGATCGACTTTACGAACGACTCCGGCTGGTTTCATCATAGGACTTCACCTCTCTTCCGCTCACGTTTTCTATGCTCTCTACTTCATCAAGCATATCTATACGGACTGATACGGATTACTATTCGCCGTTATTTAAGAAACTCCTGCTAATAACATGCTGAAACTTTCTTTTCCTGTCAAATATGTCGGCTCAGCCCTAATATTGATAGGCCTTAAGCTCTAATCAAGACCAACGAAGCCGGTCTGCCGCAAGCCCTCATACAGCATGATCGCTGCCGAATTCGATAAATTGAGCGATCTGACCGCATCTGACATTGGCAACCGCAGCAATGTTTCGGGATGCTGTGCTAACAGTTCCTCAGGAAGTCCTTTGGTTTCTTTGCCAAAAACAAAAAAGTCTCCGTCCTGAAATGTAAAATCTGTGTAACGTTTGGTTGCCTTCGTTGTTGCAAAGAAAAAACGATGCTCTTTGTACGCCTTTAGCACCTCATCAAATGAGTCATGATACTCGAGCTTAACGGAGTGCCAATAGTCCAATCCAGCGCGCTTTAACGTCTTGTCATCTGTCTGAAAGCCTAGCGGTCTAACCAAATGGAGATATGTGCCGGTCGCTGCGCAGGTTCTGGAAATGTTGCCTGTGTTTGCAGGAATCTCAGGTTCTACTAATACAATATGAAAAGCCATCTCTGTCAAATTCACCTCATTCTCTATCCTATTATAAGCGAATACGGAATGCAATTTTACACTGGGTTAACTTTATCTTAATATCTCGATGATAGAGCGCTGTCATAATAGAGTTATCCTCGATAAAAGGAGTCCACCCATCGATGAAAAAGAAAATCCTAGTTGTTGATGACGAACCTTCCATTTCCATGCTTATAGAATTCAACTTAAAGCTTGTAGGTTTTGAAGTCCATTGCGTATTCGATGGCGAAGCTGTCTTCGATGCCATCCAAACGTTTCGCCCCGATCTCATCGTTCTCGACTTAATGCTGCCGAAGATGGACGGGTTCCAAGTGTGCCGCAAGCTTAGAAACCAGAATAACCTTGTACCCATTATTATGCTTACAGCTATGCAGGATCTCACGGATAAAATTGCCGGCTTGGATAACGGTGCTGACGATTATATGACCAAACCCTTTTCACCGCAGGAGCTCATTTCTCGTATACAGGCCATACATCGGCGAATCCAAACCTTACCGTCCTCGACAGAAAATGCGCCCATCACGATTGGCCAAATCGCCATTAAAGCCGATCAACGCGAAGTCATGGTGAATGGCTCCCCGATTGAACTTACACCTAAGGAATTCGAGCTGCTGCTCTTCCTGTGTAAACATCGCGGCAAAGTCCTTAGCAGACAGCAGCTTCTCCATGGGGTGTGGGACTATCACTTCCTCGGAGATACCCGCATCGTCGATGTGCATATTTCTCACTTGAGAGATAAAATTGAGAACAATGCACGCAACCCGGAATATATTATGACCATCAGGAACGTTGGCTATAAGCTAACTGAGCCTGTTGTGAAGGAATCGCTGGCTTAATGGCCTCTTCGCCTTTCCCCTTCCGCATCCGGCGGAGCACTAATACGAAAAATCCCCTGATAACTCAGGGGATTTTCTTTATGTACGCATATATATAAAAGGCCATCAATTATATTGCCGCTCCAACCGCCTTAAGCCAAGCTTTGGCTATTAGCGCATGTCCTGCCGGTGACGGGTGTACTCCGTCTGGTGCCCAGAAGCTGGAGGGTGCGAGCATCGAAGCCTGTGCGAATATACCGTCAAGCGGAACCAAAAGGGCACCAAATTCCCGGGCTAGTTCCCGCACGACATTAATTTTGGGATCGAGATCCTCACGCCACAGCTTGCGGTCTTCCGGCACTGGTAGTACGAATGGCTCGATCATAATCAGATTGGCCCCGAGCTCCTCTTTCGTGCGGACAAGCAGTTCCCGGTAACCTTCTTCGAATTGTTCCGCAGATGTAGGATCGTTTCGGTCATATCGTCTCCAGCAGTCGTTAATACCGATATAGATCGAAACCCAGCTCGGCTGCAATGCCGTGCAGTCCTGTTCCCAACGAGACTGCAGATCTTTCACTCGATTCCCGCTAATCCCCCGGTTCAGGAATGTGACCTGTTGTTCCGGATAAGATGAACCGAAAAGTGCTGCTGTCATCAGTGCATACCCTTTGCCCATATCAGCTGGATTTTCCCTCACCCTGCCGGCATCCGTAATACTGTCACCTTGAAATAATACGATGTCACCTTGCTTGAATGGCACTCCCATGATGCACATCCTCCTACTCTGAATTTAACCATTTTAAAATCCGTAAAGGCGCCAAGGCTTATGTCCGCCGAAATAGCGGGCAACCTTTCGCGGTGATTCCACAGGAAAGATCCGCCAGTCAGGCATCTCCGTACCTCGGGAAAGAATCGCTTCATCCCCCTTGTTCAAATCCAAAATGATTTCGTCTTCACCCGCTTCTACATAGACGGTATGCTCGGCAACTCTGGTTCCGGATATCGTCCAGTGAATTACACCGGTCCAGCCTGTCTTGATGATACACGGCTCCCCAGCCAAACTCTTCACTCGAATCATTTGGGTTTCACCATCGCGACGTACCGCGCTGATTAAGAAAGCTCCTTCGGTTCGCAAATTTTCGAAAGATGCTTCTTGCCACTCGCCCGGCACAGCTGGGAATACGCGTATCTTGCCGCCCCAGCTTTGAAGCAGCATGTCGTGGATCGCTTCTGCACCCGCGAGGGGCGTCTCGATGACAGGCCCTGCTTCTTTATACATTGTATTCGGTTTCAAGATCAACATCAACGATTGCAAATAACGCAATGCTTCATCTCCTGAGCCGAGAATAGCAGCTATTGAAGCCGCCCCAGTAAGGCTGAAGCCGCGCAAGTCGCCTTCCTTTCCGATCCAATGACGAAGCGAGGTTGCGATCAGCTTCCGGTCCTCTTCCTTATCGCAGCCGATCAAATGGAGTGGAAAAATCGCAAGCAGATGACTGAAATGTCGATGACCGTATGCTAGAGGTGTGTCTTGTCCAATCATAAACCCTGTCTCATCTACAGGTAACGGAGTCAACCTTTCCAGTACTTCCTCCCATTTCCCGGTAAGCGGATCTGCCACCGTCAGAAGCTGGCATATTTCCAAAAGAGTCTGGCAGCCCCAGCGCAGCAAAGCAAGGTCATAATGACAGTCACGTACCTTTGTTTTCATAAAAGAACCATATTCAGGTGAAATAGTAGGCGGAAGATGCAGACAGCCATCATCGCCTTCTTCAAGAATGTGAAGATAATAATTCACACTTCTGCGCAAAAGCGGAAATAAGATGGTTTTGAGCATCTCATCATCCATGCTGTACCGATACTGCCGCCACACATTATGGCAAATCCAGTTCAAATTCCCTACTTCATCATCTACTTTGGCCCGCAAATCATAGCTGCAGCTCCGACCAAGTCCTGCAGAATCATGCCTGCAGGACTCCGGAACATTGGTTATTAGATTTTCCCTGTTTTCGACTAACGCGCGAACAAGCGACATCCCTATGTCCAATCGATTTGCGGTATACACCGGTGAATAACTCATTTGCACATTCATATTGAACCAAACGCCAGGCCATGGCGTTGAAGTTAGCCATGGGCCTTGATTATCAATCAATGGATGATCTGCACGCGTGGCAGAAGCCAATTTATACATTTGTATCCAATAGAAGCTTTGGAGCCGCCCATCCGGAACCGACACGAAGCTTTGCCGATAATAGTTGTGCCACCAAAGGCGGTGAACGCCCACCCATGCATCGAAATCAACGCTAGAGGCTTGAACAACGGCATTCACCGCTTTATCAACCGCAGCTTCGTTATGCCCATTAATAACGGACATGTAGCAAACTCGGCGATTTGGCGACACATGAACTTCCTTCCAGGCTGTTACACACCCATCCTCGCCTGAATATCGCTGAATGCAAAGGTTCACGGCATCTTTAACCATTTTTTCCATATCCGTTGCAGGTATATATTGATTTAAATTAAAGCCATCTGCATTTTTCAGTACGTGATCCACTTCCGGGTAGGCATACCACGCGAACTGCGTGCCACGCTCCCCTTCTGATGTCTCCATCTCGATAGCCATAACCGGTTCCTCGCTATGGACAATAGAGCGAAGCTTTACCTCACCCCGGGTCGTCGTCAAATTAGCACGAAGCTCCGCGTTCCATAAGTCTACCCGCATGCTTGTCGGATGATAAATCATACCTTCCATCTCGAGGTCAAGCTCACCAATGGGCACGCGTGGAGGGAAGCCGGCTTTGTCGGTCCGGTTTGCCGTCACATCTGTGCGTCCTGTGACAAAACGGAGCACGTGCCGTTTCTTCGCATTTTCCTCCCCATACACCATCGCGCCGATCGAGCCATTACCAAGGAAGGCCCCTTCATCCCAACTGACTGGCTTTACAACCCATTCCATATCATTGTCGGCCATAAAATGTTCCCATTCTAAGTCATTCATTGCAAGCATCCTCCCCTATCCTTTAATCGCTCCAATCAGAGCGCCTTTAACGAAATATTTTTGGAGAAAGGGATAAACAAGCAGAATTGGCACCGTTGCCACAATAATGGTCGCGTATTTCAATGTAACCGAGAGCATGGCCGAAGCGCCGTCCGAGGCCCCTAAATTTGAGCTTGCTTCCCCTTGGAGCAAAACTTCGCGGAGGACGAGCTGCAGCGGATAGAGTGACCGGTCCTGCAAGAAAATCATCGCATTGAACCAAGAATTCCAATGACTGACACCATAATACAACAACATAACCGCAATAACCGGCATGGAAAGCGGCAAAATGATCCGGAACAAAATGACAAAGTCATTCGCGCCATCTATTTTAGCCGACTCCTCCAACGCATCCGGAATCGCTTCGAACGCGGTTTTCATCAGAATGAGATTAAATGTGTTAATCGCTTGAGGAATAATGAGCGCCCATAGCGAATCAACGAGTCCAACTCCTTTAATCGTCAAATAGAGAGGAATTAGTCCACCGCTGAAAAACATGGTAAACACGATAAACAGCAGAAGCGGTTTACGGTAGGCCAAACTTTTTCTTGATAACGCATAGGCCCCGAAAGCTGTAAGTACAATATTGAAAAACAGACCCACCAGCACAACAAAAAACGTATTCCCGTATCCTTTCAGAATCATGGGGTTTCGAAACACGTTCGTGTAAGCATCCAATGAAAATCCGAGCGGCCGCCATAAAATGCCTTTGTGCCCCATCAAAGCCCCAGCATCACTAATAGAGGCAAACGCCACATAAACGATAGGATATATCGTAATGATCATCAAGAAAGTCAAGAAAATCACATTGATAGAATCAAAGCTTTTTTCTGAAAATGTTGCCCGGTTCAGCATGATTATGCCTCCTTTCTACCATAAGCTAGTATCATTTAATTTTCGGCTTAACCAGTTGGAACAAATGAGCAGAATAAAATTGATCATCGAATTAAACAAGCCAACCGCCGAGCTGAAGCTATAATTGAAGTCTTGTAAACCAACCCGGTACACGTAAGAAGATATCACATCAGCCGTTTCATAAGTGCCTGGATTATAAAGCAAAATGATCTTTTCGAACCCGACATTCATCATTCTTCCAATCTCCAAAATGAGCAGAATGATGATCGTCGGCATTAAGCCAGGAAGCGTCACATTCATCATCTGCTTCCACCTGCCTGCGCCGTCTATTTTAGCCGCTTCATATTGCTCCTGATCAATGCCGGTCAAAGCTGCCAAAAAGATTATCGTTCCCCAACCGATATGCTGCCAGACACCTGAAGATACATAGACGGAACGAAAAAAGCTCGGTTCAAGTAAAAATGTCGTCCGTTCCCCGCCGAAAAAGACAATGATGTCATTCATTACGCCGTCGCTAACGGTGAAATCTTTGATGATGCCGCAGATGACAACTAGTGAAATGAAATGAGGCATATACGTAATGGTCTGCACCGTGCGTTTAAATAAGGCATGTCTCACTTCATTGAGAAGAAGCGCTAGTACGATTGGTGCCGGGAATCCGAACAATAGCTGATAGAAGCTGATAAGTATTGTATTTTTTATTGTTCTCCAGAAATACGGCCCAGTGAAGAATGCTTGAAAATGCTCAAAGCCTACCCAATCGCTCCCCCAAATACCAAGGCGTGGAGAAAAATCCTTAAAGGCGATAATAGCACCATACATCGGTCCATAATGGAAGATCACATAGTAAAGCAGTACGGGAAAGAGCATCACATAAAGCAGTTTATTTTTACGAATATCGATCAATATCCCTATTCGGGATCTCTTTTTCGGTATGAAGGTACTGACCGTTTCAGGACTGATTGTGTTCATTTCTCTGCTCCCTCTCTATCCTTGGGCTAATTCCTTGCAGGTGAATACAAGCCACTTACCAAAGGCTGGCTTATGATTCCGTATTCACCTGCAAGATACCCAAAAGGTGTTATCTTTTGTTATAGCGGTCAAGCGCATCCTGATAGATTTTTGTGACCTTATCGATACCCATTTCATTAATGCGTTTTACGTACTCATCGAACTTCTCGATAGGTTCCTTGCCCATAATGAATTTCACGAACATTTCTTCTTTATAGCTCGAAATCGCTGTGTTCAATTTGGCAACTTCCTTGCTTTCGTCTATTGTTGGTGTAATGAAAAGCGGCATAACATGCTTGGCTGCATCCGTTTCACCCCAAATTTTAATCGCTTCGTCCTGCTCCTTGAACGTATTGAAGCTTTTTCGGGAGTCACCTAGAAAAGGACCATTTGGCTTCGTATACTGAGATACCATTTGTTGAAGATTAAACTTCTCATTTTTGGTAATTTTCTCGCTAAATTTAGGGACATTGTTTTCCATCTTGTAGCTGTCGCCTTCAATACCGAAGTTGAACAGCAAGCTGCCTTTTTCACCATAAGCATAATCCATCCATTTAACCGCGAGCTCAGCGTTCTTTGAATCGCCTGACACGGCTTTACTGGCAACCGGATTGTACTTGAAATCACGCTGACCGATAAAAGCGCGTTCCCCTTGCTTCAAAGTCGGATATGGAGCTGCAACCAGCTGGAATTTCGGGTTTTTCTTCTTCCCGGTATCCATCCATCTGCCCATCCCACCGCTTAAAAGACCTACCGTTGCTCCCGCACTGTCACTCATTAATTTGTTGTCCAACGCTTTAGAATCCGTGTTAAGTGCAAAGTCTTTATCAAGCAGTCCTTCCGCATACCATTTACGCAGCAGAGTCAAAGCATCTTTAAACTGCGGATCGATTGGACCGTATTTCACCTTTCCTTGATCATCGATATAGAATCGATTGGCCGTTTTGAAGGCGCCAATAAATGCGTCCTGAATGTTCAGCTCGTTACTATACTGAGCCGTAAATGGTGCAGTTGCGCCTTTCTTTTCTTTGAACGCTTTTAACACGATATACCATTCATCGATCGTCTTCGGAACCTGCAGGTTCAATTCATCCAACCAGTCCTTGCGAATCATCGGTCCTCGGAATACTAACCCATTGTCGGGACGAATCATCGGAAATGCGTAATATTTGCCGCTGTCCGTTTTGATCATCCTGTCTAATTCCTTGTCCTGTTGAAGCAATTTCTTTAAATTCGGCGCATTCTTATCTATCAAATCGTTGAGCGGAAGAATGACTTTATCGGCAATCGCTTTCTCAGGTCCGCCTGGATAAGCGGCAGTCCCGCCTCCGCCCCAATTATATTCAATAACATCCGGTAATTTATTGGATGCAATCATTAGATTAAACTGCTCCTTCGATTGCCCATCAGCCGGATGTGTATACTTCACTTTCACACCGGTTTCTTTTTCAAGCTGCATGCCGAACGGCGATTCCGCCAGATTAGGAACAAAAGATGCCAAGTTGGTGTCGATCTGTTCCCAAGATGTTAACGTTTCTTGCGTACTAATTGGATACTTAGCTCCAGCCGCTGTTGGGGCAGCAGATGCTTTAGGTGAAGGCGTGCTCACACCTGCCTCTTGTTTGGAACAACCAACGAACACACTAGATGCCACTACAACGCTTAATGCCATACTAAAAGACTTCTTGTTCACATATTTCCCCATGTAAATCCCCCTCGGATGAATTGCTTCTAGGCACTTCGGTGCACCGTGGTTTCATTATGTAACGAAAACCATGAATCGGATATCGTTAAAACCGAAACTGCATCATTAAAATCGATAATAATCAACCTTCAATTTACACAATCGCTATGCAAAAACGGAAAAGCCGCGCAAGCATGCTTGTACGGCTTCTCTCATGTCATTGAATATCTTTATATTTGCCCGGTGTAATGCCCTCAAATTTCTTGAATATCCGATTGAACGTATTCATGTCGGAGTATCCGACTTTTTTCGCAATGTCCGTGACAGATAAGACTTGAAGAGAAAGCAGCCGCTTTGCTTCTTCTAATCGAGTTCTGCTAATAAAATCAAGCAAGGCTTCACCCGTCTGTGCTTTAAACTGTTTGGATAAATAGGAAGGGGTTAACCCGAACTTATCGCCCACCATCGAGATGTTCAGATTCTCTTCAGCGTAATTGCTTTTGACGTACTCGATGACCTGCTGGCTAAGTTGGTTGTTATCCTGCCCACGGTCTTCCTGAATGAATCGGCACACCTGTCTCAACACTTCTCTAATCTGTACCTTCATCTCTTTGATGGTTGAACTGCTCATCAATCGGTCGATTTGGTCGGTTTTTACGATTAACGCCTGATTATTGCTGCTCGTACCGATTTCATCCATCGTTTTTAGCAGCGTACTTATCAAATCAAACATGAGGCACTTGGCGAGCGGTACGGACAAGGACGCATCCGATACGTTAGTCTCGATGATTTCGTCGATGATTGCACTCGATTTTTCAAAATCCCCTGACTTCACAAAATTGATCAGCTGGTGCTCTACAGGCAATGGATAGTAGTAACTTCTGGATTGCCTAACCGTTTCTGAACTCGGTAAATCATCGTAGCCAATAATTTCCCCGCTGCCCATAACGAGCCGGTACTCTAAGGCTGCCAAGGTTTGCTGGTAAGCTGGTGGGATCCCATAGAGCTCCTGATGGATGCCGCTGATCGCCACAGTCAAATGGACATGGAAATGTTCTAGTAAGAATGATTTCACCTGCTCGGCAATACGCTTCAACTCTTGCGAATCCGGATCTGTCCCGAAATTTACGATGCACGCTTGCATATTGTCTACTTCCGTAATGAAAGCTTGATTGTGATGACCGATCACTTCTTCAGCGACATTCATAATAATGAAATGCAGCATTCTCACTTTCTCAGGAGCGGCATACTCGTCAATCTCAAACTTGCCGAAATGCTCGATGTGAAATAACAAAACGGCAAAATACGGTGAAGCCAAACGAATATCGTGGGCAGCAAGCGATTCGTGTATCGGGACATTTTGTTCCAAACGGCCTTTCAGCAGCCCCTGAAGAAAATGCGAACGAATGGCATCACGATGCTGATGCAGCCGCCTATCAATCTGTTCTTTTTCTGCAAACGTATTATTCAACGCATCCTGTAAAAATCCGTATTCGTTCGAACCTTCATGAAAAGATATCCCTGATTTCACAGAAAAGCTCCGAATCAGTAGGTTGATTGGGTTATAATTTTTTCTCAAAAAGAGATATGTGACAATTCCCCCCATGATAAGGCTCAAGATCACACTGGCGTAAATCAGCTTCTTCATGTATTTCATCTTGTCATCATATAATTCGGCGGGAATCGTTGAAATGTATTTCCAACCTGTGCTGCTTGAGGTGATATAAGAAACGGCTGCCCTTTTGCCGGAGTCCTCACTGATAAACATCCCATTTTTACCAGAAAGATTGTCGTAATCCAGAAAGTCCGTTCTAGATTCAAAGCCAGTTGAAGCAATTAGGCGGTTTTCCTTATCGAGTACAGCTATTGAGGTTTTATCCGACGTGGATGGAATATTATCCAGCAGCTTGGAATCCTTAATGACAAATAAAATGACTGCGCCTGGATGATCTGGGTTGGCGAGTATGACGGATTTGGCATACATCACAGCTTTGACTGAATGGCCGTCTTCCCTAAACGTAATGGGTGCATACTCCTGGATGTAAGGCTTCTCAAAAAACTTCGCCCACTCCTCGTAGCTCATCCCGTCTTTCTCGCGGATCTTTTCAAACAACATACGGCTGTTCGTGTGATCACGTGTCGATATAACCGTGTCGCTATTCCGGTAGTAGATATAGATTTGTTCAATAAAATCATTCGCTGTCTGGTATACCCGCAGATCGTTGGCAATGCTGACCAAATCGTAATAGTCGCTATCGGTCAATGGCTTCACCGTATTCATGAAACCAGTTACCATCTTGCTTAAAGCGATTTCCAAGCTTAACCGCTCAATACCGCGAAGGCTATTATCAATCGCTTGCTCCATCTGCTCTAGGGCTGACTTGTTCGCACGGTTGACTTCCGATTCCACAACATGCCAGGCAGCTGCGTATAGAATCCCACTAATGATAATCGGGATAAGAAGTACAGAAATATAGGATATGAGCCACGTGACGATAACACTGCGTTTGTTGAAGCGGATTCGAGCAAGATTCATTGGAGTACCCCTCATCGCCATGATGTAACTGCTTTCACCACCATTATACAGAAAATATGGCAGGATTGAAGAACTTATATTGTATATAAAAGGAAAGCTGGAATCGATCAGTATGTAATTACCCCACTATGTGTGAGGAAGCCAGCGAATTCATCGAAATCAGGCAACTCATCGAGGGGGAAATATCCGTATCTCATGTAAATGAATTCAACACATTCTCAACATGCATTGAGTATCTTTCGAGTGGAAATCCGATCCTGCTGCTTGATAACGAGGCAATCGGTCTTGCTTTAGGATTGTGTAAATGGGAGAAACGCGCCATAGATGAACCTTCCGCTGAAGTGGGAATCCATAGTCCACGCGAAGGCTTTACTGAAAATCTTCGAACTTCTACTATTTAATTTGTCGGATTACCGCTTTGTGGTCTTTCCTCTGGGCATCTTTTCACTTGTGTTTAGCTTGTGGGGATTACCCAATTCCGTCTTTGTTGTGAAATGGCCAGTACGTGTTGGGTGACAAATAAGTTTTGAAGTGCAAGAAACCAGCAAACTCAAGGGTTTGCTGGTTTCTTTCGTAAAAATAAATTACTTGCCATTTGGCCTACCACCTCAAGCCGGTTTTTACGGCTTATGGCTTTGTTTTCGCCTTGCCTTTAAGCCGACACCAGCCCCCGGCGGTGCCGATCCTTATACAATCGACCGACACTCGGCTACGTCCAAGCCGAAAATAAATTTTTGCACCGCCTTGGCGACACCATCCTCATTGTTGGAGGAGGTGACGGCATCGGCGATCGCCTTGACGTGCTCCTCGGCGTTGCCCATCGCTACGCCGAGCCCCGCCGCCTGCAGCATCAGCACGTCGTTATCGCTGTCTCCAACCGCCAAGACCTGCGTCATGTCGATGCCGAGCAGACGGCAAACCTCCCGCACGCCGCTTTCCTTGGTGATCCCCTGGACGGAGATCTCCACATTGACTGGTGCGGAAGCAGTAATCTCCAGCCCGCCCCAGCCGAGCAGCTCCTCACGGATGCGCGCAACTACCGCCAAATCGTCATGCTTCATGCCGAACTTCATCCAGTCGGTTTCAAACAGCTCTTCGCTCCAATTGCGCCTGCTGGACAAGCTCTCCACGGAATAGCCCCAGAAATGCGCATCCTCGCGGAGAGCCAGCTCATGCAACCGACGAACCGTTTCGCGGGGCAAATGGGTGCGGGCCATCAATCGGCCTGGCCCTTCCCAGATCTCCGCACCGTTCAACAGGACCATCGGGGAATCGAGCTCCAGCTCCTCCCAAAAATGGCTGGCCGTCTGCACACCCCGGCCCGTGGAAAACATGACAGTTACCCCATGGTCCACTGCCTTACGCAGCCACTTCTTCGTTTCTTCCGTCACCTGCTTATCGTCAGTAAGCAGCGTGCCGTCCATATCCAAAGCTAGCAATTTATAATGCGACATTTCCTCGTTCTCCTCCATGCACTCCTTCCGATTACAGCGACAGGCTATCAACAGGTACCTCAAATACGCGCTTCAACACCAAACCCGCGGCCAGAGCCGCTTCGTTCGGTTTCTGCCGCATGTAATTGAGCCGCACCCCACGACACGTTTCCGGCACGTTAGCCATAATCCGCTCGTCCATGACCTGGATTAGCAAATCGCCAAACGACTCAAGCAGCTTGCCCGTCATCAGCACCTGGTCGGGATTTAGAAACGTCACCACGTTGCTTACGGCCAAGCAGAGCGCCGTCACAACGGTTTCGTATAGTTCTGCCATCCGCGGCTCGCCGGTACGAACGCCTTCAGCGAACTCATCCAGCGTCAATCCGGCATTCATTGCCAGTCCGCTTGTAGATGCAAGCGTAGTCAGGCAGCCCATTCCCCCGCAGTGGCAGCGGTAAACGTTGGCACCCGTGAATGCCTTGTAATGCCCAAATTCCCCAGCTACGAAATTGGAGCCGGTCACCAACTGATTATCGGCTACGATCGCGCCGCCTATGCCGTAATCGAATTTCAGCGTTATATTGTCCGACGAGCCTCTAAGGCTGCCATTCATGTTTTCATTGATCGCTAATAAATTAACGTCGTTCTCCAGATAGAAGGGCATATCGTACCTATTCTCCAGCCGCTCCTGCAAAGGAAACCGTCCCCACCCAAAACCAGGCAGTCGCAGTGCGATTCCCTGCTTGGAAACCACCAGCCCCTGAATACTCAGGCCGATCCCTTTGATCCGGCTTCGTTCCGGAGCTAGCTGAAGGAGCTCATCGATAACCTCGCACACGGTCGCGATAATATGGTCTTCGTTCACGTACCGATCTACCGGGCGTCTGGCTTCGCCGACAAGATCGTAGTGAAAATTGTGCAGGGCCCCCTGGACATATTTCCCCGCGAGTTCGATGCCGATGGCGAACATGTTGGCGACATTGATCGTCAGCGGAACCGGCTTGCGGCCTCCGCTGCTTGCGCCGGGCGTACCCTCGATTACGATATCCTCCAGCAGCAGCCGGTTGACGATATTGGTCACGGTTTGCTGAGTCAGCCCCGTTTTGTCGGCCAACTCCACACGGGATATCGGTCCTTCGGCAAAGACCAGGTGCAGCACCTTCTGCTGATTAATCGATTTGAGCAGTTGCTGGCTGGTTACTCTAGTCATTCGCTTTTTCACCACTCCTTTTGACGTTCCGGGGTGTATACACAATTTAAGAGACCAACCATTTGGCGAAAAAACATTTTAAATCAAATTGATATATTAAGTATTATGATAAAATGAAACCCTTTCTGCATAGGAGGGAAAACGCTAGTTTGAGAAAATATCCTCGTTGTCTGATACGTACGAACGGAGCCCCAGCTCCTGCAGCTAGATACCTGCCGTACGAATGGCGAACGTATAAACCTCTTGGCAAAGAAGCTTCGTGATTTGGGGCTGCCATGTTCCTCGATAATGGAGCCCGCATGCAACGTTTTACTTGGTCACTAAGCCGGATTTTATGTCTTAACGATCTTTTGCCCACTCCGTCAGGGGCATTACCGCATGGAGCACCTGACTTAGTATCGATGGTGCAACCCTACTATGAATCCGCCAGGATTCGCCGCAGCACCGGCTCCAGACCGTTGGCCATGCGCAGGAAGCCCATGTCCGTCGGGTGGACACCGTCCACGGTCGCTTCAGCCGGATCTGCACCGAGCAGTGTTGAGCCGTCGAAGAAGAACAGACGGCGGTCTCCCTGTTCCTGCAGCTGTTTAACATGCTCCCGCTGGAACGTCAGTCGTTCCAGCCGACTGTGCAGCAGCTCGGGCTTCAGCGGCTCCAGCCCGTATGGGACCCGCGATATGACGAGTATCGGTGCCTCCGGGCGAGCTTCCCGCAGAATGCGGATAAACTCCGGCAGCGTCTGCCGGTATTTCTCGGTGCTGCCAGAGTTGCCTTCATAATCAAGGACGAGCAGCGCTGGGTCCTCGATCTGAGAAATGAGGCGGGCTAGCTCGGGCTCGCCTTTGCCGTTGCCAGAGAAGCCGAGATTTATAAATTCGTAATTGATCCTTCGGCTAAGAATATTCGTGTACGCCATTCCCGGGCGGGAAGCGCAGCCTCCCTGCCCGATGGAGGTGCCGTACAGGACAATCCGCTTTTCCGATTCATAAGCCTTAGGGGGAAGAATCCGCGCACCCGGCTCCAAACCGATCCAGACTGCCTCTACCCCTTGATACAGGGGGAGATTCAGGGTGAACTGGCGCAGTCCGACGCTCTCTCCTGCAAACAGTTCGCTCTCGTACTCCTGCTGCGACGGCAGAAACCTTGCCGTCCCGGCATACAGCAGGGCACCGGCTTCGCCTATGTAAGCATCGACTCCGCCTTCACCCGTAGCCGGCATATGATACATGCCGGTTTTGGCTTTCAATCGCATCCGAACCGCCACCGACGGCGAGTCCGTCTGAAAGCGGATCTGTCCGCCCGCAGTACAGTTAGCCAGGTCATCCACTGCGGGCGGGATCTCCACGTTCGGCTTCACCGGAAGGCGGCGGTACTGGTGCTCCAAGTCCCACCAGGCAAGGCCGGAAACGCGAAACGGACTCTCTAGGGGACTGTGCCACTCTTTCCCGACAACTCCGCCAGTTTCCACTTTCATATGCTTATCCAACTGAAAGGCATTCCCTGTCGGTTGATTATTCTCGGCCATAAACCGCCCACCTCCATGCAAAATGAATCAACATTCTTAACCATTTATCGCTCAACCGCCTAGCCTACTTAACCCGCTTACCCACTAAATCCAATAATTTCTGCTAAAATGATTCCTGCGCCAGCTTACTTCCCGCTAAGCCTTCACGCGTCCATTTTCATCCAAATTAACCGGCTCGCCCCGGCGAACCGATTCATAAGCCGCCGAAGCGACAGCAGCCGACCGAAGACCGTCCATGCCGGTAATCGGTACTTCCCGGTTGCTTCTTATCGCATCGATGAAAGCCTGCACCAGACTTCGGTTCATATCGTCTCCCCAGTAGCTCCACTGGGCTTTCATACTCTCGTTGCTGTAGACCTCGCTCTTCTGGCCGAAGGCATTGACGGAAAGCAGACCGTTCGTTCCTACAATCTCCATCGTAACATCGCCCCAGTAAGGGAAAGACTTCGTACGCGACCAGCTGGTATCGATCGAAGCAAAAGCTCCGTTCGCGAACTTCACGTGCAGTATTCCGGCGTCATCCACCGGAATCTCATGGAACAGGGTCGCAACTTCAGCGTAAACCTCCGTTACAGGACTTTCCAGCATCCAGTTGAGCAGATCCATGACATGTACGGAATGGTCCAGTAGGGCGCCTCCGCCAGATAGCGCAGGATCAATGAACCAGCCTCCCGGCATGGTGCCCCGGTTCGTGCCTTTCACTGCAACGACCTCACCGATCTCGCCCCTGTCGATCGCTGCCTTGGCCTGCACAATTGCAGGGAGGAAGCGGCAGGGAAACGCCGTCATTAGCCGGACTCCGTTCTTCTCGCAGGCAGCTACCATCTGTTTCATTTCCTCCACGTTCAAGCCGAGCGGTTTCTCGCACAGCACATGCTTTCCCGCCTCCGCTGCGGAAATCGTGAGCTCGGCATGATGAACGTTCTCCGAGCAGATGACCACCGCATCACAGTCGCTGCTCAGCAGCTCACGGTAATCCGCAAAATAATGGATTTCGGCATCCTCCTGCAAATACGGCTCCACCCGGGCACGGTTCTCATCCGCTATGCCCGTTACCTTCACTCCCGGTAACCTCCGGAGCTGGCGATAGAAACCGGCAGCATGGCCATGGGCGAAGCTGATCATTCCTATCTTTACAACATTCGTTAACTCAGACACTGCTTCTCTTCCTCTCCATCACTGTATACGTACCGGACGTCCTGATGCGGCAGATTCAATCGCGGCAAGGCCTGTCTGCAGCGCACTCCGGGCGTCAGCGATCGTTATGTCCGGCTCGGCGCCGGTCCGCAGGCATTCCACGAAATGAGCCAGCTCCAGGTAATACGGATTATGCATAAAAGGGCTTTTGGGAATCGCAACATCCGGGGTATCCGATAAATCCCTATTTGCCTTGAACTTCTTGAGCGAAACGGCATCCTCACTGTCAAAGCGGATGACACCTCCGCTGCCCGCCAATTCCACACTCGTCGTAAAAGGGCCCGGAAATCCCCAATAGCCCTCGAGATGCGCAATCCCGCCATTTTCGAAACGCAGGGTAGCCAGAGCATAGTCGAGACCCTCGTGCCTGCGGTTCATTGCATACACGGATACAGCCTTCCCGAAGATGCTTTGAGCAAAATCAATATCGTGAATCATTAGGTCGAGGATCACACCCCCGCTGATGTCACTATTGGCGTACCAAGTCTTGGCAATACCCGGATTGCCGCCCATCCGTCTTGTATGCAGCACTCCTGGCTTCCCGACGACTCCTTCCGCAGCTTTGCGGCGAATATCGGAATAACTTGGGAAGAAGCGTACCACATGCCCGATAAACAGCCGTACTCCGTGCTGCTCGCTGACAGCGGCCATTTCATCCGCTTCCTCGGGCGACAATCCGATGGGCTTCTCGCAAATGATATGCTTCCCGTGACGGGCAGTCCTGAGAACAAATTCCTTATGCATATGAGTAGGCAGGCAGACGTCTACAACATCCGGCCCCGCCTCCGATACCATTTGATCGAAATTGAAATAAGCCTTTGTCTCTAATTTCCCAGCAAGCGCAAGGGCGGCTTCTTCCTGCATATCACACACACCGACAAGCTCAATACCGGGCATTCTAATCCATTCGGCCCCATGAGTACGGCCCATTGTACCGCAGCCGACTACAGCAATCTTCATGCAGCATTCTCCTTTTTGCAAAACAGAATTACCGGCGGAACGTCGTAAAACCGGTTCATGACTCTACATTTAACCCTTAACCGCACCTAAAGTGGCACCCTGCATAATCAACCGCTGGAACAACATGAACATAATGACCGAAGGCACCATCGCAATCGTCACTCCTGCAAACAACGTAACCCAGTCCGCTGTAAACTCCATCATTTTGTTGGCTTGGTACATCTGCACCGCAATCGTATATTTCTTGGGATCGCTCAAATAGATGAACGGCCCCATAAAATTGTTATAGAAGCCCAGGAATTTAAAAATCGCAACCGTAACAATCCCTGGAGTAGACAAGGGAACGATCACCCGCCAGAACACCTGGAAGATCGAAGCGCCGTCCATATGCGCACTTTCCTCCAA
Organism: Paenibacillus sp. J31P190; assembly: GCF_059692075.1. NCBI lineage: Bacteria > Bacillati > Bacillota > Bacilli > Caryophanales > Paenibacillaceae > Paenibacillus > Paenibacillus sp. J31P190. The sequence goes on along the minus strand of NZ_JCAUAS010000012.1, from coordinate 114,603 downwards.
ATCCTTGGGAAGCGACTTCATAAAGCCTCCGAGCAGCATCAGATAGAACACACTTTCTCCCAGGGAGGATAATAAGATTAACCCCGTTAAGCTGTTCGTCAAATGAAGCTCCCTCATGATCACGTACTGCGGCACCAGGGCGTTAATCCCCGGCAGGAATAAGGAAAGCATAATGAGGCCCCAGATCAACTGCCGTCCCTTAAACTCCATCCGGGTCAAAGCATAAGCGTTAAGCGTAGTAAAGAACAAGCTGAGTACAAGGCTTCCGCCTACATAATAAAGCGTATTTAGCAGCGAACGACCGAAGCCATATTCCGTCCAGGCTGTTGTGTAATTGGACCACTGCAGCTTTTTGGGAAGGCTCCAGATGTCCTTGAAAAATTCCGGATTGGATTTGAGAGACTCATAGAACACCCACACCAGCGGAAACAGTATCGACAAAGCCCAAACATACAGCACCAGACGCCATAGGACGTCCATTAACGTCATTTTTTCCTTCAATTTCATCTTCTCCCCGCTTTAAAAAGTAGGCTCTAATACTCTACGCTTCGGTTTGGCAGAAACTTATCCATCAGCAGTTTGGCCGTGATCAAGATGACGAAGAGAATCATACCGACAGCGGAAGCGTAACCGTAGTTGATGTACTCTTTACCGAAAGCAAGGTTGAACATATAGAGACCGATTACATCCGTGGAGCCGGACGGGCCGCCGTTAGTCATAATCAAAATAAGCTCGAACGTCTTGAGCGTGCTGATCACGAGGAATAGTGCACTGACCCGGACGACGGGCAGAATGAGCGGCAGCGTAATCTTGAATAACCGCGTCATATGTCCTGCGCCTTCGATAATAGCCGATTCATACAGCGACTTGGGAATGGCCGACATCGCATTTACGAAAATGATGACATAGAGCCCGACGCCACCCCAAACCCACGGAGGAATCAGCGCCCACAGTGCCGTACCTTCGCTGCCCAGCCAATAAAAATGGTTCATGTCGATCCCAAGCAGCTTCAAACCGCTGTTAAGCAGGCCGTACGTGCCGTCATATATGAATGCCCATAATAAAGCAACGACAACAATGGATAAGACGTTTGGAAAAAAAAACAAGATTTTCAGGAACTCATTCTCCACATAAGTCTTGTATGTGACCAGATACGCGAGCACTAAGGAAATGAGCACGACAAGCGCCGGTACCGTTGCCATAAAAATAAGATTGTGCTTAAGCGCCCGCCATACATACTCGTCCTGAATCGCGGTAACAAAGTTGCTGAGCCCTACATACTTGGAATCCGTTAGTCCATCCCAATCCAATAACGCATAGTAAACGGATAAAACATTCGGAAGCAGCGTAAACAGTAGATAGCCACCGAACGGCGGCACGACGGCCATGATTAGAAAAATCCACTTCTGCGTCCGCGCTTTATCCAGTCCCATGCTGCCGGAGGAAGTGGGTTTAACTTTCAGTACAGTGGGTTCGGACAAAGGGAAGTCAACTCCTATGAAGGGAAATGGTAAAGGGGAGAGAATCCCTCCCCGCCTATGAACTTATTTCTTCTGAGCTTCTACCGCTTTCTTGAGCAAAGCGTCCGCTTCTTCGAGAATCGGTTTCGGATCCTGCTTGCCTAATACGATCTTCACCGTGGCTTCTTCCACCATCTTATTGGCTTTGGCCAGGTTCGGATCGGAGATGCTGACGGTTCTGTGCGGCTTATAAGAACGGGCATCGTTATCCTTAATGTACTTTAGAATCGCCTGCGCAGAGGTGGACAGCTTAACGACTTTACTCGCATCGTCAATCAAATCTTTTCTCATCGGGAGAGCGCCTGCCTTTTCTGCGGCAAACTGTTGGTTATCTAGCGTCATCAGCCACAGAATGAATTCCTTGGACCACTTCTTATTTAGATCCGGCTTACCCGCCCACATGTATTGGAAGTTAGTGATTCCGCTTCGGATCCAAAGCTTCTGCTCCGCCTTATCCCTGAACGGCACCGCCATAAAGCCCCACTTGAAGCCTTCCGGCGTGGTCTTCTTCATTTCGTTCTCCACATGGCTTCCTGTGGAAACCATCGCGGCCTGGCCTTGAATCACCTGCATCTGGGACTGAGTATGCGTTAAGGCCGGCAATCCTTCCGGGAAGTACCCCTTCTTGCCCAGCTCATACAGTCGGTTCCAGTGTTCCAAGCTTTCCTCGCTCGTAAATTGAGGACCGTTGTACGTTTTATAATTTTCGATCACCTTATCGGCGTTTCCTTTGATATCGGCCAGCTCAAACAGCTTTGCCGGTCCAAAGGCCCAGTCATAGTAATTAGGGTAAACGCCCGGGAAAGTAATCGGAGCCAGGCCGTCCGCCTTAATTTTGGCAAGCAGGTCGTTAAACTCGGCCCATGTCTTCGGATTCTGGTTCCAGCCCTTCTGCTCGAACAACGTCTTATTGTAGAATAATCCGCCGTAGGAGCTTGAGGTCGCAAACTCGTATACCTTTCCGTTCACCTTGGTAAACGATTCGGCGAGGCCCGGCATCATGAGCTCCTTCACTGCTTTCCCCGGTACGTCCGGAAGCTTCTTGTCGAACATATTATCGAAAGGCTCGAGCTTACCGGCTTCAGCCAGGGAAATGATACCCTGTGCTCCGGATGGCGGCGTCGTGTTGAAAATGTCGAACATGTCATTGTCGTTGCTTGCGGAAATTTTTGTTTGAATCATGTTCTTCATGTCCGCCGATGCGGTAACGTCGAAGGATACGTTCGGGTATTTAGCCTGGAAGGACTTCACGGCATAATCGAACCATTCCCTTCCATAGCCTCCCATGAAGAAACCGACCTTCAGCGTCACTTTCTCTGTCTTCGGCAGCCCATTTTCGTAGACTTCCTCTTTAGTCTGATTCTGAGGCTGACTTGCGGAAGGTTGTTCCGTTTTTCCTGTACACCCTGCAAGCAGCGAACCCGACATGGCAACAGCCAGGCTAAAAGCCGTAAGCTTTCCAAATTTGTTTCTCATACTGAAACCCCCTTCTAATTTATAAAAAAAATTGATTTATTAAGTTTAAGGATACAGTGAAATTGTTTGGCGATGATTATCGTTATGTAAGAGATCTGTTAAAAATCGCTGATTCACATGGTATGAACACGCTTACAATTTACACTCAATTAATAAATCAATTTTATTTATTATTATATTACCTGTTTTTTCTTTTAGATACAATAGATATCTTTCGACAAAAATCCCTGCCTTTACCCAGTAATGACCCGCGTGGTAAACTAATTTCTACTAAGAGAATAAACGTGTTCAGTTCAAGGAAGAGGTCGACTTATGTCCACATTGAAACATGCAAGCCACACGCTGCTTAAATCCATTAATCAGCAGAAGGTGCTGCATCTGATCTATTCGGAATGTCCGATCTCCCGTGTAGAGCTAGCTGGAAAAACCGGACTTAGTCAGCAAACCGTCACCAACATCGTCAACCGGCTTCTCGAGGATCAAGTGATCGTCGAAGGCGAACCGCAATCCCTTGAGAGCGGCAGCGGCCGTAAGCGCGTTCCCCTGCTGCTTAACGGTTCCCGATTCAGTGCGATCGGCATTGAATTGTCAGGCACATCGGCACGGGGAGCGGTATACAATTTTCAGCACGTCCGCTTGGCGGAAACCGAAGTGAAGGCAGACCGTTACGAGACCGAAGAGGACTTGCTCCGGGTGATCCGCAGCGTAATCGACAAACTCATGGGCCAGACCCCTGACCCTACCAGCCTGAAGGGAATCGGCTTCAGCGTCCATGGACTCGTTGACTCCTCCGAGGGCATTCTGCTTCGCTCGCCGGGGCTCGGCTGGAAGCGGATACCGCTGGCGAAGCTGCTCGAGGATGAGTACGGGCTTCCCGTCTTTCTGGAGAATGACACCAACTTGCTTGCGCTCAACGAGAATATGGGCGGAAGTCTGATCTCTTCCAAAAGCAATGTGACGCTTAAATTGGGCAGCGGCATCGGGGGCGCCATCGTCGTAGAGAAGATGCTGATCACCGGCTCCTCCTTCGTAGCAGGCGAGGTAGGCCATTATAAGGCGTTTATGCCGCCCTACGATTATGAGTGCTACTGCGGCGGCAGAGGATGTCTCACCACTCTGGCATCCTCAAGGGGATTGCTGCGGACGCTCGGCAGGAGTGTGGAGCAGTTCAGCGAAGCTATCCGCGCCGGAGACCCCGAAACCGTTCAGCTTTGCGAGATGGTGAAGTCGGCGATCGTTTATACCGCTGCCAATATCGTCACCCTGCTCAACCCGGACCGGGTTTTGCTCACCGGGTTCATGCTGCCGGTGTGGGGGGACTCGTTCGTCGACGAGCTTAAAGCGCGAGTGATGGCCCAAGTGCCTCAAACGTGCCGGAACGTGGAATTTCTCCATCTCACCGACGTGGAAGACGAGACTGCGCTGGCCGTCGGGCTTGTCCTGCAGAGCGTGTTCAAGATCCCGCTCGACAGCTTGTCGCTGTAAACCGCGGCCATTTGGCCGAAATGGACTGCCTAGCGAGCTGCGCGTAATCTGGCACAGCACCTGCGCGGGTCCCCAGATTACACTGTGCTGAATGGAGCTCTCACATAAGACCGAAATGAGGCTTTTCTCGCGGTTGCTCCAAACTTTAAGAAAGCAACAAAAAACCCCTGGAAGCATTCCAGGGGTTTTTGTTGCTTTGCGCCTTACAGGCTGGTTATCTGACCCAGACGCGAAGCAGGGCCTCAGCTTTATCATTCAGCCACTGCCGGGCGTCCGCTGCCGCCAATTCTTGATGTGCTATATTAGAGAGGTGCTTCATAAAGTCCTCGATCTTCTTCGCTGCCTGATCCCGCTGTCCCATCTGCATATGTTTGTCAGCCTGGCTTAGCGCATTTTCCAGCTGTTTGGCCAACGGATGGGTAACCTTGCCGGAGGCAATAAAGCGCTGCAAGCCGTTCTGCAGAGCAGGCAAGTCGATCGTTGTCTTAAAACTTACCGAATCGCTGAGCATAGATTCCGCTCCCGAAGAGTGTACGGTCTTTACCTGGAACGTATACACCGTGTCCGGCTCTAGTCCCGTCAAATTGTACACCGTTCCGGTTACCGTAGATACGGCCCCACGACTGTCGTACACCTGGTAGGTCACGCTGCTTCCGTCGGATGCTGTTACCGGGGACCAGCTCAACTGCGCCGAACCCGCAGTCACGTTTGCCGCCATTACACCTTGCGGGGCTTCTACGGTAAGCCGGGTGCGGAAAGACCAAATATCCGAGTAAGTCCTTCCGCCGAAGCTGTCCTCCGCCAGTGCGTACCATTCGTAATTCGTGCTGCCTTTCAGGCCGTTCCAGTTGACCATGGCTGTGGAACCGCTGGCCGCTTGCGCCGATCCGATCGCGTCGTTCGCGTACACTTTTACCGTCATCGCGTCGGTTGCCACTCTTTTTAGCATTGGCTTCAGGTCCAGCGAAAGCTTAAATTCGTCCTTGGTCGGATCGTAATAATTGTAATCGTCCAAATACGGCGAATACGTATTCACATAGACGGTATCCGTCTTCGTATCAAAATGCAGAAGCTTCAAATATCCATTTCCACCATTCGGAATGCCCTGGTAATCGTTAAGAATCTGATATACTTTGCGATCCGGCTGTCCGTCCTTGTTATCGTCAAGCTGGTCGGTACGCAGCGCACTTCCGGTGAAATGACCGCTCATGACCATCCATACGTTAGGATTCGGCACTACCACCTTTTGGTACATCTGATTGCCGGTTGCAGATCTCGCTGCGTTATTTTGCAAATATTCATGAACCACAATGACAGCTTTACGGTCCGGATACTGCTTCAGAACGTTGTTCATCCATCCCATGTCCTCATCATTAAAGCCCCAGCCCATATAGACGAAAATAAAATCGTTGCCGCTCGCCGAGATCAGATCATAGTGACCTTTGTTATCTTTGTACGACTCTCCGTAGTAAGGCTTATCCTTAAAGCGATTCTCTCCGAAATACTTCGAGAATTCCGAGTAATCCGGCACTGACGTCGCTCCTCCGTCGAATACGTCATGGTTGCCCGCAGCTACGCCCCAAGGAATTTGTGCATCTTCCACCACCTTCATGAACTTATCCACACGTTCCCACTGTCCTTTGATGCCTGCAGAGTTTACAATGTCCCCCACTTGCATCACATATTGAATATTCATCAATTCTTTGGCATCGCGCAGGAAATTGACTTGGGATTCAAAATACTCCGGCTGAACTTCCGCGTATATCTGTGTGTCCGGTATAGAGGCAATGGTAAAATCGTACTGCTCACGGCGTGGAATCTCGTCCTGAATCAGGACTTGGACTTTACCGCTTCTTGCATAATTACCGCCGTCCACCGCTGCAGAGAGGGTAAAATCTTCCTCCGAATCCGCCACCGTGGACGCCAGGGAGTCCCATTTCACGGTAATATAATTCCACGCATACAAACTTATTTTACGGCCCTTGAGCGAATGCCCTTCCCAGCTGAGCTCGAGACGGTCGCCAGCGTCTGTTTCCGCCCCCACCTCTACTTCAAAGCGCTGATAAGGAAACTGTTCAGTCGAGTCCGAAGTGACGTAACGGTCATCGGAGGCACCGGCCGCTGTTTGTTCTTCGGCAGTCAGCTGCATTTCTCCCGGACTCGTCAAGGTCAGAGGGGGCTCCACATCAGCCGCATGCTTATAAGCAATCACTCCCGCATCCGCGGCGGTGATCTTTTGCCCTTTAAAGAACTTCACGTTCAGCGGGTCGCCGGTGGGATCGGAAACCGATACCTGCAGGCTCACGTTCGTGTCCGTATCCTGTTCACCGTCCGCCGGCGCCGCTAGGAGCGGCTTACCCGGAAGCTCTGCAGGAGTTGTAAACTTGATCGTTTTCTCCGTCGATTTGCCCCCGGCGTCTACAGCCTTAAGCACAAGATTATGCTCCCCCGGAGTGAGAGCCGCAGAGGAGGTGGAATACGGAACCTCAATGAGCCTGCCATCCAGTTTCACCTCGAAAGATTTGACAGAGGAAGCCGCATCCGATGCGGAAGCTTGTATATCAAAAGCCCCTTTGTAAGTACTGCCTTCCGTAATACTCGTAGTTACTTCCGGACCCTGATTGTCTACCATCACGCTCGCTGTGTCCTTGCTGCCGTCAGGCAGCGACACTTCGACCCGATGAGGTCCATCAACGGCTGATGCGGTATTCCATCGGTAAGAGATCCCGTCCCAATAGCGCTCGGGAATCGTGAAATTGAAGTACACTACCGGAAGGAAGCGTCCGTTATCTCCCATGTCGAGTATGGTTGCCGGATTCGCATATTTCGGGTCGCGGATGACCGTACCGTCCGCCAAAACAAGCCGGACATTGCGGATATTGAAATCATCCAAGCCGGGCTCCGGCTGATTCTCATAATAAGACCTGGTTACTGAACCCGCACGCAGGGCAATCGGATTCGCTTGACCGTACTTGAACAAATCGGGCCGTACCGGTACTACCATAGTTTTGTAGTCCTGAGTGCTGAACGGAATCAAGTGGAGCGTCTCAGTGCCCATGGTGGTCACGTTCTGCCCTTTGTCTATGTCGTCCGCTTCAAATACGAAATAAGCCGTTTTCTCGAGAGCATGTTCCGTTGGACTGACCGGCTGGCCGTCGATCGACAGCGACATGGACCCTTCGGTGGCAGACGAACCGATCAGAACCCGCTCACCTGACAGAATATCGCCTTCACGAACGTTCAGCGCAGGGCTTATCTCATTCCCCGCCAGGCTGAGCGTTCTCGGAGCCGTAGACGTTTCGTTGAAGGTATCGGACGCTTGGAAATAGTAGTCGAGCGTTGGGCTCCCGAACCATTCCATCATCTCCAATGAATAGCGGAAGCGTCCATCGGCGCCGCGCGGCAAGGTTACCATTTTATAATTCGTCGTCTTGTTGGATTTATAATATAGATTAACGGACGCAAGCAAACGATCATCTGCCGCTTCGGCCATCAGCCCAATCGGTTTGATCAGGTCAATGCCGGAGAGATCCGTAAGATCTTTTACCGACGGCGGGACAGGGTCGTTTACAGTACGGACAGGCTCCGCGGGTACGTTAGCCGAGTTGAAGGTTCCCGGGGAGGCAGGCACCGTCTTGGAGCTTAGTTTCTTCATATCGAGACTGCCGTCGTCCGGAACACCGTACTCGACACTCAGATCCGCCGCCGTATCGATCACACCCGGATTATAGCTTGCGCGTACAATGTCTGTTCCCGTATTAGTCGCCACCACGATGGTTCTTTCCCTCAGGTTGTTAAGACCCCCGGGAATCCGGACTATGTCTTTATTTTCAACGAGCGAGGTTTGAAAATGCTGATTAAAGTCAGCCACCTTCTTGGGCTCCCCTGATGGCGTAACCGCCCAGAAAACCATGGTCTGCTTAGGCTGGATGATAATCTGTTCATCGGTGTAAGGCCGCCAGAACAAATCTTTGCCGGGCTCTCCCGGGTACCTGTATAAAATAGAGTAGTCTTTGAAGTCAATCGACTGGTCACTGTTGTTATAAACCTCTAGGTACTCGAAGGGATCCTCTCCCAGCGCATCGTCTCCACCTGAGTCGGGGACAATTTCAGTAATAAGCATGCGGGGAATGCCGGATGCCGCTTCGATGGCGGCTGCGCTTTCTGCAGCTGCAGGTCTGCTAAGCGGCAGCAGAGAACCGGCGACAAGCTGTGTGACCAGCAGGCAGGTGAAGCAGCGTGTTAACGTTTTCTTTTTCACTTGTTAGTCATCTCCTTGGTTTCAATTTACACAATGATTTCGAAGTACAGGAAATAGCTCTATTCGAGTAGTCAATTAATAAATCTATTAGATTTATTAATTGCTGGTAGATATCATTCGCCATCAAGGCCACGTTTCCTCTTTGTTTTTGTAAAGGTTTTTTTGAGATATGGAGATGGATTATATTATGGGACGAACCCGCAAATTTGCCTCCCTGGTATTATGAGGAGCAGGCTTAGATCGAGCCGCCAACCGAGAACGCAAATAATTAACCAACAAATCATATCATGCGTCAAAACGTCCCACTCTCGGTTTTATATTCGCTCTATTGCTTCAACCTAATCAGCTTGGCAAAGTCGGCTGCCAAATATCGCTTGACTTTCTTGAAACAAACTGTTAGCATGAACATGTAATCGATTGAAAGCGCTTACTTTTTACCGTTTATATGAATAAATGTGACGGTTGGAGTCCATGAGAAAACCCGAACAATTTGATTCGCTCGCCTGCGAGCCTGTCTTATTGTTGGGGTTTTTATTTGTTGACCGGGCTCATCCGACAAGGAGGAGGTGCCGCTTGAGGCTTACGGCCAAGTAGCACGGAGCATTGGATCAAGATGTAAAGGATTGCACAACAAAGGAGGTATCAGTATGTTTCAAGTTCAAGCATTGAGCCTTACTAAAAGGCAATTAAAACTACTCACTTCAATTGTTCTCTCAATTCTTATTTCGGGAATGTTTGTTTTACCCGTATTTGCGGCAACTCCTGCTAAAACTGTAAATGCTTCAGCAACACTCGCATACAATCTCAAAGGACTTAATCACAACATGGCTGTTCAGAAAACTTACATCGCTTCAACGTATCTTTACGTAACTCAGCGGTCTGGGGGAACATGCTATCTTTCAAGATTACTCATAAACGGAAGTGACGCAACATACGTTGATGAAATGACCGTCACCAATGCGGGTCATTGCCAAACGCTGGATATGTACACATACAATGGTATTAATTACTTTTATTTCAGCTCGAAAGCGGATCCTTCAACATCGTATTACTGGTCGCTCCAGGTAGCAAGACTTCAATACTCGGCCGGCGCGACATATGATTATACGGATCTTCATCGGTTCACCTATATGAATTACGCCAATGAGACTGGTACAAGTTTAGGTACGACCTACCGTGTTGATAGCGGCGGCAACAGTACCCATACTATTTTCCGCATACAAACTGCAGAAGGAACTGTAACTTGGTCAATTTATGACACGGTAGCATTGAACCAGCTTCTTGACAGCACTGAACAGGTTCGAATGGACAGTGCGGCGGCGGTAAGCGCCTGTGTTACCAGCTTTACGCAGTCGGGAAGTGCTATAGTCAGACCGAATGGATCTTTCCAGGGTGTTGATATGCTCGATAATACGGAAATATATACGTCAGGCGGCGCGGAAGGTCAAACTCCGCAGATTGCTATGATGAACAACACAGGAGCATATAAAGCCCTTGTGAATATTACAAATGTGGGAACCCATGAAATCGAGGGAGTACAAACAAAAAACGGTAACGTTTATTTTAATATAGTTACAGACCCAGTAAATAAACAAAATACGCAGAAAATTTATTACGTTCCTGATAGCATATTTTAAATAACGAACTCAAAATTTAGAATCGTATAACAAAAAGACGAACTGCTATCCGCAGATAACGGTTCGTCTTTTTGTCATTTTCACTCAATATTACCGGTAACAACTATATTTTTAATTGATTTTCTATCGATCTGAACGGCTCCATGCACTGCTTCCACCGCTCCAGTTCATTCGTGCAAACCCAAATGTGCGGGTATCGGGAGCGTATATCGCGCATCTCTTGCTCATCGTCAATCGTCCACGCTATCAATTGAATGCCTTGCTCATCACAGCGTTGAACAAATTCGTCAGTTAAATAAATATATTTAACTGAAACGTAACGGGCGTCAATTTGCTTGGCAAGCGGAAAGACAGAAGGCGTTGCTCCGTAAAGGACTAGCCCAAGCTCGATCTCGCGAGATAATTCGCGCATCCGGACGATCGAATAATGATCGAATGATGTCACGAATACTTGATCAAGGACACCACAATACCGCACCACATCAAGTACTTTCTGTTCCAGTCCCGGATACAGATTGCCGCTCTGCTTCAGTTCTATGTCCACCTTGGCCTTTCCCTTGGCCAACTGCAGCACTTCCTCGAGCGTCGGGATCAGTTGACTGCTTCCGGCGTCCAATTTCCGCAGCTCGTCGAACATGAAATCCACCACTCTGCCCTTGCCGTTTGTCGTCCTGTTGACCGTCGTATCATGAATAACGACAGGTATGCCGTCTTTGGTTAACTGTACATCCAACTCCAAATGACTATACGATAAGTCTAAAGCTGCTTGAAAAGATGCAAGCGTATTCTCAGGAACCTTCCTAGGATATCCTCTATGGGCCAGGCCTAGAATCATTGCAGCTCATCCTCCTCAGTTAGATAATGAAGTTGAATTAAATCATCGAACTTCCATTATCATACATGAATTGTTCACAGCTTGTCACCCAGGTCTTACTCCTGAAGCGGCAGAATTTGAATCCTGTCCAGCGCGTAGCTGGAAGAAGTTTTGTACTTGGCTGCCCCAGACTCAAATAGGATATACAGCTGTCCATTCGTTTCGAACAACCCTTCGGACATGGGGGGTGCTTCCATTTTACTTTTCAAGCTTTTGCTATCCAAGAACCAGACGGGAACATCTTTGCCCCGAACCGACACAGTGGTATGCGGTTTGTCTACAGTCATACTATTGACGAAACGGTGCAGTGTACTTGCATTATTGCGACCGGATGATTGACTGAGCCATATGCCGTCCTTTGTAACAAGCATGCCTTGAATGCTGCCCGGCAGCGACATAATATAGTCTGGAATAGCAGGTGTCGCCCCCTGCTCCTTTGCCACAGGCAGGTCTGCCTCTGCATCCAGCTTATAGCCGACCGCCCATGCTCTGTGTTCTTTATCATCGCGATTCGTCATGTAGTGTGACTTATCCGTCGGGTAGTCAGTGCCTTGAGCAAACTCGCCGATCCATAAGACGCCGTCCGCATAAGTAGTAAATGAGGCACGCGTATCGTTTTTCACTGAACCTTTGAAAGTAAGCTTACCATTATCCGCTTTTTGGATATCTTCCGTATTGAAAAAGTTCACATCTTCTTCCGAAGAAATCCAGATATGCTTCCGACTTGCCGTGATCCCCCCTGCATGCCCCTTGTAAGGAGTGCCATCGCTTTTATGAAGCTCAAGCGCCTTAACCATTTTCCCGGTATCGGCTTCTATTACCGTTAGCAAGCTCGGCTTGCCATCTTCTCTGTAGTACGAAACCAGGATCCATTTAAGGTCTTCCAAGTAGGCTATGCCTTGTGGGATGGCATTTTGTTTTAATGCAGGGACGATGGGACCTTGCTTTGCTTTTTGCAAAAAGGTTTTGATCTCCGGCATGTCGACACGGATTTTAATACCCGCTTCTTCTTGTGTAATAACGGTGGGTGTCTCTGCAGCCTGGCTGTTGCCAGACTTATTCACCGCCCCGCTGGCAGCTCCGGCTTCAGCGGCCGGTTTCGTCGACACTGATGACGGCGTGGTCGAAACCGATGAAGCCCCCTGTTGGCAGCCGGATAGCGCCGCTAATCCTGCAATGAGAACAATCCATGCCGTTCGTTTCATCGTCTTGCCCCCGCACTAGCCGTATGCGATAACAAAGTCCTCAGCTTGCCTGGATAGTCCGTAATAATTCCCGAGACACCATAATCAATCAACTTCACCATATTTTCTTCGTCATTGACCGTGTAAGCAAATACGTGAAGACCATGTGCAACCGCTTCACGCACATCTTCAGCGACGATTCGAGTATGCTTGGGATGCAGCGAGTATACCGGCGTCCCTAAGCCTGCCGCTAATTGGTTATGCTGCCCTGGGGTAAAATCATATAGAAGACCGATCTTGATTTCCGGCTCAAGAAGCTTCAAAAACAACAAACATTTATGGTCGAATGAAGAAACAACGACATTTTGAATGCGATTCTTGCGTCTCATGAGCTCCACCAAAGCAGGCTCTAATTTACGCCCATAGGAATATTTGATTTCCACATTAATCATGACATTCGCCGGTACGAGATCGAATACTTCTTCCAGCAGCGGCACACGCTCACCCGCATACTTCTCATGAAACCATCGACCTGCATCAGCTTGCTTCAGCTCCGCGAGCGTCAATTCGTTCACTTTACCGCTTATGTCCGTCGTCCGATTCATTGTGTCGTCATGAATAACGACAATTTCTCCATCTTTGGATAAATGTATGTCTAATTCAATCGCGTCGCAACCTTGCTCAAGTCCGAGAAGGAAAGCCGCCAGCGTATTTTCCGGCGCTTCCCCTTTCGCTCCGCGATGCGCGATGACTAACAATGGTTGTTTTGTCATGATGCACGAAGCTCCTCTCTTACTTAAATGTTGAGTTCGCCATGGCGGCAACAATATATTTCTGTGCGAACACAAACATGATAACGATAGGTAAAATAACCAAGATACTCGCAGACATCAACAGATGAAAATTAAGCGCCTCGTCGCCGGCAATTGAATCCCGCATCATGGAAATACCGACAGTCAGCACGCGCATTTTATTCGTGTTGGTCATAACGAGCGGCCAGAAGTAAGCATTCCAGCTGTGAATAAAGCTGATGACGGTCAAGGTAGCTACCGTCGGCATCGCCATTGGGGTCAGTATGCGATAAAGCACCTGCAAACGACTCGCTCCATCCACTTTAGCTGCCTCAATCACATCGTTATTAATCGATCGGAACATTTGGCGCAACAGAAAAATGCCGTATGCTGAAGCCGCGTGTGGAATGATCAATGCGTAGTACGTATTAATCCAACCTATTTTTGACAGCATCACGTAAATAGGTACGAACACGACCTGCTCTGGAACAATCAGTGCGGCCAGTACAAGAACGAACAGGGCATCTCTGCCTGGGAACGTACCTTTGGAGAAAGCGTACGCAGCCATGATGCCGATGTTAATTTGCAGAAATACGATACCGATAGTCTGGATAACCGTATTTACGGTAAAACGATAGAAAGGAATCACCTTAAAAGCGCTTGCGAAGTTTTCCCACATCAGCTTTTCCGGCCAAAAGCTCGGTACAGCCATGCGCAGCTCACTCGATGTTTTCAAAGCAGTAATCAGCATCCAATAAATAGGAAAAAACATAAATAACGTAATAACGATTGCGACAATGACCCGGGTACTGGTAAACAGCGGATTTTTCATATGTCACTGGCACCTACCCTTCGTAATGGACTTTCTTCTTGGACACATACATTTGCACCATGGTCAGCAAGACGATAATGAGGAAGAACATGATAACAAGAGCCGACGCTCGGCCTGTTCGAAACTCGGAAAACGCCATTTCATAAATCCAGTAGACCATAGCTTTCGTTGAATCGAGAGGGCCTCCGTTCGTGAGGACATCGACTGATTGGAACACTTGCATCGATGAAATAAAGTGTGTAACGACCAGGAACAATGTTGTCGGAGACAGCAGGGGCAATGTAATTTTCCAAAACTGCGTCCACTTCGTCGCCCCGTCGATGCCGGAAGCCTCATAATATTCGACCGGGATACTTCTAAGTCCGGCGATGAATATAATCATCGTAAAGCCGACGCCTTTCCAAACCCCAATAAGGACAAGCACCCAAAGCGCGGTCTTCGTATTGGTCAGCCATTGTATCGGCTCCAACCCCACCCAATTCAGCAATTCGTTCACCAATCCATATCGACCGTTGAAAATCCACAGGAAGATCATCGACACGATAACCATCGAGATGTAATGCGGCATGAAGATGATCGCCCGCATAAAGCCGAAAAACTTCGAAACCGAGTTAAACAAAAGAGCAAGTAACAGCCCGAGTCCGAGTGTAAGCAAAACGTCAAATATGGTGTACGTAAAAGTCACTTTGAGCACTTTATAGAACGTGTCACTAGTCAGCAAATAGACGTAGTTGTCGAAACCGATGAATTTCTTCACCGGCTTCGTCATATTCCAGTTTGTAAAGCTAAGGTATAACGAATTTAGCAGAGGATAATAGATAAACAGAGTCAATATCACCAATGCGGGCACTGCAAACGAAAAGTCTTTCAAGTATTCTAACCAACGGGTATTAGACCGTTTGGTCGCTTGCTGTACACGGACCGGCTGGCTTTCCGTCGCTTTCATGGCGACTCCCCTTTCTTTCTAGCTTTCGTTCAAAATCGCATTGATTTCTTTCACAGCGTCTTTCATAAGCGGTACTGGATCCCCATTTTCAAGAAGCATTTTACCGACCACTTCCATGTACTTCTTGCTGAATTCCGGATAAGTCGGGTGCTGCGGACGGCCTACAACATTGTCGAAATTATCGAACACCGCTTTGTACTGCGGCAGCTTCTCAAAGTACTTCTTGCCTTCTTCTGTCGCCAGAACGGACTTGTGAGTTGGCAAGTAACCTGTGCCTTCCGCCCACTTGATATTGTTCTCAGCTGCAGTCATGAACTTGACGAACTTCCAGCCAGCTTCCTTCTGTTTAGCGGGAGCTCCATCCATCAAAACAATGCCTGCTCCACCGATGTGCGATTTGCGTTCTTTGTCGCCAGGCAGGAATGAAACGCCTACTTCAAATTTCGCATTTTGCAGGTAGGTTTTCAAGACAGCTGAAGTATGCTCAACCATCGCTACTTTTTCTTCTAAGAACATTTGGCGCATGGTGTCCGAAGCACCTTTGCCGTACCCCATATGCATAGAGCCTTCTTTAGTCCATTTTTCGAAGTTTTGAATCCACTTCAGACCTTCAGGCTGGTCAAGCAGCGTTTTCTTATGATCTGGACTCAGTATCGCACCACCGCCGTTAGATACCCACGGATCCATGTACCATGTATCCCAGCCTGGTACGGAGAATGCGTAACGACTCGTTTTCCCGCCTTCCTTAACCGCAACCTTTTTATTGAAATCTTCAATTTCAGCCCATGTTTGCGGCGGTTTAACATTCAGCTTATCGAGCATCGTTTTGTTGTAAATCATAACGCTTGTGCTGACGATTAACGGGAAGCCATATTGCTTATTGTTATAAGAATACGCTTGCAACATCCCTTTGGAAAAATCGTTCATATCTACTTTATCGCGGGATATGTAACCGCTTAAATCTGCAAACACACCACTGTCAGCAAAGTTAGGTAACACTGAAACTTCCACATTGGTGACGGCAGGAACTTCTTTAGCCGCAACAGCCGCCTGCAGCTTCTTATGCAGATCGACGTATGCACCTTGGAACACCGGTTCGACCGTGATGTTCGGATACTTTTTCTGGAACTCGCCAATCATGTAATTGACTGCGGGCATTTGCACTTCAGCATGAGAATGCCAATATTGAATCGTAATCGGCGAGTTGTCTTCCACCACCGGTGCAATTGACGCTTCCGCCGGTGTTTGCTCCCCACCGTTCGAGCAGCCAACCGCTGTTGTTAACATAAGAGAAGATGCCGCAAACAAGGGAAACCATTTTGTTAATTTCATTGTAAAATCCCCTTTCCATTTTTGGTATTACTTTTGGAGATGAAAAAAGGAGAGCATTGAGACACAAGAAACAAAGGAGCCGCGCAATTACCACACGGTCCGTTCGTCTCTTGGGCTGTCTCAATGATCTCCGACCCAATCGTTATGAACGAATTAAAGCGTTTTCACTGTTACTAGTATTTCACATAATTACGTTATAGTCAATACAACAGTATATTTCAGCATTTATTAACATCATATACAAGAAGTTCAACGATTTGTGCAATTTATCCTACCGCATGCCTGCTTGACTTCCGGGAACCTGATACCATGCTAAAGGTTTTCGACTCCGTAGACAAAATATGCGCTGATGTAGAGATCGTATCCAACGCCTTTATTAGCGTCTCCCCTTGGCTTGCCTTCAAACTGAAACGCAGCTCCACGACCGCCTCCAATACACCGTCCACTTCGGTCATGCCATCAGGCTTCATCTGGACGTTCACGATATGAATGCCGTTCTCGCCGAATTTGGTTGCAATGTTGCCAAGCACGCCGGGCTTATCGACGATTTTTATCACTACCTCCATCGTTCGCCGATTGCGCATTAAATATTTTTCCCATTTGTTAAGTACAACCAAACTAAGTAATACCATAACGGTTGCAAGCACCGCACAATACAAAAAGCCCGCGCCGACGCACAGACCGATCGCCGCCACCACCCAAACGGAAGCGGCAGTCGTCAGACCGGACACAGTCAAGCCGGTCCGCATGATGGTACCGGCTCCCAGAAACCCGATGCCGCTAATGACCTGAGCCGCCAGTCGTGCCGGGTCTACCCGCACTTGCGGCTCGTTAACGAAATCGGAGAAGCCATATATCGACAGCAGCATAATTGCTGTCGATCCGATACAGACGAGAATGTGTGTGCGTAAACCAGCCGCATGGTTGCTCCATTCCCGCTCCAAGCCTACGAGTCCCCCTAACCCGGCAGCCAGTAGAATTCGTATGGTAAGCTCTAGATCAGTAATATGCCATACACTGCTCATCTCTTATCACCCCCTTCTTTAGATAGCATGATCATTTACCGGGAGATCGTTAATAGAAGCGAATAGCGCTTCCATCATGTTGAGCTGTTTTTCCTTCTGAGCCCCGTCGTAAGACAGGTGATTGCAAAGTATTTGAAATACGTCCTCAGCATATTTCTCCGCCTTACTCAATTGGAAATAGGTCCAACCTGTATGCAGTCTCAAGAAATCGGACACGTCGACAGTCATTTCTTCTTCCATGCAGTACATCAACTCTGCATACAGCCAATGCAATTCTATAGGAATGTTTTGCTGTTTCAAAGCCGGTAGTCGGTCCATAATGCGAAGCGCATTCGAACCGAATGTATCAATCCAATCTTGCATGACCATTTGATTTACGCCTTGTGCGGCTCCCAATCTCACCATTTCTTTCTTCCAATCCGCATAGCTCGCACCGCTCAGGTGAACTTCTCCACCGCTTACCGTAATCTTATCCGTACGGCAGGCCGGGTAGCTTCGTCCAGTGGTGTTATGCAGCTCGCTGGCGACAAGATCGACGACTTTCTCGGACATTTTGCGGAAACCTGTCAGCTTGCCGCCGGCTATGGTAATCAGCTTGCTGTCGGAAACAAAAATCTCATCCTTTCTAGACAGCTCGGAAGGGCCTTTGCCTTCTTCGTAAATGAGCGGTCTAAGCCCAGCCCAATGGGAACGGATGTCATCTGTTGTAAGCCCAATGCTAGGGAACATAAAATTCACCGCACGAATAATATAGTCGCGATCCTCTATCGTCGTTCTTGGGCTCTCAATGGATTGCGAATAGACGGTATCTGTTGTGCCGATATAGGTCACCTTGCCGCGTGGAATGACGAACACCATGCGGCCATCCGGTGTATCGAAGTAGGCAGCCTGTTTTACCGGAAAGCGCTCGTAATCAACAACGAGATGGACACCCTTAGTTAAGAACAAGCGTTTCCCTTTCAAGGAACCGTCGATATCTCGCACCTTATCGACCCACGGGCCGGTTGCATTGACAATATGTTTGGCATTAATTTGCGTATACGTACCGTTGATGCGATCGTGTACACGAACACCCACCGCTTTACCGTCACGGTAAATAAACTCCGTCACCTCGGCATAGTTCACGATGCTGGCGCCTTGCGCGTAAGCAGTCTTCATAATGTCAATCGTTAGCCGGGCGTCATCCGTACGGTACTCGAAATATAGCCCGCCTCCCTTCAAGCCATCCTGCTTCAGCAGCGGCTCGAGCTGGGCTGTTTGCCTACGGTCAAACATTTTTCTCCGCTCCTTGCGGGCGACTCCTGCCAGCCAATCATAGATGTATAGACCAATCGACGAGGCAAGGTAACCGTATGTCCCGCCTTTATATACAGGAAGAAGCATCGGTGCGGGAATGACAAGATGCGGCGCATTTTTGTACAAAATTGCCCGTTCCCGTCCAACCTCCTGCACAAGCTTGACATCTCCCTGCTTCAAATACCGCAATCCGCCGTGAATAAGCTTCGTAGAACGACTGCTTGTGCCGGAACCGAAATCGTTCTTCTCCAACAAGCCGACATTCATACCGCGCGAACTTGCATCGAGCGCGATACCTGCACCTGTGACCCCACCTCCGATAACCAATATATCTAGCTCGCTCTGCGACATTGTCTCTAAAATAATCGGCCTGTTAGCTGCTGAAAATGTAGGTCTCATGTATGGTTCTCCTCCATGTAAAATATAAAACACTGACGCTCCGACTTGTTCGTCTGCTCAATTGACAGAGGTCCTGTGTTTCCTTCCCCCGGCCTCTTCTGGGCTAACAATTACTTTCAATTCAAACGTTTTTCCATCGAATACGATCGAAATCATTTCCATACCCGGTTTAATGGCCCGGACTAACCCCAATCGGCTCACCTCGAGAGCCCCAGAACTACCTTTGAGCGCATAAGCAGCCAGTGAAGTTACATCACTTTCGGACCCGTCCGCATAAACAGCTTTGACCTCAAGCTGGAACTCCGTACCTTCGGTCATCCGTCCGCTCGAAGGAAAGTCTGCGTGAATCGAGTCCGGAGAGCTTACCCGAACGGAAGCCTTGAGCACACTCTCGCCGGCCGTACCGGTAATCGTTCCTGTGCCCGGTTTTATGCCACGAATGCGACCTTCTGCTGTGACCTCGATAATTGAAGGCTCGCTGCTCGTCCATATATAGCTGCCTGTTACGTTCTCTGCATTGCGTTTACCTCGGTCTGCGAGTACGATCGCCTGCGCTTGAGCGCCGATCTTCATTTCCAGAGGAATACCTGCTAATGTCCGATTGTCATATACGCGCAGCTGATCAAGATTCAGCTTAAGCAATCGATCCATCGAATATGACGACATGAAGCGCATATGGTTCGCACCCGATTCGAAGTTCACATACAGGTTGTCGGCACCATCCTCCTTGCGGATGAACATATTCTCGGCACCGCTTGGAACATTGATCGAACCCGTTTTATTCATGTTATCCAACAACCATACCGGAACGGTAACGCCTCCGATGGACGTTTCCGCATATTTCGTAGACAAGTCAGAGACGTTCGGCATTGCATAGCGCACAATCGAGTTGTAAGGCCGCCCCTGGTTGTAAGTGAGCAGCACTTCTCCCTTGTTAAAGGCAACGCCTTGGATTTTATCACCGATACTTATCACATATTTAGGCACAAATTTGTCCATGCTCTCTTCTCGAAAGCTGGGTGTATCCGATGGAAGTCTGTCGTTTAAATCGAGCTCATAACCAACGATCCACGACAAGTGAGACTCCCCGTTTCGATTTTGCATCTGATGCGACGGACTTGTCGTATAAGAAGGCGGGTTGCTGTATTCTCCAACCCACAGCATCCCATCCTCATACGACGCAAATGAGGCATTCGTCACAACGCCGAACGAATCCGCAAATTGTGCGAAGCCTTGGTCCGGCGTATCAATCAGCGTCTGAATCGGCATCCGGTACATCCTCTTGCCGGATGATAGCCATATATTATCCCGGCTTACCGCAACACCGCCCGCATGCCCGGTGTAAATGGAACCGTCAGGATTTTTCAGGTTAACATATTTCTCCAAAGTTCCTGTCCTTGCATCGACGATTGCTAAAGTGCTGGGATCCCCCGTATAGTGATACGCAGCCATCAGTATCCATTCATGCTGGTTATCTGCAAAATATGACATCCCCTGAGGAACATGACCTTGTACAAGACCCGGCATGATCGGACCTTTCCCCCCGACATCCCATGCCGCCATGTACCGAGATTCAGTAAGAGCATTCGCAGGGCTCGGCTCTCGTTCTACCTGAGTCATCAGCGGGTAGGTTGGCTTAGCCGCAGCCGATACGCGCGCGGATTCGTTGCCGGAGTTATCTATCGCGCTCAATTCGAACGTCACCGCAACCTGACCCGGAAGTGCCGGTATCGTGTACGACGTTACCGATGTTGGCAATATCACCTCAAGCTGTCCGGCCATGTACAACTGATACCCTGCCAAGTCCGATTCCGCATTTGGCTGCCAGCTGACAGTCACTTCACCTCGGTTTGGCTCCGCTTGAAACCCTGCAGGTGCTGCAGGTGCAGTTTGGTCATGCGTCGACTCGCGAGGAATTTGCGTAGAGTTAACTACACCAGGCGTCCCGGTTTGCTGAACGCCGACGGTCCGCATGTCAGTGCCGCCGAACATCGGATAAGCATAGGTGATTCCTTTTTTCTCGAGAAATTGGCCGGCTGTATACGTTGCCGAAACGAGAACAGTACCGTCCGGCTCGACGATATCGATGATACCGCCGTTGTTGGATAATCCGCCTGCGCCGTCACCATACACGAAAGCCGAATCTGGAACATATTTTGCTTCTTGGAAGCCGTAATAGAAAAAGTTAAATCCGTCTGGCTTTAAATAGTTAAGCCCATTCGGACGTACCCAGAATTGAATGCTTTTTTTCGGCTCGATGGGAGTCGGCTGGTCGAACGTCCAGGACCAGCTTTTCGCAGCGTCATCTGGCTGGGTGAAGCGCACTGTTTTGCCGTTCAGATCGAACGGCTGCAAATGCGGATTGTACAGCTCGATGAACTCATACGCATCGTAGACATCGCGCGATTCGAGCGGCTCTGTGTTCCATGTGTCGGGAACAATTTCCGTTATCATTACCCCCGGCATTGTATCAGCCGTCGGTGTTGCAACTTTCGGAGCCGTCAAATCAGATTCTCTGCCAGCCGTATCGATCGTGCTCACCTGCAGAGAAACCGCCGTCCCGTTTTCCAGTCCCTCCATAATCGCCTTATTCTCCGGCATGAGCAGCTTATTTAGCACCACGCCATTCACATATACGTTCACATAGGCAACATCTGGCTCGATCTTATCGCTCCAGGTCACCTTCACTCCGCCGACACCAGCCGCTACCTGTATGTCAGTAGGGGCAGCTGGTCGCACCATATCAGCCGGATCCGCTACCTTTTGCACCGGGTACAGAAAACCCGGATTTGCCTGCATGGAAAATCTGTCGGCCGAGACAACCCCATTACCGCGATCCGGAATAAAGTTGGCACTGATGCTTTCGCCGATATCTTCAACCTTGTAGGTCGTATCAGTAAGCACGATATTGTCGGGATCTAGAAATTGTACACGGCGCGACGCCGAATTCGACATGCCGCCGTTTACGACTACGATCATCTGATCCTCCACAATCGAGCTGCCGTAAGCCAGATTGAATTCGGGCAGTCCAACCTGCTGTACGTTGGTGTTTTTGAACCAAATAAGGAATGTCCCTTGCGACGCAATCATTTTGTTTTCCGTGATGGGATAATCATAAACGGTTGTGCCTGCCATGTATTTTAAAGTAAATCCTTTGACGTTAATGGGCGTTGAAGTAGAATTGTACAGCTCAATAAACTCGAACGCATCAGTCCCACCGGTTTTGTAGTCGATATTTTTCGTGTTTGGCGCCATTTCTGTAACTATAAACGAGGGGGCGGCCTGCGGTTTTTGTGCAACCACTGCGGGCTGCGCAGACATTAACCCTGACTGATTAACGGTATAGACAGCGAACGTGACACTTTGGCCATTCGTTAAGCCTGTTGCCACATAGGAGGAGCCTGTCACCAAATCCGGCAGCTGCACGCCGTTCTTATAAACTCGGTAACCAGCAACATCCCCCTCGGTAGAAGCGTCCCAGCTCAAACGAATCGCCTTATCACGAGGAAGCGCTTGTAAGCCAGTCGTAACAGCAGGAATAACCGGAATGCCCGCCTTTCCGCGTACCGGGAGCGAAGCTGGGGATACGCCTCCGTCAGCATAGACGGACGATAACGTAAACGTATAATCGGATCCATTAGTCAGACCGGTATATGTATATGTCATATCAGTAACCGACGCCATTGAAAGACCGTTTCGGGAATGAATCCGGTAGCCGATCACATTCGAATCGCTGCTCGGCGTCCACGACAGCGTTAAGCTGCCGTCTCCCCCAGCTGCAATCACGTCACTCGGCGCCACTCCTGGCACTTCATCGGAGGCGATACGTCCCGGCGTTGCTGTCTTATTTCCGCCGTTATGCACCATAGAAATCCCAGAGGAAGGCTGCTTAAATGAAATGCCTTTGTTTTCGAATGTATCGTCGTTATCAGAATTCACGAAATATGTGGCGACAACGATTTCCGAACCGAGCAGGTCGACTAGGGAAATGCTTATATTTTTCTGAGAAGAGCTTCCGTTGTACAAGCCAGAAACGTTTTGCAGAACTTGTATACGGTCATTCGGCAGTTCGGACTCAGCGATACCATAATTGCTTCTGAACTGGTCACGTGTCAATTGTGGTGTGTTTCCACTGATCACACTATTTTGAGTCCAAATCAGTACCGTTTCACGAGGGGGAATTCGCACGTTACCACCAAGTGTTCCTTCCCATTTAAAAACACCGTCAATTTTCCCCTGAAGCTTGTAACCCGTCAAGTCAATCAGTTCATCTGAAGCGTTGTAAAGCTCGACGTATTCGTAACCATCATTTGAATTTACATTTACCGTGTCCGGAACCAACTCCGTAATAAATACGGTCGATGCAGCAGATGCCGATACACCAGGGATACCGATCCCGGTCACGACCGAAGCAGCGAACAGTAACAGAGCAACCGAGCGAACGACTATTTGTTTGAACTTACGATTCATAGCTCTCCTCCTCTTATTAACCTATGATCTCGCCGTCTCATTTCAATCCAATTCTAATGTACTTGCAGTCTCTTCGATAACCTCCTCTAACAAGAGGTCACATACAGAATTAAGAATATAATCCGGTTGATAGTTCGATTTGGAAATATCTTCCTTTCGTGTAATTCCCGTCAAAACCAAAGCCGTATGCAAACCCGCTAGTTTACCCATCAAAATATCCGTTTCAAGCCGATCGCCTGTCATTAGACATTGATCTGCATTTAGCTTCAAACTTTCCAATGCCGCTTTGGCCATATAAATGGACGGTTTACCGGTAATAAGTTCAATTTTCTTTCCTGTTGCTCCTTCAATAGCTCCGATCATCCCCCCGCAATCCGGAACATCGCCCCCCTCCGTCGGACAAGTTCTATCCGGATTTGTGGCAAGGACCATAGCTCCTTTCTTAATCGCTTGATAGGCAAAATTGAGATGAGAGTAGTGAAACTCACGATCCCATGAGGTGATGATTACATCTGTTTTTTCAGGTGATTCTGCGAATGTAAACCCCGCCTGCTTGAATTCTTCTTTGATCAAATGTTCCCCGATCACGTATATTTTACAGTCTTCGTATGTTTCTTTTAAAAACCGAATGGTAACCAGCGTCGGACTCAAGATTTGGTCAATCCCGACTTTTATGCCCAAACCGTTCAGTTTAGCGACGTATTTGTCTCGGGATTCAATCGTTTTATTCGTTAAAAACAAGATTTTTTTATGTTTCGATTGTAGGTATTCGATCACCTCAGCTGCGCCGTCAATCAAGCGCCCCCCCAGATAAATAGTGCCGTCCAAATCAAATATATATCCTGCAAAATCTTTCATCTGTTCCAACTCCTATGTCTATAAATTCAAAAAAATCCCAAACCCTAAGACAGACTTCACCTTCCGGCTAAAGTCAGTCTGATAGGTTTGGGATTCTACTTGTCTCTTTCCCTTACACATCATCATAGATTAATTTTCATGAAATCAAAGCCAATGATTATTTTATCCTTAATAGCTATAACCTGACTCCCGAGGACGCGATCATAAGGCTCAGCATCGGTTAAATGAACGGCTACCACCTGATCAATACGTTCCAATGGATAGTAATTAATTATTTCCTGTAAGCTCGTATGGTTAACCAGTGGACTTTCGGCTGTTGTCGCTTCATGAATCAATACGTCAATCTGCTTTTGTTCTTTGATCCAGCTATTGGGCTCCGTGTCTGCCGAATAAACCAAAACCTTGTCTTTGTACTGGATTTTTAATCCAACGGTCGGACCTAGATGCAGACTTGGAAAGGTCGATATCATTAACTCCTCTTCTTTTATCAACAGTGATTCCGATCTCCACGCATACGTATGGATCTGAACTTCAAATAACACAGGCCATTGATGAATATCAATCACCTCTAGCCATTTCTTTAGTTGGACCTCATTCTCAGAGGAACAATAAATGATCAGAGGCTTCGTTCGACCTGCTAGCCACATTCCCCATAGTAGGGATGGTAATCCGTACACATGATCAATATGAAAATGGGTGAAAATGACCTCCTTCACTTGATGGACGCTAATTCCCAATTTAGCAAGCTTGCTCAAAGGACTTCCCCCAACGTCTACCATCGTGCAATCTTCCCTGTTTTGAATGAGGAAATAGGTGTTATCTCTTTCCATCCCGCCAACAGCGCAGGCTGTCCCTAGTAAGGTAATTTCCATTTTGTGCAATTCCCCCCCTAAAAAGATAAAGAACCCGCAACTACACATGAATTCACTTTCCCATTAGAAAGTGAATTACAGTGTAATCAGGGGTTCTCATTAGTCTCTACCCAAGATACAAAATAATCTAATATTGCTACTATATAACAAAAATCATGAAAGCGCAATCATTTGATCGCTATTGCCATAACTCAGATTTCCCTGTAGAGACTGCCAACGCCCCAGCGTGCAAAGCCTCGTCTATTTCCCTCTGATTGTCAACCAGTCCCCCCGCAATAATGGGGTAGGGAGTCATCGAAGTTAGCCCCTCGATAATGTGGGGCATAATGCCAGGCATGACCTCAATCGCATCCGGCTGGCTTTGCTCCGCCGCTTTGATCCCTCTTAGCACGGCGCTGTGATCAATTAGGAAAATACGTTGAATGGCCATCAAATTCATGTCTTTCGCAATCCGAATGAGGTTACCTTTTGTAGAAATAATACCGGTAGGCTTTACATTTTTCGCTAAATAAGATATTCCGGTCCGATCAGCCACTATTCCTTCTATGAATTCTACATGAATAAAGACTTGCTTACCAGCGCCCTTTATCTTATCCACCAATTCCTGAACATTGAAGATGGAGCCTATTAGCAGAAAAATAATATTGGCCTGACTCTTTATAGCAAGCTCTAGTTCTTCTTCTTTTTGTACGGTGGCAATGGTTTGATGCTCTACAAGATCGATTATTGGATACATATAAACTCCCCTTTCAAACAGATAAATAAAAACCCTGACCACAATGAACATACCCCTCCAGTTGAAGGATATGATCACGGGAAAGGGTTTCTCTCTATATTCGAACCTGACCGTATTCAATGGATATGATTTAGTTTGAATTATAAAATCGGTATCGACTTTTGTCAACACAATATCACTCCGTTAAATCCGTAGCTAACCATGTTAATGTTCAATCCCCAAAAAGGAAATCATCATCCGTCAAAGCTTCAACGTGAATCGTGCGGACATAACCATTCCCTTTTTTCGAGAAAAAGTCATGCTGCTTCGTCTTCGTGCTCAGACCGTTAAGAACAATCGGATTAATATCCTCTTCTTCGAAAATGGGGTCTACGCCCAGGTTCATGAATGCTTTATTGGCGTTGTAGCGTAAGAAAGCTTTCACTTCTTCTGCCAAGCCCAAAGTCCCATAGAGACTTTCTGTATAGCTTTCCTCATTGGCATGAAGCTCCTTCAGCAAGGCACACAATGTCACATACGCCTCATCTTGCTCAGCGGGACTTAACTCTGCATAAACCTCTTGTGCCAACACACCGATATACAGGCCATGAATACTCTCATCGCGTAAAATCAAATCGATGATTTCTCCGCTGCTCGTCATTTTACCCTGTCCAGCCAAGTAAAGCGGATAATAGAAGCCGCTATAGAACAAGTAGCTCTCCAGCAGGACAGATGCTGCCATAGCCAAATACAGCTCTTTAGGAGTTCCAATGTTTTCGTAGAAATGGGAAATCTTGTTTGCCTTGAACTGCAAGTAAGGATTGCGTTCCACCCAAAGGAACAGCTCATTGATTTCCTCCGTTGTAGACAACGTGGTGAAAATACTGCTGTAGGACTTCGCATGTATCTGTTCCATCATCCCCATGAAGCTCAGCACAGCTTTGCGCTGGAGTCCATCGACATGCTCAAGAATCTTCGGCATGCCAACGCCGCCTTGCATAGTATCGAGCAGCGTAAGGCCGCCGAGTACTTTCATGTATAGCTCACGTTCTGCACCGCTTAACGTGATCCATGACATTTTATCATCAGATAATGGGATTTCCTCATCTGTCCAGAACTGCATAATATTTTGATTCCAGAAAGTGATCGTAAAATCATCATCGGGACGATTCCAGTTCACAGCTTTCTTGGCATTATTTAGGGTAGTGGCCGTACTCATTTATATTCAATCCCCTTCCAAATTACACCGAGCAGCTGACGCATTCCTCAACGGATAGCTGATTTGTTCGCGTGTAGTAGAGCGATTTAAGTCCTTTGTGTGCCGCATAGAGGTATAGTTTAGCAAGTTGTCTCGTCGAAACATCGCTATTTACATGTAAAATGGTTGAAATCCCTTGATCCACATGTGTTTGAATCTCAGCAATAAGATCAAGAATCTTAAACTGATCCATTTGATAAGCAGATTTATAGTAAAAGAAATTATCGCGTGCCATGAAAGGCATCGGATAGTACGTTGTTGAGTTCGCGTAAGTTCGAGTCTCGATAGGTTCAACAATCGGCATGACACTCGAAGTTGCATTTTGAATATAAGAAATACTTTGTGTAGGAGCAACGGCCAATCGGTAAGCATGATAAAGACCATTGGTTTTTACATCTTCTTTTAGCTTAGCCCAATCGCTTGGTGATGGAATCGGCATTCCCTCAAACAAGGACTTCACTTTATCCGTAAGCGGACGGTAATCCGTCTCCGTATACCGGCTGAAGTAGGCACCATTTGCATATTCAGATTGCTCAAAACCTTCAAAGGTTTGTCCTGAAGATTTGGCAATTTCCATACTTTTCTCAATGGAATAATAGTTCATAGCCATGAAGAACGTGCGGACGAAATCTTTGGCTTCATCACTCTCATAGCTAATTTTGTTCTTAGACAAGTAGCCATGAAGATTCATAACACCGAGACCAACGGAGTGCAGCTCACGGTTCGCTTTGGCAACCCCCGGCGCATTGCAGATCGTCGTCATATCACTAACAGAAGTTAAAGCAATCATGCCCTCGTGAACGGTTTCGCGCAGTTTCTTACGATCCATTACATTTGCAATGTTCATGGAAGCAAGGTTACAGCTGATATCTCTAAGAATAAGATCATCTTGGCCGTAATCGTTGATTTCCGAAGTTTCTTGCAGTTGGAAAATCTCTGTACAGAGATTAGACATTTTAATCGTACCGATTCCTTTCAGGGCATGATCCCTGTTAGCATTCGTACGGTTCATCATATATGGATAACCGGATTCCAGTTGGGTAGTCGCAATTTTAACTAGCATGTCACGCGCACTCATGACAATCTTTTTCTTCACCTTCGGATTGGCCAGCAGTTCGTCGTACATTTCATCGAGATCGATATCATCCAAATGCTTACCATAGGCTTGCAGTACCGTGTAAGGAGCAAATACATGCAACGGCTGGTTCTCTTCAGCCAACTTGTAAAACCTGTTCGGTACAATGAGACCGATGGACAGTGTCTTCAGACGCGATTTCTCATCCGCATTAATTTTCTTACTATCTAGGAACTCCATAACGTCCCAGCCGAAAATGTTGTAGTAAGCAGCTCCTGAACCCTTACGCTGACCCATTTGATCTGCATAGGAGAACGCATCCTCCATAAGCTTAAGTACCGGCATAATACCTTTTGCCGCGTTTTCCACACCTTTAATCGTTTCACCGCGTCCACGAAGCTTGGACAAGTTAACGGCTACACCGCCGCCAATTTTGGAAAGCTGCATGCAAGTAGCAAGCACGTAGTTAATAGAGTTAAGCGAGTCGTCCATCTCCAATAGGAAGCAGGATACCATTTCGCCTCGGCGGCTCTTACCTGCATTAAGGAATGTCGGTGTCGCTGGTTGCAAGCGTTGTTCCATCATCGAGACAGCAAGAACACGCGCTGTTTCTACGTTCCCACGTCCCAAGTACAAAGCAACAATAGCAACGCGATCCGGGAAATGTTCCAGATATAAGGACTTGTCATCACTGCGTAAAGCGTAATCCGTATAAAATTTCGAAGCTGCCATGTAGGAGGCGAACTCGAATTGATTATCGTGGGCCACTTGATAAACATCGTTAACTTCATCTTGCGTATATTTCTCATATACGTTCTCGTAATAGTTATGATCGATCATATAACGAACTTTAGAAGAAGTATCGGGGAAAGTGAGGCTTTTACTGTGGACTTCCTTCATAAAAACTTCAACAGCTTCTTTATCCTTCTCTAGTTGGAAAAAGCCATCCGCTCCGCGTTGCATTAATAAATTATTCAGCTCAATGTGCCGCAATTGCATGTACCCCCTGAACAAATCGTTCTACGTCATTTTTGGTGCCGGATAACTCAAACTTGGTTAACACAGGCACATCGTACTGCTGTGAGATCGTATCTGCGCTTTTGGCAAATCCGTCTCCCCAGTTGCGGTTACCACTCGCTGCTACTCCGATAAGACGAGAGGCATTGCTTTCTAGGAAAGAAGCTACCTTAGGAGGCACTTGACCAAAACCGGTTGTATAGGTAACGAGCACGAAGGGCTCGTCCATCTTCATCGCTTCCTCAATTTGAATCGCTGGCATTTTGAGCTTAGCAATAAATCGGCGAACATTTCCCGTCTTCGAATCGTAAGCAATCAGCATGGGCTTCCGTCTCCTAACACTCTCTTATTCTCTATCTAGTACCGCTTATGTAAGTAACCCTATATGTAGTAAACAAATGAATCATTCCGTGCAATCCAAGCTGGAATCCGTCATTGTCCTTTCGACAAAATATGCGAATTTCAGAATCTCTTAACCAAGGAAAAAGGCAGTAATCACGGGGTTTATAACGGAATTTGATTCTATTTTTTCACAATTTCTAGCAGTTGTGTGTTTCGCTTTTTTCACGATATCTAGTTGATAGATTCAAATTTATATCAATATATTGTGTTTGTCAACGAGTAAAAAGGATCATTTTGACTATCAAAATACGTAAACCTAGACAGGACGTGGCTCGGAAGGCTTTGAAAATTTTTTTTCAATTTCGACTTGAAATTTTCGGAATTGTCGAAAGCAAGATTAGGGCTTTGAGCTCACTAGATATAGATCCATCCCGTCCCAAATACAGACTCACCAAACCGCCCCAGAGTCCGTCTAAGGTCGTTCATAGCGATGATGCTACATTCCTATCCTCAAACAAAAAAAGCTATTCACACGCACACGAGGGTGCCGCGAATAGCTTAATCTTATTTCTTAACCGTTACGTTTTTGGAAATCACTCATGAAATCAGCAAGCGCTTTGCAGGATGCATAAGGAACAGCATTATACGTAGATGCTCTCAAACCGCCTACACTGCGATGACCCTTCAACCCAACAAATCCGTTCTGCTCGGTTTCCTTGATGAACTTCTTCTCCAACTCTTCATCCTGCAAACGGAACGTGATATTCATTGCGGAACGACTGCCCGCATCAACAGGACCACGGTAGAAACCACCGCTTTGGTCAATTGCGCTATAAATTAAACCTGATTTCTCAAGGTTGTTTTTCTGGATGACAGCTAGTCCACCTTGTTCCTGAATCCATTTCAATACTAGGTTCATCATATAAATGGAATAAACCGGTGGTGTATTGTATAGGGAATTGTTTTTGCTATGGATTTCGTAGCGAAGCATAGTTGGAATCTTTTTAGGCAGATCCTGTAATAAATCTTCCTTTACAATAACCACAGTTACACCAGAAGGACCTAGATTCTTTTGCGCTCCTGCATAAATCATGCCGAATTTCGAAACATCAACAGGACGGCTCAAGATATCACTGGACATGTCCCCAATTAACGGCACATTCCCTGTATCCGGGAAACTTTGGAACTGAGCGCCTTCAATTGTTTCATTCGAAGTCAGATGCAGATAAGCGGAATCCGGATGAATATTGATTTCACTCAAGTCGGGAATTTTCATAAATTTCTGTTCTTTCGAGCTTGCTGCGATGGCAACTTCTCCGAACAAGCTTGCTTCCTGAATAGCTTTCTCCGCCCATGCACCTGTAAGCACATAGCTGCCAACTTTACCTGGCTTTAGAAAATTAAGCGGAATCATAGCGAATTGTGTACTCGCACCACCTTGCAGAAACTGCACTTGGTACCCATCAGGGATGCTAAAAATTTGTTTCAACAATTGCTGAGTTTCATTATGTACTTGCTCGAACTCCGCGCTGCGGTGAGATATTTCCATAATGGACATGCCGATGCCTTTAAATTCGACAAGCTCCTCTTGTGCTTTCTGCAGTACCTCGAGAGGTAATGCCGCAGGCCCTGCGTTAAAGTTATAAGCCCTATTTCCCATGAATGACCACACCTTTGCTTTTTTGTATTATCGCTATGATAGCAATATTCTCTTCATGCATCAAGTAAAACCTCCGTTGGCAATGCTAGGAGAAGTACGAAGAAGTGAACAGATTTGGATACTAAAGGAGCCTAATTTACTTATGACCTTGCTTGATACAATAGGAGAAAGTTATACAAACACTGCGAATTCTGAAAACTCCAACACCTCAAGTTCCGCGAACGCTTCAAGTTCAACGAATGCCTCAAGTTCAACAAATACCTCAAGTTCCATAAACAAACCAAGTTCCACGAACAAACCAAGTTCAACGAACACCTCAAGTTCCACAAACGCACAAAGAGCCACAAACACCTCCGATATGTATCGGCTGTTCGTAGGCATTCAGCTCCCGCAAAACGTCCAGCGGGAGCTCGACATATGGAAAGACAGCATCCAAAAGGTGCTGCCATTCCAAAAGTGGACGCATCCGCAGGATGTCCACGTCACGTTAAGCTTCCTCGGCGACGCATCCGCCGAGACAGCCGAAGCGCTGGCGGCCGACCTGCGCCAGCTTGCTGCAGCTGCGCTGCCGCTGACCCTGCACGCCGAGGGCCTCGGCGTGTTCGGACCTCCGGCGGCGCCGTCGATCCTCTGGGCGGGCCTCGCCGGCGACCTAGACGCGCTGGCTGCGCTGCAGCGCGAGGTCGCGGGCGTCTGCGCCCGCCACGGCTTCCCGGCCGAGGCTCGCGCCTACCGGCCGCACCTTACACTAGCCCGCCGCTTCCGCGCAGCGGCGGGGCCTTTCAAGCGCTCCGCCCTAGCAGCGGTAGGAGCGCCTGCCGGCGGCTGGCCCGTGTGGCAGGTAGAGGACATCGTCCTCTACCGCAGCCACTTGGGCCGCCAACCGTCGTACGAGCCGCTTGCCGTGTTCCCATTTGAGGAACAACCTACTTAATACCTTCCACATCATTTCCGAACTGGAATTTATATCTTGTTTTTGTATAACTTTCAAGTATTCTACAAACAATTTAACCAATCGGATTAGATTTAATAAAAATGGAGGAACGGATATGCCTGATTGGTTTGAAATTGTTTTACGCACATTATTAGCGGTTGGCGTACTTTTCGTTATGACGAAATTATTAGGTAAAAGGCAAGTTTCTCAACTTTCCTTGTTCGAATACATTACCGGTATCACAATTGGTAGTCTTGCGGCTTACATTTCAATGGATTTGGATACGGATTGGTATCTAGGTTTGGTATCCTTAGCCGCTTGGGTCGCGTGCTCTTTAGCGATTGAATTTTCGCAGCTAAAAAGTAAAAAAATGCGCGATTTTTTTGATAGTAAAGGAACCGTACTTATTAGAGATGGAAAAATTTTGGAAGATAATTTAAAGAAGGAACGACTCACCACGGATGAACTCATGGAGCAATTACGAAAGAGATCGGCATTTAAAGTGGCTGATGTTGAATTTGCGATCATGGAGCCAAACGGGGAAATTAATGTTCTATTAACTCGTGAAAACCAACCCTTGACGCCAGCCCATTTGGGCATCAAAGTTGCGCCTGAGAAGGAGCCCCAGGCGGTTATCATGGATGGTGAAATCATGGATGAAGCATTAGCTACCATCGGTTTTAGCCGGGGATGGCTGAAAACTGAGCTAGATAAATTGGGTGTGACGATTGAAAATGTATTTCTAGGCCAAGTCGATTCTTACGGCCAATTGTATGTGGATTTGTTTGACGACAAAATCATGGTACCTGTGCCGCAGGAAAAAGCAACCCTTTTTGCTACTTTAAAAAAGTGCGAAGGCGATCTGATGTTGTTCGGGCTTACTACGAAAAATAAAGATGCCAAAGAGATGTACGAACGCTGCTCGAAGCAAATGGAAGAAATCATCGCACAATTGAAACCCGTACTTAAGCGGTAAAGTCCTTACGCGCTTGGCTAATCGAGCAGCGTCTGTGCTGTATGGTCGCGGGCTAGTTCGAACATCCGCTGCAGTTGTTCAGTCGTGTTTCGCTCCACCGAAAGCGGCGGCAGCTCCCTCTCGCCGAAGAACTGAGCGCCGGTCGTTTCCAGACCGGCTTCAAGTGCTTCCCCGCCCACCAGCTCGCACAAGATGAACATCTTGTACACGTGGTTAGCCGAGGGTGGGTGCGCGTGGCGCTTCTTATCGAAGACCGCCAGCAATCGCACCGGCTTGACCTCATAGCCGGCCTCCTCGCGGGTCTCCTTGACGGCGACCTCCGATGGTGTCAGGCCGATATCCGCCCAGCCCCCAGGAAAAGCCCAAGCACCGTCGGCTCTTTCCTTCACAAGCAGCAGCTTGTTCTCTCTCAAGACGACGGCTCGAATATCCACTTTCGGCGTCTGATACCCCGTGTCGCTCGCGAATAAAGCCGTCACCTTATCGATCGGTGTCTCTGAGAAATAACTCATCATCTCCACGCTGATCTTGCGCAGCGCCTCGTACCGCTCCAAATCATAGCCATTCTCTCCGTAGGTAAGCCCTGCCTGACTAATAGCCTGAATCTCTTTAGCCCACTCCAACCATGGAATATTCATCCGTTCCCCGACTCCGTTTCGATATATTTCTTGATGCCGCTATAAATATCAACCATCTCCTCCAGCTTCATCCGAACAAGCCCGCTAGAAGAGGGACATACATAGTCGATCACACCTTCAACCACCGGATCCTGTTGACTCCCCCAACTCATCCCCCTGCGGCCGCTATATTGTTCATATACCCCTTTTCCTACAAAACAGGCAACACGAGGTCGAAAGGCCTGAATCTTTTGTTTCAAAATAAGTCGACCTTCCCGGTATTCCTCAGGCGTAATTTCTGCAGCCGTTAACGAAGGGCGAGCCACGATATTCGTAAATCCATACCCGAGTTTCAGCAAATCCCCATCCTCTTGAGGTACATACAACCGAGGTGTTAATCCCGCTTTGAATAGGATCCGATAAAAGCGATTATTCGGATTCGCATAATGATGACCCGTCTCTCCGGATCGTATACTAGGGTTATACCCCACAAAAAGTATCCTTAAATGCTCCTGCAGATGATCCGAAATAGGCTCTATGCTCAACGTTAAGTCACCTCCACCGGCACGACTAATTTTTTGTCTTTTCAATAGGTTACCATGAACGACCAAAAACCAAAAGCCGAGGCACAGGACCCCGGCTTCCACAAGAAAAACCTGCCCGAACCCATTCGTTTGAGCATGGATAGGGAATTGCTTATGGTGTTCCAACCCCCGCATCATGAAATCGTGTTTCATTGACCCCTACCACGAAACATATAAATTCTGTTTATAAAAACTTTAAAGACTCATAGGACTTGCCTAGCACAGCGGTCGTATCACCTTTTAACCATTTGTCAATAAGCGTGCTGTAAACGGACCGGAAATCAACCTCATACTTCAAATCGCCATTGTCCAAATTACTCAGGCTCGGGTACGCGCCATAAAGACCGCCATTCACCTTGCCTCCAATCACAAACGTCGGAGCTGCCGTTCCATGATCTGTTCCGCCGCTACCGTTCTCTTTCACCCTTCGCCCAAACTCCGAAAACATCATCACCACAACACGGTCCTGCAAGCCTTGCGCCTCCAAGTCTTTATAGAACGCTGTGAGACCCTCGTCGACTTGAGTCAGCACTTTGGCATGCTGTACTTTCTCATCCGCATGATCATCGAAACCGCCAATCTGTACATGGAATATTCTTGTGCCCGATTTGCCGGCCAGCAGCTTGGATACTAAATGGAGATCCCTTGCAAAATTAGTTTTCGGGTACTCCACTTTATTCGCATAGGTAGCCGTTAAAGCTTGAATTGCTTCAACACTCTTGAAGGCCTCATAGCCGCGCCCAGATACGACACGAAGCTGTTCCCTCTGATTCTGTACACCATACATCTCCAAGAATGCTTTGGTGATCCGATTTTTGTCCATCATCGCAGTTTTCGGATCAATCAGATGATACGTTTCTAGAGATTGGATCACGGGAAAGCTCATTTTCTCCGAAGCAAAAGCCTTGCCGCCTGCGCCAATCTGTATAGCTTTGAGCGGATTGCTGCTATCCCGCAAAGAAGACTCTGCATAGCGTGCAAGCCAACCGCTCCGACTCATCTGCGCTGGCTCGGCTGTCTGCCAAATTTCCATAGAGCGGAAATGAGAATGATCGGGTCCTGGATATCCAACTCCTTGTACGACTGCCATTTTCCCAAGTTTATAGAGTGCAGCGAGACCAACTAAACTCGGATGCAAGCCTACTTGATTATCTAACGGAAGCACATCCTTCTGCTGGTAAGCCAGCGTTGGCCGCGCATCATAGTAAATCCCTTGCCCATAAGGAATTAACGTATTAATGCCATCATTCCCGCCACTTAACTGAACAACAACAAGCACAGGTTCATCCACATCATCATCAAAACCGCCAGCAAAAATCGATTTTCCCGTTTCCGTAAATAAAGCCCCGCCTAGGCCTAAAGTCGCAAACATGGCTGTTCCTTTTAGCAGAAAATCCCTTCTCGATAACTTCACTTTTCTCACCCCTTGCTATTTCATTTGAGCTTCCGGGCTAATCAGCACTAATTGAAGCAAGCCTCTTAAACCCGCATTCTTTTGCTTTGTATGTATAATGGTATCATCTGCGTAAGCGCTTAAACCCTGTAAAGTCTTATCCGATAAATCAGTGATTCCTATCCGCTGACTCCACAATTTCACCCATTCTTCCGGACGGTCCTGTTGTTCAGGTGTATACTCTGTCGATGATAGCACTTTGCCGTTAAGCTGCTTGGCGATGGATTCGGCAAATTGGTACCTTGATAATAAGGAGTTTGTGTTCAGCCATGAGACGCCTCCTCTCCAACCCGCAACATCCGGCGGAGAATATAGCTCCTGTCCCATCCTCCTCATTGCTTGTGCATGCCCTTTAGAAACAGTTAGCTTACAGCATTTGAGAATACCTGCAACATAATCTGCCGGTGTTTTGATGAGAGATAACCGCAATTTCTCCTCATAAAATTCGTCAGATAGGAATAGCTCCTGCAGCACTTCCCCCACAGTAGCCTTAGCAGATATATGGTCGGCAACTTTTTGAATCCAACTTTCGGAGGGACTGTCCGTAGCAAAATATTTGAGCAGCTTTGTAGCAAGAAAGGTCGGCAGCGCTTTTTGATGGAAAATAATATCAATTACATCATCCGAATCCAACTTCCCTGTTTCTTCAAGCAGCGTTTTCGAATCATTGTCGTGTTGTTTGGGATTAAAATCTACTTTATTACCCTTCTTATCATAGGTCCATCCCGTGAAAGCGCGCGCTGCTTCCTTCACATCCGTCTCTGTATAGTGACCGATACCTAACGTGAATAGCTCCATGGCTTCGCGGGCATAATTCTCATTCGGTTTACCTTTTTTATTCCGATTCACATCTAGCCAGATCATCATGGCAGGATCTTTGCCAATTGCGAGTACGAGCTCTTTGAAATTTCCTAAAGCATGTTTGCGAAACAGTGTATTTTGCTGAACCATTAGCGTGACATCGTTAACCTTAAAATTCGCCGTTGCAAAATGGCCATGCCAGAACAACGTCATCTTCTCAATGAGCGGAGCACTAGAATATACCATCCGATATAACCAGTACATTTGTTGATCGGCTAATTGCAGCGGATCTAATGATTTCTTACCATCAGCGGTTAATTGATCAAATGGGGTTAGCGATGGCGATTGATCGATCAACGCTTCTCCTGCAATAAGCCGTCGCACCGTTTCCTCACGTCCAAGTACAATACATGCAGTAACTTCTTCCCCAGTGGAACCAAATCCGGCTCGATGTAATAAATGAACGACTTCCTTGTTAGTCCATGGTGCTCCCATGATCTCCCCCCTCGCCCTATTTTCCAAACTGTACCACAGAAATGTGTCAAAAGTGTGTGGAAATAAAAACAAACCAAGACAACTGTCCTTGGTTTGTTTTATTCGGATTACTATACTTTTGCAGCTAACTGTTTGCTTAAATCGAGGAATGAACCAACAACACGACGAACACGTTTTTCGACATCTGGATGGATATCTTGATAGGTTACACCCGTTTGGAAGCTCTTCCGCTGATCGCCTCCAATAGATAGCCAATCTGGGCAGTTAATGCCATGCAGATTACGTACAATGGTTTGCATCTGCGTCAGAGAGCTTACAGCAACTGCACCGCCTGCTGAACTAACAGATAAGACGACCTTGTTATTGAAATGATCTTGTCCTAAATGATCAAGCGCATTTTTCAAAACACCAGAAATTCCACTGTGATATTCCGGTGTTGCCAGTACGATCCCCTCTGCTTCAAGCATGGCCTCTTTTAATTTTTCAAGAGCTTCATGCCCCTCGTTTGCATCATCTGGTGTATAGAAAGGGAGCGGTGTCCGATACAAGTCAATCAACGTCACCTCGTGGCCCTCTAAGGTCGCTAGATGCTTGATATATTCAGCAAGTCTTGTACTTGTCGCTGATCTCTGATTACTTCCTGCTATCATAGTAATTTTCATAATGATCTTCCTTCCATATCTAATTCATGCATTCATTATATCTGAATTTCCATCAAATAACATTACTAATTATAATGATTATCAAAAGAGTTTTAGTATAGGTAAATGAAAAAGCTGCTTCCTCCATAGTAACCTATGAAAGAAGCAGCTCGTATGTTATTCATGTATAAGTGCTAAGGAATTAGCAATCGAAGTACAGGTTGTACTCGTGCGGGTGAATACGGATTGCTACAGCTTTCGCTTCGCCACGTTTCAATTCGATATAGTTATCGATGAAATCTTGTGTGAACACGCCGCCTTCGATCAAGAAGTCGGAATCAGCTGCAAGAGCATCCAAAGCTTCATCTAATGTACCAGGAACGCTGCGGATCTCAGCTTTCTCAGCATCGGACATTTCATAGATGTTTGTATCGAAAGGACCGTATCCAAGAGCACGCGGATCGATTTTCTTTTTGATACCGTCAAGACCTGCCATCAGCATTGCTGCGAAAGCGAGGTATGGGTTAGCCGTGCTATCCGGTGTACGGAATTCAATACGACAACCTTTAGGTGTCACAGCTGCGATTGGAATACGAACTGCTGCGGAACGGTTACCTTTGGAGAATACAAGGTTAACCGGCGCTTCGTAACCAGGAACCAGACGTTTGAAAGAGTTTGTACTTGGGTTTGTCAAAGCGATCAATGCTGGTGCGTGGTAAAGAATACCACCGATATAGTTGATTGCCATTTCACTCAGGTTTGCATATGCTCCTTTTTCATAGAACAAAGGCTCGCCTTCATTGAAGATGGACATGTGTACGTGCATACCGCTACCATTGTCACCAAACAGTGGTTTAGGCATGAAAGTAGCAACTTTACCATATTCTCTAGCCGTGTTAGCAACGATATATTTGTATTTGAGCAGGTTATCTGCTGTTTTAGTCAATGTGTCAAAGCGGAAGTTAATTTCAGCTTGACCCGCTGTAGCCACTTCGTGATGGTGACGCTCAATACGAAGACCTGCATCAGCAAGCTTGTTGCACATTTCGGAACGAATGTCTTGTTGGGAATCCATTGGAGCTACCGGAACGTAACCGCCTTTAACTGGAACTTTATAACCAAGGTTTCCGCCTTCTTCTTTACGGCCTGTGTTCCAGCCTGCTTCTTCGGAGTCAACTTCGAAGTAAGACTTATTCATGCCATTTTCGAAACGCACATCATCAAAGATGAAGAATTCGGATTCTGGTGCGAAGAATGCTGTTGTACCAACACCCGTTGTTTGCAAATATTCTTCAGCTTTTTGAGCAATGCTGCGTGGATCGCGATCATAACGTTCGCCTTCAGGCGTATGGATATTGCTCATAATGATCAAAGTTGGGTGCGCTGTGAAAGGATCAATGTACGCAGTCTCAGTATCTGGCATCATAACCATGTCAGATTGTTCAATACCACGGAATCCTGGGATGGATGAACCGTCAAACGCGACTCCGTTAACGAAAGTTTCTTCATCTACTTCAGTAGCAGGCAAAGAAATATGCTGTGCTTTTCCGGAAAGACCTACGAAACGAAAATCTACCCACTCAATATTTTTTTCCTTGATAAGGTTCAACACATTTTGAACTGACATTTTAAAAACCCTCCCATTTCCGTACATTCAACGTACTTTACATGATTAATGTTCAACTTTTGGTTGTTATCTTGCACATATTATATAGCGATTAAGCTTACACAGTCAATACTTATGTCAGGTATTTTTTATTGATGTGTAAGCTATGCTCACACAATTTCACATATTTGTCCCATATCCAGAAATAGGAAAACTGGCTTCCTCTCTCGAGGAAACCAGTCATCTTAGAACTATTCCCATTACGCCAAGATAACTTCTTTATGTGTATCAAACTTTTTACCAAGCAGTGGAGCAAGTTTCTCAAGATCAACAAGTAAATTAGCGAATTGATCAGGGAACAAGGATTGAACACCATCACCAGTCATAGAATTGTCTGGATCTGTGTGCATTTCGATGATCAAACCATCTGCTCCTGCGGCTACGGATGCCTTCGTCATAGGAACAACAAGCTCTCTACGGCCAGTACCGTGACTCGGATCAGAGATTACCGGAAGATGGCTCAATTGTTTAAGAACCGGAATTGCCGATAAATCCAATGTATTCCGTGTGTACGTTTCGAATGTTCGGATTCCGCGTTCACAAAGCATAACATTCGGGTTACCGCCAGCAAGAATGTATTCAGCAGCATTCAAGAATTCATCATATGTTGAGCTGAAACCACGTTTGAGTAATACTGGCGTTTGAATGGTTCCCAGCTTGCGAAGCAAGTCAAAGTTTTGCATATTGCGTGTACCTACTTGCAGGATATCCGCGTATTGTGCACATACATCAACATAGTCAGGTGTCATAACTTCTGTAATTGTAAGAAGACCATGCTTCTTACCCGCTTCAGCCATCATGATCAAGCCTTCAACGCCAACACCTTGGAAGCTGTAAGGACCTGTTCTTGGTTTAAATGCGCCACCGCGGAGAACTTGACCTCCCGCTGCTTTCACTAAACGTGCAATCTCATCGATTTGCTCTGGTGTTTCCACGGCACAAGGGCCACCCATAACAACAAGCTGCTCCCCACCGATTTCAACACCTTTAATTTTGATAACCGTATCAGCCGGATGAAAGTCACGACTTGCTAATTTATAGGATTTGGAAATTTTCACGACTTGCTCAACTCCTGACATTTGACGCAACTGTTCGGCTAATTTAGGATCTGCTTGACCGATAATTCCGATTACTGTGCGATCCTCACCTTTGGAGACGTGAGCTTGAACACCTTGCTTTTCTATGAATTGTACAATTTCCTGAATACGCTCATCTGACGTTTTGTTGGATGTAATGGCGATCATCTTCAACACGCTCCTTATTATATGGGTTGGAACACTTGTATACTTCAACGCTTGTTCGCTTCTACGCTTTTAACCGCTAAAGTAAATATACAACGCTCGACGAGTTTTCGTCAAGCGTTTAATTTATTTGCTATTCTTTTGTATTCGAAGGGGCTAGTTGATCTTTACGGATTCTACGTTTTTCTTTGCGACGATTAGTATGATATTTAAGTAAAAGCACCACTGGGAAGTAAGCAATAACCCCAAGTACCAATCCAACCACCATACCGCCTACAATCAGATCCAAACCACCTCTAATAATATTAGAAAGCATGTGCGGTAAATGATGTATCAGATAAATCTTGAAGTGTTTCGGTACCAACCAATCCCCCACTTGCTTATTGAGTATTGAGAATGGAATATAAATCACTTTTCCAAACACAAAACCAATTAACGCTCCGGGTAAATTAGCTCTTAATAAATAAACCAACGGAAAGATAAGAACGAATGCAAAACCGGCTGTAGGTAAAGTAAACATCTCTACAAACAATCCAATGGAAAAGCCGCGTGCTACTTTGGAAGGACCGCCTTTGGCACGTAAGAGAAGTAAATATTTATATTTAAACCAGCGCTTCGTACTTTTCCAATCGTAGCGAGCCTTCACTTTCATCATTTTCACCTTCTGAGTGCTTTGCATGCTGGTCTCAATCCCGCCCTGTGGAATAAATAAGGATTACTCACTGCTAGCTGCTTTGGATTTAACAGCCGGAATGAGCTTCTTCATATTAATAGTACGTGTAATTCCCCAACTGGTTTCATCTTTCGCATCATAGCCTTCCAAGTAGGAAATGACCTCTTTGGTTATAGGTGTCGGAGTTGAAGCACCCGATGTAACACCGACCTTGCGCACATTGGTTAACCACGAGCGATTAAGCTCCGTGATATCAGATATTCTATACGCTCTAACTCCTGCAATTTCCTCTGAAACTTGCGCTAAGCGGTTCGAATTATTACTTTTCGGATCTCCAACTACGATAACTAGATCGACTTCCTTCGCTTGTTCAGCAACCGCTTCTTGTCTAACCTGCGTGGCTAGACAGATCTCATTATGAATCTCAGCTTTTGGGAAAAGTTCAAGTAAACGATTCATGATATGCTTAATGTCCCATTGGCTCATTGTTGTTTGGTTCGTAATAATAATACGTTCGGCTTTAATGTTTAGTTGGTCAGCTTCTTCAAGCTTCTCGATGAGGTGTACTTGATCCGGAGCTACACCTATTGCGCCTTCCGGCTCAGGATGAGCTTTCTTCCCGATATAGATAACTTCATAGCCGTCGGCAACTTTTTCTCGAATTAAATCGTGTGTCTTCGTTACATCTGGGCAGGTTGCATCCACAACGGTTAAGCCCTTGTCTCGGGCTCGGCGCCTTACCTCAGGGGATACCCCATGAGCAGTGAAAATGACCGTCCCTGTTTCGATTTGTTCTATTATTTCAAGTCGGTTCTCGCCATCTAATGTGATGACACCT
Organism: Paenibacillus sp. J31P190; assembly: GCF_059692075.1. NCBI lineage: Bacteria > Bacillati > Bacillota > Bacilli > Caryophanales > Paenibacillaceae > Paenibacillus > Paenibacillus sp. J31P190. Next base: position 72,359 of record NZ_JCAUAS010000012.1, on the reverse strand, counting down.
TCTTCTTTGAAGAAATCAGTAACATGCGCATTATGAACAATCATGCCTAATATATAAATAGGTCTGGGAAGATTTAAGTTTTTAGCAGTTTGCATAGCAAGTGCCATAGCATCTACAACGCCATAACAATAGCCTCTGGGTGATATTCGGACTACTTCCATTTCTTCCACCTGCCTAAGAAAACATTATTTTCTTTCATTATAGCTGATTATACGGAGAGAGGAAAGTTTGCTGGGAGCCAAATCATAAAGGTACTTCCCTCGTCTTTGCGCGTTGTCACTTCAATAGACCCGCCGTGTTCATCAATAATCCATTTGGCAATCGATAAACCAAGTCCAGTTCCTGACGTCAGTCCCCTGGATAAATCTGCGCGATAAAATCGGTCGAAAATATGAGGAATATCCTCTTTATCCATGCCAATTCCCGTATCGGCAATCCGAATACCAATAAAGCTATCCGTTCGCGACGCCTCGAACCTTACGGTTCCAGCAGGTGTATACTTGAACGCATTTTCGATGAAAATAAACAACAATTGCTGCAAGTAATCCCGGTTCCCTTGCACGACCGCGTGTTCTAGTGCATCTAGATCACCCACTTGCCAATCAGCAGTATGCTCTAGCAATTGAGCCCGCCTTACCACTTCTTGAACGAGCGGCATGATCTCAACTGGCTTCTTCTCCATAAGAACGCCGGCATCTGCTCTCGCCAAAGCCAGAAGATCATTAACTAGTCTGCTCATTCGCTGTGCTTCACCTGCAATATCATGCATCGCCTCGAGTGACATCTGCATTTGATCAGGCGTAGCAAGTTCTGTACTCCCCGAAGTTTGCTTCCACATCTTTTCCAACAAGTCGACATTTCCTCGAATCGTTGTCAGCGGTGTTCTCAGCTCATGAGAAGCGTCCGATACGAACCGGCGCTGAGCGCGGTACGCTTCATCTAATTCCAGATAGGTGATCTCAATACGAGAGAGCATCCCATTGATCGTCTCCGTCAAGCGCCCAATCTCATCAAGTGGACCGTCATAGTGGATACGCTTCTCCAGATCATCGCTGCTTCCTATTTGATTCGCGGCATCAATGACGCGTTCGATCGGCTTGAGCGCTTTGCGTGCCAAGAACCATCCAAGTGAAGCTGCCACAATAATCGTGAGTAATGCCCAAATCATCAGCGTATACCCAAGGGTAACGGACGTTTTTTCATAACTGCTAATCGGTACAGCCGCTTGAAGAACCCCGATGAGCTGGCTCTGATCATCGGACCTGATCGCTTGATTATAAATGAGGAAGTCTTGCCCAAGTACCTTAGTCTTTTCGAAAAAACCATCCTCTTGCTTTAATTTATCAATCGTATTCTTCGCAAAAGGCAAAGTAACATCATAGTATTGTAAGTTAGCCGAGCGATTAAAACTTTTAAGTGCAACATTATATAATTGCAGAAACGTATTCGTAGAGTAGAAATCTCTGCTTTCGAGTTCCAAATCAACGACGAGTCCCTTTTGCGAAAGAGCAAAGCTCTTCTGAATACGCAACGAAGTGTTCTGTGCTTCCCTTTTCACATCTTGGCGAATTTGATCGTATAGGAAGTAATTCAAGAAAAAATAAAGGACAATGCCAAAGAGCAGCATGGTTAGTGCCAATATACCTGAATACCAAAGCGTTAGCCGCAAGCGAAGAGACATATTAAGTTTCCCCTCTCAATACGTAGCCTGCCCCCCGAACCGTTTGAATCAATCGTTTATGGCCAAATTCTTCGGTTTTTTGGCGCAGCAGCGCGATATAAACCTCCAGAACATTGGATTCACCGCTATAATCGTAGCCCCATATTTTTTCCATAATAATATCCCGTGAAAGGACACGCTTCGGATTCTGCATAAACAAATGAAGTAAATCAAACTCCTTGGTTGTTAACTCAATCAGTTTCTCACCGCGGAAAACCTCACGTGTATCCAAATCCAAAATGGTATCCTCATAACTCAATCTATTCGTTTGCTGCTCAGGACGCTCCGTTCTCCTTCTTAGAAGTACACGCACTCTGGCCAGCAGCTCTTCAAGCGCAAACGGCTTGACCAAATAATCGTCTGCCCCGAGATCCAAGCCTTTCACGCGATCACTGACTTCATCTTTTGCTGTAAGCATAAGAATCGGTACCTCGCTGCCGCTTTCACGCACTCGACGAACGACCTCCCAGCCATCAATATGCGGCATCATGACGTCCAAGATCACCAGATGTGGTTCCGATGTTAACATTTGCTTGAGACCATCCGCACCGTTGGTCGCTGTGACGACGGAATATCCTTCAAAAGCCAAACCTCGTCTCAACATAGACGTAATTTTCTCATCATCATCAATAACCATTATGTTCTCTCTCATCGACTGGACCACCCTTCTTTCAACCATTGTAACAAATTCCGCTCCAAGCAAAAAGAAGCAGAGCCTGCAAGCTTGCGGCCGCGGGACTCCACTTCCTTTTATTCCGAACTAACCTTCATTTATCTCTCTAATTTTTCTTTTTATTATTGGGCAGGTGTCTCGGCTAGCGCATTTTTATCCCCGACTGTAATAGGTACTTCCATACGCTTGCCGTCTCGAATTAGTCCCAAAGTGACCTTGTCGCCAACTTTCGCTGCCTGAACTTTAGTAATCAATTCCTGCGAATTTTTCACCTTGGCTCCGTTAATATCTACAATGACATCGTATTGACGCAGACCAGCTTGGAAAGCAGGACTTTTACGTTGAACGCTGCCAACTAATGCCCCGTCTGTGTTCGAAAGCTTCAATTCACTTACCCAGTCTTTACCAATATCTTGTAGGCCTACACCTAAGTAAGGAACCGGTTCTTTAGGAATTTGAACATTGTTTTTAAGATTTTCAAGAACGGAAGAAATTGTGCTAGTAGGAATGGCGAAACCAATTCCTTGTGCTTGAGAACTAACGGCCGTATTAATACCAATAACTTCACCATTCAAGTTCAGTAAAGGTCCGCCGGAATTACCTGGGTTAATGGATGCGTCCGTTTGCAGTAAGTGCTTATATTCGCGAGTTCCTTTCGCATCTGGAATGCTGATAGGACGCTCCTTCGCACTAAGCACACCTACAGTAACTGTGTGGTCGAAGCCGTATGGATTACCGATGGCTACAACCCAATCCCCAACATTCACATCTTCAGCTTTACCAAGTGGGAGGATTGGAAACTCTTTATCGCCTTCGATTTTGAGTACAGCCAAATCCAAATCGTAGCTGTTACCTAACAATTTAGCTTTAAATGGCTTATCATAACCTTCTACCGTAACTTGAATTTCATCAGCGCCATCTACAACGTGCTCATTGGTTAAAATATATCCTGTTTTTTCGAAAATAAACCCTGTTCCCATACCTGCCGGCTGCAGTTCGCCATTGCCGGAATTATTCTGATTAGGCGTTGTATTACCGCCGCCATTATCCCCAAAGAATTGACGGAAGAACGGATCATCAAAGAGGGAATTACCGCCACGGCTTGTTTGCTTCGGTTTCACGAGCGATTCAACCTTAACAATTGCAGGCCCAGCGTTCTGTGCAATAGCTGAAATGTTCCCTGGACGAACAACATCCAGCCCAACATTTTTCACTTCGCCTCCATTACTGCTTCCGCTCTTCGTCGCAGCTGCTGTGGAGCTGCCCGAAGCTAAAGGCTGATTGCCAGTAAACAAATTCATTTTATCAGCGCTGAACATAAGTGCACCTACGACCAAGGCGCCTGCCATGAAAGCTGCAAAAACGCTTTTCACAGATGAACGCTTTCTTGCGTTTGGATCCCAAGGACCTGAGCCTTGTGGGACGCCTGCTTCAGGTCCAAAACTAAAAGGACGCAAGTTCTTAGGCGGAGTAACTTCAACACTGGAGGTTCCCTCCGTTCCCGAAGAAGAAGTTGTAAGCGAATGCCCTTCGTTTTCTTCGTTAAAAGCCGACTTGTAAGGGCCATACGAATAATAGTAGGAAGGTCTTGCTTTGTTAGGATCTTGTGGATTTTGTGTATCTTGCGGGTCTTGATGATTAGAATCATTTCGATTAACGCGATCATTGTTACTGCTATTGTCGTTCTGCGGCTTAAAGAAGTCGCTATAGTCTTTCTTATTGTCTTCCATAGTTCTTACCTCCATTTGATTAATAAAGTTATAAGTGCATGCTTCTTGAAGGGTTATGTCTTGCTCTCTGTAGTTCTATCATGCACCTACAACCTTAAACGAATATTAAAAAACAATAAAATGGAGGTAAAAAAAGGGCTAACTCATTGTATCCAAGCTTGTTCCACTTTATGGAGCAGTCCAGCGGCTTCTTTCACCCATTTATCTTCGATTTTGGCATCGGGATCAAGCGGGGTTTGGAATTGATCGATCAAAGCGCCATAGGTTTCAGCTTCCGCATCCTGACTAAGCCCTTCATTATAAACATGCTTCAGAACGAAAGGAGTTCCCACTTCGACGATCGCATCCGTTGATTCGGCGTCGCCATCAATCCTTCCTGTCACAACTTGAAAAGGAATACGCAGCCAAACTAGATGATCTTCATCTAAATAGTGGTCAAAATAGCCATGATCGTAATCCCAATTACCGCCCAGAGCAAAATCGAATTCATGCAGGTGCTCACGGACACTGTCGAAAGATTCTTGAACCTGCTCCAATGATGATGATATTGTTTTCATTCAGACACTCCTTAAGCGCTCATATTATTTTACTTACGCATAGAATGTGTCAAAATCTTGATTTTATGTGTGTTACGTTCCTTATTATCAAACCAAGCCTTTGCGGTGAGCGAAGATAGCAAGCTGAGTCCGATCCTCTAATTCACACTTCATTAGAAGGTTGCTGACGTGTGTTTTGACCGTTTTGATACTAATAAAAAGCTCTTCTGAAATATCTTTATTACTTTTTCCCTCTGCAATCAAAAGCAATACTTCTCTCTCTCTCGAAGTCAACCCTTCTTCCTCAGGTGTACTATTACGCTGCCTAATCCCTCTTGTAAGCGCCAAGGACACTTCTGAGTTCATAACCGGCATACCGCGGTAAGCGCTCAGAATCGCATGAATCAATTGGTCGGATGAAACCGTCTTCAGCATATAACTGATGGCACCCGATTCGACAGCTTCAAGAACCTTCGCTTCCTCCAAGAAGCTGGTCAGCATAATAACCTTAACCTGTGGAAATTTACTGCAAATCAACTTGGTGGCGCCTATACCATCCAGAACCGGCATGGTTAGATCCATCAAAATGACATCCGGCAAATGATGAGAAAGTTCTTGATTTAACTTATCGAACGCATCCTGGCCATTGCTTGCTTCCCCTACAACTTCCAAACCGGGTTCTAGTGAGATGTAGGTTCGAAGCCCCACCCGAACCATGTCGTGATCATCTACGATCATCACTTTAATATTACTGCTCATTTATTTCTCCACCTCTTTCCTTCATTAGAAAGCTCGACTGTCCTGTAAAACGCGGAATGCGCACTCTAACTCGAGTTCCTGATCCTAACTTGCTGTCTATCTCCACTTCCCCACCAAGCTTTTGCGCTCGCTCTCTCATTGTTGATAAACCATGTGAAGCCGATGGAATGTCTCTACGTTCAAAGCCTTGACCGTCATCCTGCAGCTGAAGCACATACTGATGCTCTCTTTCATATATAGCTAGGCGAACTTGCTTGGCAGAAGCGTGCTTAACTACGTTCGCAAGACCTTCTTGTATAATGAGGAAAAATTGATGTTCAATCGCTTCAGATATCGTTTCATGCAGAGAAACATCAAGCATGCCCTGCAGCTCATGGTTTCGGCAATATTCCGGAAACCATTTCTCTAGGGCTTCTTGTAAGCTCATATCCCCCAATTCGATGGGTCTTAATTGCGAAATGAGTCCGCGCATCTGCTTCTGGGCATGGTGAGACATTTGAATAAGCTGATTCATAACGCCCGGCGCCGCATCCGGGTTTCTCTCCAAAATTTTGGGTAAAGAGGATGCTGACATATGAATGGCGAACAGCTCTTGACTAACCGTATCGTGCAAATCTCGCGCCAGTCGGCGTCTTTCCTCAAGCACAGCATTTTCGGTGAGCTCCTGATCCCGAATCGCCTCGGCCTCACCCAATTTTTGCAGCAGCTGAATGCGCTCTTCAACGGCAGAGGCCATGTTATTAAAAGCATCATACAAATACAAGAATGGTTCTACGGGTTCCATTTCAATCCGGCTGGAGAAATTCCCTTTGGACAATTCGAGCATGGCCACATGCAGCTCATCCACTTTACGCTGCCATCTTTTGGTCGCAACATACCCCACCGTTAGACAGACCAAGAGAATGGCTATGACGAACCACATTCGGAACTGCCAAGAAACAAGCTCCTCCTTATAATATTCAAGCACAATATATATGCTAGATACCGTAAGTAAACTCGAGATAAGAAAGTAGTTCAGCAGCTGCCACTTCATATTGAACATTCGCAATTTGTACATGCTCCATCCTTAACCTATCTTTTTGATTGTAATGTCACCAATAAACATGCTCGTGGTTACAATTATTTTCCGGTCAGCCTCTTCATAGTGCGAGGTCTGCGTTCTCACGCTGCGCAGAAACCCACTCTCACGCCGATCAAGCACTTTCATATCTCCGATAAATGAACTTGCCATTACACGAACCTCAACATCAATATCATTGGGAATGAATATTTTCACATCCCCAATAAATGCTGAAACATGAATGGTTGTCTCTCCCAAAGGAATGGCTGCACGAGTAAGATCTATGACAGAATCACCAATGAAATGTGAGATCTGAATCGGCTTCAGTTCCCAAGCTTCTTGTCCCAGATGCACATCTCCGATAAAACCATGCCGATGAAGTACATCACCAGAGTTGAAGTTACGTACAAAATCATCGTACTTGTGCCCATGATGGTTATAAGCATGCGTTTGCGGTTGTTGCGGTGGCTGAGGGTGTCTACTTGGATCTGGTTCCCCCGGCGCGTCTGGCACATCCCACATCTGCTTATCATGAAACTCGCCGTGAATATCCTTGAGTACGGCTTTTTCTTCGTCACTGAGCTCATGCTTTACTTCATTAAAAGTGGATTTACTATCGCGCTCCTTCTCATTTGTAGGCGATGGCACTCCATCACTCCATTTAGGTTGATCCCAAGGATTTCTATGTTTTTCATGCTGCAATCTTCTAGCCTCACGTCTTGCCTGTCTAGCCTGATCTTTCGCCTCTTTAATAGAAGGCCAATCCGGTGACTCTTTCTTGCTAGGTTTAAAAATCACATTTAATCCAAATAGGATTAAGGCAATAGGTCCCAAAATCTGAAACATCTCTCCAACCGATCGATCGGTCAGCTTTAAATTCTTCAGGAGAAAGATCGTTCCCATACAGCACACGAGTAGACTCCAAATTGAGCCTCCCCAATGATACCTACGCTGCCAAACAAATCCAACGAGACCGTAGAAAATAAGAATGACAGGCCAATAAGTGGAAAACATATAAGCAAGATCAATATCAATAAATCCTAATTGGTTAAGTAAATAAAGGACACCTGCCGTTACGAGGACAAGACCCCAAATTATTCTTTGAAACATATGCGGATTCATACTTCTTCCTCCATTTGTGTACAACGTCGTTAAGATACCTCTAGTTTATAAGATACAGCCATGAATGAAAAGAGACGAGAGATTGATGGTTTCCTCGGTCTAGAGACTGAGTTTTAATCAAAAATAAATGAATAACTGACATCAATTATTTTAAAAACGAACAATAGCCATCATATGTTATGTATTCTTACGTATTTCGTTGACATGCTTATCATCAGAACCGTATAATTGGTGCAAAGAATTCCTCAAACATAAGGAGAGATCAGATTATGGATGCAATCCAACAGCTTTCTAGCGGCCTAGATACCATATGGGTGGTTCTGACAGCTGCCATGATTCTATTGATGGAAGGCGGCTTCGCTTTATTGGAGGCTGGTTTCGTCAGACAAAAAAATGCGGTAAGTATCATCATGAAAGTATTTGTTGATATCTCTTTCGGAGCACTTATTTTTTACTTATTCGGCTTCGCTCTTATGTACGGGAAAGATGTTTCCGGACTAATTGGAACTACTGGCTTCTTCATGGGAGGAGATTTAACACATATCGTTTTAAATATCTCACATGAGACTTATTGGCTATTCCAGTGCGCTTTTGTTATCGCTGTGATCTCGATCGTATCTGGCGCAGTAGCCGAACGCATCAACTTCCGTGCTTACATTCTATACACCATCGCAATGACTGGTTTAATTTACCCTATTGCTGGCCACTGGGTTTGGGCCGTCAATGGATGGCTCGGCAAATTAGGCATGGTTGATTTCGCAGGTTCAGCTGTCATTCACGCACTTGGCGGCTTCTCTGCTCTTGCCGCAGCTATGATCATTGGTCCGCGGATTGGCAAATTTTCCACTAGCGGCACGGCTAACATTGTACCGCCGTCTAATTTGCCGCTTGCCTCAGTAGGCGCATTTATCCTTTGGTTCGGTTGGTTCGGCTTTAACTCAGGAAGCACACTAAGTGCCACCAACACTTCGATCGGTCACATTGCAGTAACCACCATGCTGGCGGCAGCAGCGGGCAGCGCAACGTGCATCCTATTCACCATGATGCGTTACCGTAAAGCCGATCCCCCTATGGTTATCAACGGCGCTCTTGCAGGGCTCGTTGGCATTACCGCAGGCTGTGCTTTCGTTAGTGATGCTGCCGCCATTTTGATCGGAGCTATTTGCGGAATCGCCATGGTTTATGCAACAGAAATGCTAGAAGCTAGACGGATTGATGATCCCGTCGGTGCCTTTCCAGTTCATGGTATCAGCGGCAGCATCGGGACTCTCGCTGTAGGATTATTCGCGCAACCTGACGCCATCCGGGAAGGTACTGCTGGTTTATTCTATGGCGGCGGCTTCAGCCTACTAGGAGTTCAAGCTTTAGGGCTTGTTACCGTTTGTATATGGGGATTCGTTATTACTTGGGGTTGTATGAAGCTAATTCAACTTATCGTTCCGCTTCGAGTTAGCAGAGATGAGGAATTAGTCGGATTAGACGTCGGTATCCACGGTGTTCCAGCTTACAGCCAAGAGGATGGATTTCTGGACTTAGAACAACTAAAGAAAGGCCAATGACAACAATAAAAAACCTTCCAAATGGAAGGTTTTTTTGTTTGTATTAAGAAAGCAGCTCTTCAATCTCATCCGGTACTGAGATCACATCGCCTGGTTTGGATTCATTCATAATTTGTCTCGCATGGGCAATTTCAGCTCTTAGCTTCCTAACTTGCTCCATGGGTTTCTTCACATAGTGGATATATTCGACTGCAAGATGATGATCAGGTTTCTTACCAGAAAACATGCGGCGAAATGATGACATGGTCTGATAAGCGCGCTCTTCTTTCATTCTTTTGATTTCGTAGCGCTCTACTACCTGCTCAATATCCAGGACCTGCTGTTCCTTGCGGACAATGTAAGCTTCCAAGAAAGGAAGTACCTCTGCAGCTTTCCTTGGTGTTTTTTGAGGTTTTCCGTCCAATCGCAAAGCATTCAGCATGATCACTCACCTATCTCCCCGTGTCAAGATTTATAACAGTAATCTTATTTTACACCAAAATAGTCGATTTGAGAACCTTTATTTCAATATTAAATCAATTCCTACAACACCAACAGGGGTTCCTGTGTCATCTATTATTGCTTTTGACATCGTGATACATGGTTTTTTGGTAATAGCTGACACGTATTCCGGAGAAACGAACAGTTCTCCCCCCATTGCACGCTTCCACCACTCTCTGCCCTTTGCATTAACTAACCCTGCCTCAGGCATCGAATAGATGAAGGTTCCATCCGCGCGGTTAGACCAGATGGCTTCAATTCCGGCCGTTTTCTGCAAAATAGTGCCTAAATGGGAAGCATGCTTAGTATCAAGCAATGAAGTTATGTCAGGTATTAGCACAAGTGAGCTAAGTACTTGCTTCATTTCCTGGATATTTACATGAATCGTACCTTCTTTATTTTGCATACCTACTGCTTGTATCGCCTCTATCAGTTCCTTAGAGGAACGATCTAGATTTTGGTTGATATGCTGCAGCATCGAAACTTCATGGCGCTGCTTTTTCATTTGATCCAAGGTAATCTCCACACTAGACATCGTCTCATTCATCAAATCAACAACTTGACCCAGGGATGTTCTTGTACCTGAGACAAGCGAGGACTGAGTCTGAGTGGAGCTTGTTGTACTCGATACAAGACTATTAACATTCAGAATCAACGCGAAGATCGTATCGATCTTGTCTTTTATTATTTTCATCTCAGCTATCCCATGAGCGACGGATGCTTTCTCTTCAGCAACTGCTGTCACGACTTGTGAAACACCGCTCTCGATTGATGCCAATAGTTCGGAAGATTTCGTAACCGCTTCGTGACTTTGTGTGGCCAGCTTCTTAATTTCCTGTGCGACCACAGAAAAGCCTCGTCCATGCTCACCCGCTCTGGCCGCTTCAATGGATGCATTAAGCGCGAGCAGCGAGGTTTGAGAAACCACTTCCGCAATAAAGGTATTGATTTCTTCTATCTTTGATGTATGTCCTGTCAAATCCTGAATCTTCTTCTGCATGGTATCATTATTAATATGTAGATCATTCATAACTTCATCCGTGGCATTCAGTGACCGGCATACATCGACCACCGTATCTTTGGTTTGCTCACTCTCTTGATGCATATGTAAGGACGAATCTAGAATTTGGTCTGCTGCAGCCGCTACCTGCTGAATCGCAGCGAATGCTTCCTGCAACTGTCCAACGGCTTGATTACTTCGAATCTTCAGATCCTCTTCCCCTTGAATTGAAGCATCGGCTATTTGCAAAAGATGTCCGATCGAACGATTCACTTCCTCAACAGCAGCTGCTAATCTATCCGCTACAACCTGAGATTCTTGTATAAACGTTCGGAATTGCTCTTGTTGACCGTTATTATCGTGGCTATTAGATGACCTTAATGATCTGGAACTAAGCCAAGAAACTATACCTATAAACAAAAAAACAGCCAAACTTGCAGCCGTAAACCATCGAGAGGAAGTAAATAACTCGATTACACTTACTGTAATACCAATGAGAATAAGAGCATATAACCAAGCTTTGTGTTTCATTTCTGCGCGCATAAGCAATGGAACTCCTCCCAAAAGGAACCTAATGTTAGTTTTTGTTACATTATATCGAAAATAGGAGATGTTGAAAAGAAATAAAAAAAAAACAGAGACCTTTTCAGATCTCTGTTCTTCCATCACTTTAAACTTATTGATATTTCATTATTTGTTTTGGTTTTGAGTATTCGTTTGTTGCTGTTTGTTGGTTGCTGATGTTTCCGCAGCAAATTCTACGTCTTGAGCTACATTCGAACTCAAATTTCTATTCTTGTTATTCTTGTTCTTAGCCATGTTCAATCACCTCCTGTAAGATTAGGATTTCCCAAACAGGAGATTTTATGATGGAAATGTGCGGCTTATTGAAAAGCTAATTTTTCATTATAGCGATTTGGTAGGTGCGATGATCTCATCCTTTAGTTGATTCCAGATGAGTTCAGTTACTTTCCCATGCCCTTCTTTGACAATAAATACTTTAACCGTCTTCTTGCCCCATTCTTTATAAACCTGATCCTTTGTATCGAAATACAGATCAATTTTCTTACCTTTAATTGCGCTGCCTGTATCTGCAACAACGCCGTAGCCATAACCAGGAATAAACAAGACAGTTCCAAGCGGAAAAACGTTCGTGTCTGCTGCGATCGTTGATAAAGATTTATCATCCCGCTTTACTTTAATACCTGAATACGTGATCCCGTACTCAGGATGATCCGGATTTTTCCCTGTTGATTCCTTCCCTGCAAAATAACCGGTGGCTGTCACTTCGACTGCCTTGAGCTTGGACAAATCTGAGTCTAACTTTGGAACATAACGATAATTGATTTGTTGCAGGTTTTCTTGCGCAACCGGCAGTGAAGCAGGTGCCGTTTTAGCCGGAATAACCTTTGGTTGCTGATCTTGTATATGGGTGACGGAGTTTGCCGTCGTGTAGCTTTGGTCACTTTTGCCCGTCGTCTCTTGTCCGAAAAGTGCCATCAGAACAACGATGATCGACGCACTAAACCATTTAGACTGAGTCAAAAAATTGGTTAACATTACTATTTTTTAATACCTCCCCTACTATTGCAGGTTGTCCAATACCTACCACCTTTAAACCTCCGGATGCAGACTCACTGTTTAAGGTGTCCTATTCACGCTCCCCTATACATACCCAAATAACTGAATTTGAAAACAAAAAAAAGCAGAGAAGAATATCTTCTCTGCTTCATTTATAGGTTATAAGTCTTAAAGCTTCTTGCTTATTTCCTCATTAATCATGCCAATCACTTGTTCAATCGGATGGGTACCTAGATCCCCTTGACCACGTTTTCGAATCGATAAGCTTTCGCTCTTCACTTCGTTTTCACCGACAACTAGCATATAAGGAATCTTCTCCAGCTGCGCTTCTCTAATCTTATATCCCAGCTTCTCATTACGATTATCTGCCTCAACACGAATGCCAGCTTCCCGTAGACGCTCAGTCACGAGATTCGAGAATTCTTCGAATGCCGGAGATACCGGAATGACTTTGGCTTGGATAGGCATTAACCAAGTTGGCAGCGCACCAGCGAAATTCTCAAGCAAGAAGGCTGTCATACGCTCCATAGTACTGATAATCCCTCTATGAATAACGACTGGGCGATGTTTTTGACCATCTTCACCTGTGTATTCAAGCTGGAAGCGCTCAGGGAGCAAGAAATCAATTTGCGCTGTTGAAAGTGTTTCTTCTTTCTTGAGTGCTGTTTTGATTTGAACGTCAAGTTTAGGACCATAGAAGGCAGCTTCACCTTCAGCCTCGTAGAAATCAAGTCCTAGCTCTTCAACAACCTCACGCAACATGCGTTGGGAAGTTTCCCACATTTGATCATCTTGGAAATACTTTTCTGTATCCTTAGGATCCCGATAGGAAAGACGGAAACGGTAGTCTGTAATTCCGAAATCCGCATAAACCTGACGAATCAGGTTCACAACGCGGGAGAACTCTTCTTTAATTTGATCCAAACGGCAGAAAATATGAGCGTCATTCAGTGTCATGGCACGAACACGGTGTAGACCCGTTAAAGCACCAGACATTTCATAACGGTGCATAGTTCCAAGCTCAGCAATCCGGATCGGCAGATCGCGGTAGCTGCGCATATCGCTTTTATAAACCATCATGTGATGTGGACAGTTCATTGGACGTAGAACAAGCTCCTCGTTGTCCATCACCATTTTCGGGAACATATCCTCGCTGTAATGATCCCAGTGGCCGGATGTTTTGTACAACTCAACATTAGCGAGAACTGGCGTGTAAACGTGTTGGTAACCCAAACGCTCTTCCAGGTCAACAATATAACGTTCCATTGTACGTCTCAATTTAGCACCGTTTGGCAGCCAAAGCGGTAATCCTTGCCCAACCTCACGTGAAAAAGCAAACATTTTAAGCTCTCTGCCCAGCTTACGGTGATCGCGTTTCTTCGCTTCTTCCAATAGATGCAAATGCTCATCCAACTGCGCTTTCTTAGGGAAAGCAGTACCATAAATACGTTGCAGCATTTTGTTCTTCGCATCTCCACGCCAGTAAGCACCAGCAACGCTCAATAATTTGAACGCTTTGATTCGGCCAGTTGATGGAAGATGCGGTCCGCGGCATAAATCAAAGAATTCGCCTTGGTCATAGATCGTAAGTACCGAGTCTTCCGGCAGATCACGAATCAATTCCAGCTTAAACGGATCTTCCATTTCAGTGAAAATGCGAATCGCTTCCTCACGGGAAACAACGCGGCGAGTAATCGCCAGGTTCTCACCGGAAATACGTTCCATTTCCTTCTCGATTTTCACCAAATCTTCAGGATTAAGCGGTGTTTCCAAATCGATATCATAGTAAAATCCGTCTTCAATGACAGGTCCAATCCCTAATTTAACCGCTTTTTCACCATAAATGCGTTTGATCGCCTGAGCCATCAAGTGCGCTGTGCTGTGACGATACATCTCTAATCCCGCTTCGCTATCGAGCGTTAGAATTTCTACATCTGCATCATTTTCCAAAGAGAATGACAGATCCACAGATTTCCCGTTAACTTTGCCGCCAATCGCATTTTTCTTCAGTCCGGATGAAATGGATTCCGCCACTTGCTCAATGGTCGTTCCAACTGCGTACTCTCTAACCGCGCCATCTGGTAATTTCACTTGTACAACCATTTTTGTTCCTCCTATAGGTTCATTTTTGAACGCAAAAAAGCACACTGCATCCCAAAAGGGACGAGTGCGCTCAGCTCGTGGTTCCACCCTAGTTCGATTCGCTGCATGCCCACAGGGGTAAGGCGAATCCTCATCAGCATTCGGTAACGGGAATGACTCCGGTATTGTATACTAACGATCCTGCAAGTCAGGTCGAATTCCACAACACGGCTACAAAGGGGTAAACGATCTGAATAGCTGAAGGAGATTGCAGCCGAGTCTCCTCTCTCTGAGCAGTTCTTACAGAAAGTTCATGTCTTTGATATTAACGCCTTCGATCATTATTATAATTGCCTCTTCGCTCAAGGTCAAGGGGACAGTTGATCTTGTTTCTTGGCTTCACCCAAGAAGATGTCACAAGTTCGACAATAGGAGCAGACCGTTGTTCGATCTTCAAATATTTGTCTAATCGTCTTGATGATCGTTAATTCGGGATCTCGTGTATGGATGTAGATATTTGCCGGAGATACCGTAATGAGTGTGCTAACAATCATGTCCTCGAAATTAATATCTTTTTCAAGTACTTCCAGCTTAAAGGTTGTATCGAATTCATTCGCGTCTATGAGTTCAAGCTGATCATTCAGGATGACAAACTCATGCCCGCCTTTATGTATAAGATGAGCAACGGGGATCTTGGCTTCCTGAATATAAACAAAGTACTGCAACAGAGAAATAAATTCTTGATACTGGCGATCCATCATGAATTCATCAATGGCATACTCAGCTATCTCTCGCAGCTCCTCCGTATAATCCTGTAAGCGAAATTTAAGGAAGCCATCTAAGCTTAACCGAGGGGTTTCCTCCAGAGTTTGCACGAGCTGCTCCGATAACATTTGTTTGCGGCGTTGTCTTGCTGAGCTGCCATTCAAAATAGGCAATTCCTCAATGACCGCCTCCGCACACATGGATTGCTTGCAGTACCCTTCAATGGCTTCCAAATCATCTATGGCTTCATATTTAAATTCTTTAACAATCAAATCACGCAAGATAAGCGATTCCTTCTCTGCGATGATATGATCAGCCAAAATGACAGCCAGTCCTTCCCTTAGTTCTTTGTGAACAGAAGATATTTCTCTTTCATTCATCCTCACTTCTATTCGAATGTACGCATGTGTATCATGTAGATCAAATGGGGCAGTTACTCCACTTTCAGCGATATGTAAAAGCTGCAGCTCACGTTCTATCTGAGCGCTTAGCGAACGTACATAGGCCTCATCGGCATTCATTACAACAATGGCAAACAGTTCCATAGACTAACTCCTTTCATCAATACGTCCTCCTCCTAAGAGTATATGGTCGATAGGAATCAGATATACAACGAACAATTTGCCATTTCCATTCATTAATTTTTTGTCAATTCTTTCGTTCATATATTCCAATCCCGCAGATATTTTATTTCAATCATGATGTTAAAATGGCACCACTCTACTTTTTCCTCCCTATTTTCATTTCTCTCTTTTAGCTTTCAACGGTCAAAAATTATTATCATCTTTACGGAGAAAGCTACCGAAGAAGTATTCGAAATATTGGAACGTATTCGCTGAAAAATTTCTCAATCTAAATATGAGGAATTAAACGGACAATCCGTGACCATTTAAATTGGACTGAGTGAGTATCGACCGGGAACTAGTAAAGAAACCTTATTCTCTGGCGCTGATCAATCGCTGTATACAGCCAAAATGACAGGTAAAAATTAAACGATCATTCATACGGCTCCGCTTAAGGAAGCAAACTAAAGCATCTAGTCGCAAAAGAAAAAGCCTCCAAGTTGGAGGCTTTTTTGTAGATATTATCCTAAGTATGACTCAAAAATACTTCTGATAAGTAAGAACGGAAGTGCACCAATGGAGACAAAAGCATAAAAAAATCCTTGAAGAAAATTTTTGAATAGTTTCACAAGAATCACTTCCTATCGTTTTTGTCTAAATTGTGAACTACTTCAATTGTACTCCTTTTTCAGAAAAAAACATGAAAATAACATTAATTTTTTCATAACTTGTTCAAGTAAAATTTGAAAGAACAAAGAATCCAAACGCAATTCCCGTCACCACCGCTCCTGCCACTGACGTAGCAATTCGAATCCAAGCAGTACTCGTTAATTTCGAGTATCTGGCACCTGTCACTGTTTCCGAATAAGGCTCCTTAGACGTCCAGGTTGACCACTCATCTCGATGTTGGTCACAAGTAGGCTCAGCTCTCTCCGTTGACGGATTTCTAACCGTTTGATCCTCTCGAGCCGCCTGTATTCACGAATGATCCGTTCGACTTGCTCCCTCTCCGCTTGATGACAGGGCGTCACCTCATTCGACGTCTGAGGATCAATTGTAGAATCTATAACCTTAAAACTTGAAAGCGAAACTCTGTGGAGTGATTTCGAACATTTAGGCTGCAAATCTGAGGATCGCGGGGAACGAGGGGCCGTTATTTCGATGATTATGTCGATACGGGACCCGTATGCGGAACGTAGGAACCCTATTTTGCCGTTTTACGTGTTTTTACACCTCGAAAGCGGGAAATAGAGGCTCCTCGTTCCGCGAAAACGTGAATTACGCGGTTTTGAGCAAAATAAAGCTTCTACGTTCCGCTAAAATCTGGTGATGCCGGTACGTGTTGAGTTTGGTAAACAGATATAAGAGAATATGTTCACAGGTGATGAACAATTATTGTTTGGCTACTTGGTAAAAGGAGCGGCAGTAAAAAAGAGAGCAGCCGCGCAGCTGCTCTCCAAATTACATTATTAGTTTTGCATCACGAAATCTTTATCAATAACTAGCGATTCGTCATCAAACACACGCAATGTTTGGTATTTCGTATTCCGCTGAGCTGGAATTTTACCTGCTTCGCGAATGATTCGCAGCGTGGAGTTAACGTTGACCTTGTGCGTTGTACCCGCCGCGGAGACTACATTCTCCTCAATCATCGTACTTCCAAAGTCGTTGCAGCCGTAGCTCAGCGTTTGTTTGCCCACTTCAGGTCCCATCGTCACCCACGACGATTGGAAGTTAGGAATGTTGTCGAGCATAATTCGGCTAATCGCCAACGTCTTCAAATACTCCTCAGGCGTGACTTTCTCTGCCTTCATATTCGTATTATCCGGTTGGAATGTCCACGGAATAAAAGCTAGGAAGCCTGGTGTATTGAGCTTCTGGAACAGAACATCATCTTGCGCATCACGGATACGCAGCATATGAAGCGCGCGCTCTTCCATGGATTCACCAAAACCGATAACCATGGTACCCGTTGTATGCATACCAATTTTGTGAGCGGTTTGCATAACGTCCATCCAATCGCGCCATGACCCTTTTAGCTTACTAATTTTGCGTCTCGTGCGATCATCCAGAATTTCTGCTCCGCCACCTGGCAAAGAATCGAGTCCGGCTTCGTGCAATTGACGAACGACTTCCTCTAAAGATAAACCATCTGAAACATCTTTCATTTTCATAATTTCAGCTGGCGAGAAAGAATGCATCGTAATATCAAAACGCTTCTTAATTTCTCGAAGGATATTCGTGTAATAACTGAATGGAAGGTTCGGATTTGTGCCGCCCTGCATGAGGATTTCGGTCCCATCTACATCCAGAGTCTCTTGGATCTTCTGGAAAATGGTTTCATCCGGCAAGACGTAACCTTCTGATGAACCGGGTGGCCGGTAAAACGCGCAAAATCTGCAATATACATCGCAAATATTCGTATAGTTAATATTCCGCCCAATGACGAAGGTCGTTACGGGATCGGGATGCCATTTCTTCATAATCTGATTAGCGGTGTCGCCAATCTTCTCTATTTGATCGGATTCGAACAGCGTAATACATTCCTCTACATCAATTCGTCCGCCTGACTGTGCTTTATATAAAATGCGATCAATCGGTTTCATAGGCTACCCACTCCTTTACTTTCTGAAGGCTTGTATCCACTCATCGTACCATATTCATGCCAAAAAAGCAGCAATATGCTGCTTTTACCAAGGCGTATTCCATTTCAAATATGACTAATTTTCGAATTCATGGAGGTCTAACCGCGGAGGGCTTGTTCCAAATCTTCAATAATGTCTTCGATATCTTCAAGACCTACCGAATACCGCACAAGACCGTCCGTAATGCCGCGCTGTAAGCGAACTTCCTTCGGCATCGAGGCATGCGACATCATCGCCGGATAGGACAAGATGCTCTCCACTGCGCCCAAGCTTACCGCAACGAGAGGAATACGCACTTTGCTTAATAGCTTTTTCGCTTTCTCGCCGGAACCAACATCGAACGAAACAACCGCTCCATAGCCTAAAGACTGCTTTTCATGAACGTCTCTACGAGGGTGGTTCGGAAGTCCCGGGTAGTAAACAACATCAATATCAGGCTGCTCTGAAAGCCAATTTGCCAGTCTCCGGGCACTAGTTTCGGACATTTCCATACGAGCCCGCAACGTTTTCATCCCACGGATCAACAACCAAGAATCTTGAATGCCGAGTACGTTCCCCATGCCATTCTGGATTTGTTTCATTCTGCGGCCTAGACTATCGTTAGCAACTACAGCCAGCCCAGCCAGAACGTCACTGTGTCCGCCTAGGAACTTCGTTGCGCTATGCAGCACAATATCAATACCCAGCTCGATTGGCCGCTGATGGTATGGGGTCATGAACGTATTATCCAGCATCGTAAGCAAATCATGCTCTTTAGCAAAAGCAGCGACTTCGGCGATGTCTGTAATTCGGAGTGTCGGATTCGAAGGTGTCTCGATAAATACGGCTCTTGTGTTAGATCGCTGTGCTGCACGTACTTGAGCGATATCAGTCATGTCAACGAATGTCGACTCAACGCCCATACGATTCATAATCGTTGTCAGCAGGCGATAAGTACCACCATAAACATCTTCGGTACAAATGACATGATCACCCTGCGATAATAGCATGAAGGCTGATGAAATAGCTGCCATACCCGAGGCAAAAGCAAATCCGCGTGTACCGCCTTCGAGTAATGCAATATAGTCTTCCAAGGCTTGACGGGTTGGATTGCCGGAACGGGTATAGTCATACTCCGGTGAGACTTCTAAGTCGGCTTGATGAAAGGTTGAGGCTTGATACAGAGGCACACTGGATGCCCCTGTTGCTTCATCGATCTCTCCACCGAAATGAATGAGCTTCGTTGCAAATTTGCCATGCGGCTTACGTTTGTCATCTTGTGGATGGCTCATGATAGCGAATCTCCTTCCAATTCGGCTTGCGCCTTACTGAGGGCATTCGAAAGATCCGCAATCAGATCATCAATATGCTCTATGCCCACAGAGAAGCGTAAAAGACGGTCATCTACACCGATTTGCTGACGAATTTCAAGCGGAATATCCGCATGTGTTTGTACAGCCGGATAGGTCATAAGTGATTCGACACCGCCTAGGCTTTCGGCGAAAGCAATGAGCTCGATATGACGAAGAATCGGTTCAATTAGTCTCGCATCCGTTACTTTAAAGGAGAAAATACCTGTGTTTCCACTCGACTGCTTGTTCTGAATCGCATAACCAGGGTGGGTTTCAAGTGCTGGGTAGTAAACTTCACCGATCAGCGGGTGTTCCAATAGGAACTTAGCGATTGCCGTTGCATTCTGCTCATGACGCTCCATGCGCAGCGCAAGCGTCTTCATTCCCCTCATAAGGAGCCAGCTGTCTTGCGGTCCAAGCACGGCACCAATGGAGTTATGCAGGAAAGCCATCTGCTCGGAGAGCTCTTTGCCCTTGGTCACGATGAGACCAGCGAGCACGTCATTATGACCGCCGAGGTACTTGGTCGCGCTATGAATGACGATATCAGCACCAAGCTCAATTGGACGTTGAAGATACGGCGTTAGTAAGGTGTTATCGACAATCGATACGATACCTTTCTTACGAGCCCATGTACACACAAGCTCAAGGTCTGTAATCATCATCAGCGGATTCGTCGGTGTCTCAATGACAAGCCCTTTGGTATTTGACTGGTAAGCCGCTTCCAATCCATCTAAATCGTTCGTGTCTACATACGTAGCGGTCACACCAAAGCGCGACATGATTTTCTCAAGCAGACGGTAGGTACCGCCATATAAATCCAAGGAAACAATCAGATGATCTCCTTGACTGAAATATGCAAAAATAGTCTGCAACGCAGCCATTCCTGAGGAACATGCAAAGCCCGCATCTCCTGACTCCAGCTGAGCAATAGCATCTTCGAGCACCTTGCGTGTCGGGCTTTTCGTACGTGCATAGTCGAATCCTGTACTTTGCCCAAGCTTCGGATGACGGAACGCAGTAGCTTGGTAGACTGGGAAGCTGATAGCTCCAGTAACGGGTTCTTCAATAGAGCCAATTTGGGCGAGACGACTTTCGATTTTCAACAAAGGGAGTTCCTCCTCAGGGTTATGGGTTCGAATTACAATTGCGAGCTTGCCAAGCTTTCGTTGATGTTAGCATTCAGTTCAAATGGCGTTTCTTGATAGACATAGTAATTCAACCAATTAGAGAACAGGAGATTTGCATGCGCTCTCCAAGTATTATAAGGCTGTCTACTCGGGTCGTTATTCGGGTAATAATTTTTGGGGATATCAATTGAAAGCCCTTTACTCACATCCCGATCGTACTCCCATTTTAATGAACAAGCATCATATTCCGAATGTCCTGTTACGAAAATATGCTTCCCATCTCTCGTTGCAGCGATATAAACACCAGATTCCTCAGATTCCGATAAAATCTCCAAATCCGGACATTGTTCAATGTCTTCACGACGAATATCCGTATGACGCGATTGCGGTACATGAAAGACTTCATCAAAGCCGCGCAGCAGCTTGGTATTCGGTACCTGAACGGTATGAGGAAATACGCCGAACATTTTATTCTCGAGCGCAAACTTTCGCACACCGAAATGGTGATACAAGCCAGCTTGAGCTGCCCAGCAAATATGCAAGGTAGAGGTGACGTTGTGCTTGCTCCAATTCAGGATTTGCGTCAATTCCTCCCAGTAATTCACATCTTCGAATTCCATCTGTTCGACAGGAGCACCTGTGATTATCATGCCATCCAGCTTTTCATCTTTAATATCGTCAAATGTTTTATAAAACATTTCCAAATGCTCGACGGAAGTGTTCTTAGAAGTATGAGTTTTAGGATGCAGAAGCACGAATTCCACCTGCAATGGCGTATTCCCGATTAAGCGCAGCAGCTGCGTTTCCGTCGTTTCTTTGGTCGGCATCAAATTCAATAAAGCAATCCGAAGTGGACGTATATCCTGGTGATACGCGACAGATTCGTCCATGGTGAAGATGTTCTCTTGGTTTAAAATTTCTTTGGCAGGCAGGTTGTCAGGAATCTTGATCGGCATCCTGTTCACTCCTCTTCATAAGTTTTAAATGGGTGAAAATGGGTAATAAATGCAAAAATGACCTTCTCTGGAATCAGAGAAAGGCCATGGAAAAGCAAAGTCAATGTCCTTCTCTTATCTCCCAGATTCGCTTTAAACAGCGTTTCCGCAAGAATTAGCACCGTGCGTCCCTTTGCTTGCAAAGGTTTGTCGGTTGCCGGGTGTCATAGGGCTAGTCCCTCCACCTACTCTTGATAAGAAAATGTAACGTATGCGATTAAAATTATCATACTATAAATTCACCCAAAGTCAAGGCATGAAACACTTGTCAAGCGAAAGAATTTGCAGCGGTTTGTCCCCTTAGGATACGGTTGATACAAAATGTCTCAAATAATAATGTTTAAGCCATCTTAAAAACGGGTTATATGATATTAAAACACTAATATATATAACAAAACTTTACTAATAAATCATATCTCATGAAAAGAGGTCACCTATGTCAACCCAAACGATCGATAACTTCTCCGCTTTTGCTTCATTAAACCGATTTTTCACTCTGATTGAAACCACAAAACCAACCATTCAGCAAGCAGAGGATGCTGCAGCCCTGTTATGCCGTATCTACGGTGCAAACAGTGAGGAAGAATTGCTGCAGCGCAGTGATCCTGAATTAATTGAGATTTACAAAGAAATTAAAAACAAAATTTTAAATGCCGCCATGTAAGCATGGCGGCTATTTTTTTGACACCGACTGAGCGTTATTCCCATACTTTATCTTAACAACACTTTACCAGTTTTCTGCAAACTTTTATGGCTTGAAACGTGATATATGAAGGGTTATACTAGACAAGTATTCGACACGGACTAAAAAGGAGGGCATACGTTTGGACGGAGAACCGAGGAGTAGAACCTGCAAGGATCTTAAACAATTTAATAGTGTAGGAATGCAGTCGGTTATTCCTTCATCCGGAGCCTTGCTCTAAATGATGAACTAACCGGCTGATTCCATTCAAAGGGGTGGATCAGATGAAAACACGGTGGGTTCAGAATGGCATTTTTACGTTGGTTGATGACGTGACTGTCGCCCTAACACCTCCAGAAAGAGGCTTTTATTGGATTGATGCAGGGGTAGAGGACTTAGAGATCCTTCAACCTTTGTTCCATCTTCATGATTTGGCCGTGGAGGATTGCTTAAGCGAAGAGGAACAACGTCCCAAAATTGAGTTCTACGATTCCCATTATTTTATCGTTATTAATAGTATTCGATTTGATGATGAAGAAATTTTCCTTCGCGCACTTAATCTATTTCTAAGCAAACATGTCATTATTACCGTTACTAGACAAAAAATTAATGAACTTCGAGCTTTGAAACCTTTTCTCTGGGAAGAGGAAGTAAACAGCGCCGATCGTTTCCTATACCATCTGGTCGATCTTGTCGTCGATAATTATGTGGCGGTCGGTGACCGTATCGAGGCCAAGATTGAAAAGCTGGAAGAAGACATCCTGGTGGCAACGAAGAAGTCGCATTTGAATGAAATTATCGGTCTTCGTTCAGAGATTCTATGGCTCAAAAAAGTGCTGGTTCCTCAGCGCGATGTCATTGGAACACTTGGCAAGAAAGAGCTTAGACTGATTGACCATCAGCTGCAAAAATATTTCGGAGACATTTATGAAAATGCCGTAAAGATCGTGGATACGTTTGATACGCTGCGCGATCTCATGGGTAACTTACGAGAAGCCTATCAGTCTAGCGTCGCTAACCGAGCGAATGAAATCATGCGCGTTTTCACAGCAACTTCGACGATCTTCATGCCTTTGACGTTCATTACCGGCGTATTCGGAATGAATTTTGATAACATTCTCGGGCTTCATGTGGCTCATGGCGATGAAATTGTGTTGGCGTTCATGGGTGCATTGGGCATAGGCATGTATGTATTATTTCGTAAAAAAGAATGGCTATAGATACTTTATGATCGTGGAAAGAGAGAGGGCTTCTTGGAGCAGAATGCTGCTATCAAGGAGCCCTTTTCATTACGTTTAAATCAACTTAATTTTAACGAATTTCCGTTTCCCCACCTGAATAATATCCCCATCCTTTGGGGTTATTTGTTCATGAATTTGCATGATCTTCTGTTCATTGATCTTCACTGCCCCTTGTTCCACACTGCGTCTTGCTTCCCCATTAGAGGCTTGCAGCTCGAGTGAAACAAGAAGCTTAATGATGGAGATTTGACCTTCTTCCAACTGGCTGATGCTTAGTGTCATTTCTTCGATGTCTTCGGGCAAAGCTCGCTTTTGGAATACAGTGATGAAATGCTGCTCTGCCTCTTCTGCCGCCTGCGCACCATGATACATGTGCACATATTCCTTAGCCAGCTTCATCTTGGCATCTCTCGGATGGATGGCACCTGCTTCTAGCCCTCGTTTGAGATCATTCAGCGAATCATTCGAGATGGTCGTTGTTAATTCGTAGTATTTGGTCATGAGCGAATCCGGAATCGACATCGTTTTGCCGAAGATTTCGTTAGGAAGCTCATCGATGCCAATGTAATTTCGCAAGCTTTTGCTCATTTTTTGAACACCGTCCAAGCCTTCGAGCAGCGGCATCAGAATCGCTATCTGTCCATCTTTAATCTCATAAGCACTTTGAAGCGTTCGGCCCATCAAAATATTAAAGGTTTGATCGGTTCCACCTAGCTCAATGTCACTTTCAAGAGAGACTGAATCATAGCCCTGCATTAAAGGGTAGAAAAACTCATGAACGTGAATGGGCTGATTAGCCGCGTATCTTTTTGCAAAATCGTCCCGTTCCAGCATGCGTGCAATCGTTACTTTCCCTGCTAGCTTCAGTACATCATCGAATTTAAGCGCTCCAAGCCAAGATGAGTTGTAGTAGAAGGTGGTCTTGGCCAAATCTAAAATTTTGGATAATTGCGTCTGATACGTTTGCGCATTGTGCTTAACATCTTCCTCTGACAGCTGTTTGCGTGTCTCTGACTTTCCGGTTGGATCCCCGATGCGTCCTGTGAAATCTCCTATAATCAGTTGAACCTCATGTCCCAAATCTTGAAATTGGCGCAGCTTCTGCAAAACAACGGTGTGACCAATGTGAATATCGGGCGCAGATGGATCTAAGCCAAGCTTCACTTTTAACGGCTTTCCTGTAGCCACGGCGTGCATGATCTTTAGCTTGAGTGCTTCCTCAGGCACGATTTCGGCAGCACCTCGTTTTATGATAAGCAGTTGGCGTTCCACTTCTTGCTGCTGTACTTCAGTAAGCTGATCCCATATCAACATAGTTAACCTCCTCATTCTGATAAATACAAAAAAAGACAACCTGCGCGTCCACAAAGGGACGAGAAGGTTGTCTCGCGGTACCACCCTAATTAAAGAGAAGGATTCGCGCTCTCATTCGCAAATTTCTCTTTCACTTAGATTCATAACGACAAATGAATGCCGGGTAAAAGCTACTGATGCCCTGTCGAGCATGTTCCCTTAACCAACTCAGAACTGTAATTCGGAGCCATACTTGCGTCGGTTTGCACCCTACACCGACTCTCTGCAGCAGCGGCATTTCTCCTACTTCGGGCATAGCCCGTGTTCGTCATCGCTTTAATTGATATTTTAGATTATTGACCATTTAACCATATAATCCCAACCAAAGTCAACACAAACTAGCTCGCAGCTTGAGAAGCAAACCTTTCCTTCTCCCTGCGGAAGCGCAAACGAAGCAAGCGCAGCCACTCATAGGCGCGGTCAAGTTCTTTGCCTTTGAGCTCCTCCGTGCCGATAATGCGCTGCAGTACTGGCTTCAGGTAGCGGTCACCTTCCGATTCAAAGGCGTTCCAGGCTTTGATTTGCTCGTCTTCCGGGATCGAAGCAAGCTCCGCTTCTACAAGCGGATCCATATCGTATCCCTCTCGCTCCAAATCCTCCACCCAAAGCAGCAGTTCCCTGCGCGGCATGGTTAGCACTGCTTGTAAATCTGCCAAGCTTCCTCCGCCAGCAACAATCTCAAGAAGTTTGCGCTTGCTAACCTCACGGTCAAGCTCGGAACGCAGTTTTTGCTCCTTCTGAGCGTGAAGCCAAGCCTCAAACTTCACTGTGTCTACACTTTTAGCTACCCAATCTAAAGGAAAGCCATTCGAACGTGTACACTCAGCGGTGAGACCCAGCACATCCGCCGCGTACATGGTCGTCTTCTGCTCGCCGAAGCCAGGAATTTGCTGCAGCTCTTCCTTGCTCTGAGGCAGGAAGACAGAGATCATGCGAAGGACACGGTTCGTGGCGAGAATATACGGCGCTTTCCCCTCTCGGGCTGCTTGTTCGCGCCTCCAAGCGCGGAGCGTTTCGTACACTTCCTCACTTGGATTTTCTTCACAGTAGTAAGTCAGCATCTGTGTCATTCTAGCTTTGCCTGACAGTCCTTGCGCTGATTCCAAATCCGTACTAACAAGCGGACGGAAACCGGAACGAACTTTATCCCGCAGCCCCTGACGGAAAGCACTCAGCATCTCATCCCAGCTTACCCCCTGATACCACTGATCCTGCTGAATTTTGCCAGCACTATCAGGCTCATTCCAATAGACATTCCAAATGCCTTGTTCTTCCCCAATCGACACTTGGGCCGATGTAACGCGATGATCCCCCGCTTCTTTCTCCAATGTGTTCAGAAATACAATGTTCATGCCTTCTCCTCCAAACGGTAGCTAAAAATAGGTTCAGAAAACGAAAAAGCACCTCCTCAGCTTGTTAGCTGAAAAGGTGCTTCCCTTTTTCTAATATCCAAATCATACCATGTTTGTCAGATGGGCGCAAGATATGTTTTGTTGACGAGCTTTTTTCGGTTATAATGGGGTACATACTAGAAAGAGAATGGAGGGCCTTCATGTCTGATTATGACTTTTTATACGACCATCAGGAAGAAACAACAACGCGTTTCGTTTGTTTCGTTGGCAACGCATTGCACCGATTTGATCTCGCAATTATGACGACGTCCCGTTATTTTGGCAAAAAGCTTGTTATTGATTTGCAATCCGGACGCAGCGCTGTTATTGGTCCAGATGATCTGGCTGAAGAAGGATATTTGGAGCATGTGTATAAACTGAATGAAGAACAAGCGCTAGAACTTAATGAATTCCTGTCGCAAATTATTGGATCCATTCATTTCACGGATATTTAAGCTGTCAGCGGGGGAAACTGGAAAAAGCATAGCAACCTGATAAGGAGGCTTTATCCATGAGTGATAAGTTCCCCAACGACAAATACAGTCATTCCAAAGGCTTCATTCCTGAATACCGCGACGCTTTCACCGATTTGGAGACTGTCGAATCCCAGCGCAACGACTTAATTCCCGAAGAATTTCCCGATGGTCCTTATGGTACAAGCCTAAACACCGAATCCCTTGGAAAAAGTAAATCCTGGCGAGAGGATCAACGTCCGCCTAACCAATACTCTTACGAAAATCGTGAGCTGCATGAAGGTATTAAGCGGGACTATCCAGGGGAAGACGACTATCGGAACGAACCGATGAATCAAGAATAAATTAAGCGAGCCAAACGTTTGATATTACAAACGTTTGGCTCGTTTATTGTTCTTTAGATGTGATTAGAACCCATCAAGTTGCAAAGCATACAACAATTTTCTTTACTTTGGTGTTTAAAGCTCACTAGTGTTGTATAAGGTACCTGTATGCATGCCGCTGGTTGTCGTCTTCACCAGACTTCCATTCAGACCTTCTTGCGTCCATTGGGATGGCGATGCTGTCGGGACTGCAACGCCGTTACCATATTCAAAGCTGTCATAAAAAAGTTGGGTGTTTGCAGGCTCGGACGAAATCGCTTCCATTTCAACTATTGGTGAAACCACGGTCATCAGCAGCATAATGCATAAGGCTATGCGCATCTCAATACTTCGCAGTAAGTACTTCATTTTATCCCCTCGCTTATCTTATGATTAGCAGCCCCTAGAGAAAAACTGCATAGATGCCATCTCTACACAGTTTCGGTCTAGGGTATCTACTTATTTCTCGACAGGTCAACACCATCTTTTTTCTTGAACCTCTCTGTAGCTTCTTTAATGACCTCATTACCGCCTTTTTGCTTCCACTCTTCCAATACTTTCGGATAATCGGAAATCGGTTCTTTCCCATAGACCATTTTCAGAACATGACTGAGAATAACAGGTGGAAGCTTATCTCCGGTCGGCGCTATCTCCGGATTTTTCAGGTAGCCTTTCAATTGGGGATCGAACATAATACCTCCACGGCCTTCCTTAGCCAAAACGGTATCATACAGTTTCATCAGGTTCTGACCTTCAGGAGTGAGACTCAATGATCCTTTGTTATAGGTTGTATCTTGAACGAACCAGAGCAGTACCTGTCTGTAGGTTTCCTCATCTACATCCTTAGCATTGTCAGGCGCTTTATAGTTGATTTTGCCGTTTTCTTCGGTGTAATTTTCCCCTTTAATGCCGAAGGTGAAAAACTTTTCCGCCTCATCACTCACCATCCAATCGAAAAACTTAATAATACCTGCGGGATCTTTCGCATTTTTATTAATCAAATAAGCCCGGACTACATGACCAACACGCCGAAGTCCCCCTTTGCCGTCCGATCCGGTTGGGGATGCTATCAATTTCATCTTTCCTGTCGGAACGAGTTCCCTCAATTGTTGATCCCATTGAAGCAACAAGTTGGCGTTCATGTTCCAAATCCCCGCTTTCCCGGCAATAATATCGTTTTTAAACTTGGTAGGATTGATTGTCGCAAACTCTTTGCTTATCAGGCCTTCATCTACCATTGTTTTATAGGTTTGGATCGTTTTTTGCATATTTTCCACATTAAAAAATTTAGGAACGACTTGGTCGCCCTGCTCCATAAAGAAGTTCCCGAAAACATCATACGAACCGAAGAACGCATCGGAATACACGAAGTCTTCGCGTCCCATGTATGGATTTTCTACACCCATTTTTTTGAAAGCACGCATAACATTCAGATAATCGTCTACCGTTTTGGGTTCAGGCAAACCTGTTTTCTCAAGCAAATCTGCACGGATCCAAGTTGCTCTTCTAGAAGGATTGGATAGCCACTCAGGGATACCATAGATCTTCCCGCTAGCATCGGTTTCTTCATCCCATGCCTCTTTAGGTATTTTTTTCAAAAGGTTTTTACCGTGCTTCTCCAACAAATCATTCAACGGTAAAAATACCCCTGCCTGAACAGAGCCTGCCAATTGCGGATGTGTCAAGCTATTGCTTGCCTGCACAACATCTGGAATCTCGTTGATTGCGAACATCTGGATCATCTTCTGGTCGAAGTCTTTTTGCGGCATTAACCGAATATCCAGATCGGTATTCGTCAGTTCTTCCAGCTTTTTAACCCATTTTTCATCATTGATATTCGGATGGTTTTCCGCATAGGAAATATTCCCAGACCGGAAGGAAATCGAGAACGCTGTCTTGCCTCCTGGCTTACCGACGATTTCCTTTTCTTGTTTCCCTGCCTGCGAGCATCCCACTGAGGTTGCGGCAAGCAACGATGCACTGATTATGGATAAAAGCCACTTCTTTCTCATATCAATCTCCTCCTATTTGGAAATAACTCCATGTTTCACTTGCGATTCTCGCAGCTTATTTACAGTTGGAAGCATGAAACCTGCCAACTTTTCTCCCATCAAAATATGGCCATAATCGGAAGGATGAATGAGATCACTAGTCAACGCAGTAAAATCATCCATGATCTTACTACTATCCAACAAGTGCAGGAAAGGGTGACTTCTATTTGCTGTATATTCCGCTAAGATTTCGTTATAGCGTCTTTCAGCCTCGCTGTAAGCATGGTTATAATCACTGAAATGCGTAGCCCGATTTGGATAAATAAAGGTCAAAAATACAGGCTTCTCCGGGTGCCGTTCAATGATACGGTCCAGTAAGTAGGATGAACGTCGTTCAAATTCCTCCGTAGAAACTACCGCTCGCATGTTGACACCGATCTCAAGATAGACCATATCCCAGTCATTTCGTTCCGCAATATGATCGGACAACTCCTTTTCACAAAAGCAGGATCCGCTAAGTCCCAAGTTACATGCATCAATTTCTAGACGTCGGGCAGCTTGCTGTATATAGCCGTTGTAATGGCTTGAAGCTCCTGCCCCTTGCGTTATCGATGAGCCATAAGCTAGAAGTGTCAGCTGAGGCATCTCATGCTTATGAGGTGGCCTCACTTCAAACCCGAATGCGTTGATATCATAGAATACAGCACTAAACCGTTCAAAGAATATACGCCAAACGTTAGAAGTGAACGCCCGATTGTTCAGTTTCTCCGGGATCACTTGAGCAAACCTATCAGGCTCTTCCAGCTGGATAGTTGTGACAACCCCAGCCTCCAGCTCATGAGACGAATGGAAGAAGTCGCCTTTGAACACCAGCACTTTACCGTTCGTATCCTGCGAAGCAATCACCACTTGTACATACTTCGCTTCTGTAACAAATCGAAGCTCGCATCCGTTCGACTGCACCGCCTTCGTTCTGCCCTTCTCCGTTAAGCTGTGACGAACCTGCTTCGGAAAGCGGTGCAATCGAAGTCCCGGCAGGTATGGCAGCTGTTCAAGTTCTGTGACATTGTGAAAATAAACACCACTATGCTGCATGTTAGTTACCCCACCTATCATTTCACTTGATTTCTGACTCGTATCTAACTCATATATTCATGATATCATCAATGTAAGCGCAGCCAATATGGTTTTCTTTGGTTCAACTTGTGATTTTATGGGATGGAAATAAAAAAAGTACAAGCTCTTTTGGATGAGCCTGCACCTGTGTCCTATGTAAAACCCTTACGAGGAATGAATGATGTTGCTTTCTTTAGCCTCAATCAACAATTGTTCCAATCTGGTGCTAAGCGATGTAGGATTTTGCAGACCCGATAAAAATAACATAATATCACGTTGGATACTTTTTAATTGGTAATTGGTAAGGCCCAATTCCGTAATTAGCCGAAACGTCGGGACTATTTCCCTGTATAAAAAAAATCTAGACGGTCGATACCCCGACTCCTCTCCTTCCCACTCCATGGCACGTCGGTGAGCGGTAATATTCAACGTTTTGCGACGAAGCAGTAATTGAATCTCGTAGGAGGTCAAAAAGTTGACCAGCAGCTTTGCTGCCTCTTTGTTAGAAGACCGGCTGTTAACAGCTAGTCCATTAATAATGAGCAGCGTACTCGAATCCTGCAAAGCCGGCAAAGGGGAGACCTCAAAGGAAATGTTAGAATTTCGCAGCTGATTTAAGAAAAAATAGGTTGTCATAATAATTGAAACTTTTTCTTCAAGAAAAAGTGCTTCCGCATCGGCGTTGCTTTCCGAAAGAATTCTCGGAAATACATCCGTCATCGCCAACAGATCTCTGCATGCTTCTAAGCTTTCTATGATCTTGCTTCCATGCAATCGGTAGTTTCCGCTATCGTCGGTCTGAAAGGTTGTTCCGCTCTGCAGCATAAAGATCGGCCAGCGGTTACGGGAGGGCAAATAAAAATAAAAGCCAAACCGTTCATTCTTCACAGATAATTGCTGACCATATGTAAAAAGATCACGCCATGCCCAACCGCTATCCGGCAGTGGAACTTGAGACTGTTCGAAATGCTTTTTGTTATAGCACAACACGACAGGCGAATAATTAAACGGCCGAACCAGCGTGTGACCTCCTTGTTGAAACGGTTCCGTCAAAAACGGATATGAATCATCCATTTGTTCAATTGGCTCTAACAAATGCGTACAGTCATTTTCCACGAAATCCTGAAAATTATTATTATTAATCATTACGCAGTCGAGGAGTTCCGCTTCCATGTATTGCTTCAATGACTTGGAATAGCTGCCTGAAGGCAGCTCTATTGGATGGACAATAATATGCGGGTATTGCTTAGCAAACTCAGCCAGCAGCTCTTCCATCTCGACAAGTCCGGCAAATGACTGGACATATCCAAATTTAATAACCGTCTTTTGTTCGGAGGATGGACTTATTACCCTATTCCCTACTCTTGGAATTTTCTCAATAAATCCTTCCTCTACGAGAACTTTCAGACCGTTGCGAACGGATGCATTGCTGAGCTCGAATCGCTTTTCCAGATCACTTTCGGAAGGCAAGTAGCTGCCGATTGCCGCTTTACCAGACAGGATTTCTTGACGAAGCGTAACAATCATATCTTCCAGCCGAACCCGAAAATGTTTGCGGCTTAATCTCTTTTGCATGCAGCAACCTCACTATCTGACTGTCTAACTCTCACTTGTTTAATCATACTTAAATCCTTACGGGTCTACAAGCGATGGACGAATATGCTCCTACCGAGAATCGGCTCCTCTCCAACTATATACCTAATAAAAAGCCGACCTCCGCATATCTGGAGATCGGCTCTATGATTATTTACCCAGCAGCTCTAAATGTCTGCCAATATGATAACGAAGACCTTCAGCAAAGGCATCTTCTTGTTCCGCCAACGTCTGGAAGAATTCGTCCGCAAATTGTTTGCTGCCATCGGCATTCTTCGATTGAAGCAGCAAGCCGTACGTGATGTGCAGCAGTTGGCGAGCATTGTTTTCTTCCATGTAATCCGGCAAATCAGCATCGCTTATTTCCCCTAATGGGACGATAGCGTTAATGTCAGTTGTCACGTGATAGTAAGCTGTAGCCTCACTGAAATGATCAAGCGCATACTGATGCATGCGGCGGTATAAAGAAGGATTTACCTTCGCTACGACACGCACCGCTTCAAGCCAGTTCGTTCCTGCTGTTTTGATATGAAACAAACCGTTCGTGTACTGCCCGATGAGAGGGAATACGCTGAATTTATCGCTGCCGGAATGAATACTAAGCTTGTATTCGAAATGTACAGCTATCGCGGCATGACTAGCTAATTCACGTTCAAACTGAGCGATATCGCCGATATAGTCAATTCCCTTCTGGAATTCCCCACAGAAGCGCGGCGCCATGCTGAAGATCGTAACTCCACGGTCGCGAAGCTCGTTAGCTACCAAATAGTGCGCTTCAGGAGATGTCGGCGTAGCCGTTTCATCGATAGAGATTTCAAAATCAACTGCGCGATCAAGCGTCGCGATATACTTACGGAAGATAGCTTCCATGAAATTAATTGCTGCGTCGTAAATCAGCACATCTTTCTGTAAAGCTTGACGTGTATAGTTAAGTGTTGCTCCAGGAACATTAGCTGCTGTCTCAAGGTAACGCTTTTCATAATGATTACGCAAACTAGCTGGCAGCTGTTCATATTTTGCAGCAATTTCTGCTTCAGACATGGATTCAATGGTATTGTCGATATTTTCCGAGCAATCAAGTGTCAACATCGTAAAACCAAGACGCAGCGCGTACTCGATGTCTTCTTCCTTTTTCAAATGGTCGCCGTCTGCACCATACCCATCTTTATAGCCCTCTTGAAAAACAGCATAAGCAGCCGCATCCAAAACATCCTCATAGGTTCGGCCTGTTAGCGCAAGCTCACGAATACTTTGCTGTGCAAGTACAGGGCGAATGTCTTTGCCGCGAATTGTTTGAATATGTCCAGGGCTTGCAATCCCAAGTCGATCCCCTAAACCCATTGTAGCTACTTGTGTACCAAATGCCTGTGGAGCCGTGTATGGAAGGAATCGGTTAAGCGTCAGACGATTTTCGTGAGATAATGAAGCCACTTTGCCGCCGTCCATGTTTTCCCCAATGAGTTGGTCGTATAGTTCTCCCTCGCCTGCAGCGATAAGCTTCTTGTCTGCACCTGTTCGCACCATTAGAAGGGAAGTATTACCTACTTGTGTAAAAGATGGTGCATACACTTTCACATCCGGTGAAGAAAATGTCGTTATATTACCTGATTTAATAGCTTCGATAAGCTGTTTCATTGTGTAAATCCTCCCTTGTTATGCAAGCGTTTACTCATTTCTCATAGCTCAATCATATCGCAAGGTACGAAAATTTTCTCATCATCTCTTCTTATTTTCGGTTAAAACTATTCATATTTTTCACAAAAATCATGCTATACTACAAATAATCATAAAGAACCAAAGGAGTCGTACCTATGTCACAAACTGTCACCTTCGGCAATGAAGATGAAGGCCCATTTTATATCCAACATATACATCGTTCTGGTTCCTTCGAGAGGACTCAACACATGCATGACATGTACGAGCTTTACTATTTGTACGAAGGTGAGCGTATGTACTTCATTCGTGATCGCTCGTATCTCATTCTTCCTGGGGACCTCGTGCTTATAAATCGGCGTGAGCTTCATGCGACATCAGACTCGGACAACTTAGGACATGCGCGTGTAGTGATTAATTTCGATGATAGCTTTTTAGCGAATGCCAAAGAGGATGCTCCATTTCTTCTCGATGCTTTCATACATGCTACTCCCGTTCTGCGATTAGATCTGCCTACTCGGCGTTTAGTCGAAGACATTCTGGGTAAATTGATTCATGAAGCGAAGGAGCCTCAGCTTGGGCAAACTTTCGCCTTGCGTCAATATTTGACTGAGCTTCTGCTGTTCACAGCACGCTTCGTCCTTATGCATCCGTCTACATCTCCCGAACACGTTTCACCACTGCATCGAAAAATTTCCACCATCGTGAGATTTATCAATATTCATTATCCTGAACCTATCCGTCTAGAAGAGCTAGCTGAACAATTCGAAATCAGCCCCGCTTATTTAAGCCGAATGTTCAAGGAAATTACCGGATTTTCGCTTATTGAATATGTGAATCTCGTTCGTGTGCAAGAAGCGCAGCGACTGCTGACAACTACGAAACTTAAAGTAATTTTGATCGCTGAGCAGGCAGGCTTCGGGTCACTTGTACAGTTCGGACGCGTCTTCCGTCAAATGACCAAAACGACACCTCTTCGCTATCGGCAATCGGCGGTTACTTAAGTTAAAGTAACTAAGTGAACAAATAGTGCGTCATTGTCAAGTTATCCTCTCCACTCTTATAATGACTTCAAAGCAGCATAATGAGAGGATGGTAAACATTCATGAAGTATAGAAACGTGGGTCGAAGCGGATTAAAAGTGAGTGAAATTAGCTTGGGAAGCTGGCTTACCTACGGAACAGCCGCCGAACAAAAGGCAGCAGATGCTTGTATCGCGAAAGCTTTTGAAAGTGGCATTAATTTCTTCGATACAGCTAATGCTTACAATCGCGGTGAGGGCGAAAAAGCGATGGGGGCGGCGTTGAAGCCCTATGAGAGGTCAAGCTATGTGCTCTCGTCGAAGGTCTACTTCCCGATGGGTGATGGTCCGAATGATCGAGGTTTATCCCGTAAGCACATCTTCGAGCAGTGTGATGCGAGCTTAAAGAGATTAGGTGTCGACTACATTGATTTGTACTTCTGCCATCGCTATGACATCCACACACCGCTGGAAGAGACGCTTCGCGCATTGGACGACTTAGCTGCTCAAGGCAAAATTATGTACGCTGCGGTCAGTGAGTGGAGCGGTGCCCAAATTACCGAGGCAGCCGGTATTGCCGAACGTTTGCGCCTAAGACCACTGATCTCTAATCAGCCGATTTATAATCTGTTTGAGCGCTATATCGAGCGAGAAGTATTGCCTGTGTCAGCGCAAAAAGGATTGGGTCAAGTAGTGTTCTCGCCGCTTGCTCAAGGTATTTTAACCGGTAAATACAAGCTGGGACAGCCGATTCCGACTGAGAGTCGTGCCGCTAACGACTCCGTAAATGGTGTCATTAACAGCTATTTGAATGACCAAGTGCTTCAGGTTGTTCATGAGCTGGAGCAGGTTGCTCAGCAGCTCCATATCTCTCTCGCTCAGCTCGCTCTAGCATGGGTACTCCGTCAACCAGGAGTAAGCTCTGCGCTCATCGGTGCGACTCGACCTGAACAGATCGAGGAGAATGTGAAAGCCGTTGATGTTGAGCTTGGACCCGAGACATTGGAGCAAATCGAAGTCATCCTTAAACAAGTAGCTAATTTCTCACCTGCACGTTAAAAAAAAGGGACAGGGCCATTGATAGCCCTGTCCCTTGCTTATGAATTTAGCCAATTAATCTCATCAAACCTTTGAATTCCAATTCCTCAAACTTGCTAATAACCTTCTCCCGCTCCATCGACCATCCGCATTCCTCAAGCGCACAAGCGACAGGCGCATCCAAACGAATCGTAGCCAAATCGCGTGATAAATGCAGCATATCGATCTCCGCCTCAATTTTGGCGCGAACACCTTTCGGCAGAGCCGCTAGATTTTCCAATATCCCGGCGATATCCTGATACTCCATGAGCAGTTTGGTCGCTGTTTTCTCGCCAATTCCTTTTACCCCTGGATAGTTATCCGCCGTATCTCCTGTTAAACCCTTCAAATCGATAATTTGAGCAGGTGTAAGACTTTTCTCTTCCATCAAGGTCTCCAGCGTATACACCATATAGTTGGATTGACCTTTTTTCATAATAATAACTTCCGTATTCTCATTTACAAGCTGAAGCATATCGTGATCACCTGTGAGAATCTGCACCTTCGTAGATGGACTATATGTACTTGCCAATGTGCCTATGCAATCATCCGCTTCGTATCCGATAACACCCACGTTTGGAATGTTGAAGCTGGCCGTTACTTCCTTCACTAAATCAAACTGCGGGATCAGCTCCTCAGGCGCAGGTCCGCGATTCGCTTTGTAATTATCAAACTTCTCCGTACGAAACGTCTTACTTCCCATATCCCAGCAGCAAACAACATGTGTAGGCTTAAACGTCTGAATCGCATCTAGCAAATATTTAAGAAAACCATAAACCCCGTTAACCGGCGTGCCGGCACTTGTTCTCATAATGTAACCACTGGAAGAAGTGGCGTAATAACCACGAAATAATAAAGCCATGCCATCGACAAGCAGCACAGATTCAGATGATGTTTCGGACAAAATAATCGCTCCTATTCTATAAATCATAACGTATAAGTTCTACGACTAGTATAGCATGGGAAGGGTTGGTCCGAACACAAAAAACCGCTACTAGCAAAAGGTACCAGCAGCGGTTTTCGATGATTTATTTGTTTTTTAACGGCTCGTATGCCATTTAATTTCTTGAATAAATTCAGTCACGGATTCTTGAAGTCGATCTGCAATTTCATCGTCTAATATGGCTTGTCCTTGATCACCCCACGTCACTTGTTTATCGAGCACGTAAACCCCTTGCAGAATGTTCTGAGCACCTAATGCAGACAGCACCGGTTTTAAAGCGTAATCGATAGCGAGCAAGTGAGATATCGTCCCTCCAACGGCTAGCGGAAGCACGACTTTGCGCTCGAGGCCTTTTTGCGGGAGAAGGTCGAGGAAAGCTTTTAGCACACCTGTGTAAGAGGCTTTATATACCGGCGTAGCGACGAATACGGCATCTGCCTCGGCAACATGCGCGTTCGCTTTCACAATGGCTTCGCTGTCAAATTTGGCGTATAACAAATCCTCTGCCGGGATGTCGCGTACTTTAATCCATTCCACTTCCAAGCCCGCTTTCAAAAGTTCACTTTTGGCCACTTCGATAACGCCATGCAAACGGGATGTAGGTGTTGGACTCCCTGAAATAATAACAACTTTAGCCATGTGATTCACTCTCCATTAGGATTTGGATGAAAAAAAGACTCCGCTGCCTTTGGTCTGTACAAAGTGGGAGTCTCCTGTTGTTGGGTCGACTTTTTAATTCATAGTAATTTACTTGGGTTTATATTACCATTGCCTTTTAGGAACGTCAATACTTTTTGTCTAAAAGAAATTCCAACCCGGCAGCCACCGGAGGAAGAAGGAATATTTGGATGGAATGATCATCCCCGAAAGAATCGGATAGAAGAGAACAAACAGAACGAATACGGCAATTAAATATCCGTAAACCCATCTTCTTTTATGAAGCGGTCCTTCCTCTAAATACTGTTTGATGTAATAGGTTAAGATCAGTACAAGGAACGGCACCATCGCGAAATAGTGATAAATAAATGTGAGCCTTGGTACTAAAATCCACGGTAAATACTGCGAGCAGTATGCGATTAGCAGCATCCGCAGCAGTTTATCTTTACGTGTAACTGCTACATAAAACGAAAGGATAACAGCAATGAAGCCCGGCCACCATACTAGCGGATTCCCGAACGAGACGATGCTCGAAAGCATGCCTTGCGGCATGAGCTTAGCTTGGTAATACCATATCGGACGGAGCATCATCGGCCACTCCCACCAAGGGGAAGAGAAAGGATGCGTCGCGACCAAATCTTTATGATATTTGTACATATGCACCTGGTAGGTGACCACATCCTTCAGATTGTGCCCCGGTCCGGGAACCATCATGAACGGAATATAGGATAACGTATAAACACCTAGAGGTATGATGACAAATGTGAGTACGCACCAGAGTAAAGTAAACAGCGTGTTTCGTATGAAAAGCTTCTGCACAAGCTGCAGCCGGCTGCGCTCCGGTTCTGTAAGCGGAGATTCATTCTCCGCCTCGCGCAGCAAACTTCGTGCGAATCGATATTCGCCGAACCGCTCTAATAAAGACAAAAGCAGCAGCACGGCAAGACCTGCACCGCCATAGATAACGATCCACTTGGATGCAGCTCCAATTCCGAAGAAAAGACCTGATAGTCCTAAGGGAATCAACGTGGTCCAAAGCTTTTCTCTGTAAAAGCTAAGCGTTGTGTAACGATACATGAAATAGAACATCAGCATGATGAAGAATACGCCATAAACATCTATCGTCGCGATTCGCGTCTGCGCAAAGTGCATGAAATCAAAGGTAAGCAGGAAAGCAGCGATAAAGGCATATTCCGAACGGCCGAACATTCGCTTAGCGAACACGTACATAATAGGAATCATGCCGACGCCGAACAGCGTTCCGATGATTCTCCAGCCAAACGGATTCAATCCAAACACATAAATGCCAATAGACATTAGTACTTTACCAAGCGGTGGATGCGTGCTTTCATACGGCTCTATTTGATGAAGATGCTCATAAGCGGTTCTTGCATGATAGATCTCATCAAAGTACGACCCATTCATATATGTAGGCGTGTAAGGTACTGTGGCAGGTTCATCGAACAAATTAGCTGTCTTACCTTCATCTGCCGCGTTGACATCTTGTTCCGAAACCTTAGCAATCGGCAAGATAACCGTGTTGCCATCTCCGAAAATACCAATTTCATGAAGATGCAGCGCCGCTCCTTCCTGCGCATCCATGACCATTTTAACGTAACGCGCATCTTTCTTAGGCTCAACTGTGTTCCAAGTGAATACCTTGGTGTGGTCGGATTTCACCGATATTTGATCCTGCCACTGCGTACCGTCCTGTGAAAACCAGAACGAATAAGCCCCTTCACCAACACCTGCAAAAGTGTTAATTCTCGTAATGTTATGCGAGCTTCCGAGGTCAGCAATGACCGTTTCTCCTGCGATTGTTGGCTTCCAGAATGTTGTAGGAGCCTTATGCCCACCTAGATGGAACAAAGCAATTATCGTATAGACCAACACTAAAGCGCCAAGATAAAGCGCATCCTTTTTTGTGAAAAAACGTCCCCTTGTGCTTCTTTCGACCTCATCCCTACTTGGTTTGAAAATCGCATTCCACCGTTCGGATTCTGTGTGAATTTCTTGCTTTGTTGGCAGCGGAGCTGGCTCCTCCACCTTCTGTTCTTGTTGTGATTCCACGAAAAGCCTCCATCCCAATAAACAAGCATAGGCAAACATCATAACATTGATGGCCGAAACGACCAACATCAAAGGATCATATCTCGGAATGTGATAATCCTGATGAAAACTGCGTAAAAGTACATCGGCTATATTTATAAAATGAGTGATGCTAAAACCGATAAAGAGCCCCAGAATCCGGCGATCCTTTATGTAAATAAAGCTGGTCAGCGCGAGCAATAGCCCATAGTGCAAATAGCGCTCGTGCATTTTGGTCATACATATGAAAACCGCCGTGATAAATAAGAAAGCCACATACAGTAAGGCGCCACGCCGTCCTTTGCTGCGAATATATAGAAAGCAAACATAGACGATGGATAGCGCCATAAGCACCCACCCAATCAATTGGTAAGAGACGTGCAGGATACTGCTATTCAAATCGATAAAATTGCCGCCTAAGAGTGCCATAAGATTGAAGGCGTTCAAAGAGGCGTATGGATAAGAAGATAAAGTGCCTGAGTATAATGCGATCAACCAGCCATACCCTCTGCCAACGGCAAAAGGGAGTGAAATCACGGCCATCGTTGCAGATCCGCTTAGAACACTCAACAACAAAACCATCATGCTGCGCTTTCGTAAAACATCGATAAGTAGAAAAATACCGAAAAGAAGTGCCTGTGGCTTAAGAAGAAGAGCTAATGCTATAAAAACCGCGGCTTGTGGGAGCTTCCCCCGCTGTTGAAGTAACAAAGTTGCAAGAATAAATAACATAAAAAAGGAGTCAACCTGCCCCCATATCGCGGAGTTCGACCAAATCGCTGGATTGAAGGCAAACAAAGCAGCAATTAAAATGGCTTGTACCCATGTCCGTGCCCCGCCTCGTCGGCTAACCGCTAGCTGGTACAAGAGGTAAGCTGTGACTATGTCAGCCAGAATGGCGGGAAGCTTCAGAATGACCAGTGACCCTGCACTCTCCCAGGGAATCGACAGCTTGTGGTGCAGTAAGCCAATGAGATATAGGACATACATATACCCAGGAGGATAATCAAGAAAGTAATCTTTGGCGTTCGTGTACAATCCGGATAAACCTACTGAATACGCGCGATCCGCCCACGCTAGGAACGTTCGTACGTCAGTATCATAGCCCACCCAGAGGGGAGCTAGATATAATCTTAATAATAACGCGGTTAATAGCAGTAAACCCAGAAGAAAGAATTTATGGGGAGCCCCCCACAATTGCTTGAACCAGCTTACCATGTCACATCTCCTTAGATTTAGACTACTACCATTATACCTGTCCACTCTCTTGCAGAAAAGGAAAAAAGCACCGACTCGTTAGGTCAGTGCTTGGGTTCAAGCTTTTCGATGCGCTCGCAAATTTCATGCAGCCAATCATAGTCTCCGGTGAGCGAAGCACAGAGCGATAAATTTTCCAATTTCAAACGGTTCCATACATATGTCGCGTTAGCTTCCATACACAGCAGTAATTCATCTTGTTCTGCTCGTGTTAACTCGCGCGCTCTGCGTAATGTCCATAACTCCGCCATACGTTGATGAACGGCCAACATGGTCTTGGATACCCTCCTGCTAGTTAAGTAGCTACATTAAGCAGTATGGTCAAAAATGGGAAGACTGAAACAATATGTGCAGCATCTTGATCATGTGGTCCAGCTTGGCATTACGGCATGCCGTGTTCAATCATTGCAGGAAAAACTTTCCTCCTTTCGTCGATGCCTTGGAAATGGGAGCCAGCTTCCCCTTATGCAGATTGGTTCCATGTCAGGGAATGGCTGCTCCGTGTCGAGGATGGCATTCCGACTTATGAGACCTTTTCTTTTGAACCTATCATGCCGAAGCTAAACACAGAGAACGCCGAGGTCAAGGCCTACTTGCTCGAGGTCGCTGATGAGTAGTACAGTTCCAATGAACAACAAAAAAGCACCTAAAATGGCGTCTTTTTGTTGTTCACGCTGAGAGCTTTTATTCATGCCGCAAGCAGCCTCTACTGAATGGTTGTGCCTTGATATGGGAATTGCGTTGAATAATTAGAAAACTGTTGAAAGGCTTGATCTAGTTTTGTTTGTTCTTCGGCCTCTAATTTGTAGTGCCCTTTTCTGAACATCATTTCAAATAGTTCATATTGACATTGATGTGTCTCGTTCAAAATCGTCATAATATCCTGGTGTAGGGAAGTGTGACTTGCTTCTCTGGCAGATACGTTAAAGCTATCCGTTAAGTATTTTTCCGTCGCCAAAATATCGTTTACCCGGTCACGGTCATTCAATTCGGAACCTTTGACTTGCGGCTCATTGGCAGGTTTAGGATTTTTGATGACTTGTGGATTCTGATTCATATACGATCCTCCTTCATTGTTGTGTTTGAGGAACTTTTTTCATTTCCTCTGTATTATTGTTTTGCAGGTGTTTTAATAAGAGCATGTAATGTTTTTGATGCATTTGACCGGCCTTATCAATCAATTGTCTAATTTCTGAATCCGAGCATTCCTGTGCAAAATGGCGGCATTTTTTCATGGCTAAGAGCTCCCACGATAATTGGTCCTTTAAATACTGAGAGTCCTTGGTTGTAATTACCTGAGGTGGTACCTGCATAATGGCGTTTTGTTGTTGTTCTTGTTGGGTTTGCATGTTGTCTCCTTTATTTTTTCGAGAATACGTATAGCATGCGCATATTAATAAATTCTTATGACAAAGTTTGGATAATCAGGAACAGCCTTCTTCCAGTTCAATGTTGTATTATCTACAACAATTCACACGCCTAAAGGCTATTTCACAACTTGAAGTTGCATTTTGTACAACATTTTGAACCCA
Organism: Paenibacillus sp. J31P190; assembly: GCF_059692075.1. Taxonomy (NCBI): domain Bacteria; kingdom Bacillati; phylum Bacillota; class Bacilli; order Caryophanales; family Paenibacillaceae; genus Paenibacillus; species Paenibacillus sp. J31P190. Next base: position 30,198 of record NZ_JCAUAS010000012.1, on the reverse strand, counting down.
TTTGTTGAGAAATGGCATGTATAGGACCAAATTGTTGTACATTATGCAACAACGAAGGGAATAAGGCGGGATTTAGGCTGCAATTGTTGTACTTTATACAACATCATTCAACCGCGAATAGGATTTCATTCAATCGCTTATATATGACGATTGATGCCGATTTAAGACACCTCCCTGTACTGCAAGATTGGATGAATGAATCGACGGTTTCTTTAGTACAACATTATTCAAGTTATTCAGCTCTATAAAAATACAATATCTTCGATTTTCCGGGAAAATATCAAGGAAATTGTTGTACGCCGTACAACTCCCAGGCAAACAAGCAGGGAATAAGTCTCCCCCGCGCCCCTTAAACAAAAAACAGACAAATGAGGTCAATCCCTCATTTGTCTGTTTACCTTTGTTTTTATGATGCAGACGAAGCCACATCATCCTCATCCGTATTTCCGCTATCCGTGCCTTCAAGGAAGAATTGAACAAGCTTCACATGCTTTTTCAGCGATTTCTCATGGATAAGATTGATCTTACCGTTATCCAACGCGCCAAATACGTAGATCAATTCCTCATTGTCATGTGACCAATCGAAGCCTTCCAGAATCTGCAAAGAATTCGTCCATTCCTCGTTATACTCTCCGTTCGGGAATAAGAAGCGATTGGCATACAGCGCAATACTTTCTTGAATCACACGGTTTGCAGATGTATACTGCGCCAAGCCTGGTTGCTCTGGCATCATCGGCAGGAGCGTATTAAAAAATTGGTGCAATATTTCAACATACGTCGATGGATCGTGGCGAATTTTACGTTGAAGCTCATAGGATGGCTGCATTCTGCCTGAAAATAGCATTGTCGCCGTCGCATATAACCAGCTGAAACACGTAAAGTTACGATTGAACGAAGTCAAATTGTTGCGACGCTCAACACCGGCTGCTTTGAGATACACATTATGATCGACAACCTGTTGAATAACCAGATTTAACGGGTCAATGGAGTCGAAGGAATGACCAAGCTCTTTACTCACCAGTTGGACTTTGGAGTTAATGTCGCCGAACAACTGCTGCTCTTCTTCCTCAGTTAAGCCAATATAGATTTGCACGGCAAGCTGTGTTTCCATCAAATCTAGACGTCTTCCTTCAAGCTGATTTATTGTACCTTCTGTTTCCTCAACCTCTTGCCTAATTTCAGCATCCTCTGGAAACTTCCGTTGTTTGATCTTTAGCACAACTAATTTTTTCTCATACCGTCTAACTTCCTTTTGCATCTGATCATTCACGTAGCCTAGCGCTAGAATACGATGTTGACCGTCCAAAATAGACAGCTTGGAGCCATGCTTCAGAAGGAATTCCTTCTCGCCCTTGGACAGTTGATTCACTTCACGCAATGACAGGGTAACAGGTCCGAAGAACACATGATCGAGCTCCCGCTCCTGCAAATAGGTGGAGATTTTGCGTCTTTGCATGTTGCTCAACTTACGCTGCACCATAGGGTCAATCATCGTATAATTCAGCAGATCCTGAACGCGTAAAGCTACAGTTGAAAGTCCGAACTTATCGCAAAAAGGATGAATGGTCATCTTAAGGCGTAATCCTTCCATTAGCTCACGTCCTCCTTGGAATTGTAAGAATCGGCATCGCTGATAAGAAATGCATTCTGATCTTGATAAAAGTTTTTGATGTAGTTGTAGGCTTTCATAATGCGAGTCCGTCTCGGTAACCGATCCTTCTCTTCTCCCGCATAAATGTTGTTCCAATTCACATGAGGAAGTATTTTCAATACATGCTCAAGTGCATAGCGATTAAATTTACCTGGTTTGGTAGCTTCTTCATGCATAAACATGGCTAGTGCAATTTGGATATTCTCTGACCATACGATTTCACCCTTCGCTGGTTCGGGCAAGTAATTCAGTAGGCCATTGAAATAGGTTCCCGCCAAGGATACAAGATCCTGCAGCTCTTTATCCTCATATTGATAGCCATTATTGCGCGCTGCTGATTTCATTCTGCCTTCAAACAAAGCAATCAATATTTCGATCAACAAGTGATAGGAGAACAAATACTCAGGTGACTTCCCGCGTTCAGAGAACATATCTACAGTCAGCTTCTGCATAGCTGGCGCTTTGGCTGCAAGCTCCGACGCAGCAACGTGATAGAATCTGCGCTGATCGCGAAGTACCGCCAGGTTGCCGCCAAGCTTCCGCGGAAGCTTATTAATGTCAGAGAACAACTGGCGCTCTTGACGAGCATTAATGTCCAAATAGGTCATAGTTGAGATAGGGAAAGCGTACAAACGGCGCAGCTTCTCCGTGATCTCTTCCATCTTGTCGTACTCACGACGATCCTTGGCACGAGCCATTTGACTTTGTAACGTCTCCATAATGCGTTGGAAAGCGGCCAAACGATGCTGACCATCTACGACATACAATTTCTCAATAGGCTGCAAACGAAGCGCTTGTTGATCTTCGTCATAATGACCTGCACCTCTTGCCGAGAATATGATTCCCGGGAAATAAATAGGTTGGCGATCTTCTAAATACAAATTAACGTAATCAATTAGTTTAGAAAGATTACGCGGAATAATCGCACGTTGAACTTCTAAATCAACTTCATAGATTGAAAATAGTTTGCTCATAGGCAGTGTAGCTGCAATTGTTGCTTGCCCAAATGTTTGCCCCAAAATTCCGGGAATTTCTACGAACGATGAAGGCTTCTGCTCTGCTAAAAGCTCCGATAATGAGGAAATGGCATCCATATGCTTACCCCTTTCAACAAATAAGTTTTATTTCATTACGTAAACATCTATATGTCTCTCATTCTCCTATTTTTACCAATATCTCTAATTTTCATTCTAATGTACGAAGCCAATCTCCTATTCGCTTTGCCGCCTCAAGTAATCGACCCTCTTCTTGTACCAATGCGATTCGTACAAAGCCCTCTCCCTCGGCCCCGAAAGCGTCTCCAGGAATAACGACAACACCAGCATGATATAACATTTCCCGGGAAATTTGTCGAGATGTCCATCCTTTTGGAATTGGAGCCCAGATAAACATAGTTGCCTTGGGTGGCGGTATGATCCAACCCGCTTCCGCTAGTGCCGAGATCAGCACATTTCGTCTTCTTTCATACACATGGGCAACGGAGTGATTATGCTCCATGTCTTCCTCTAATGCTGCAATTCCAGCAGCTTGAATGGCACTGAATACACCGTAATCGATATTGGATTTCAGTGTTTTAAGAGCCTTCACTGCACTTGCATTTCCGGTTAAGAAAGCGATTCGGCAACCTGCCATATTAAAACTTTTTGACAGTGAATGAAACTCGACAGCAACCTCCTTAGCGCCTTCAATCTCCAAAATGCTAATCGGCCGGTAGCCGTCAAAAGCCATTTCGGAGTAGGCAAGATCGTGTACGACAAGCAAGTCATGCTTCTTGGCATAAGTAATCAAATGCTCAAAGAAAGCGCGATCTGCAACAGCAGACAATGGGTTGCTTGGATAGTTAAGCAGGATGAATTTAGCCTTAGCAGCCACGTCTACTGGAATGTCTTCTAATTGGGGTAAAAAGTTGTGTTCTGCGCGCAGCGGCAGCAAGTAAGGTTCGACTCCCGCCAGCACGAGACTTGCCGAATATATGGGGTAACCTGGATCAGGGACAATCGCAATGTCCCCAGGATCACAGAGTGAAAGCGCTAAGTGAGCAAGACCATCTTGTGAACCCATCAGAGTCAATATTTCACTTTCCGGACTCAGTTCTACACCGAATCTATAACTGTACCATCTGGCTACCGTTTCGCGAAACACTAAACTTCCTTCAGATGTTGGATACCCGTAATGCGCCGGGTTACGAACGGCTTCTGTAATCGCTTCAATAATTCGATTAGAAGGAGGTAGATCAGGACTTCCTATACCTAAATCTATGACGTCTACCCCTTGGTTCATAACCTCTCTCTTCCAATCTGCTACTTCTGAAAAAATAGCCGATCCTAGCTGACTAAGTCTCTTTGATCCTGTAATTTTCATGGTTATTATCCTCTTTATGATGAATTCACTTCATATCATTAATTAATAGGGCGAGAATAGCAAAGCGTTAGTCGATAATTCCCACTTGATGAACAAGTCTTATCATATAAAGCAAAAACAAAACGAGCGCAAGATAAGCGATTCCGAATTTCCAACGGGTTTTCGCAGGGACTTCATAGTAAAGCTCCTGAATCCCAAGAGGTGAATAATCCACTTTTACTTGTAACCCTAAATAAAACCCATTCTCTTTCTGCATACGTTCCACTTTGATTAACTGAACTCTTTTGATAATAGATTGCTGAGGCAATAAAGCATGCCCCTCGAACCCGATCCCCTGCCAATACAACACAATGGTTTGTCTACCTTCCCCAGGACCCTGCAAATCCGAGTAAGTCGTATATTCTAAATCCCGCGTGTGATTTTCACCCGGAATGATATACCCCTGCTGGAGCAAATGATCAGCCCCAAAATCAAACCGCGTGGAAACCGAAAGAAGCTCTTCTCGATTTCTGTATTTCACGTATTTTTTATACAAATCCCAGGCAAACATGGCCCAAATCACAAAGAAAATAAATTGACTTACACGGCTATTTATATAGAAAATAAATACCAAACCGCCGATTAAACCTAGAATCCATAACCAACGAGTTACTGCTGTAGAAATTCGCCCGCCATCTAAAGGATGAATAGGGAGTAAATTAATTAAATTTAAATAGAATGCGGCATAGGCAACCGAAACAATGACAGGTGAATCCATATATACACCCAAACCAAAAGCGGCAACGCCACCAATGGTCCCAAGAATAGGCCCTCCTATGCCAATAAAAGCTTCTGTTGCTGCATCGGTAGGATTCTTTTTCATTGTAATCAGTGCTCCAAGAAAAGGAATAAATACGGGCGCTGACACGGGAAGCCCCTTTATCTTGGCAGCGAACACATGACCGAGTTCATGTATGAGAATCATCAGAACAATGCCTATTGCAAAGGGCAGCGGAGCGAGATAGGCATAAGCCCAAATAGTAATGAACATCGAGATGATGGCCCCGCCAGCCTTACCAAACTTAAGTAAGCCTAAGAGCAGCTTCCCTTGGGATAATAGAACAGCTATGAAACCGCCAATGGCTAATGGTGACTTTTTACCTGCTGGTTTCTTCTTTTCTTCCAACCTGAGATCACCCCTTCGCCCATACTTCGTCATACTCTGCTTCCTTGAAGCCCACTGTAACTTTATGGCCATCGGTAACGATTGGACGCTTAATCAACCTGCCGTTCGAGGCGAGCAATTCGAGCATTTGCTCTTGCGACATGCTGGGAAGCTTGTCTTTCAGGCTCATCTCTTTATATACTTCTCCGGAAGTATTAAAAAACTTTTTGATGTCTAGACCGCTATCACTAAGCAGCTTAGCCAATTCCTTGGCAGAGGGCGGCGTTTCGAATAAAGGAACACTTTCTGTGATATCTACATGATGCTCTTTCAACCACTTTACAGCACTACGGCATGTCCCGCATTTATCGTAACAAAATATTTTTACTCCCATGATGTTTAAAGCTCCTTTAAGTCTAAGATGAAATGAAACGGACTACTTAAAATTCTGATCGAATTGATAAGGAAAGTCAAGTTATAACAAAGAAAAACCATCCTCAAAAGGGATGGTTTCTGTTTATTTAGTTACTTTCCTTCAGCCATGCTTGCAAAACAGTTAAATCCGCAGGCAGAGGAGCATGAAACTCCGTCCATTCCCTTGTTCCTGGATGCACAAAGCCCAGTTTATAAGCGTGCAGAGCTTGACGACCCAGTCGTTCACTGGCTTCTAATGCTGGTAAACTTTGCTCGAACTCTGGAAGTGTATACATCTTATCTCCAAGCAGCGGATGTCCCAAATGGCGCATATGCACACGTATTTGATGTGTCCGTCCGGTTTCAAGCCATATGCGTACTAAAGCGGCATGCGCGAATTGTTCCACGACCTCATAATGAGTTACTGCCGAATATCCGTCAGCGGTCACGATACGAACATGCGGCTGTTCAGGATCGCGATCAATGGGTTCATTGATCGTTCCGCTTTTCGCTGTGACGACGCCCCACACAAAGGCCAGGTATTCTTTTTTCACCTGATGTTGAATCATCTGCTCTGATATTTGCTGATGCACATAGGGCGTCTTTGCAATCGCCAGTACACCTGACGTTTCTTGATCTAGCCTATGCACGGGGCGGAAACGACACGTAATGCCCGCTTGCTGCCAGTGATACACAACGCCGTTGGCGATTGTGTTCAAATAATGCCCATGCGTCGGATGTACGATGATACCGGCATCCTTGGCTAGTATCAACAGATGCTCATCTTCATGCAGAATGTGCAGAGGAAGATCCTGAGGCAAAATATCCTCAGATTGCTCTTCTTCCATACGAATCTCTACACGATCGCCAGCCTTCACCTTAATGTTGATGTATTGTCTAACCCCATTCACCGTTATGCCCTGCTCGGTTAGTTTAATGCGGGATAGCAATTTGCGGGAGACCATCAATCTTTTTTGCAGCACCGTCTTGAGAATGAAGCCTTCTTCCTCCGGAGGTACGATGTATACTAACGGTTCATAATAACTCATGATTTACGTCTAAACACCTCAGCGCTGCGCACATACTCCACATCGGTAATGCCTTCACGGTGATTCGCAGTGCGGGCAATAGTGAAGAACAAATCGGACAGTCGGTTCAAGTATCTGCGCACTTCTGGATTAATTGCCTGTGTTCGCGCTAGTGTTACCACCCGGCGTTCTGCTCTACGGCATACGGTACGGCAAACATGAAGTGTGGATGAAACGGTACCTCCGCCCGGCAAAATGAATCGTGTAATATCCGGTGTTTCGGCATCGTATTTATCAATCCAAGTCTCAAGCATATCAACCATTTCTGCCGTTACTTTATATGGGCGCAGCTCTTGCTTCAAGAGGGCAAGATCGGAACCGCAATCAAACAATTCATGCTGCACCTGCAGCAAATCCGGGAGTAAATCAGGGTACTTCTCAGGATCCATAAAGCTCATCGCCTGACCTACATAACAATTCAGTTCATCCGTTGTGCCATAAGCCTCAACGCGATCATCGTCTTTATCCACACGACCACCGATTACGCCAGTTTGCCCCGCATCTCCAGTTCGAGTATAAATTTTCATTTTCAAGCATCCTCCCTTTTCCAAGGCTTTGATATATCCATCATCTCATAAACACGGTTCATATCCAAGTGACATCTAACGTGGTCAGCCAATCTATCGAAAGCAGCTTCTCGGCGTTCCTTAAAACGAAGGCCACCCTCGATTAGGGATAATCCTTTATGCTTGCGAATACGATTTAACCAGGCTCTGCGGAAGTCATCATTATGCAAAATCCCATGTAAATACGTCCCCCAAACACGTCCATGATCCGCAGTTGCCCCGTCTCCGTGCAGAACGTTATCAATGCTTTCATCATCGAGGTTGGTAAAAGCCTTAACCTTGAAAGGTGTTACTATTTCTTGCAAATAACGTGTCCGTCCCATGTGGATTTCATAGCCATCAATGAGAATCTCAGAGTTATTTTCAGCAAAAAGTGTGCTGCTTCCCTGAACTTGAACCGTCCGTTTATCGGAAGTAAAGACAGTCTCCGTTGGTAAAAGCCCTAGTCCCTCCAGCTCAGGATGATCTGATTCGTAGCCGTTTGGATCAAGCAGCTTTGCTCCCAACATCTGATAGCCTGCACAAATACCAGCGACCCAACCATTCTCTGATTGCGTGAAAACCTTCACTCGCTCAGCCAGACCAGATTCGTTCAAATACCGTAAATCATCCATGGTATTCTTACTGCCTGGGAGCAAAACGACATCCGGTTCCCCCCACTCGGATAGGTGTGTAATATAGCGGAAATGGACATCTTTCTCCTCTTGCAGAGGATCGAAATCCGTAAAATTAGAGAGACGTGGCAATCGAATGACCGCGATATCCAGCTGATCTGCCAGTTTCCCTTGAGAGCTCTCATTCCGTTTACTCTGCATGCGCTTGGAATCCAGTGAAGCTGAGTCCTCATCCTCAATGCCTAACTGCGGCAGATAAGGAATGACCCCAAGAACTGGTTTTCCCGTCCTCTCTTCTAGCCAATCCAAGCCCGGTTTCAGCAGACTAACATCTCCACGAAACTTATTAATAATAAAGCCTTTAACCCGGTCTCTTTCCTCCGGCGTCAAGATCTCCAAAGTGCCTACGATGGATGCAAATACGCCTCCACGATCAATATCAGCAACGAGAAGAACAGGAGCGTCTGCCCAACCCGCCAAGCGCATATTTACAATATCGCGGTCCTTCAGATTAACCTCAGCTGGACTTCCCGCTCCCTCAAGCACCACTACATCATATTGACTGCGTAGCCGGATTAAAGCTTCCTTCACAATCACTTCAGCCTGCGGCAAATAGGTCTCTCTATACGTCCTAGCATCTAGATCAGAGTATGGCTTCCCGTGAACAACGACCTGAGCTACCATGTCTTGCTTCGGCTTAAGCAGGATCGGATTCATATCGGTTGTAGCTAAAATACGGCAGGCATCCGCCTGTACCCCTTGTGCTCGGCCAATCTCTTTGCCATCAAAAGTAACATAAGAATTAAGGGACATATTTTGCGACTTAAATGGCGCCGTTTGCCAGCCGTCTTGAACGAGAATGCGGCACAGTGCGGCCGTTAAAATGCTTTTACCCACATCGGAAGCTGTGCCTTGGACCATCAGTGTTGCAGCTTGTATAGTCTTATTCATCATCAGCTTGCCCCCGGTTCTGCATGAATTCTGCCATCATGTGACGTAACCCAGCTATTAACCGTTGGTTGTCTTCGCGAAGACGTATCGCTACCCGGCAATAGCGTTTATTGAGACCTTCAAAAAGGGAAGCATCTCGGATCAATATCCCTTGATGCCCCAAATGCTTCTGGGCCATCTTCACATCGATACCCGTCCGCTCAGGAAATGAAAAAAGCAAAAAATTCACATCACTAGGCACAACCTCAAGACCCAATTGCTCGAGCTGCTGGGTGAGCCATGGCTTCTCTTCCTTCAACCACTGCCAGCTGGATTGCTCAAAATCTAAATCATCAAGCACGGCTGTTCCGATGCGCTGAGCTAAATAGTTTACGCTCCACTGCACTTGAAGATGTTGGATTTGCCGAATTATATCGGGGTGAGCCACCATAAAGCCTAAGCGTATACCCGGGATGGAATAAAATTTCGTCATCGAGCGGATGACGACAAGCTGCTGACTTGTGGAAGCGAGCTTGAGTAAAGAATGTTCCTGCTCATTCGGTACAAAATCCATGAATGCCTCATCGAGCACCAACCTTCGATTACTCTGCATAAGCATATCCAACACTTGACGAGGGACTAGCTTCCCTGTTGGATTATTCGGATGCCCTAGAAAGAACAAATCCACAGCTGAATAGGCGGCTTCGATATCTTCCTGCTGCAATTCAAAATTGTGCATTTGCGATAGAGGGATGTTGTAAATACCGCCACCTGATTTATGAACCGCTTCCTCGTATTCACTAAAAGAAGGCCTCGCTAATGCGGTAACAGAGGGCTTTAACACTCGAGCAGTCAGATCGATCAGCTCCGCTGCCCCGTTTCCAACGAGAATGCTTTCCACCTCTATATCATATTTCAACGAAAGCTTATTTCTCAGCTCACGCACGGCGGGGTCGGGATATTTGATCATATCGCGCAACCCGTCTCTAAGAATATGTTTAACAACCGAAGGAGGACCTAACGGATTCATATTCGAGCTGAAATCCAAGAATTGCTCCTTCGGACGGCCAAAGGCTTCTTCTGCCGTCCAGAGGTCGCCTCCATGCCCATAGCGTTCTAGCATGAAATTCACTCCTTCTTTTTGGTATGAGTTATATACTTGAACAGACCGTTATCATGGACATAAATTAATTCCACTGGATAATTCCAGTGAAAGTAGGATGAATCATAGTTTGTATTTTCGTGACCGTCGATTCGTTCATCCAATCTGGTTTCTATGGAGGTGTCTTAATCGGAATCTTTGGTCAAATATGCCCCCCACTTGAGGTTGCCAGATGAATGAATGAATGAATGAATAAGTAATTGAATGAAAAAATGAATCCTATCCTCTGTTGAATGATGTTGTAAAAAGTGCAACAATTGCTGCCTAGATCGCGCCATTTTCCCTTCATTGTTGCATGTTGTACAACAATTTGGCCCTATTCAGACAATTTCGTAATAAATGAGTTCGAAATGTTGTACAAACTGCAACTTCAACATGCAAAATAGCCTTCAGAAGTGTGAATTGTTGTAGAAATTACAACATTGGTAGCTACAATAGCCATCTACCCTCACAAAGCCGCTGATCGAGTCAATAATCGAAATCCGTCACCCTAAAATCTCCATTGGAGATGTTCAGCCTTATTGATTTCATATACACGGGCTCATAGGGACTCAACCTATCGAGCCTATTCTTCAATCCCAATCCCAAAGGCATATCCCTTGTTCGGGATGTTACAAACCTACATGTGGGAGGCTGCGAAAATGGTAATGCCCAACAAAAGTAATGTCTCGAGGAGTTCATTCAAGGCACCATATGTATCTCCGGTTAAACCGCCTAATTTACGGCTTATATACGTGGCCAAAAGATAACCTGTTAAAATTGTGCCTATAGCAAAGCTAAAAATGAGAGTTAAACCATTGACGATGGAAAAAGATATAACGCTATTCTCAGCTAGCCATGTGGAAAATATAGTGACTAAAAGAGTAGTGGCAAAGAGGGCTACTAATCCAGAAAGGGTCACATGCCATTTGGTAACTCCGCGAAAAAAACTCCCTAATCCTGAGTCTCGCCGGGCGTAGGGCCAACCTTGAATTGCTGCAACCATAAACCAACGACTCCAGATAGGAACAATAGCAAGTAAGAAGTACACACCGCCCATTCCACCAGTACCCAGCAAGGTATAAAGAAGCGAAAATTTGAGGAGCAGATGGAGAACACAAACGATAACACCCATGGCGCCTACGCGACTGTCTTTCATGATTTCTAGCATTTGTTCACGGGGTCTGTGACTAAGAATACCATCAGCGGTATCCATTAGCCCGTCTAAGTGCAGGCCCCCTGTTAAAACAACCCAAAACCCCAGCAGCAGAACGGCTGCGGGCATCGCAGGCAGGACGAGGCTTAACCCCTCGCCTGCAAGGAGTAAAAGAAGACCGATGACGAATCCTGCTAGCGGATAGAATATCACGCTTCTTCGGAACACTCGGTCTGTATAGTCAATTTGCACGGGAATCGGCAAACGGGTTAAAAACTGAAAGGCTGCTATGCAAGCACGCAGCCAATCTAGTAAAACAATACGAGTAGTATGCACAGCAATCCTCCCATCACTACAAAGCTGACGCCGTAAAGCATCCTCACGGCGTAGACAATATCCTGCTGCGTCCGCAGACGCAGCGGCCAGCCCAGGCGGGCACGCTCACTCGCAGCGCCGCCGTAGACGTTCAGCCCGCCAAGCTCAATTCCGAGTGCCCCGGCTACCGCCGACTCCGGAATTCCGCTATTCGGGCTGGGGTGCAGGTGCGCGAAGCGGCGAATCGCTGCCGCTGCGCGCTTCGCCGAGAGGCCCGGCTGCAGCAGGGCGACGAGGATTAACAGGAGGCCGGTCAGCCGAGCCGGGATCCAGTTCATAACGTCGTCCCAGCGGGCCGACGCCCAGCCGAAATGACGGTATCTGTCATTTCGGTAGCCGACCATCGAATCCAGTGTATTCGATGCCCGGTACAGCATCGCGAGCGGTGCTCCGCCGATCAGCGCATAGAACAAGGGCGCGATGACCGCGTCCACAATATTCTCCGCCACGGTCTCCACGACCGCGCGCGTCAGTTCTTCCTCGCCGAGCTCATCCGTATCGCGGCCTACGATGTAGCCCGTGTACTTCCGAGCATCTGCGAGATTCCCTGTACGCAGCGGATTGTAAACTAGATAAGCGGCATCCTTTAATCCTTTTATAGCTATCGTTGTGGAAATGAACCACGTAGAGACCAAGTATCCGAGCCACTCATGGATCGAGCGAGCAGCAAGAACGAGCAGCAGCATCACGCTAAAGCTAAGCACTACCGTAGAAACAGTAAGCAGCACACCCTTAGTCCGCAGCCATCCAGACGATGTAACTGACGTCTCGTTTCCTTTGTGTAACTTGCCTTCTACCCAGCGAATGAAGCGTCCTATGAGAATAACCGGGTGTGTCGGCCACTTCGGATCACCAATCAGCCAGTCCAGCGCAATGGCAGCAGCTGTCATACTAACGATTTCCTGCCATGAATATATCCACATATTGATCACCGTTTCATGCCTAAAGACTTATTTATTCCAGTCGATAAGCTCTGCTTTTTAGCTCCATGGGTATGCCGACCGTGACAAGGAATACCTGCTCACATACCTCAGCTAAGCGTTGATTCATCCGTCCTGCCAGGTCTCGAAAACTGCGGCCAAGCGGATATTCCGGCACAATGCCGTCGCCTACTTCATTCGTAACCAAGATGAGGTGTCCACGGTAGGAAGACACTGCTTCTACGAGCTCGTCAATGCGTTTCATAACTCGAACAGAAGCATCTGCTTCTCCCTCATGATGGAGCAACCAGTTGGACAGCCAGAGTGTCAAACAGTCAACCAAGACCACAGCATCCTCCCCGCTCTCCTGCATACGGAGCAGCAGCTCCCGCAGCTGGAAAGGCTCCTCTCGGGTATCCCATGGATACCCCGAGGCAAGCCTCATCTGCTGATGCAGCTCAACCCGCTCCTTCATTTCCTCATCATAGATGTGGGAAGTCGCGATATAAATCCCTCGTTCGCTGCCATGCATGGCGAGCTTCTCCGCGAAAGAACTCTTGCCGCTGCGCGCGCCGCCCGTAACCAAAAGTGCCATGGCGCCTTCGCCTCCTTATCGATGCTTCCTGCGTAAGCTTTCCTTTTACCGGCCTATCGCCAAAAGGCTAACCCCGCGACACGCCTGCGCTCTCGAATGTCGCCATTTCCTTCATGATCTTGCCTGCGGCATCGATCAAGTTAAAGGCAAGCACCGCGCCCGTTCCTTCGCCCAGGCGCATATCCATCTGCAGCATCGCTGCGAGGCCCACCGCTTCGAGCAGCTTCGCATGTCCCTGCTCCTGCGATAAGTGCGAGGCGAGCATATAGGACGCGCTTAGCGGTGCTATTCGGCTCGCCACAAGTGCAGCTGCCGACGAGATGAAGCCGTCGACCACCACCGGACAGCGATTCTTCGCTGCGCCCAGAATCACGCCAACAAGTCCGGCGATCTCTAGTCCCCCGACCTTCATCAACACATCGAACGCATACTCATCGCTTGATCTATTCACCTCACCTACACGAAGCTCATTCACATCCAGCGCCTTATTCACAACCGATTGCTTATGGAGCCATCTTTCATCATCAATGCCCGTTCCACGGCCAACAGCAATGCTGGCATCCAAGCCCGTCAAAGCGCACAGAATCGCTGCGCTGGCCGTTGTATTGCCAATCCCCATCTCTCCCATAGCAAAGAGTCGATAGCCCTTTTCCACCAACTCATCTACAACTTCCACACCAGCTTGTATGGCCTGCACAGTCTCATCCAACGTTAATGCCGCTTCACGCGCCATATTACGTGTCCCTTTTCTTACTTTACGAGCGACGAGATTAGGATGCTCCAGATCAGCATTAACCCCCATATCGACACAGATAACTTCAGCACCGGCGTGTCTGGCAAGAACGTTGACAGCAGCTCCTCCATATAGGAAATTAAGTACCATTTGAGGCGTTACTTCCGCTGGATATGCACTAATCCCTTCTTCACATACGCCGTGATCTCCGGCCATTACGATGACCGCTTTTTTATCAAAAACCGGCATCATTTCGCCCGTAATTCCGGCAACCTGACGCGCAATATCTTCCAGTTTCCCTAGACTTCCTTGCGGTTTCGTCAATTGATTCAAATGCTCATTCGCTTGGTTCACCACATCTTGATGAACAGGCTTAATGCTATCTATAATCGCTTGCAACTTTTCCATGACTGTGTCCTCCGATAGCTCAACTATTTTCCTGGCTGTAATAAAATTTGCGGCGCATCGTTAACAGGGTGCTGCAGGACAATCGGTTCAGTTCCATAAACTTCGCTGATTAATCTGCTGGTAATGATTTCATCAGGTGTTCCTATCGCTGCAAGCTCGCCATTATGTACAACCATTAATCGCGTGCAGTACTGCGCAGCCAAATTCAAGTCATGCAGGACAGCCACAACCGTCAACTCGGATTCTCTCTGCCATTCCTTAATGTAGTCCATCATCTGTACTTGATATCCGATATCCAGGAACGTAGTTGGTTCATCCAGCACAAGCAGCCTTGGCTGCTGCGCCATCACTTTAGCAAGCGCGACACGCTGCCGTTCACCGCCGCTGAGGCGCTCGATTGTTCGATCAATCAGCGGTTCTAAGTGCAGCTTCCGAACAATCCCATCAATTAAACCTTCCGCATCAGCCGACTCCTCACCAAGCCAATTCTGAAAAGGATATCTGCCCATTTCCACCACTTCACGGACCGTAAAGCCTACTGGAGGCAAAGCATCCTGCTGGAGGACAGCAAGCCATCTAGCCAGCTCTTTCCGTGAGTAAGAAGATACTAATCGGCCATCGAGGTCAACACTTCCGTTTTTAACAGGATCAATCCCTGATATTAGACGGAGTAGCGTTGACTTACCGCTACCGTTTGGCCCAATAATGCCAAAAAATTCACCTTGCTTGATCTCAAAGCTGATGTTCTCCAGCACTTGTTGTTCCCGAAAGCTTTGGGAAAGGTGCTCCACTTTAATCATCTTGATCAACCTCTTAACGTTTTCTTATCCTTGTGGAGCAAATAAGCAAAAAATGGCGCACCCAGAAATGCCGTGATGACCCCAAGTGGAATTTCGGTTGGACTCAGCAGGGTTCGGGCAAGAGTATCTGCCCAGAGGACATAAATGCCGCCACCAATTGCGGACAATGGAATAATCAACCGATAATCCGGACCTACTAATAGTCGCACTAAATGCGGCACGATGAGCCCGACAAAGCCGATTACACCTGCAACGGATACCGCAGCGGCAGTAAGGAATGTAGCTACAATAAGTACAATCAGCTTCGTACGCTCTACATTAACACCGAGATGTGACGCCTGTCGCTCACCCAAAGCTAGTAAATTTAACGACCTTGCATAGCTAAGGAGCACGACAAAACCGATAATTAAATAGGGTGCAATAATATATGTGTACGACCAACCGCGCATGGCCAAGCTGCCCATTAGCCAAAAAATAATTTCATTAATGACTTGTTTAGAAATAGAAACCATGAATGATACGATTGCCCCTAGAAATGCCTGCATGACCACGCCTGATAAAATAAGCGTCTCCATCTTCAGCTTCCCTTCGATCTGGGCCAGCTTTAGAACCAGAAATAAAGAAATAAGTCCCGTTACGAAGGCAACAATAGGGATCGACCATTGCCCAAACCACGCCACTTCCAGTCCAAAATAGATTAAAAATGCGGCTCCTACAGAAGCCCCCGAGGATACACCGAGTGCATAAGGATCCGCAAGCGGATTGCGCAGCACACCTTGAAAAGCTGCTCCTGCGATTGAGAGTGAGGCCCCTACAAGAATCCCTAGTAATACACGGGGAAATCGTACTTTATTGATGATTTGTTCCGACGATTGCGGCCAAGTGGCATGGATATGATCTCCCAGCCAAGGGATATGCTTGGCGAGAATACTGGCGATTTGCAGTACAGGTAGATTAGCGGTGCCCAGCGACAAGCTCGCCACAATAGAAAGAAGAAGGAGTATAACCCCTACTCCTCCCCATAGCATTAATTTTCTTTTCATTTTATTTCACCAGTTCGGGATAAATGCCTTTCGCCATTTCAAGCAGTCCATCGGTCATTCTTGGACCGGGACGACTGAGCATGTTCTGGTCGAGGCCAATCACCTGCTTGTTCTTCACAGCATCAATCGCATCCCAACCGCTCCGTGTACGGATAATTTCATCTAGTGGTTTCTTGCTCTTACTATCGACTACCCCATTGGCAAACAGAATCACACTTGGGTTTTGTTGAATAATTTTCTCTTCACTTATTTGATACCAGCCTTTACCGTCACCTGCAACGTTAATCCCGCCAGCAAGCTTGATCAATTCATCCATGTATTCGCCACTGCCCACTGTCCATCCCGGGGCAAATTCAATGTATACCTTTTTCTTGTTCTCTTGCTTGACGTCTTTCACCGCATTGACAACCTTTTGACGGTCCGCTTTCATCTTAGCAACCACTTTTTCCGCTTGCTCCTGATGATCTGTAATCAATCCGTAGGTTTGAATGTTAGCAATGGCATCATCCAAGGTTTTCGGCTCCACTTTAAACACGTTAATATTCAAAGCACGCAGATTTTCTACCGTATCGGATTTCATTGAAACCCCAGTAAACACAACATTTGCGTTAGATGCGATCACTGCTTCTTGGTTAGGTTTTGTTATGCTGCCAAGCTTTGGTTTTGTTTTAGCCGCTTCTGGATAATCATCATAATCAGATACACCAACAATATTAGCCTCAAGCCCAATCGCAAAAAGAGCTTCAGTTTCCGCCGGGGACACGGATGCAATACGCTCAGGCGCTTTATCAAATGTAAACTCCTTGCCCGTAGCATCCTTTATTTTCAATGGATAAACCGTCTTTTTGGCTGCTGTTGATGGTGACGTCGTTGCAGCAGGAGCTTTCGTCCCCTCTCCGCCAAGCTTAGACGGATTAGAGATCTCCGTTTCCTTTTTACCGCAAGCTGCGAGACTGATTGCTGTTACTAAAGCTACTGTAAGAATAAATGCTTTTTTTACTGAATTCCTTTTCATCTTGTAAAACCCTCTCTCTAAACAATTTATGTCGATTGACCCTAACAAAAAAGCCCCTTTGTTCTCGAAGGAACAAAGGGGACGATAAATCGCGGCGCTCAGCAACCCTGGGATTGCTTCCTGATTTAACGCGATCCTTTTCCTCGAAGGATGTCGTAAACGGCACCATGGGCAGGTATCCTGACTCTCCTGGCAACTCATGCCTGGATTACAGTGGCGGGACCGCGCCGGACTTCAACCGGCTTCCCTTTTAAGTGGCAACCTCTTCATAATGAGCTTACCAGCACCTATGGCTGCATATTTTACTATCAATCTATTTGTCGATTATAGACTTCTTGTTACTTTTGTGCAATTACTTTGAGCACTTGCTTCGACTCATTCAGCTTCGGAGCATTTTGAGGAATGAAAGCCACCAAGCCTTTCCCTTCAAAACCTTGCTCTTTCATCCATTTGTTTCCTGCAAGCGGAATACCATATAGATGCTTTTCAGCAGGCTTGCCCTCTTCAGCTATTTGAATAACGCCATCCGGATAATCTTCCGGTTTGATCGTATCATCCAAAGAAACGAAACCAGCTTGATTACTTAGTGATTTGAATTGGTCTTCGGCAAGAATGAAGATGCCGTTGCCTCCTGCGGCCAATTCCACAATCATTTTTTCCAGAGAGAATATAGGCGATGTATTGACTTTGACTGTAGGAACCTCGCCCACCTTGGATTTCAAACCACTCTCCAGCTTGTCCCCCGCTTCACTTGGAAAACCATTAGAACCCATAATAAATATAGATACATCCGGCTTTGGCCCGCCGCAACCCGTAAGCATTACCATAAGCCCCACCATCATAACCAACAGCCATTTCACTTTCATGTTGTGAGCGTACCTCCGTTTGTTATCTGAATCTATCGATAGTCGCGAGAAAAGTCGGTTTTCACCGACTTTTTTTCCCATTATGCATATATTCATTTATTTTTTGGTCTAGGATTGTGCTCAATTCAACAACGGAATCAGATGTCATTTCTTTCCCATCAAAAACCATTTGTTCTAACTTGCGTCGCAGAGAATGAATCTCTTCTTCTAATAAGGTAAGGGAGTTTTGCTTCTTCGCACGCTTGGTCAACCAACGTTGTCCGAAATCTTGTTCACGAATTTGAAAATGTTTTTGATAGGTTGATAGTTGATATTCCAAAAAAGCCATGCTCATCCCTCCTTACTATAAGAATACCAGTTTTCATCAATAATGAACATATTTATTTACGTTATTCTTTACAATTTCCTCATAAAATTCCCAATTCTCTCTAATGCTTCATTTAGTTGAGAAACACTATAGGCATACGAACAACGTAAGAAGCCTTCTCCACCTAAACCAAACACATCTCCAGGCACGGCAGCAACCTTTGACTCAAATAATAGCCGCTGAGCAAACTCTTCTGAAGTTAATCCTGTTGCAACAATACTTGGAAATGCATAGAAAGCGCCTTGAGGCTCATGGCATTCGAGACCAATATCTCGGAATCCTTTTACAATTAGACGTCTGCGCTGGTTATAGGACTCGATCATCCGATCTTTTTCTTCCATGCCATTCGTCAACGCCTCGTGAGCAGCAACTTGACCCATGACCGGTGCGCACATTACGGTATATTGATGAATTTTGGTCATCGCCGAAATCAGCTCCTGGTGACCGCAAGCATATCCCATCCGCCAGCCTGTCATGGCAAAAGCTTTGGAGAACCCGCTAACCAAAATTGTCCGGTCTTTCATGCCAGGAATAGCCGCGAAGCTCACGTGCTTCTGACCATAAGTCAGCTCCGCATATATTTCATCGGAAATGACAATAAGATCGTTCTCTTCAATGACTTTAGCAATCGGAAGCCAATCCTCATACGTCATAATACCGCCTGTTGGATTGCTAGGATAGCAGAGAATTAATATTTTGGAGCGTGGCGTAATCGCGTCGCGAAGTGCTTTTTCAGTCAGCTTGAACTGGTCCTTCGCGAAGGTCTCAATCCCAACAGCTACGCCGCCGCTTATGCTCGTAATTGGGGAATACGAAATATAACAAGGCTCAGGTATAAGAATCTCGTCGCCCGGCGTTATCAAAGCTCGGAGAGCTAAGTCAATCGCTTCACTGCCGCCAACCGTAACAAGGACTTCATTCGATGGCTCATATTTCACTTTAAAGGACGTATGAAGATAATCGGCAATCGCTTCACGAAGCTCAGGTATACCTGAGTTTGGCGTGTATTTCGTTCTACCGCGTTCCAAGGAATGCACAGCTGCTTCGCGGACATGCCAAGGCGTTGAGAAATCCGGTTCCCCTACACCAAGCGAAATAATATCTTCCTTGCTGTTACTCACCAAATCAAAAAACTTCCGAATACCTGAAGGCTTCATTTCACGTACGGCAGGAGCGAGGTAGTCCTTCATCGATTTTACCTTATTCTGCTGGATCGTTATCTCATCTTTGATCATGGCGTTCCCTCTTCTTTACGGCGAAACGAGCATTCGGTGATCATCTTCCTGATCCTCGAATATAATGCCGTCTTGTTTGTATTTTTTTAATATAAAATTCGTCTTTGTTGAAAGTACACGATCAATCGGCGAAAGCTTGTTGGACACGAAAGAAGCAACTTGTTTGAGGGAACTGCCCTCAATTTCTACAAGTAAATCATAAGCGCCAGACATAAGATAAACCGATTTGACTTCTGGATATAAATAGATCCGTTCCGCGATAGCATCAAACCCGTGCCCGCGTTCCGGCGTAATTTGCACTTCAATTAGGGCGGTAACCTTTTCGTCATCCACTTTACTCCAGTTCACTACTGTCGCATATTTGACGATGACCTTATCCGCTTCCATCTCGCTTATCGCTCGCGCCACCTCGGCCTCCGCCGTTCCTAGCATAGTGGCGATCAAGTCCGCACTCCTGCGGGCATCTTCCTTCAGTAGTTCGAGAATTTTTAGCTTCAAAGCATCCATGGTTAAACCTACCTTCCTGAAATCTGATTCGTTCATCCTTCAATCTTACAATGAATTGCTGTCCTAATTCAATTACTGAGCTTGTTTTAGAGCGGAATATTTTTGTATAACCGAATTTTCCACCCACAAATAGGAAAAAGGCCACCCGGATCTCCGAATAGCCCCCTCCTACAAGTAATCATCAGGATTGGCCGTGAGCCAAACTAACCTTCGATTCGGCTTGCAACAATTTGTTCATCATGGTTTCAATTTCACGATGCTCATACGTAGGACGCACATGGACATGACATTCTCCCGCCATACAACCGATTCCGACAAGTTTATTCTCATCATAAACCGAAATAACATGCTCCGATTGAAAATCGTTCCAATTCACAATGGCTTGAGCTCCAAATGTTATGCATTCTTCTGTATATGTCTGTATAAATTCCTGGAATTGACCTTCTTCAGGAAGCGCATTAATATAGGCTAATTTCACTGTATTTCCACCTTTCATCCCAAACCATCTCATACTTATAATTATACTCAATTATGAATTTTTATTCAATGATCTTTTGTTATCTTTTTTGTTAAAAAATAATGAAGAACGGCCCATCCGAATCCTTTGGATCCGGTGGGCCGCTTTATATTTATTAAACTTATTCATGAATTTAATCAAAAATGTCCATACTCAAATATCTTTCGCCCGTATCCGGTGCAATGCAGAGCACTCTCTTGCCCGCTCCAAGCTTACGGGCTATCTGCATACCTGTCCACACCGAGGCTCCGGCCGAAGGTCCTACTAGAATGCCTTCCTTGCTGGCCAGATCTTTCATGGTTCGGATTGCATCATCATCAGTCACCTGCACGATCTGATCGTATATGCTGGTATTCAGAATTGCGGGTACGAACCCTGGACTCGTTCCAACAAGTTTATGCGGTCCAGGGTTTCCTCCAGAAAGAACCGGTGAACCCTTCGGCTCTACCACGTAGATCTGGATATCCGGCAGCTTTTCCCGGAGCACCTCGCCTGTTCCAGTAATCGTTCCTCCCGTGCCTGATGTTGCTACGAATGCATCCAGACGCCCGTCCATTTGCTCCAGAATTTCCGGAGCCGTTGTCGTCCGATGAATGCTTGGATTCGCCGGATTCTCGAACTGTTGTGGGATATAGCTGCCAGGTATCTGATCGCGCAGCTCCTTCGCTTTCTCAATCGCTCCCGGCATCCGCAGCGCGGCGGGAGTGAGTACGACCTCTGCGCCATAGGCCTTGAGCAAATTAATCCGTTCTTTGGTCATGTTGTCCGGCATGATCAGAATGGCCTTGTAGCCTCTGGCTGCCGCATTCATGGCAAGTCCAATGCCAGTATTACCGCTCGTCGGCTCGATAATCGTAGCGCCAGGACGAAGCAGCCCGTCTTTCTCCGCCTGCTCGATTAAATTGAACGCAGCGCGGTCTTTTACACTGCCGCTTGGATTGAAATATTCAAGCTTCACGTAGAGCTCCGCATCATTCGAACCTACCAACCGGTTAATCCGCACGGCCGGTGTATCACCTATCAGGTCTGTGATGCTATTCACCATTTTTTTATGTGTCAAGGGTTACCCCACCTCTTCCCAATAAAACAATCTATACCCACATTTTTATCGGGAACCGCGAAAGATGTCAAGTTCTAATTACCGTTAACTGCTTCTTCATAAAGTACCAGCTGACTAGAGATGAACTGCCAATGATTAATAACAGTACGTTTATTACAAGCGGGGCCGTGCTCCACGAAATGACACAAATGAATAGGAGCACACCGCAAACACGCCCCACATTGAGTGAAAGCTCACGAAGAACAACATACTCCTCCCGCTGCTTAGCGCTGGCTTCATTTGAACCAATTAGATCGAATACAGCCGACACCATAGGCACTGAATACATCGGAAAAAAGAGCGAAGCTCCTATGCCGAAAATAAGTAAAGTGCTATACCCCATTTTCCAGAAAAAAGGAATAATAACGGCTACGATCATAGCAGCGCCAATCAACATACTGATCTTGCGAAAACGCGGCTTAATAAATCGTCCCGCCGCCCAGAAACTCACTAATGATACCGCAGAAGTAATCAGTACAAAACTCCCTAAGCTCGCTTCACTTGATGTGGATATGTAGACGAGAAGTCCAATCATGAAACCAAAGACACCCTCTCGAACTCCTTGAAATACCAAAGCTAGGCATACACGCTTCCAAGGGGTTTCAGCTTGCCTTAGACAACGAAAGGGAAACAACCATTCGTAGGTACCTTGCACTTTCCGTTTTTTCAAAAAGAAACTGATAATCACGCCTAACAAATAGATACCTAACGAAATGGAAAAAATTAACCGATACCCAGCCCCATCTCCCAGACTCACAATTAGTAAACCTGAGATCCATGGTGCGATTATTCCTGCGCCAGAACCCAATAGCCCTACCCAACCATTGAACCGATCTCGATTATCGGGGTCCGTCACTTCAAAATAAACAACATTAAAAGCAACCCAGAATAAGCCAGCTGAAATCCCCTGTACCATCCCTAACCAGACAAAATAGTGAAAGCTGCTTGCTCCAAGCCACAATACCAGCATATAAAAGCCCGCTGAAAATGCTACCCCGAGCCGTAAGCAGTTCATTTTATTGTGTTCCTTCACCCATTTCCCAGCCAACCAAAAGGTAAGCGCCATTGTTAAATGCGTTGTTAACGTAAACCAACCGATTAAAGCGTAGTCATTTTTGGCCTTCCACAAATACACACCAACGAAAGTTCCCGACAGAGCATTTGCACTGCCAAATAACGAGTGAACAATCAGTAAAAGAATCGCCTGGGCATCTAGCCGACCTTTCTTCTGCGAACCCTTAATTTCGACGGCTCCACTTCCACGGTCTTCAAAATAATTAGCTTTACTGCCATCCTTTGCCCTACCTTTTTGAACAAACGGCTTACTCTGATCCTTTTGCATACTCCTCCTCACCTTTCCCCACTGATCGAAATAGCTCTTGTTAAGCTTCCCCAATCGAGTGAAAATATGAGGCTGGGCATATAAAAAAACCGAATCCATATAGGACTCGGTTCCACCGCTACTCCGATTTGATACGTTCAACCATGAGCAGTCGATCTGTATCCGATAAGATTTTCTCCACCTTAAAGCAAGACGGACATACAAAGACATTCGAAGTAAAGGGACCTGTTAGGAAAGCACTTCCTAACGTTTTGGGAATGACAGGAGTGAAAGAGGAGCCACTCGTGACCTCAGTACCTGCAAACAACAACAGTTCATGACAGCTTGAGCACTCTGGAGCCTCTTCTTGTTCGTCAGTAATGTGTTGAACTTTTTCTCCGTATTTATCGAGAGGTTCATCCGAATCATCCCAAGCTAATGACAAATCTTCATCCGTATCAGCATATTCTTGTTCATCAAAGCGAAGCGGTTGACCTGTTTGTTTCACCTTTAAATCTATGCTCCTATAATCTTTCAGTTCATTAAAACAGTGTGGACATTCGTCCTCAGGTCCAATTTCCGGATCCCAAACGATCTCTGTTTGGCACCATGGACAAACTATTTCTTCATTGCTACTCATTACGTAATCCTCCAACCTAATGCATTCATGCATATTTCAATAAATAATAAACCCCTGCCGCCATAAATACAAATGCAATGGCAAACAAAGTGCCCCACAGGTATTTCATTGTTCATGCCTCCAAGATTATGTATGATTCTAAGTTACACAAGCTCCGACCACATAGGAAAGGGAGACAGATAGCGTCAAAGACAAGAAACCTACAGCGCGGTTATCTTTTTTGATTTCTTCATCGATTTTGAAATAAGGCGTCAAGAATTCAAAAATGAAGTAGGCAGCCAGCAAAAGCAAGAATCCGTACCCTGCCCAGATGAGGGAATGAATCATCGTGTCATTGTTTAGGATAGCGAATCGGAACAGATTACAAATCCCAAAAATCTTCCCACCTGTAGCCATTGCTACAGATAAGTTGCCTTTTTTGATCTCAGCCCAGTCATCATATTTGGTGACCATTTCAAAAATCGTTAGAAATACAACAAGCGCGATTACAGCAACTGCAAAAAAGGCAAGCGTCGATAAATACGGGTTACTTAGCAATACATCCACCTCTTCGTTCATATCGTCTCCTGCCTTCCTTCGCGAAAGATAGAAGAGACTGAGTTTGACTCAGTCTCTCGCAGGTACTATTAGTATAGCATTAGGATTGTTTTTTTTCAGCAAGCTTTGCTCTCATAGCTGCTAATTCGTCATCAATTCCGCTGCTGCTTCCGCCCAGTTTGTCAAGCTCATCATCTAAGCTGCGGTTTTTAGCACGGATTTCACCGCTTGCTTGCGCTTCAGCTTCCATTTGAAGTACTTTCTCGCTCATACGGTCAAAACCTTTAGCTGCATTGTCCGTACCAAAACCAGACATCGCTTGATTGATTTGTTTTTGAGCTTTCGCTGTTTCAGCACGAGCAATCAACAAATCCTTCTTGTTTTTCATTTTGTTGAACTCGTCTTTCATTTCCGTCAATTGGCTGCGAAGTTGATCAGCATTCGTTTTCGCAAGATCATATTGGCGTTTCAATTCATCGTAACGTCCTTGGTGCTCTTTCTTGTCTTCCAAAGCGCGGCGAGCCAGGTCTTCATTACCTGATTCAAGAGCTTTCATAGCTTGCTCAGTACGCTTAGTGACCATCTCTTCGGATTCCTCAAACTGAAGCTTGAATTTCTTCTCAATTGCGATCTGCTTAGCTACTGCAGCCTCAGCCTCCATGATATCTTCTTCCATGTCACGCAGAAACTGATTTAACATCTTAATAGGATCTTCTGCTTTGTCCAGCAAGTCATTTACCGAAGCCATTGTCATATCACGAAGTCTTTTAAAAATTCCCATTTTTGAATTCCTCCTAAGGTTTAAAAACATGTATTTTAAAATTTGGGTATTACGAATGCTTATTTTTTTAATCACCGGTGCTTACACATATTACATACGCAGTCCCAAAGAATGAGTTTCAAAAAGATGAAAAAAATTAAAAGTTATTTCAATTCGACGATTGTAACTCCTGCTCCGCCTTCGTTGTAATTCCCCATTCGGTAACTCTTCACATGCTTATGACGGCGCAAGTATTCCTGCATGCCAGTACGCAGCACGCCTGTTCCTTTACCATGAATTAAGTAAACTTGCCCCAGGTTGCCCAAGAAAGATTCATCCAGGAATCGATCAGCCTCTATCAGGGCGTCCTCCATGTTGAGACCGCGCATATCCAGTTCCATCCGGATGTTATCATCTCGTGTTCTTTTAACGGTTGTAGCTACCTGATGAGCTGGCTTTTTCTGAGCCGTGCTGCCGATCTTCTCGAGATTTGACAACTCGACCTTCATTTTCATAATTCCCAACTGCACCGTTGCTTCTGTGGCACTAACAATCTCTACGACGTGACCCTTCTGACCCAGGGTCACAACACGCACTTCATCCCCGGCCTCGATTCTCTCAGGCCGCTTCTTCGCCGCGCGAACCTGCTTCTCGCGCAGTTCCGGCGCCGCCTGATCGAGGCGGCGCTTCGCTTCTACCAACCGGTGATCCTTGACTCCACCGGCTTCCTCCTGCGCCATGCGCCGCAGCTCGGTGATGATTTCATCCGCCTCGCGGCGCGCCTTGGCGACAGCCTCACGCGCGTCGCGCTCGGCCTTCTCGAGCAGCTTATCGCGCTGCTCATCGAACTTGGCCTGCTGAGCCTCTAACGTTAGGCGCATCTCTTCCGCCTCTCGTCGCATCCTCTCAGCGCTTTGGCGCTCAGCTTCCGCGATCAGGCGATTCTCCTCAAGCGACGCGATCATTGATTCGACGCGCTTATCCTCCTCGCCCACCTGCGTACGTGCATGCTCAATAATGCGCTTAGATAAGCCCAGACGCTCTGCAATGGCAAACGCATTACTTCGACCAGGAACACCTACAAGTAAGCGGTAAGTCGGACTTAGTGTTTGGATATCAAATTCCATACTTGCGTTAATGGTGCCTTGCTTTTGATAGGCATAAGCCTTTAACTCCGAATAGTGCGTCGTTGCAATGATTCGGCAACCGATTTGATGAATATAATCCAAAATGGAAATCGCTAAAGCCGAACCCTCAGCAGGATCGGTACCCGCTCCAAGTTCATCAAGCAAAACCAAACTCTTTGGTGTCATATCTCTTAAAATGCTTATGATATTCGTCATATGACTCGAAAAAGTACTTAAATTCTGCTCGATGCTCTGCTCATCACCAATATCCGCATAAATCGCGTCGAACACACATAACTGACTGCCTTCCTCAGCAGGTACGAAAAGCCCTGACATCGCCATTAAACTAAGGAGTCCCACTGTTTTGAGGGAGACAGTTTTACCTCCTGTATTAGGCCCAGTTACAATGATTTGTGAGAAATCATTGCCCAACTCCAAATCAAGCGGCACAACGGAATCTGCCGCGATAAGGGGATGCCTTCCTCGCTTTATTTTAATGAAGCCTCGATCATTTAATCTAGGCATTGTAGCTTTCAGTTCCCTAGCTAGACCAGCTTTAGCAAAAATAAAATCAAGCTCAGCCAACTGATCCACATCCAGCACAAGCAACTCCACTTGTTCAGCAACGAGCTCAGTCAGTGCTCGTAAAATTTTCTCAATCTCAACTTCTTCCTTAAACTTTAATTCACGAATTTTGTTATTTAATTGAACAATAGCATCTGGCTCAATATATAGCGTCGCACCCGAAGCTGACTGATCATGAATCATCCCGCCAAAGCTGGATCGATATTCCGATTTAACCGGGATTACAAAACGGTCATTCCGAATAGTGATCAATACGTCCTGCAACATTTTCTGAACAGATGAATTGCGAAGCATTTGCTCTAACCTCTCGCGGACCCTTGCTTCACCTGTGCGTAGTTCGCTTCGCACACGTCCCAGTTCAGGGCTCGCACCGTCAACAACAATAGCGTTCTCATCAATACAGCTATTAATCTTATCTTCTAATGGCTTATTTTCTGTGAGTAATTCAACCTGCCCTTTGAGCATCGGAATCGCGTATTCTTCATGAACCGCAAGAACAAATCGCTTCAACCTGCGAGTGCCGAACATCGTCGTCGAAATATCGAGAAGTTCCATAGGATTTAACATCCCGCCAATTCTAACCCTGTGCAAGGAAGATCTAATATCACGAATCCCACCAAAGGGGGCATTCCCCTTCAATCGCTCTACATTAACAGCCTCATCAGTTGCTTGAAGCCGAAGCTTGACGAGTTCAAAATCACCCTTAGGTTCAAGCTTTTCCACGGCATCCTTACCAAGCGACGTAGACGCATGATGAGCTAGTTTATGTAAAATCTTCTGATAATCTAATGTTTTAATTATTTTCTTATTCAACTATCCCAACCTCATTTCTCTACCCTATATTATAAACCAAAACAAGCCTGATTAGCTACGGAGACAATCGTTATATGGAAGATGCTGCCTACCATAATATTCCCCCCATTTGGATACACTAAGCTGTGCACCTATCCACCTGCCAAAAGGAATTT
Organism: Paenibacillus sp. J31P190; assembly: GCF_059692075.1. Classification (NCBI taxonomy): domain Bacteria; kingdom Bacillati; phylum Bacillota; class Bacilli; order Caryophanales; family Paenibacillaceae; genus Paenibacillus; species Paenibacillus sp. J31P190. The sequence goes on along the minus strand of NZ_JCAUAS010000012.1, from coordinate 2,715 downwards.
GTAAGACTTAGACACACCAAGCATTGTTTGCAAAAAATCACTTCTTGTCATGAGAACTTATTCTCATCACAAAAAGAAGGAGGTTCACGAGATGCATCTTCTCGGACATCTGGTAAGGTTTATTGTTTCTGCTTTGGTTTTAATGTTTGTCAGCTGGTTAGTTCCAGGGTTTAAAGTCGGCGGTTTCTGGAGCGCATTTTTTCTAGCTCTGGTCATTGCTGTTGCTGCTTGGATCATTGAAGGGATCTTCGGCAAACAAATCACTCCCTTTGGCAGGGGAATCGTAGGCTTTCTGGTGAGTGCTCTTGTCATTTGGGCCGCCCAGTTTGTAGTGAGTAATGTATCTACGAGCTTAATAGGTGCCATTTTAGCTGCTTTAGTCATTGGAATCATCGACCTATTCATCCCTGTGAAAACTCCCTTTGAACAAGGGATCACAGGAAGAGAAGATCGTCGATAAAAACCTATCCGTTTCGATAACTGATATCCATGCTAAAGCCAAAAAAAGATCGGTCTGCCGCGTATTCACTCGCCGGACCGATCTTTTCTTTTAACCATTTCTTTCACGAGTTTGTCACTGTTTTTTTTGAAGAGGTCGTGTACAATGATGAGGGAAACCAATACAATTTCGGAGGGATATACATGAAGAAATTACTCGTTCTTTTTATGGGAATAGTCCTAGTCATTGCGATAGCCGCATGTGGAAACAAAGATACAAAATCAGCACAATCCTCTACATCTCCCGCCGCTACTACACAAGCTGCAGGCCAGCAAGTTTTATTGAAAGCCACTAATTTCAAATTTGACCAATCCGAATATCGGGTCAAAAAAGGTGAGCCCGTTACAATTACGCTTGAAAATTCTCAAGGCGTTCATGGTGCATCCATTAAAGAATTCAAAATAAACCTCGATAACAGCAACAAAACAGTTACCTTTACGCCAGATAAAGCGGGTTCTTTCCCAATTAACTGTTCCATCATGTGCGGCAGCGGTCACGCTAATATGAAAACAACTTTGATTGTTGAATAATTTAAGTTAATCAGCTATTCATAAGACCTTATCGCGGCAATAATGCGGTAAGGCTTTTTTATATTTGGATAATGATGTAGAATTTCCTCTGATTTCACTTCAAACTTTCACCGCGTACTCATTGAAGCAGGTTCATTCATGCTTTTTATAGGTGACAACAACGTTACTTACGTTAAAGAACTTGACAATACCTTAAATAGACAGGGTACAAATAAACGGATAAGAAAGCATCCATCCACTTTCTAAACAAAACATCCTCAACATACTTTATGTTCTTGGAATTTGTGAACATATACGTACAGAAGTTGGCGTTGATCTTTCGAGAGTTAAAAATTGCATGCTTTCTTGTATTTTGGTTGGACTCTACTTTTTGTTTGCGAATTCTGCCCGTACCTGAACCCATGCGTGAGTATTGCTTATATAAAGCTAGTTGCAGCTTCTCCAGCATCAACTTAGCAGTTCGATAATTTACTCCAAGCAAGCTCGCAAACGCTGCAATTGAATAAGTTTCATCATCTTGGATCAATGCTCGTATAGCTTTGAACCAAAGCATCAAGGAAAGCTTAGATTTATGCATAACCGTCCCAGCCGTTAATGAAATTTGCGTACGGCATTCTTTACACTCCAATAAAGAGTCTTAATTATATAAAATAAATGATAACCACAACTCGGGCAACAAAACCCACCCGCCCACCGTCTTTTCGTCAAAAATCTTACACAATCTTCCTCCGTCTTGAAAGTGTCATCCAACGATTCAAATAAATATGTATCCATGAAGTGACCCCTCTCAATTATAATACCGTCCTGGATAATTCCCTATATTTGTATTATACAGAACATTTGTTTGCATGTAAAGTAGTTTATGCTTCTGATATTAATATCAATGAATATTCATTTTCTGTAGTATCTACAATGTATAAAATCAACTATCGACTAATCAATATCAATAATTTGAAGTTATCTTTTTGGAACTTTTGCAAGCCGTAATACCGCTCTCATCTCCGTCAGGGGACAAGAATATTTTAAGGCTTCGGCAATGTTTTTTTGATAATTGTAGATACCACAGAAAGCGTAAATTTAGAAGTTATCTGTTCGATGCCTCATTTATGGAGTAATGCTTGCGATGCTCGCTAAAGATATTGGTTGGGGTTGGGGTTACGGTTGGGGTTGCGGGTTGCGGTTGTTAATTTGGTTGAGGTTGTGGTGCCGCAGTCATTGTTGGTGTGATTTTGGTGTTATTATCGGGTTGTCGTTGTGGTTGGGGTGATTGTGGTGTCGTTATCGTTGTGGTGATTGTGGTGTCGCTGTCATTGTCGATGTGTTTTTGGTGTTATTATCGGGTTGTCGTTGTGGTTGGGGTGATTGTGGTGTCGTTGTCATTGCCGGTGTGTTTTTGGTGTTATTGCCGGGTTGTCGTTGTCGTTGTGGTGATTGTGGTGTCTTGTCATTGTCGGTGTATTTTTGGTGTTATTGCCGGGTTGTCGTTGTCGTTGCCGTTGTCGTTGTGGTTGTGGTTGTGTCACTGTCATTGTCCGTGTGTTTTTGGTGTTATTATCGGGTTGTCGTTGTGGTTGTGGTGATTGTGGTGTCGTTGTCATTGCCGGTGTGTTTTTGGTGTTATTGCCGGGTTGTCGTTGTCGTTGTGGTGATTGTGGTGTCTTGTCATTGTCGGTGTATTTTTGGTGT